>JAURYL010000091.1 GCA_030653935.1 Pseudomonadota bacterium
CCTGGCAAGGGGTTTGTGGGGTGCCATAAGAAATAATAAGGCACTACACGGGGGTTTATGGGTGAGAAAAACGAATAATCAACGGGTTACGGGCGGAATTTAACGGGAATTGAGGGGGAGGTTGTTAAACGTGGGTTAGCCCGCCAACCGACCCAACAACCAGCGCGACTGGGGGCATCAATCGCCCCCCCCACGAAGCTAGCAGCCTGTCGGACTTTGGAATCGCCGGCTGCGAAACCACCGCGACGGCCCATTTTTCACCAGCTTCTTGCCCCATAGTTCGACTATGCGGCGGCGAATCTGGCAAAAACTGCGCTCGTCGGGGCGGCTTCTCGCTATCGACGACCAAAGTCCGACAGGCTGCTAGCGATTACTCCCCGCCACCAGCCGGTATTCGTACAGGCGGCATTCCAGCGGGCCGTTGAACAGCGGCGTGCGGCGGTTGGCGCTGAGGCCGATGGACTTGGGAAAATCGGGGTCACCGGAAATCATGCAGGCGGTCCAGCCGGGGAAGTGCTGTTTCAGGTTGTCGCCGACCGCGCGGTAGAAGGCGATCAGGTCCTCTTCGCTGCCCAGGCGCACGCCATAGGGCGGGTTGCTGACGATCATGCCTTCCGGGACCGGCGGGTCGACGTTGAGGAAATCGGCTTCCATCAGACGCACGCAGTCGAACACGCCGGCGGCTTTCAGGTTGAGGCCGGCGGCACGCACCATCAACGGGTCGATGTCGGAGCCGAAGATCGCCAGCGGCTCGGGTTCCCGCGCTTCCGCCTGGGCGTTCTTGCGCAGGCGTTGCCATTCGATCATGTCGAAGTTGGCCAGATTCTCGAAGGAGAAGTGGCGATTGATACCGGGTGCGATGTTGAGCGCGATCAGCGCCGCTTCCAGCAGGATGGTGCCGCCGCCCATCATTGGGTCGTAGAGCGGCATATCCGGGGTCCAGCCGGACAGTTTCAGCAGCCCGGCCGCGAGGTTTTCGTTGAGTGGCGCGGCGGCGGCTTCGACCCGGTAGCCGCGCCGATTGAGCGGGCTGCCGGAGAGGTCGAGGTAGAGGGTGAATTTTTCTTCGGACAGGAACAGGGTGATGGGCACCTGCGGGTCACGCGTTTCCACACTGGGACGTTCGCCGATGGCGGCGCGGAAGCGGTCGCACACCGCGTCCTTGATCCGCAGGGTGACGAAGTTGAGGCTTTTCAGCGGGCTGGACTTGCCGACGGTGGTAACGGCGATGGTGCGCGAGACGTCGAACAGGCTGGGCCAGTCGAGCGACATGGCGACTTCATAGAGATCGTCCTCGCTACGATAGTGGCCATCGGCCACCTGCCAGAGGACGCGAATCGCAAGGCGGCTCCACAGGTTGACCTTCCAGGCCAGGGTCATGTCGCCGAGGAAGATCACGCCACCGCGCGCCGGCATCTGGTCACCGGCGCCGATTTCCGCCAACTCGCGCGCCAGTTCATCTTCCAGGCCGCGCGGGCAGGAGACGAAAAAGCGATGCCGTACCGAGTGGCCCGAATCCAGTACCGGACGGCGGCGCGGATTGCTCGCCGTGCCGCCGTCCCTGGGCGGGCGCGGGCCGTCGGAACGCGGCTCGGAACGCTGTGTCGTGGGCGCGCCCGGCGGCCTCGGCTTGCGCGGCTTCGCGGCCGACCTGTCCGGTTGGCTGGCGACGGCGTCAGGTTCAGGGGGGCGGGGCTTGCCGGCACGCCGATCGCCCAGCTTGGGGCGGAACTTGGATGGCGTGGCGGACTCTTTGCTAGCCTCGACGGGGCGCTTCAGCGCAATTTTCGGACGATCGGAGTTGGACGATGACAAAAGAATTCCTCAATAAACTGAAGCCCAGCCCGGTGACCTTGATCCTGATCGGGCTGATCGTATACCTGTGGTTCCGCCCCCCGGCCTGGGTGACGGAGCAGGACCAGCCGGTGCCGGAAGTACCCATACAGGCGGGCAAATATATGTCCGATCTGCATGGCAAGGTGGTGCTGGTGAATTTCTGGGGCACCTGGTGCCCCTACTGCCGCCACGAAATGCCGGCCATGCAGGCGTTCTACCAGGCCAACCAGTCGCGCGGGTTCGAGATTGTCGCCTACAGCCTGGATAAAACCCAGAACGAGGTGGATACCTTCATGCGAACGGAGGGCTATACCTTCCCGGCGCCACTGGCGAGCAACCAGATCATGCAGGCCTTCGGCGGGGTGGATCGGGTGCCGCTGTCCTTCGTGGTGGATCGTGACGGGATGATTCGACATCGCATTGCCGGCCAGGTACACAGCGGGCGGCTGGAAAAATTGATCGAGCCGTTGTTGCTGCAAAAGCCTACTTCACCTCGCTGAGCAGCTTGTCCATCTCACGCCGGTAGTAGACGAAATCCATTTCCGGGCAGGGGCCGCCAAGACGGGTGATGACGGCGGAAATCTGGCCGCGATGGTGTGCGTAGTGGGTAAACACATGGGTCAGCGCTTCCCGCACCCACATGCCGCGCGGCTTGCCGTCGCTGCCGGCAAAACTCATTTCCGCTTCGAAGAACGCCTCCGGCTGTTCATCCAGCCAGGTTTGCAGCTTGCGCGTCTCGCGCCGCAAGAGTTGTTTCAACTCGCGGAAATCGGGATGGTTGATCTCCCGATAATTCGCTTCCAGGTGCTCGCCCCGCATCCGCGCCAGCCAGACCTGGCTGACCAGCAACAGGTGGTCGACCGTGTGGTGGATGCTCTTGAAGTAGAGGCCCTGATCGCTGCCGATGACTTCCGGTTGCAGATGGTCCAGGGAATTGAACAGCACATCGTTGGCCCAGTGCTGATAGTCCGCGAGTACGACGAAATGTGATTTCCAGGAATACATGACGTCCCCTTTCCAGATTGATTCAGGTGATACGAACTATAGGCGTAACGGCGAGAATGACGCGCGGCGCGCCTTCATTCCTCGACGATCTTCACGACCGGCGCGGGTTTCTCCCAGATGAGGCGGCCGTTCATCGCGCGGGTGGCGCTGACACCGCCATCGGTGGCGATGAACAAGACTTCGCCGATGCCCATTTTCTTCGCCATCCGCTGCCAATCACTTGGACCCGCGATGAACAGCGGCTTGCTGGCGACGTCGGACAAGGTGCCGGCGTGCGCGCCCCGCGCGATCACCGTCACCGCCTGGGTCTGGTCCGCCGGCCAGCCGCTGCGCGGGTCGATCAGGTGGCAATAGCGCTTGCCGTTCACTTCGAAGAAACGTTGATAGTCACCGGAAGTGCCGATGGCTTCGCCGTCATGCAATTCCAGCATCGCCAGGGCGCCGGCACGGCGGGGATGCTGGATGCCCACCTTCCACGCCTGGCTCCCTTTCTGCCCCAGGGCCAGGATGTTGCCGCCGATGTTGATCAGCGCGTTGTTCACCTCCTGGCTTTTCAGATAAGCCGCCGCCAGGTCCAGCGCATAGCCCTTGGCATAACCGCCCAGGTCCAAACGCAGCGCTGGATTGCCGGCTTCCAGCATGACGCCGGTGATCTTGAGCTCGGACATGCGCGGCTTGCCTTGCACCAGGCGCTCGATTTCCTTCGGGTCCGGCAGGCGCGGCTCGAAACTGTCGGAATGAAATCCCCACAGCCGCACCAGATTGCCGATGCCTGGATTGAACAATTCCTCGGACGCCTCCGACAGGCGCGTGGCGTCGGTCAGGATCGGAATCAGGCCCGGCGGTAGCGCGATACGGATGGGGCCTTGCGGCGTCGCCAGGGCAAACAGGCCATTGAGGCGTTCCAGCGACCCCGGCTGCCAGGCATGCAGGGTCTGGTGCATTTCGTCGAAATCACGCAGCACCTGGTCGGTGACCCGCCGCGCCTTGTCCTGCTCCTCCCCGTAAATCGTGACTTCCACCAGGGTGCCGAAGACGTAGGACTGCTGCTTGTGCAGGCGTTCGCCGCAACCGGTGAGCAACACACTCGCGCAAAGCGCCACCAGGATGAGGCGTAGGTTGGGCAAAGCGAAGCGTGCCCAACATCCCGTGTGCTTGTTGGGCACGCTTCGCTTTGCCCAACCTACTAGATCACTCACCTCTCACCTCGCGTTCCAGCGCATCGATGAACATCCCCGCCACATTGAAGCCGGTCTGCTGAGTGATTTCCTGGAAGCAGGTGGGGCTGGTGACATTCACTTCGGTCAGGCAATCGCCGATCACGTCCAGGCCGACCAGCAGCAGGCCGGCGGCGTGCAACTCCGGCCCCAGGGCGCGGGCAATCTCCCAATCGTGTTCCGACAGCGGTTGCGCGACACCGCTGCCGCCCGCCGCCAGATTGCCGCGCGTCTCGCCCTCGGCGGGAATACGCGCCAGGCAATAGGGCACCGGCTGCCCGGCGATGACCAGGATGCGTTTGTCGCCCGCCTTGATCTCCGGCAGATAGCGCTGTGCCATCACGGTCTCGCGCCCGTATTGGGTGATGGTCTCCAGGATCGCGCCCACATTGGGATCGTCCGGGCGCAGGCGGAACACCATGGCGCCACCCATCGCGTTGAGCGGCTTCACCACGATATCACCCTGTTCAACGAGAAACTCACGGATCAAGTCGGCGTGGCAAGTCACCAGCGTCGGCGCGATGTAGCGCGGATAACGCGCGATCGCCAGTTTCTCGTTGTAATCGCGCAGGGCGCGTGGTGAGTTGAATACCCGCGCACCCTGCCGTTCCGCCATTTCCAGCAACCAGGTGGCGTAGAGATAGGCCTGATCGAAGGGCGGATCGGTACGCATGATCACCGCGTCGAACGAAGCCAGATCGTGCCATTCCGCCTCACCGCGCTCGAACCAGGAGGTTGTGTGCGTACTCCCCCCTTTGCCAAAGGGGGGTTGGGTACCGAAGGGTAGGGGCTTCATCAGGGGATTTTCGGAGGTTCCGCCGCCGCCTCCTTTTGCGGAAGCGGAGAGAACAACCCGCTGCGTGCGCCCCACCACCCACTCCGCCTTCCACACCAGATCGCCCGCCAGCATCGCGCTGATCGCATGGCCGCGCCGGGCCGCCTCGACCATCATGGCGTAGGTGGAATCCTTGTAGGTCTTGAAAGTTTCCAGGGGGTCGGCGATGAAGAGCAGGTTCATGACTGTTCCCCCTCGGGGTCCGTCTTCTCCAGCTCGACCGCCGCCGCCAGCGCGGCCAGGCGGGCGAGGACGCCGTAGGTGTAGAAGCGGTTCATCGGGGCGTCGGGGCGGGCGCCGCAGTCGCAGAAGCTGCCGCTCTGGTCGAAGGCGAGCGGGACGAAGTGCATGCCGGGGGCGTTGAGGTTTTCATCGACGCGGCGGCCGGTGTGGACGCGGTAGAAACCGCCGATGACGAAGTGGTCGATCATGTACACCACCGGCTCGGCGACCGCTGCGTTGAGGCTCTCGAAAGTGGGCACGCCTTCCTGCACCAGCACCTGGGTGACCGAGAGGCCCTCCTTCACCACGCCCATCTTGTTGCGTTGCTTGCGGTTGAGGTCGCGCACGTCGTCGGGCGATTTCACAGTCATGATGCCCATGCCGTAGGTGCCGGCATCGGCCTTGACGATGACGAAGGGGTCACGGTCGATGCCGTGTTCGCGGTATTTCACGCGGATTTTTTCCAGCATCGCGGCGACATGGTCGGCCAGGCATTCCTCGCCCTCGCGCGCCTGGAAATTCACCTCGCCGCACAGCGCGTGGTAGGGGTTGATCAGCCAGGGGTCGATGCCGATGAGGCCGGAGAAGTCGTGCGCGACGCCGTCATAGGCGCTGAAATGCTTGGATTTGCTGCGCGTCGCCCAGCCGGCATGGAGCGGCGGCAGCATGGTCTGGGCGGGGTCGAGGCCTTGCAGGATGGCGGGCGCGCCGGAGGTCAGGTCGTTGTTGAGCAGAATCGAACAGGGGTCGAAACCATCCAGCTTCAAGCGGTTCCCCTCGCGCCGGACCGGTTCCAGGGTGAGCCTGCCACCGTCCGGCAGGTCCAGCACCAGGGGTTCCGCCAGATCCGGAATCAGGCTGCCGATGCGCACACTCAGCCCGGTCTTGGTGATGATGTCGACCAGCGCCGCGACGTTCTGCAGGTAATACAGATTGCGCGTGTGGTTCTCGGGAATGATGAGAAAGCTGCGCGCGTCGGCGCACATTTTTTCCACCGCCACCTGCGCCGCCTGCACCGCCAGCGGCAGGAAATCGGGGTTCAGGTTGTTGAAGCCGCCGGGGAACAGGTTGGTATCCACCGGCGCCAGTTTGAAGCCGGCATTGCGCAGGTCCACCGAACTGTAGAACGGCGCTGGATGCGCCAGCCACTGCCGCCGCAACCAGTGTTCGATATCGCCCTGGGCTTCGATAACCTGGCGTTCCAGTTCCAGCAACGGGCCGGTGAGTGCGGTGGTGAGATGGGGGACCATGGTGGCGCGCGTAAACGGTGTCGGCGGCTAGTTTAGTGTGTCGGCCGGGTTGGCGTGAAACAAGCTGCCACAGCGGCAGTCCTCGGAGAATCCGCCGATATGCCACGCGCTCCGTGCGGGTAGAAATCGTCATCGTCGTGACGATCTATTTCGCCCATGGTGTGCTTCGATGAAATCCATTAGCCAAAAGGGATGCCCCGGCCTGTAATGAACCTATTCGCCGAGCCAGCAGGCTCGATTGAGACCACGGAAGGAGATCGCCATGAGCAAGAAACTCACCACCAGCGCCGGCGCGCCGGTACCCGACAACCAGAACGTGCTGACCGCTGGCGCACGCGGCCCCATGCTGTTGCAGGACGTCTGGTTCCTGGAAAAACTGGCCCATTTCGACCGCGAGGTCATCCCCGAGCGGCGCATGCACGCCAAGGGCTCCGGCGCTTACGGCACCTTCACCGTCACCCACGACATCAGCCAATACTCCCGTGCCAAGCTCTTTTCCCAGATTGGCAAGCAGACCGAGGTATTCGCCCGCTTCTCCACCGTTGCCGGTGAGCGCGGCGCGGCCGACGCCGAGCGCGACATCCGCGGCTTCGCGCTCAAGTTCTACACCGAGGAAGGCAACTGGGATCTGGTCGGTAACAACACGCCTGTGTTCTTCCTGCGCGACCCGCTGAAATTCCCCGACCTCAACCATGCTGTGAAGCGCGACCCGCGCACCAATCTGCGCAGCGCGAAGAACAACTGGGATTTCTGGACCCTGCTGCCGGAGGCGCTGCACCAGATCACCATCCTGATGAGCGACCGGGGCATCCCGGCCACCTATCGCCACATGCACGGCTTCGGCAGCCACACCTTCAGCTTCATCAACGCCAACAACGAGCGTTTCTGGGTGAAGTTCCACATGAAGTGCCTGCAAGGGATCAAGAACCTGAGCGACGCCGAGGCCGAGACGCTGATCGGCAAGGACCGCGAGAGCCACCAGCGCGACCTCTATGACGCCATCGAGCGCGGCGATTTCCCGAAGTGGCATTTTGCCGTGCAGGTGATGCCGGAAAATGATGCGTCGAAAGTGCCCTATCACCCCTTCGACCTGACCAAGATCTGGCCGCACAAGGACTACCCGCTGATCGATGTCGGCGACCTGGAACTCAACCGCAACCCGGAGAACTACCACGCCGAGGTGGAACAGGCTGCCTTCAACCCGGCCAACGTGCCACCCGGCATCAGCTTCTCGCCGGACAAGATGTTGCAGGGGCGGCTGTTCTCCTACGGCGACGCGCAGCGTTACCGTCTCGGCGTGAATCACCAGCAGATCCCGGTCAACGCCCCGCGCTGCCCGTTCCACAATTTCCACCGCGACGGCGCCATGCGGGTCGACGGCAACCACGGCGGCACCTTGGGCTATGAGCCGAACAGCCACGGTGAATGGGCCGAACAGCCGGATTACCGCGAACCGCCGCTGAGCCTGGAAGGCGCGGCCGACCACTGGAATCAGCGCGAGGACACGGACTACTACTCGCAGCCCGGCGCCCTGTTCCGCCTGATGACCCCGGCGCAGCAACAACTGCTGTTCGAGAACACCGGCCGCGGCATGGGCGACGCGCCGCGCGAGGTGAAGATTCGCCACATCGGCAACTGCCTGAAAGCCGACCCCGCCTACGGCAAGGGCGTCGCCACCGCGCTGGGAATTCCGCTTGCGGAAGTGCCGGCGTAAAGCGCGATGTAACGCCGGCATCCAGCCGGCGTTACTGTGAAACAAGCGGTGTGATCGACCTTGCGGCTTTTTTTGTAGCGCAGGCTTTCAGCCTGCACGTTGCCGTCCCGGTGCCGTGATGCAGGCTGGAAGCCTGCGCTACATGAGGTTTCATGGGTCGGAGCGACTGATTCAGTCATGTCGAGTTATGCAAACGGCGACAGCCTTGCAAAAAGCTGTAAGGAATTTATTCGCGGCGCGACCAATCCATACCGAACCCTCAAGAGGACACACCCATGCGCGCCGCACGAATTTTGAAAACCCTGTTCCTGACACTCGGCCTGAGCTTCCTGGTCAGCGCTTGCGCCGAGGACAAATCCGCCCCACGACTCGAAAAGGCGATGAATCTGGGCCTGGTTTCGCTCGACAGCATCGTGCTCGGCATGGGCTGCTTCTGGGGCGCGGAAAAACGCATGTCTGAAATCCCCGGCGTGGTCGATGTCGAAAGCGGCTACGCCAATGGCGATATCGAGGGTAGCTACAAGGCGGTGCTCGCCCACGAACGGGCGGTGCGCACTGGCGCGACCAGCAAGCGCAATCACGCGGAAGTGGTGAAAGTCTCTTTCGACCCCGCGCGCACCACGCTGGAAACCGTGCTGATCAAGTTCTGGGAAAGCCACGACCCGACCCAGGGCGACCGCCAGGGCAACGACATCGGCAGCAACTACCGCAGCGCCATCTACACGCATACCGACGCGCAACGGGAAGTCGCCCTGAAAACCCGCGCGGCCTACCAGCAAGCGTTGAGCCAGGCCGGCCGCGGCGCCATCACCAGCGAAATCGCGCCGCTGAAGAACTACTACGCCGCCGAGGACTACCACCAGGACTACCTCAAGAAGAATCCCAAGGGCTACTGCGGCCTGGGCGGCACCGGCGTGAACTACCCCGGCACGCAAGCGTCCGCGAAAAGCGCGATGGCGCCGAAGCTGGACGTCAAGGCGCTCGACTTCAACCGGCAACTGATCGTTTTTGAGGCCGAGGATTGCGCCTTCTGCAAACTGTTCCAGGCCGAGATACTCGACCACTGGCGCGCGGATGTCGCTGTGGCAAGCACCCTGAACCCGAAAGCGCCCGGCGACTGGAAACTGGAAAAGGCGTTGTTCGCCACCCCCACCATCGTGCTGTTCGAGAAGGGCCGCGAAATCTCACGCTACACCGGCTACAACAGCGACAAGGCGCGCTTCTGGAAATGGCTGGGCTTCCACCTGCTGACGCCGGAGCAACAGCGGATCGCCTTCGAGGAGGGCACCGAGCGGCCCGGCAGCGGCTCGCATCTCGACGAAAAACGCCCCGGCACCTTCGTCGACCCCATCACCGGCGCGCCCCTGTTCCGCAGCGACGCCAAATTCGACAGCGGCACCGGCTGGCCCAGCTTCTTCAACCCGGTGGCGGGCGCCCTCACCCTGCATGAAGACGTGAAACTCGGGATGAAGCGCGTGGAAGTACGCAGCGCCAGTTCCGGCATCCACCTCGGCCACGTCTTCGACGACGGCCCCGCGCCCACCTACAAGCGCTACTGCATCAACGGCAATGTGCTGAAATTTATGCCCGACGCGGGCCGTTGAAGCGCCACGGATTGCCCTTGCCGCCCTTGCCCGCGCTATCATGCCGGCACTTTCACCAGAGACCAAAGCCATGACCCCCATCCATGTCCTACTGGTTGACGACCATCCCCTGCTGCGACTCGGCGTGCGCCGCTCCCTGGAAAACGAGGAAAGCTTCGCGGTCGCGGGTGAATGCGCCGACCTCGCCGAAGTACGCGCCTGGCTGGACGGCGGCGGCAAGGCCGAGGTCGCGATCCTCGACCGCAGCCTGCCGGACGGCGACGGCCTGGAAGTCGTGCCGCAACTGAAAGCGGCGGGCATGAAGGTCATCGTGCTCACGGTGGAGGATGAGGACGCGGAAATTCGCGCCGCCATCGAAGCCGGCGTCGATGGCTACCTGCTCAAATCTTCCGATACCGAACAGATCTCGCACGCCATCGGCATGGTGTTGCAGGATGCCGGCGCCTTCCCGCCGCATGTGGTGCAGAAGCTCACCCGCAGCAGTGGTGAAGACCCGCTCGCCCGCCTCTCCGCCCGCGAACTGGAAATTTCCGAGTACGTCGCCCAGGGCTACAGCAACAAGGTCATCGGCGCCAAGCTCAACCTCTCCGACAACACCGTGCGGAACCACCTCGCCAACATCATGCAGAAGTTGAATTTCCACAACCGCGTGCAGGTGGCCACCCTGGTGTTGCAGCATCTCAAGCGACACAAACGGGCCTGACCCGCGCGAGTGTCGCCCGGGCTGTGGTGCCTGCTGCATCGCCCCATCCATCACCACGCCCCTGCCTGACATGCCGCGCGGCAAGCCGGCCGGGGTGCCGTGCGCACACCTGAGCGGGGACTATCGCTGCGCCTTGTTCGGACTGCCGTCGCGGCCGCACTTCTGCGGCGGGCTGCAACCCTCGGCCGAGATGTGCGGGGATGGCCGGGAAGCTGCGCTGGCGTGGCTGTCGATGCTGGAACGAGCGACGCGGCCGTAGGGCGGAACACGTAGCGGTTCCGCCGGAAAACCAGACTCCTGATCGAGCGATCCGCCGGCGGATCGCCCTTCGGGCATCCGCCCTACCAGCATCCGCCCTACACGTGGTACTGGCGGCTGTCTTCCCGCACCGTATCGACCAGCACCCGGACGTTGTCCGGCGGGGTGAACTGGGAGATGCCGTGGCCGAGGTTGAAGATGTGGCCGGAACCCTGGCCGTAGCTGGCGAGGACGCGACGCGCCTCATTGGCAACCGCGTCGGGTGGGGCGAACAACACGTTGGGATCGAGGTTGCCCTGCAAGGCCACCTTGTCGCCGACGCGGCGACGGGCGTCGCCGATGTCGATGCTCCAGTCGAGGCCGACGGCATCGGCGCCGCACTGGGCGATCTGCTCCAGCCAGAGACCACCGCCCTTGGTGAAGACGATGCGCGGCACCACGCGGCCTTCGCGCTCCCGGGTGAGGCCGGCCATGATGCGGGCCATGTAGGGCAGGGAAAACTCCAGGTAGGCCGCCTGCGACAGCATGCCGCCCCAGGAGTCGAACACCATCACCGCCTGGGCGCCGGCTTCGATCTGGGCGTTGAGGTAGTCGATGACAGCCTGGGTGGTCACGTCCAGGATGTGGTGCATCAGGTCCGGACGTGAGTACATGAGGGTTTTCACCTCTTTGTAGGTATCGCTGCCGGAGCCTTCCACCATGTAGCAGGCCAGAGTGAAGGGGCTGCCAGAGAAGCCGATCAGCGGCACGCTGTTGTCCAGGGCGCGGCGAATTTCCGATACCGCGTCGATCACATAGCGCAGATGGTCATGTGGGTCCGGCGCTTGCAGGTTGCGGATGGCCCATTCCTCGCGCAGCGGGCGCTCGAACTTGGGGCCCTCACCCTCGGCGAAATACAGGCCCAGGCCCATCGCGTCGGGCACGGTGAGGATGTCCGAAAACAGGATGGCGGCATCGAGGTTGTAACGCGCCAGCGGTTGCAGGGTGACTTCCGTGGCCAGGCTGGGGGTCTTGCACAGGTCCAGGAAGCTCCCGGCGCGCTTGCGGGTGGCGCAATACTCCGGCAGATAGCGGCCGGCCTGGCGCATCAGCCAGGTCGGCGTGTAGTCGGTGGGTTGCCGCAGCAGGGCGCGCAGAAAGGTGTCGTTCTTGAGAGCGGTCATGATCGGGCCTGGTGAGAAAACGCCGAGCATTCTAACCGCTCAAGGCCGTAGGAGGCCCGCTCGCGGGCCGAATCGCGCCCGCCGGACGTTGTTCGGCCCGCGAGCGGGCCTCCTACCAACGTCGCCTGGCTTCCGCCGCCGCCTGATGAAAGCGACTGGCATCACCAAGCAGGCCGGCGGCATCGAGCGCTTGCGCTTTCAGCTCCAGCAGGCGTGCTTCCAGATAGTGCAGGCCGAAGCGGGCGAACAGGTCGAGGGCATGATCGAGGTGCGGCAATGCATAAATTGGCTGCCGGCTGAATGCCGCTTCGGCATGGATGGCCGTACCACGCGCTTCCTCGCAGGGCGCCAGGCGGCGCAGCGTGGCGAGGGCGGCCTGGGCGACGGCTTCGTCCGGGCGCTCACCGAGACGGGTTTGCGCCCAGTAGCGCAGCAATTCGGCGCGCGCCATCGCGACGGGGTCGGTGGAGGCCTCGTGCTGGCGCAGACAGGCTTCCGGGTCGTCGAGAAAAAAATGCAGCAATGCGTTATTGGGCAGGCTTAGGGCAGCCTCGCGCTCCCCTTGCAAGGCCAGGGTCCAGCCCAGGCAGGTCAACCCCTCGGCGGAGGGAGGCAGCCATTTGCGCGCGTCGTTGAAGCGGCCGCGCCAGAACAGCGTGCTGCCGACCGCCCAGGCCGCCTGCTGCCGGGCCGCCTCGCCGGCGCTCTTGGCCAGGTCCGGCAGTTTCATGGCCGCGCGATAAACGTGAACCGGCCCTGATTGCGCCTCCCGCGCCCGCCAGTCGGCGAAGGCGACGGCAAAACTCAGACAGACACCACGGCCTTCGCCGCGCCCGCTTCCAGACGGCCGATGACGCAGGCTTGCGGAAAACCGTGTTTCTGGAAAATTGCCAGCACCGCGTCCACCGACTCCGCCACGCAGGACACCAGCAGGCCACCGCTGGTCTGCGGGTCGCTGAGGATGGCGCGTTGCCAGTCTGAACACTCAGCGGTGAGTTCCACTTCGTCGCCATAGCTCGCCCAGTTGCGCGTGCTGGCGCCAGTGGTGTGGCCGGCCTGAGCCAGTTCGGCCACGCCGGGCAGCAGCGGCAGGCGGCCGTATTCGAGGTGGCTGGTGAGGCCGGAGCCGCGCGCCAATTCCAGGCCGTGGCCGAGCAGGCCGAAGCCGGTGACATCGGTCATGGCATGGACACCGTCGAGTTCGGCGAGATCGGGCCCGGGCGTGTTGAGCTGGGTGGTGGCGGCGATCATCGCGGCATAACCAGCGTCGCTCAGCGCGCCTTTCTTCAGCGCGGCGGAATAGATGCCCACCCCCAGCGGCTTGCCCAGGATCAACACGTCACCGGCCTGGCCGCCGCTGTTCTTCTTCACCCGCGCCGGATCGACGACGCCGATGCCGACCAGGCCGTAGATCGGTTCCGGCGCGTCAATCGAGTGGCCGCCGGCGATGGGGATGCCCGCCGCCTTCGCCACCGCCTCGCCACCCGCGAGGATTTCCCGAATCACTTCATGCGCCAGCTTATCCACCGGCATGCCGACGATGGCCAGCGCGAACAGCGGCCGCCCGCCCATGGCGTAGACATCCGACAAGGCATTGGTGGCGGCGATGCGGCCGAAGTCGAAGGGGTCGTCGACGATGGGCATGAAGAAGTCGGTGGTCGCCACCACCGCCTGCCGTTCGTTGAGCTTGTATACGGCGGCATCGTCACCATGCTCGATGCCCACCAGCAGGTCGGGGAACGCCGCCGCCACATGCGAGGCGAAGGGGGTGCCGGCGAGGATTTTTTCCAGCACATTGGGGGCGATCTTGCAGCCGCAGCCGCCGCCGTGGGAAAACTGGGTGAGTCGGATGGGAGAGGTCATGGGTGGAATATTAAGTTGAGAAATAGCGTGGGAGCAGACTCTCAAGGGTTGAGGAGCGGTCAACCGAGGTTTCCGGGTTCAACGCTGGCCATCGCGGGCGAGCCCGCTCCTACGGATGGCGACGCCACCCCCCGCGCCAGGCCAATCCCAGCAACAACAGCATCAACGCAAGCGCGGGCCAGTTACCCCAGCGCAGATAAGGCGTCATGCCGACCCTGCCCTGCACCTTGGCGTCCAGACTACCCTGGGTGAAGGGGGGAAGCAGGTCACGCACCCGACCCGTATCGTCGATGATCGCGGTATAGCCGGTATTGTTGGCGCGCAACTGCCAGCGGCCGGCTTCCAACGAACGCATGGCGCCGATCTGCAAATGTTGCCGAGGCGCCAGGCTGGCGCCGAACCAGGCGTCGTTGCTGACATTGATCAACAGGGTGGCGTCGCGCGCGGCGGCGATGCGCTCCTCGCCGAATGCGTCTTCGTAACAGATATTCACGGCCAGCCGCTGCCCTGCCGCTTCCAGCGGCGGTTGATCGACCGCCCCGCGCGAGAAATCGGACATGGGGATCGACAGCACTCGCAGCACCCAGGCGAAACCGGGCGGCAGAAATTCACCGAAGGGGACGAGATGGGCCTTGCGATAACGCCCCTCGGGCGAGCTGCCGACACTGATCACGCTGTTGAAATAACGATCATCGCCCTCGCTCTCCGGAATGCCCAGCACCACGTCGCCACCGTTGCGGCGGGCATGTTCGCCGAGCATGTCCAGATAATCTGGCGACAGTTGCGAGCGCAGCACCGGCAGCGCGGTTTCCGGCAGCACGATCAGCCGCGCGTCGCTGGCCAGGACCGCGCGGCCATAATCGAGCAGGGTTCGCTCCAGCATTTCCGGCCGGAACTTCATTTCCTGCGCCACATTGCCCTGCAACAGCGTGACTTTCAGCAATTCGCCGCTGGGACGGGTCCAGGAAACGCCATTGAGCATCCAGCCCCCCAGCCAGACCGCCGCTAGCAACGCCAGGGCACGCGGTTTCGGCACGATCAGGGCACCGGCGCTAAGGGCGGCCAGGAGGCCGACGCCATAGACCCCGAACAGCGGCGCATAACCCAGCAAGGGGCTGTGCGGCACCTGCGAATAACCGAGGGCAAGCCAGGGAAAACCACCAAGGAACCAGCCACGCACCCATTCCAGCAAGGCCCAGCCGGCGGGTAGCGCGATCGCCATGCGCCACCAGCCCGGTTTGGTCAGGCGCGTCCCCAGCCAGAGACCAAGCGCCGGGTAAAGCGCGACCACGGCGCAGAACAAGAGCGTCGCCAGCAACGCCAACGGCATCGGCATGCCACCAAAGGTGGCGAGGCTGACATAGATCCAGGATACCCCCGCCAGGAACAGGCCGAGACCATAGCCCCAACCCGCAATGAACGCCTGTCGGGGCGTGGCGTCGCGCAGCAGGTTGAAAAGCAGGGCGAGGCTCAGGATCGGCAGCGGAAACCAGACGAACGGCGCGAACCCGAGAACGCTGGAGGCGCCCAGAAGCACCGCGACCAGCGGCAATGTGCGCGGGGCCGCCAGAATGGCGTTCATGAATTGGGCATCCCTCTGGCTCAGGCCATGCTGAAAGCCACGAAGGCGATTTCGTCGCCTCCCTTGATCGGGGTATCGATCTCGGCGAATTGTTTATTGACCGTGATCTTGAGGCTGGGCGGCGGACTGCCGAAGATGCCCAGCCAATGGTCGCCACGTCGCGCCAGATGCTTCATCAGCCCCTGGATGTCTTTCACCGTCAGCGGCAGAAACATGACCTCGCTCTCACGTCCGAGCATGGACACCAGATGACCGAAATAAAGCAGATTGAGTTGTTGCGAAGACATTGCGTCATAGGAACGGGTACGAAATAACTTGTGCAATTATGGGTGTGCTGGCGGGATGCGATGCAAGGCGCCGGTCGCGCCGCATGGCCGTTCCCTGCAAGCGACCGGCAACGCGGCAGCGCGCCCGCCAGTGCGGCCAGAATGTGCAAGTTATTTCGTACCCGTTCCATACCCTCCGAATTTCTGAATGCGTGGATTCTACCCGGCCCGCGAGCGAGCCTCCTACGGCGCGACGACATCCGCCTTCCAGCGCAACCACACCCGCAGGCGCCGGTGCTCATCGCCGCGCAGCGCGTCGGGCGGCAGCAGCAGTCGGTGGCGGCGGCCGTTTTCGCGCCAGCGCAGCACGATGAGCCAGGGCAGCGCGACACTGTCGGGCAGTAATTGCGCGGCCCGCCAGCTGCCGTCGCGCCAGATTTCCAGGCGCCCATCCGACTTGCAGCGCAAACGCGGCAAGTCGGGCCGCCGCGTGCTCAGCGTGAGGCTCATGGCCAACAACGCCAGCCCCGCCGCCCACACGATGGGCGGCAGCCGCGCCAGGAGCAACGCAGCCAGCGCCGCGAGATGCAGGGCCAGCGCCAAGCGTCTGGCGACGCGCGAGGCATGCGTATCGAGCAACAGCGGGGAGGGAAACACGGACTCGATCAGGGCTTGAGGCCGGCGCTTTCCAGGAGTGCGCGCACGTAGTTCACCGGAATCGCGTAACTGATGCCGCTGGGGTCCTTGAGCGCGCTTTCCTTGCTGCCCTTGATGAACACCGAGTTGACCACCGCCATGACCGTGCCGGTTTCCGCGTCATAGACGGGGCTGCCGCTGTTGCCGGGATAGGCGGTGGCATCAAGCTGAAAAATCAGAAAGGGGTCTTCCGCCTGGCGGATCAATCGCGGCGTCAGGCTTTTCACCGAGGCAACCCGGCTATAAATTGGCGCTACGGCGGCGAGGCCGGCGCGATGGGTGGCCGGATGCAAGCCGAGCACGGCGCCAATCGGGTAGCCGGTAAAAAAGAACTGCTGCCCCTCCCTCGCCTGATCGGAATTGCCTAGTTTCAACGCGGGCAGAGGCTCGCCCTCAATCTTGAGTAGCAACAGATCGTGTTCCGGGTCATTCGCCACTTTTTCGGCGCGACGCACTTCCACCGAGCGTTCTCCCCCGCGACCACGCAGCAGTACCGCCAGTGTCTCGCCTCTTTCTGTTTCCAGGAGAGTCGGCGGCACATGCGCATTGGTCACCACATGGCGCCCATCCGCCACCACGAAACCGGTTCCGCTCATGCGGATGCGCGGGCTGCGCAAGGGGTGCTGACTGCCCACGCCGACGATGGACGGCTTGATGCGCGGCAACAGATCGACGATGTCGGCCTGGGCAACGGGCGCGAGAAACAGTGCCGCGAGCAGGCACGCAATATTCAATTGGATCATTGGGGAATCCTCCATGTCGGCATGATGCCACGCACAATCGCCATTAACGCGAAAGCTGCGAAGCGGCTCTCGACGCTCCCCTCTCCCGGTGGGAGAGGGGTTGGGGGTGAGGGACGGGCATGGCCTGATACGCTCATCTTGCGTGGTGGCCATTCCGCCATGCCCGTTAGAATGCGCGGGTTAATTTCTGAGGAGTCGTCATGAGCATCGTCGCGGTTGTCGGCCTGGGCTACGTGGGCCTGCCCCTTGCAGTTGAATTCGGCAAGAAATTCGAAACCATCGGCTTCGACCTCTCGGAAGCCAAGATCACCCACTACAAGAATTATTGCGACCCCACCGGCGAGGTCAGCACGGAAGACCTGAAAGCCGCGACCCGGCTCAGCGTCAGCACCGACCCCGCCGCCCTCGCCAAAGCCGATTTCATCATCGTCGCCGTGCCCACCCCGGTCGACGCAGCCCACATTCCCGATTTCTCGCCCCTGGTCGGCTCCTCCACCACGGTCGGCAAGCACATGAAGAAAGGCGCCACGGTGATCTATGAATCCACCGTCTACCCAGGCGCCACCGAGGAAGTCTGCATTCCCCTGCTGGAAAAGCACTCCGGCATGAAGTGGAAGGAAGACTTCCACGTCGGCTACTCGCCGGAGCGGGTCAACCCGGGCGACAAGGAACGCACCATCACCAAGATCGTGAAAGTCGTCTCCGGCGACGACGGCCCCACCTCGGAAGCCGTCGCCGAGCTGTACGCCTCGGTGATCGTCGCCGGCGTCCACCGCGCCAGTTCCATCAAGGTCGCGGAAGCCGCCAAGGTCATCGAAAACACCCAGCGCGACCTCAACATCGCCCTGATGAACGAACTCGCGCTGATTTTCGACCGTCTCGGCATCGATACCCTGGAAGTGCTGCAAGCCGCCGGCACCAAGTGGAACTTCCTGCCCTTCCGCCCCGGCCTGGTCGGCGGCCACTGCATCGGCGTCGACCCCTACTACCTCACCCACAAGGCCGACATGCTGGGCTACCACCCGCAAGTCATCCTCGCCGGCCGCCGCATCAACGACGGCATGGCCGCCTACGTGGCGCAACAGACGATCAAGGGCATGATCAACAACGGCTGCGCGGTGAAAGGCGCCAAGGTCATCGTCCTCGGCCTCACCTTCAAGGAAAACTGCCCCGACCTGCGCAACTCCAAGGTCGCCGATCTGGTCAAGGAGCTGCAATCCTTCGGCTGCGACGTGTTGGTACACGACCCCATCGCCGAATCACCCGAGGCCGAACACGAATACGGCATCAGCCTGACCCCCTGGGACAAGCTGCCGAACGACGCTGAAGCCATCGTCGCCGCCGTCTCGCACCAGGAATACATGGCCATGAGCCTGGCCGAGATCACCGCCAAGCTGAAGAAAGGCGGCGTCTTCACCGATGTAAAATCCGCCTACGACCAGGAAGCCATCAAAGCGGCGGGCTTCAAGCTCTGGCGGCTGTAATGTAGCGCCGGCTTCCAGCCGGCTTTTGCAACAACCGGCTAGAAGCCGGCGCTACCCTTCCCCCACATGACCGCCTACGAACAACTCCGCTCAAACCTCCCCAGCAATCCGAAAACCTGGCTGATCACCGGCGTCGCCGGCTTCATCGGCTGCAACCTGCTGGAAACCCTGCTCAAGCTGGATCAGAACGTGGTCGGCCTGGACAACTTCGCCACCGGCCATCGCCACAATCTTCACCAGATCCAGAAGGTCGTCAGCCCGGAACAGTGGGCCCGCTTCCGCTTCACCGAGGGCGACATCCGCGTTCAGATGGATTGCCACGAAGCCTGCAAGGGGGTCGATTACGTCCTGCATCAGGCCGCCCTCGGCTCGGTGCCGCGCTCGCTGGAAGATCCCATCACCACCAACGGCGCCAACATCGACGGCTTCCTCAATATGCTGGTGGCGGCGCGTGACGCCGGCGTGGCGCGCTTCGTCTACGCGGCGTCCAGTTCCACCTACGGCGACCATCCCGGCCTGCCCAAGGTCGAGGACGTCATCGGCAAGCCGCTGTCGCCCTATGCCGTGACCAAGCTGGTCAACGAGCAATACGCCGAGGTGTTCGCCCGCACTTACGGTTTCAAGAGCATCGGCCTGCGCTATTTCAACATCTTCGGTGCCCATCAGGACCCGGACGGCGCTTATGCCGCCGTGGTGCCGAAATGGACGGCATCGATGATCAACAACGAGCCGGTGTTCATCAACGGTGACGGCGAGACCAGCCGCGACTTCTGCTACATCGCCAACACCGTGCAGGCCAACCTGCTGGCCGCCACCGCCGAGCACCCGGATGCCGCCAATCAGGTCTACAACGTCGCCGTCGGCGACCGCACCACGCTGAACGACCTGTTCGAGGCCATCCGCTCCACCCTGGAGCCGCGTTTCCCGCATCTGAAAGACTTCAAACCCAGCTACCGCGACTTTCGCGCCGGCGACGTGCGGCACTCCCTGGCGGACATCACCAAGGCGAAAACCCTGCTCGGCTATGAACCCAGCCATCGCATCAAAGAAGGCCTGATGGAGGCGATGGACTGGTACGTGAACGACCTTGCCAAGGACTGATTCCGTAACGCGCAAGCGGTGTGCGCTTTACCCATGCCTAGTAGTCCGTTCCGCCAAAACGGTGACAAATGAAACAGATGTATTTTTTCGCCAGGCGAGGCGCGGCCCCGCCGCCGTATGGGGTATACGGCAAGGGGACGCAACGACGCATGGCGGAACAAGACGCCGTTTAATGTCATCGGTTTGGCGGAACGGACTACTAGCAATCATGGGTCTGCTGTTCGGGTTTGGCGGTGCTCACGCCGATCTGCCGCCCGCCGTCGCTCAGGCGCTCAAGCAGGCCGGCATCCCGGACAGCCATGTCGCCGTCGTGGTGCACGACCTCGACACCGCCAGACCGCTGCTTGAGCATGGGGTCGAACGTTCCCTGAATCCCGCCTCGGTGATGAAGCTGGTCACCTCGCTGGTTGCGCTCGACAGCTTCGGGCCCGCCCACACCTTCAAGACCCGGGTACTACTGGACGGCACCTTGAAGGACGGCATCGTCGACGGCCGCCTGATCCTGCAAGGCGGCGGCGATCCGGCGCTGACCATGGAACGTTTCTGGCTGTTGCTACGAGAGATTCGCGCCCGCGGCGTCTACGAGATCCGCGGCGACGTGGTGCTGGACGGCAGCTACTATCAGCTCGACCCGGTCGATCCCGGCGCCTTCGACGACGCCCCATTGCGCCCCTACAACGCCCAGCCCGCCGCCCTGCTGGTCAACTTCAATACGGTCGCCTTGCGCCTCGGCGGCGACGCCACCGCCATCAACGCCAGTCTCGACCCGCCACTGGTCGCGCCCATGCTCGACAACCGCCTCACCGCCAATCTCGGCCCCTGCAACGGCGTCCGTGAACGGATCGCATTGGCGAATGACACCCTGACACTCAGCGGCGGCTATCCCATCGCTTGCGGCGACCAGTCCATCGCCCTCAATCTGCTGCCGCCTGAGGCCACTGCCGCCGCCTGGTTTCGCCGTCTCTGGAGCGAGCTGGGTGGCCGGCTGGCGGGCGATGTGGTGTATGGAAGCGCGTCGGAAAGCGCGAAACCATTGTTCGAATTCGCCTCGCCGCCGGTCGCGCAACTGGTGCGCGACACCAATAAGTTCAGCAACAACGTCATGGCCAAGATGCTGTTCCTCAATCTCGGCGCCGCCCGATTCGGCGCCCCCGCCACCTGGGACAAGGGCGAACACGCGCTGCGCGAGTGGCTTGCGGCGCGTGACCTCGAATGCGGCAAACTGGTGCTGGAGAACGGTTCCGGACTCTCCCGGGTCGAGCGCATCTCGGCCTTTGCCCTGGCCCGGCTGTTGCGCTGGGCAACCCGGCAACCGCTCTGGCATGAGTTCGCCGCCTCTCTGCCGGCAGTCGGCCTGGAAGGCACCCAGAGGAACCGCCTCAATGCTTCCGCCGCGCGCGGCCAGGCTTGGCTGAAGAGCGGCAGCCTCAAGGGCGTGCGCAATCTGGCCGGCTACGCGCGCACCCCGAATGGGGGCCGCCGTGTCATCGTTTTCCTGATCAATCACAGCAATGCGGAAGCCGGTGGGCGCGCTCAAGACGCGCTGGTGGAATG
Organism: Pseudomonadota bacterium; assembly: GCA_030653935.1. Classification (GTDB taxonomy): domain Bacteria; phylum Pseudomonadota; class Gammaproteobacteria; order Burkholderiales; family Thiobacillaceae; genus PFJX01. The sequence goes on from JAURYL010000091.1 coordinate 21,097, forward strand.
GGCCACGGAAACGCTGGACGGGTATACCCCGGGTTTTTAACCAAGCCGCGCCACCACGCTGACCTGGTGACGTGTGCATACGCGACGCGACGCGGCCACGCGCGCCGGCTCCGGTCCGACAAACCAGAAAATTAGCAATAACTTATGCACATTTATTGCGCTTGACTTCATCGCCGACACCTGTCCCCACCGCCTTCTTTGCCAACACGTAAGTCATTGATATTTAATATATTCTCCACTGCGTAAATATTGAGCGATTGGGATAAGCTACCGATATACAAGCGTTTTTGACCTTTTCATGACAGTTTGTCCACATGGTTATCCACAGCTTCGGTGGAAAACTTGAAAACCTCTTTGGCGGGCATCGGCTTCGTGCTCGGTTCTAAGAAATCACTTTAACTTCGCGCGTTAATTGCATGCATCAAATGTGGCTCCGCAACATAAACATCGGTCGGACGCTACGATGACCGTCATCGCCCACGTCGCCCTCGACACCCCGCTCGACCGCCTGTTCGACTACCTGGCGCCGGAAGCGGGGGTGGCCGACATCGGTCGCCGTGTCGAAGTCCCATTCGGGCCGCGCACGCTGGTCGGTGTGCTGGTCGAGCTGGCCGACCACAGCGAGGTGCCGGCCGCCGCCCTGAAACCACTCAAGCACATCGACCGCGACACACCGCCGCTGCCGGCCGAATTGCTGGAACTGGCGCGCTTCGCCGCCGGCTACTACCACCACCCCCTGGGCGCGGTCCTCGCCAGCCTGCTGCCGCCGGCCCTGCGCCGTAGCGGCCGCCCGGTGCGAGCGGCGGAACCGGCCGCCTATACGCTCAGCGAAACGGGACACACTGAAGTTGCCGTGATCGACGCCCGTAAGCCCGCGCAATTCGCCCTCGCCGCCCGTTTCCTGGCGAGTTCGGTGGCCAACCCGTTGGCGCGCGCCGATCTCAATGACCGGGAAAAAACGCTGCTGCGCGATTGGTTGAAACGCGGCTGGCTGCAAGGCCAGGCGGCGCCCGCATTGTCGTCAAGCGCGGCCAGTTCACCCACCCCGACGTCGGATCAGGTAACCGTATTGGACGCCATTCGCGCGGCGGGCGCGGGTTTTTCGCCCTGGCTGCTGCATGGCGTGACCGGCAGCGGCAAGACCGAGGTCTACCTGCGCCTGGTCGCCGATACCCTGGCGGCCGGCCGACAAGCGCTGATCCTGGTACCGGAAATTCACCTCACGCCGCAACTCACCGAGCGCTTTTTGCAACGTTTCCCCGGCCACAGCCTGATCGGTCTGCACAGCGGTCTCGCGGACGGCGAACGGCGCGCCGGCTGGCTGGCGGCCTTGCGCGGTGACGCCGACATCATCCTGGGCACCCGACTGGCGGTATTCACGCCGCTGCCGCGATTGGGCCTGATCGTGGTCGATGAGGAGCACGACACCTCTTACAAACAGATGGAAGGCATGCGCTATTCCGCGCGCGATGTCGCGGTCTGGCGCGCGCGTCAGGCGGGGGTACCGGTGGTGCTGGGCTCCGCCACGCCGGCGCTGGAAACCTGGAAGAACGCCAAGGCTGGGCGCTACCACCTGCTCAGCCTCGCCGCCCGCGCCCATGCCCAGGCCAGCCTGCCGAAGGTGCGTCTGATCGACAGCCGCAACGACCGACCCAAGCAGGGCTTTAGCCGCGCCCTGCTGAGCGCGTTGGAAGCCACCCTGGAACGCGGCGAACAAAGCCTGATCTTCATCAACCGACGCGGTTACGCCCCTACCCTGCTGTGCAACGGTTGTGGCCATGTGTTTCCCTGCTCGCGCTGTTCCGCGCATCTGGTACTGCACCGCGCCGGGGCCGGAAATGCATCCGGCTACCGTCTGGTCTGCCACCACTGCGGCCTCGACACCCGTCCGCCGGAGGCCTGCCCGGACTGCGGCAGTGTCGATCTGCGCCCGGCCGGCCAGGGCACACAGCGGGTGGAAGAAACCCTGGCGGAACATTTCCCGGAAGCCCGCATTCTGCGCATCGACCGCGACAGCGCCGCGCGCAAAGGCGCCTTCGCGGCGATGCGCGACCGGGTGGCGGCGCGCGAGGTAGACATCCTGGTGGGCACCCAGATCGTCGCCAAGGGCCACGACTTCCCCCACCTCACCCTGGTGGGCGTGATCGGCGCCGACCAGGCCCTGGTATCACCGGACTTCCGCGCCAGCGAGCGCCTGTTCGCGCAGCTCATGCAGGTGGCGGGGCGCGCCGGGCGCGCCGAGCACCCCGGCGAAGTGCTGATCCAGACCCGCTACCCCGGCCATCCCTTGTATCAGTCGGTGGTGCGTCACGATTACCCCGGCTTCGCCGAGGCCGCCCTGCGCGAGCGCCGTTCCGCCGACTTTCCGCCGTTCGTGGCGCAAGCGGTATTGCGCGCCGAGGCGAGTACGGAAGAAGCGGCCATGAGATTCCTGCTGGCGGCCCGCGAGGCCGGTATGGAAATGAACCAGGGTGTGGAGCTTTTCGATCCGGTACCGGCATTAATGCTGCGCATCGCCGGCCGCCACCGCTTGCAACTGTTGCTGCAATCCGCCACCCGTAACCGCCTGCAAGCCTTTCTCGGGCACTGGCTGGAAGCCCTGGCTGCCCTGCCGGCGCGTGGCGTGAAGTGGGTGCTGGATGTCGACCCGGTGGATGTTTGAACCGGTTACTAGAGAAACGTAGGTTGGGCAAAGCGAAGCGTGCCCAACGAACCGCAGCGATGTTGGGCACGCTTCACTTTGCCCAACCTACGTCCTGCCTGGTTCCGCTTGGCTATTGCGGTGCAGCGAAATCCTTGTGTACCCTCAAGCTACGCCCGCCCTTCCCTCACGCCGCAAGGATGCCCTCGTGACCCGCGCCAAACCCTCCAGCTTCGCCAAGACGAAAACCCGCGCCGCCCCGAAACCCGCCAAGGAAACCAGCGGCATCACCCGGGTAGCGGCCATCCAGATGGCTTCCGGCCCCAATGTCGCGGCCAATCTGGCGGAAGCCGAGCGACTTATCGGCATGGCGGCGGCGGCCGGCGCCAAGCTGGTGGCGCTGCCGGAAAACTTTTCCATCATGGGCCTCAACGACACCGACAAGATCAAGGTGCGGGAACAGCCGGGCAAAGGGCCGATGCAGCGCTTTCTTGCCACCCAGGCCAAGAAACACGGCATCTGGCTGGTCGGCGGCTCCATTCCGATGGCCTGCGACGCCCCCGACAAGGTGCGCAACGCCTGCCTGGTCTACGACGACAAGGGCAAGCTGGCGGCGCGCTACGACAAGATCCACCTGTTCGGTCTCGACCTCGGCAACGAGCATTACAGCGAGGAAAGCACCATCGAGCCGGGCGATCGCGTGGTGGTGGTGGACACCCCGTTCGGCCGCCTCGGCCTGTCAATCTGCTATGACCTGCGCTTCCCCGAGTTGTACCGGGCGATGGGCGACGTCGACATGATCGTGGTCCCCGCCGCCTTCACCGCCACCACCGGCAAGGCACACTTCGAAACTCTGATCCGCGCCCGTGCCATCGAGAACCTCGCCTATGTCATTGCCCCGGCGCAGGGCGGCTACCACATCTCCGGCCGCGAGACCCACGGCGACAGCATGATCGTCGACCCCTGGGGCAACATCCTCGACCGCCTGCCGCGTGGTTCCGGCGTGGTCATCGCCGGCCTCAACCCCGACTACCAGTCCGGCCTGCGCACCAGCCTGCCCGCCCTCAAGCACCGCACGCTGGAGTGCACGAAAGGCATCAAAGTGGATCTAATCAAACCCTGAACACGCGGTAGCGCCGGCCTTCTGGCCGGCCTCCCCACCCAAGCCGGCAGCCCTGCCGGCACTACGAGAACCCCATGAACGCCGTCGACCCCAACCTCTATCTCTTCTCCACCGCCGAATCCACCCTGTTGCTGCCCAATGAGCTTGACCTGGAGCAACTCGACGAGGTGTTCGGACTACTCGGCGCGCATCAGGTGGACGACGCCGACCTGTATTTTCAGTATTCACGGTCCGAGGCCTGGAGCCTGGAAGAAGGGCAGGTCAAATCCGGCAGCTTCAACATCGACCAGGGCGTCGGCGTGCGTGCCGTAACCGGTGACCGCACCGCCTTCGCCTATTCCGACGACATCAGCCTGAAAGCCATTCGGGAAGCCGCGACCACGGTACGCGCCATTGCCGCCGCCGGCCAGTCCGCCAGTACGCGAGTGGCGAGCCAGGTGCATGGGCGCGCGCTGTACGCACTGATCGACCCGCTGGTTTCGCTCACCGAGGCGGACAAGGTCGCCTTGCTGCATCGCCTGGAAAAATACGCGCGCGAACTCGATCCCCGGGTCAGCCAGGTCATGGCCAGTCTGGCCAGCGAATATGAAGTGATGATGGTGGCGCGCCTGGACGGCCGCGTGGCGGCTGACGTGCGCCCACTGGTGCGAGTCTCGCTGCAGGTCATCGTCGAACAGGATGGCCGCCGCGAACAGGGCTCGGCGGGCGGTGGCGGCCGCTTCAACTATGCGCACTTCAGCGACGACCAGTTGCTCGAATATGCGCAGTTGGCGGTGGCCCAGGCGCTCACCAACCTCGATGCCATCCCGGCCCCGGCCGGCAACATGACCGTGGTCCTCGGCGCCGGCTGGCCCGGCATTCTGCTGCACGAAGCCATCGGCCACGGCCTGGAAGGCGACTTCAACCGCAAGGGTTCATCCGCGTTTTCCGGCCGTATCGGCGAGCGGGTGGCGGCGGACGGCGTCACCGTGGTCGACGACGGCACCCTGACGGATCGCCGCGGCTCGCTCAACGTCGATGACGAGGGCACACCGACGCAAAACACCGTGCTCATCGAAAACGGCATCCTCAAGGGCTATATGCAGGACACCATGAACGCACGCCTGATGGGCATGGCACCCACCGGCAACGGCCGCCGCGAATCCTTCGCCCATCTGCCGATGCCGCGCATGACCAATACCTACATGCTGGCGGGAGACAAAGACCCGGCGGAAATCATCGCCTCGGTGAAGAAGGGGCTTTATGCCGCCAACTTCGGCGGCGGCCAAGTCGACATCACCAGCGGCAAATTCGTGTTCTCCGCCGCCGAGGCCTATCTGATCGAAGATGGCCGCATCACCCGCCCGGTGAAGGGCGCCAGTCTGATCGGCAACGGCCCCGACGTGCTTACGCGTGTCTCGATGATCGGCAACGACATGAAGCTCGACCCCGGCGTCGGCACCTGCGGCAAGGAAGGCCAGAGCGTGCCAGTGGGTGTGGGGCAGCCGACCTTGCGGGTGGATGGGTTGACCGTGGGCGGCACGTCATAACTGCGGCGCCGGCGCAACTATCGCGACACAAGCCCCTGTATCGCCGCCAGCAATTCCTCGCGCCGTATCGGCTTGCTGACGAAATCGTCCATGCCGGCGGCCAGGCAATGATCGCGGTCTTCCGCGTAGGCGTTGGCGGTCAGGGCGATGATCGGCAGGCGTGTTCCCCCACTGGCCTCATGCGCGCGGATGTGGCGTGTGGTTTCCAAGCCATCGAGGTCCGGCATCTGCATATCCATCAACACCAGATCGAAGCGGGCCTTCTCCAGCAGCGCCAGGGCTTCCAGGCCGTTTTCCGCCAGCGTGACGCGGTGCCCCTCGCGGGTCAGGAGGGCAATGGCAAGACGCTGATTGATAAGGTTGTCCTCGGCCAACAGAATGTTCAACGGCGCTCGGCGCGTGGTCTGCACGACGGTCGTGGGCTTGGCCGCAGCGGCGGGGGCCACGCCCAGCGGCAGGAGGAAGAAAAACTCGCTGCCCGCGCCCGGCTCGCTGTTCAGGCCCATGCGCCCGCCCATGAGTTGCACCAGCCGGCTGGAAATGGTCAATCCCAGGCCGGTGCCGCCGAAGCGCCGGGTGATGGAACCATCCGCCTGGGTAAACGCCTCGAACACGCTGGGCTGTTTGTCGCGCGGAATACCGATGCCGGTGTCGCGCACGGCGATACGGGCATGCACGCCTTCACGCCGCGCCGCCAGCGTGATCGTGCCGCGCGAGGTGAACTTGATGGCGTTGCCGAGCAGGTTGAGCAGCACCTGGCGCACCCGAGCCGGGTCGGCGAGCAAGGTGGCGGGCAGATCGGTGGCAAGTTCCAGCGTCAGCGTCAGGCCTTTCTCGCGGCAGCGCGGCATCTCCAGACGCACCAGTTCGCGCAGCAGGGCGTCCAGGTCGAAGGCTTCCGCCGCCACATCGAGGCGACCCGCCTCGATCTTGGAGAAATCCAGGATGTCGTTGAGGATGTGCAGCAGCGCATCGGCGGATGAACTCGCCAGACCCAGGTATTCGCGCTGCTCCGCGTTGAGCGAGGTATCCAGCGCCAGGGTGAGCATGCCCAGGATGCCGTTCATGGGCGTGCGGATTTCATGGCTCATGTTGGCCAGGAACTCGCTCTTGGCACGGCTCGCCGCTTCCGCCGCCTCCTTGGCCTGGATCAGGGCCACCTCCGCCTGTTTCTGCGCGCTGATGTCGCTATGCGTGCCGACCATGCGCAGCGGTGTGCCGTCGGCGGCGAACACCGCCTGGCCGCGCGAGAGCATCCACAGATAATGGCCGTCCTTGTGGCGGAAGCGGAACACGGTTTCGAACTTGTCGGTCTTGCCGGAGAGATGCGAATCGATCGCCATCCTGGCCGCCACCAGATCGTCGGGATGCACACGATCAGACCATTCCCTCAAGGCGATGCCGATCTCGTCCTCGCCATGGCCGAGCATGGCCTTCCAGCGCGGCGAGTAATAGACGCTGTCGTGAACCATGTCCCAGTCCCACACCCCATCGTTGGCGCCGCGCATGGCGAGATCGAAGCGTTCCTCGCTTTTCGCCAGGGCGGCGCGAATCCGCTCGCGCTCGCGGGTCAGCCCGGCGATCTGGCCCGCCAGGGCCACCAGATCCTCGGCCTGGCCACCGTTCCCGGTGTGCAGGGCATCGAACGCCCCCTGTAACGCCGCCAGGGCCTGGGCGCTGGCCTGAGCCTCGTCGCGCAGCTTCTGGTTGGCATCGGATAGCTCTTCCGAGGAGAGTTCCAGACCACGCCGGATCAGGGCGAGATCGCGCTCCTGCTGGGTGTAGGCCTCGGAAACCCGTTCCAGCAGCGTCGGCAGGCCGTACAGCGCGCGCGCCAGATCGGCATCCTGGCCCACACATTGACCCGCCAGCGTACCAAGCGCACCCGCCAGGCGCGGCCACGCGCCAGTCTCGACGCTCAGGGCGCGTTTGATCTGGCGTTCCAGGAGGCGATGCATGTCAGGCGGTACTCGCCATGATCAGATCGTAGGGTGCGACGCGCGCACCGCCCCTTGTCGAATGGTGCGCACGGCGCACCCTACGGCGCATCAATGCCCCGCCTCACCCAACCAGGTGATGGTCATGGTCTGGTTGTGCAGTTTGCATTCCGTGGTTTCCAGGAAAGGACTGATCTCGCCATTGGAATAGAAGCCGGTAAGGCTGCAATTCTGGCCGAACACCGCGCCCACCGCCTCGACTTCCTCGTCCACCCGGTCGCCCATCACCAGTTTGCGGCCGATGCAGGAAATCAGGATGGCGAGCGACTGGCCATCCGCCTCGGCCATCCGGCTGGCGGCTTGTGCCGCCGCCTCGGCGCCGTCCACCAAGGCCTCCGTGGAGGCATGCATCAGCTTGAGATAGCCGTCCTGGGGGATGTCGCCGGCCAGGGTCAGGCTGCCGTCGGCCTCGTTGATACCCAGCAGGGTGCGGATCAGGCCGGTTTCCTCGCGCTCGTGCGAGAGGATGGCGAAGGGGAACAACAGGCCGGAGGCGGGCAGGTCCTTGGCGTATTCACCCAGATAGCGTTTGTAGATGGCCAGCGCCGGCTCGCCGTCCAGTTCGTAGAGCACATTACCGGCCGCTTTCGTCGCACGGCGGGCCGGGCCGAAGCTCTGCCAGCCACCGAAGGAGCCGTGCGCGAAGCTGACCGCGTCGCCATAGAAGCCGACCGCCAGCATCAGACGATCTGATACCACGTCATCCAGCATCGCCCAGGTGCGCGTGAAAGCTCCGTTGTCACCGGCCAACCCGCCAGTCAGGGGAATGCCCTTGCCCAGTACGGAAACCGCGCCGCCGATCAATTCGCTGCCGTTCACCGCCACCCCTTGCGATAGCAGCAACACGGCTTTCAGGTCGGGTGTCAGCAACTGCTCGGCAAGGCGCCGGCCGGCATCGGCGGAGTCGTCCATGCCGGCGAAGTCGGTGGAGGCCACCTTGAAGGGGATGTGCTCGAAGTGGATGGCGGTGACCACGATGCTGTTGTCACTCACCCCCTGGCCGGAGATTTCTCCGGCAGTGGACAAGGCCAGACGCCGCGCCTGGGGAAAGGCTTGCGCCAGCGTGGCGGCAAAGGCTGCATCCGCGAAGAACACGGGCGCCGCGAACACCAGCACCAGATTGGGCGCGATTGCCGCCAGCGGCGTAAGCGCGGCGGTATCCAGTGCGGTAAGAACGGCTTGGCGGACTTGCATGACGGCTCCCTTATTGTGTGATTGACGCCAAGTTATCGGCACTAATGACTCGGACTTGAGCGTCCGGCTTCCGGACTTACCCCGTACCCGACGAAAAGACCGGCGGGTGGCCGGGCAAGCCTCCGCTAAAATCGACGCATCTCAATCTTCCCCGGCCCTCTTGTCGCCATGCCCGTCAATCTTTCCGCTCCCGATCCCGCCTCCCTGCAGCCTGTTCCCGGTGTCGAACTGGGCATCGCCTGCGCTGGCATCAAGAAACCCGGCCGCCGCGATGTGCTGGTGATGACCCTGCCGCATGACGCCGAAGTGGTGGGCGTGTTCACCCAGAACCGTTTCTGCGCCGCGCCCGTCACCGTATGCAAGGAACATCTGCACCAGGAGAGTGGTATCCGCGCCCTGGTGGTCAACACCGGCAACGCCAATGCCGGCACCGGCGAGGACGGTCTGCGCCGCGCCCGTGAAACCTGTGCCGCCGTGGCGGAAAACCTGAACCTCAAACCGGAACAGGTGTTGCCCTTCTCCACCGGCGTGATTCTCGAACCCCTGCCGCACGACAAGATCATCGCCGCCCTACCCGCCGCCCTCGACGACCTCAAGCCCGGTAACTGGGCGGCGGCGGCGGAAGCGATCATGACCACCGACATCGTGGCCAAGGCCACCTCGCGCAAGGCGGCACTGAACGGGGTGGAATTCAGCGTGACCGGCATCGCCAAGGGCTCCGGCATGATTCACCCGAACATGGCGACCATGCTGTCCTTCGTCGCCACCGACGCGCCGGTCTCCTGCGAGGCGCTGGAAGCCATGCTGCGCCATGCGGTGAACAAGTCGTTCAACTGCATCACGGTGGATGGCGACACCTCGACCAACGACTCCTGCATCCTCATCGCCACCGGCAGCACGCCCGCGCCGGTGATCATGGACTCCGGTGATTCCCGCTTCGACTCCCTCCAGTCGGTCATCACCGAGGTGATGATCGAACTCGCGCAGGCCATCGTGCGCGACGGCGAGGGCGCCACCAAGTTTATGGAAGTGCGGGTGGAAGGCGGCAAGGACGAGGCCGAATGCAAACAGGTGGCCTACGCCATCGCCCGTTCGCCGCTGGTAAAAACCGCGTTCTTCGCCTCCGACCCCAACCTCGGCCGCATCCTCGCCGCCATCGGCTATGCCGGCATTAATGACCTCGACGTCGACCGCATCCGCCTCTGGCTGGGTAACGTCCTGGTCGCGGAAAACGGCGGCCGCGCGCCGGGCTACCGGGAAGAAGAAGGCGCCCGCGTGATGGCGGCGCCGGAAATCGCGATCCGCGTCGACCTGGCGCGCGGCAACACGGTCGCGACGGTGTGGACCTGCGATTTTTCCTATGACTACGTGAAGATCAACGCGGAATACCGGACCTGAACGCTGTAGCGCCGGCTTCCAGCCGGCTTCGTGGGCCTGATTAGAAGAACAAAGCCGGCAGGATGCCGGCGCTACATGGAGACGCAATGAACGACGATTTCGAGGAGGAAGACGTGTCCCCCGTGTACCAGGTCAGCCCGGAACTCGCGCTCCTGGTCGCCCGCGGCAATGACCTGCTGGCGCGGCTGGATGCCTGGCTGCCACCGCTGCCGCCGCGCGTGGACTGGCGCGAGACGCTGGCCTGCCGCTGGCGCAAGCAGATGGGACGTGGCCTGTTGCTGCCGGTCACCACCCTGAATTGCCCGCCCTGGGAGGCGCTCACCGGCATCGCCGAGCAGAAGGCGGAAGTGGAGCGCAACACGCGCCAGTTTCTCAAGCTGCTGCCGGCCAACAACGTGTTGCTCGCCGGCAGCCGGGGCTGCGGCAAATCCTCGTTGATCAAGGCCCTGCTGCCGCGCCACGCGAAGCAGGGCCTGCGTCTGGTGGAGGTGGATCGCGAAGACCTGATCGACCTGCCCGACATCACCGCGCGCCTGGAAGGCCAGCCCTGGCGCTTCATCCTGTTCAGCGACGACCTTTCCTTCGAGCCGAATGACGCCGCCTACAAGCCGCTGAAAGCCGCGCTCGACGGGTCCGTGGCGGGCTTGCCGGATAACGTACTGATCTACGCCACCTCGAACCGGCGCCATCTGATGCCGGAGTTTTTCGCGGAAAACGAAGCCACCCGACACCTGGGGGGCGAAGTGCGGCCGGCGGAAAGCATCGAGGAAAAAATCAGCCTGTCCGACCGCTTCGGCCTCACGCTCACCTTCTGGCCGTTCAATCAGGACGACTACCTGGCCATCGTCGGCGCCTGGGTGGCGGCGCTGGGGGGCAAGGCGACGGAATCCATGCGTCAGGAAGCGATCAACTGGGCGATTGCCCGTGGCGGCCGCTCCGGCCGCGTCGCCCGCCAGTTCGCCGCCGACTGGGTGGGCGGGCAGGGCTTGAAGCGGGGGCGCGGGCGCTGAACGCAAGGCGGCGGCGCTGAAATTCAGGGCCAAATCTCAATGAATGTTGCCGTGCACCATCGAACGCACAAACAACCCTTAATAACCATTATTTATCAATAAGTTGCATTAACATCAAAAGACCTCAAGCAGCCGTTTCCTTGCCCGGAATGGCTCGCTTCTGTCATGATTGCGCGGCTTACCGGCCTGTTCCGGCCTCACCTGTTTTTTTCCCGCTACCAGCGCCCGCCGCACGCGCGTATTTCGTGACCGGCGCGGCCCCGTTTCAAGCAGAGAGTGTGTATGGATAACGATATCGCCCGCCTCGGTCAGCCTATGCCCGCGGCATCCGCCATCGCCCCCCGCCCGGTCAGTCCGGAGCGGATGAAGCGCATTCGCCAGATCGATCTGCAACTCGCCGCCTCGGGCCAGCCGGTGCGGCGCGAAGGTGACGACGATCTCCTCGACATTGCCAACGACCTCCTGCGCAATTACCGCCAGCATCGCCGTCTGTTGCGCGATTACCGCTGCCCGGTGGATCAGCGCATCCAGGACTTCATCAACGATTACCTGGCGCGCAATGGTGGCGATACACGTATCCAGTTGCCCGCCGCGCCGTTCATCCTTGATCGCCCCGGTCTGGCGGCGGAACTCTCCCTACCGGTCGATGGTGACCAGTTCGAGTCGCGCTATCTCGCGTCCTACCGTTTGCGCCAGGGCGTGCTGCACAACCCGGGCAAGGATCGTCGCACCACCGACGGGGTGTTCCATATCGCCGAGGGTGGCCTGCCGATTCCCTGGGACAAGAAGGCGGTGCCGGCCGCCACCTTTGCCGCCCTGATGCGCGCCGCGCTGGATGCGCCGGATGATCTGCTGCGCCTGCCCTATACCGCCAACCAGCCGGTCGGCGCGCATCTCTGGGTGTCGCTGCTGTTGCGTCCGCTGGTTTCTCCCGAGGTGGCGGGCGTGATGCCGGCGAAGCGGATGGAAACCCGCTTCTTCGCGCCGGGCGGCCTGGTCGCCAACCTGGATTTCGTGGAACGCATCTTCGGCAATGCCGGCGACCCCTATTTGCCGGAAAACGACGCCGGTCTCGACGTGGTGGGCTGGAGCGGCCATACCGGCTGCGTGATCCTGGCGCCACACCTGACCACCCTGCGCAAGAAAGACCTGGGATTGCCGCACTTCGACGCCGCCAGTGAGCGCCAGCGCCGCGACGGCATGTGCTGGAAGGAGGCCGACGAACTGTACAACGGCGGCCAGGCCTTCAAGATCGTCTGCCGCGACATGAACGGCGTGATCGTCACCCTGATCGCCGACAACTACTTCGGCTACAGCAAGAAGGAGATCAAGTCGCAGATCAGCTACGCCGCCAACCTGTACGGCGGTAGCGAGGAAGAACACTCCGGCGGCGCGCTGGCCTTTCCCAGCGACAACCTGGGGGAAAGCTACGAACCGGACAGCCGCCTGCCGGATCGCGGCCATACCCTGGCCGAAGCGTTGCCATTGCTGGGCAATCAGGTGGACATCCACCCGGAAGGCCACGCCAGCGACAAACGCTACAAGAACATCCATCTCGTGCCGGAAGATGCCCGCTTCGACCTGGGCACGATGCAGGTCAGCTGGCGGGTGCAAGAGCAGCCACGGCAAATCAAGCTGCTCGCCGGTCATGTCTATCTTTATCCCTGCGGCTACAAGATCGAGCTGCACAAACATCCCAGCGCGCCCAGTTGGCGCCTGCTCGGCACCGAGGCGGAAGGGACTTTTTGCTACAAGCCCTGCACCGTCTCCGGCGGCGGCAAGTCGGAGATTTCCAAGTCGCTGGCCGGCTCCCTGTTGTCCGGATCGTTCATCGTCAAGGATTTGAAAGATGACCTGGATCAGGTCGCGGCCATCTTCGAGCGCGACTATTCCGACCGTTTCAAGGTCGAGCCCAGGGACGGGCGCGACACCCGCTCCCTGCTCAGCGCCAGACGCTCGGTCGGCTCGGTGATCCGTCTGCTGACGCCATCGGAAACGGAATATACCCCGGCATACAACGCCTGGCTGGAGTCCATTCCCCAGCACATTCGTTCACTGGTGTTCATCATCAAGCGTTTCTACCGCCAGGAATGGGGCAATGACTGGCGCGCGCACTTCTCGGTGGACCAGATCAACGACCAGCCCGGCCATGAACTGAAGTACCAGGGCCGCCAGTTGGTCGCCAGCTATTTGCGCGTGGGCCGCCTGAACGATGGTTCCTGGCGCGTGTTCAAGCTGCGGCAGAATTTTGTCGGTGCCCAGAAAGTGCAACTGGCCGACGATATCGCCGTCGCCACCACCTTGCCGGCCGAGCAGCTCGCTCACCTCAACCCGGACTGGTCGCACGCGTCGGTCAAACTGGTGGAGAACTGTGAGGCGCGCCTGTTCCAGCGCCCGGACGACGCCAAGCATCGCGGCATGGACCCGCAGACCGAACTCGACATGACCCTGGCGGACAATTTCATCTCCAACTTCGCGCCGCTCAACCGCCAGGACGCCCGCGATCTGGTCGACGACGTGGTGGCGTTCTCGCAATACACCGAGCCGATGCGCCAGTTCATCCAGGGCGCGGCCGATTCCCTCGATGACGGCTGGTTCGTCTCCTCCGCGCATCCGCGCATCGTCGGCGGCAAACCCAGCCCCAACATGCGTTACCTGCAAATGCGGCCGGACCTGGCCAACCCGCGCGACCGTTATCTGGCGGACCTCGGCACCCGTCTGCAACGGTGCATTCCCGCCGCCCGCCCGGTGCATTTCCCGGTCAACGCCGTGCTGCCGGGGCGCCGCAACAATCCGCAGGCGCCCGGCATCAAGCCGCTCGCCGTGTACGGGCCGATTCATTACCAGGAACTGCCCGAACTGTTCATGGACTTCATCGCCAGCCTTTCCGGCAAGTCCCCCTCCACCACCGGCGCCGGCTCCGAGGGCGCGCTCACCAAGGGCCCGTTCAACGCCCTCAGCACCACCGCCGACCTCAACAACGCCCTGGTTTCCTTCATTCTCTGCGGTTACCCCGGCTTCACCTCCGCTGCTGGCTTCATCGGCAAGGAGCGTCGGGTCGACCACGACGTCAGCTTCCTGGTCCCGGAAATCTGGAGCCGCCTCACCCAACGCGAACAGGACCCGGCCTGGCTGATCGAACATGGCTACCTGGAGAAGCTGGAAGATTTCGACCACAACGGCCAGCGCGTGCTCGCCAGCCGCCTCGGCTACCGCATCACCAGCGGCTTCGCCCACGCCTACCTGGGCAAGATCTTCGACAGCCCGATGGCGGTGTTCGACGAGGCCATGCTGAAGCCGGAAAGCCAGGGTCTCGACGCCTATGTCGAAGGCATCCAGCACATCGTCGCCTCGCAGCGACAGGTCGCCCAGGGTTATCTGGAAGACGGTTCGGTCGACGACGCCTGCCCGCCGCTGCAAGCGCTGCTCAACATCATGGTCGGCGGCGAATTCCAGGGCAAAGACATTTCCCACCCGGAAATTCGCGCCCTGTTCACACGCGAAGCGCTGCTGGCAAGCGACTGGTATCGCGCGCGTCTGGATATCAAACAGCGGCGCGACATCGCCCTGGCGCAACGTCAGGTGGCCTACCTCAAGGCCTTCCTGGAAGCCGACGCGCGCGAGCGCTGCGACCCCGACCAACTCGCCCCTTGCCAGGCCTTGCTGGTGCAGGCGGAAACCGAGCTTGCCCGGGTCAGCGGCGCGGCCTACCGGGAAAGTCTGTGGGGCAGCCTGGGGGCGGACTGGGTGCATCACGGGGCGTGAACCGCCCGCACCCCATGAAAAAACCCCGCTCCGGCGGGGTTTTTTCATGGGCCGCGACAATTTGCCGCATTCCCGGATACCGGCGCGCTTCCTAACATCTCGCGCTTATTTCGATAACGGAGTCCGGAAATGAAGTCGCGCCTGAAACCCCTCGTCGCCTTGCTCGCCGCTTGCCCTTGGTATGGCTTCGCCGCCGAGATTCCGATGCTGGAGGAGATCGTCGTCAGCGCGGCCAGACCGCAATATCCGCCCCTGGGCGTGTCCAGCCTTGGCGAGGCCGCGCTGGCACCACTGCGGGCCTCCACCAGCGACGCCGCCAGCCTCCTGCGCGATATTCCCGGCGTCAGCCTTTATGGCGCCGGCGGCGTTTCCAGCCTGCCGTCGATGCATGGCCTCGCCGATGACCGCCTGCGGATCAAGGTCGATGGCATGGACCTCATTTCCGCCTGCGCCAACCACATGAATTCGCCGCTGTCCTACATCGATCCCGCCAACGTGGGGAGCGTCAAGGTGGTGGCCGGGCTGACACCGGTGAGTGTGGCCGGCGACAGCATCGGCGCCAGTATTGCCGTTACCTCGGCGGCGCCCGAATTCGCCCGCTCCGGGACAACGCCATTGCTCAAGGGCCAGGCTGGCGTGTTCTATCGCAGCAATGGCGATGCGTATGGCGGCAACCTGTCGGCCACCATCGCGGGTGAAAAGTTGAGCATGACCTACAACGGCGCAACGGCCCAGGCCGGCAACTACAAAGCGGCGAAGGACTTCAAGGCGGCCGACGTCGTGCCCGCCATTCGCGCCCAGGACAAGGTGGGCCATGCGCTGGCCGGCGACGAGGTGGCCTCCAGTCACTACAAATCGATCAACCATGCGCTCGGCTTCGCGCTGCGCCATGAGCATCACCTGGCCGAGCTGAAACTGGGTTTGCAGGACATCCCCTACCAGGCCTGGCCAAACCAGCGCATGGACATGACCGGCAATGACAGCACCCAGATCAACCTGCGCTACGCCGGCGAATATGACTGGGGCGCGTTGGAAGCGCGTGTTTATAACGAGAAGACGCGGCACAAAATGCAGTTCGGCGAGGACAAGTGGTACTGGTACCCAACCAACAACACGCTGCCCAACACTGCCACGACGCCCGGCATGCCGATGGATACCGAAGGCGACAATACCGGCGCGCGCATGGTGGCGGATCTCGCGCTATCCGGGCGCGACCTGGTTCGGGTGGGCGGCGAATTCCAGCGTTACCGCCTCAAGGACTGGTGGGAGGCGTCCGGCACTGGTGGCATGGCCCCGGATACGTTCTGGAACATCAACAACGGCGAACGCGACCGCCTCGGCCTCTTCGCCGAATGGGAGGCGCGCTGGAATCCCGCGTGGTTCACCCTGCTCGGGGCGCGTGGCGAACGGGTGGACATGAACACCGGCACAGTGCAGGGCTATAACGCGACCTCGTTCTATCCCGCCGAAGCCGCCGCCTTCAATGCCAGCGACCGCGCCAAGACCGACCACAATCTGGACCTGACCGTGCTGGCGCGTCATACGCCGGACGCCACACGCACTTTCGAGTTCGGCTATGCCCGGAAAACCCGTTCACCCAATCTCTATGAGCGCTATGCCTGGTCGACGGGCGGCATGGCGATGCGCATGGTCAACTGGGCCGGCGACGGCAACGGCTATGTCGGCAATCTCGACCTGAAACCGGAAGTTGCGCATACCTTGAGCGCCGCCGCCGACTGGCACGACGACGCCCGTGAGCGCTGGGGAGTGAAAGTGTCGCCGTACTTCACCTACGTCGACGACTACATCGATGCCCGCCGCTGCGCTTCGGCGAACGCCAATTGCAACGCCGCGAACCAGACCGCCACGAGCGGATTCGTCTACCTCCAGTTCGTCAACCAATCCGCCCGCCTCTACGGGGTGGATATTTCCGGGAATTACACCCTGGCGGATAGCGGCCCTTATGGCCGCGTCATCGCCACCGGCATGGTGAGTTACACGCGCGGTGAAAACCGCACGAGCGGCGACAATCTCTACAACATCATGCCGCTCAACGCCAAACTGACGGTCGGCAACAAGCTCGGCGCCTGGAGCAACACCCTCGAATGGCTGCTGGTCCAGGGCAAGGAGGACGTCTCCCAGGTTCGGAACGAACTGAAAACCAGCGGCTATGGCCTGCTCAATCTGCGCGGCAGCTATGAATGGAAGCAGGTTCGCCTGGATTTCGGGGTGGAAAACCTGCTGAACAAGTACTACGTGCATCCGCTCGGTGGGGCCTATACCGGCCAGGGGCAGACCATGTCGGGCACCGCTGTCACCGTCCCCTGGGGCGTTTCCGTTCCCGGCATGGGGCGCTCGCTTTACGCCGGCCTGAACGTAAAATTCTGACGCACTCACCGCGCACGAAAACACGCCACAAAGCCCACTTTTGCAAAGGAAACACCATGCAACGCACCCTGCTTACCCTGCTTCTCGGCCTGACTCTGGCCGCCCCAGCCGTCGCCGATTCCGTCAAGGTGGAAAACGCCTGGGTCCGCGCCACCGCGCCCGGCCAGCAGGTCGCCGGCGGCTTCATGAATCTCACCGCCGACGCCGACATGACCCTGCTCGGTGGGGTGAGCCCCGTCTCCAAGGCGTTCGAGCTGCACATCATGAAAATGGAAAATGGCGTCATGGAAATGCGCCAGATGAAGGAGATCGCGCTGCCCAAGGGCAAGACCGTGAGCCTGGAACCGGGCGGCCTGCATGTCATGTTCATCGGCCTCAGGGGCCAGATCAAACCCGGCCAGAAGGTGCCGATGACCCTCATCGTCAAGGCGGCCGACGGCAAGGAACAGAAGCTGGTGGTGGCGGCGGAGGCGCGCAAGGCGGGGGGCGGGCACCACCACTGAGCACCATGAAAAAGCCGGCAACTAGCCGGCTTTTTCGTTCCGCCCGCGAGCGGGCCTCCTACAGCAACTCGCGCTCCAGTTCCTCGATGGTGGTGTGGCGGACATCCTTGCCCTTGACCATGAACACCACATACTCGGACATGTTCTTGGCGTGGTCGCCGATGCGCTCGATGGCCTTCACCACGAACAGCAGATCGATGAAGGTGGAGATGGTGCGCGGGTCTTCCATCATGTAGGTGATCAAGTGACGCATGATCATCTGGAATTCCTCATCCACCTCGATGTCCTGGCGCGCCACACCGGCGGCACCGGAAGCGTCCAGACGGGCGAAGGCGTCGAGGGATTCTCGCAACATGCTGGTGGTGAGGCCGGCCATGAACTTGATCTCGTTGTAGCGCGGCGAAGTGATGCGGTCGCTCTCGAAGATCTTGATGGCATAGCGGGCGATCTTGGCCGCCTCGTCGCCGATCCGCTCCAGGTCGGTGATGGTCTTGACGATGGTCAGGATCATGCGCAGGTCGCCGGCGGTGGGCTGGCGCAGCGCGATGATGTGAGTACAGGCTTCGTCGCTGGCCACTTCCAGGGCGTTGACTCTGTGGTCGTTGGCGATCACTTCTTCCGCCAGCGTGGTGTTGCCGGTAATCAATGCCTCAATCGCCTTGCCGACCTGCTCTTCCACCAGGCCGCCCATTTCCAGCACGCGCGCGCGCACCGACTCCAGGTCGGCATCGAATTGTTTGTAGATGTGCTCGTTGGGCATTGATTCGTCTCCATCGGTTACCCCTCCGATCCTGGCTGGGCGGAATCCGGGCGATTATAGGCGCGTCAATTGTTCAAAATATGACAAGTCGGTGACACCTCACCCCGTTTCCCCAGCCGCTTTTTTCGCCACTGACGGCGCTCACGCAAGCTTCCAGGCCGCGCTTTTCAGGGCGACGCCATGGGCGCCCGCCGCGCGCGCCTGGTCGAGGCCGGAGAGGGCAAGACCGCCGAGAGCGTAGACCGGAATCGGATAATCGGCCAGCCAGGCGCCGAACCGGTCCCAGCCGATAGTTTCCGCGCCGGGATGGCTGGGGGTGGGCAGTACCGGCGAGAGCACCACGAAATCGACGCCCAGCGCCGCCGCCCGCGCCAGTTCCTCTGGGCCATGACAGGAGGCGCCGAGCAGCGCGACATCCGGGCGCGCCTCCAGCCGCATGAGTTGGCTGGAATTGAGATGCAGGCCACAACCCAGAGTCGCCGCCAGGTCGGCATCGGCGTTGAGCATCAGGTCGGCGCCATGGGCGCGGCAACGCGCCGCGACTTCGCCCGCGAAAGCCCGGAAGGCCTCAGGCGCGAGAAACTTCTCGCGCAACTGCACCAGGCGCAGCCCCCCCGCCAGGCGCAGCTCAAGCCGTTCCAGAAAGGTTTCCACGCCGAGTTTTTCCGCGTCGGAAATGGCGTATTCCAGCGGCAAGCGCAAGGCTTTCAGGATCGGGCCGTTGGCGGGCAGAATCGGCTCGACCTCGGGCGCGCGGGCGTGGCACCAGGCCAGAACCTGGCCTTCATGCGGATGTGGGATGCCCCGCCATGCGGTCACCCGAAAAAAGCGCAGCATAACGTGGGCATGCGGGTAGACGAAGGCGCGCTTGAGCCAGGGCCAGGCGGCGGTGACCTCGATGCCGAGTTCTTCGCGCAATTCACGGTCGAGGGCGTCGCGCGCGGTTTCCCCCGCTTCCACCTTGCCGCCGGGAAATTCCCACCAGCCGGCATAGGCTTTGCCATCCGGCCGACGCGCCATGAGAAAGGTGCCGTCCGGGTTTTCGATGACGGCGGCGGCGACTTCGATGACCTTCGCGGCATCGGCCGCGAGCCGCCCGGTTGACGAACTTTCCGGCTGAATATCGGCGCCACGCAGGCGAACAGGATCACTCATCTTGCCGGCCTCGAGAATGCGATAAGGGGGTTTCAGGCGTCAGGACGTAGCCCGAATGGAGCACGGAGGAATGCCGGCTACGCCTGGGGACCGGCTTCCAGTTTTTCCAGGCGCGCTTCCAGTTCCCGCAGCTGCTCCCGTGTGCGCGTCAGCACCTGCGCCTGCACATCGAATTCCTCGCGGGTCACCAGGTCGAGCCGGGACAACCAGGCGGCGAGGCTCGCCTTGAGATTCTTCTCGATGTCGCGGGCCGGGGTCAGGGCCAGGACTTCGGAGACTTTATCCGCCATTTCAGCGGCAATTTTCTGTTTCAACACGGTGTGCTCCAGGGCTGAGATCGGTGCGGCGAGTTTAGCAAAGCGCCACCTGTTTCCCGCCGCGCGAAGATAGTGCGACGGGAAAATCCACCGCACCATTACGGTGCACGCTTTTGCATCAAGATCGTACACACGCGCTTAACATGCTGTTTTTACGTGGATTTATTTGCTGGCACGGGTTGTGCTAACTCTGGTTGTGCACCACCGCACCATTCTTCTGGAGAAGCGCCATGAAAAAACTGTCTTACCTCCTCGTCCTGTCCGGCTTGATTTCCGTGTCCGCGATCGCGGCGGATAGCCCCCATTCCATCGGCTACAACGTAGGCGTGACCAGTGACTACATTTTCCGTGGTATTTCCCAGTCCCAGCATGACCCCGCCCTCTCCGGCGGCGTCGATTACAGCCATGCCAGCGGCCTTTATGCCGGCACCTGGCTGTCCACACAGAAATGGGTCGATACCGGCCTGAAGACTGACAGCGATTTTGAGCTGGATGTATACGGCGGCTACAAGGGCGCGGTCGGCGACATCGGCTATGACGTCGGCCTGATCCGCTATAGCTATGACGGCGATGCGGTTGCTGGCATGCCTACTCCAAACACCACCGAGGTCTATCTGGGCGCCAGCTGGAAAATGCTGTCTCTCAAATACAGCCATACAGTTTCAAAATATTTCGTAGGCTGGGCTGGCGCACCCAATACCTCGACCCGAGGCAGTAACTATCTGGAACTGAACGCCTCCCATGACCTCGGCGACGGCTGGGGCCTGCTCGGCCATATCGGCCACCAGAAGGTGAAGAACGTATCGGTAGCCGATTACACCGACTGGAAAGTCGGCGTGAGCAAAGATGTCGGTTTCGGCACATTCACCCTGGCCTATTCCGATACCGACGCGAACACGCCCGCCTACACCTGGGGCACTTCGCCTGAGGATGTCAGCAAGGGTGTCGTCTCCATCTCCTTCTCCAAGTCCTTCTAACCTCGTTCCGCCCGCCGTCCTCCGGGAAGGCGGGCGTGGCAGTCCTATCAGGAGACATCCATGAAATTCGTAACCGCCATCATCAAGCCCTTCAAACTGGACGAGGTGCGTGAAGCCCTCTCCGCCATCGGCGCCTCCGGCATCACCGTCACCGAGGTCAAGGGCTTCGGCCGGCAGAAAGGCCATACCGAGCTGTATCGCGGCGCCGAGTACGTGGTCGACTTTCTGCCCAAGGTAAAGATCGAAGTCGCCATCTCCGCCGAGATGCTCGACCAGGCCATCGAGGCCATTTCCAAGGCCGCGCAAACCGGCAAGATCGGCGACGGAAAAATTTTCGTCTGGGACCTGGAACAAGTCGTCCGCATCCGCACCGGCGAGTCCGGCCAAGCGGCGATCTAAGGAGAAACGGCCATGAAACGACTATTCACGACACTGATATTGCTCGGCACGCTGGGAATTTCCGGCTTGGCCCTGTCCCAGGAAGTGCCGACCGCGGCCATCGAGGCCATGCCCACCGCCATGACCGAGGCCGTGGCGTCCGCCGTTGAGGCGCCGGCCGCCGCCCCGGTTCCGAACAAGGGCGACACCACCTGGATGATGGTTTCCACCCTGCTGGTCATTCTGATGATCGTGCCCGGCGTCGCCCTGTTCTACGGCGGCCTGGTGCGCGCCAAGAACATGCTGTCGGTGCTCACCCAGGTCATGGCCATCTTCTGCATGATCTCGATCCTCTGGGCGGTGTATGGCTATTCGCTGGCATTCGGCGATGGCGGCGGGCTCAACTGGGCGATTGGTGATCTGTCCAAGATGTTTCTGGCCGGCATCACCCCTGACAGCACGGTAGCCACCTTTACCGACGGCGTGGTGATTCCCGAGCTGGTGTTCGTGGCCTTCCAGTTGACCTTCGCCGCCATCACCGTGGCACTGATCGTCGGCGGTCTCGCCGAGCGGGTGAAGTTCTCCGCCCTGATGGTATTCGGCGCGCTCTGGTTCACCTTCTCCTACCTGCCGATCACGCACATGGTCTGGGCAACCGGCGGCTACCTGTTCGAGCACGGCGACCTCGACTTCGCCGGCGGCACCGTGGTGCACATCAACGCCGGCGTCGCCGCGCTGGTTGGCGCCATCATGCTGGGCAAGCGCGTCGGCTTCGGTCGTGACGCACTGCCGCCGCACAGCCTGCCGATGACCATGATCGGCGCCTCGCTGCTGTGGGTGGGCTGGTTCGGTTTCAACGCCGGCTCCAACCTGGAAGCAACCGGCGGTGCGGCTCTGGCCTTCATCAACACCATTCTGGCGACCGCCGCCGCGGGCATGAGCTGGATGTTTGCCGAGTGGATGTTGCGCGGCAAGCCCTCGATGCTGGGCATTGCTTCCGGCGTGGTCTCTGGACTGGTGGTCGTCACTCCGGCCGCCGGCCTGGTCGGCCCGATGGGCGCCATCGTCCTCGGCGCGATTGCCGGCGTCGCCTGCCTCTGGGGCGTAACCGGCCTGAAGCGGGCGCTGGGATACGACGACTCGCTCGACGTCTTCGGCATCCACGGCCTCGGTGGCATCATCGGCGCCATCGGTACCGGCATCTTCGTCTCCCCGGCACTGGGCGGCGTCGGCGTCGACAACTACTCGATGGGCGGCCAGATCATGACTCAGGCCACCGGCGTGGTCATCACCATCCTCTGGTCGGGCGTCGTCAGCCTGGTGCTATTCAAGCTGATCGACATGACCATCGGTCTACGCGTCTCGGAAGAACATGAACGTGAAGGTCTCGATACCGCCAGCCACGGCGAACGGGCTTACAACTTCTGATCCTTCCGCCAACAGCGGTAAACCAACGGGGCGCCTCGCGGCGCCCCGTTTTTTTGGTTCTCAAGCAACACATTGCCAGCCATTGATTTGAAATGGAGGTTTCGCGCACATCACCAGCTCACGAGCAAAGCGCTTTTTTGGGCCGACCTTGCTCAGGCTTGTTTGAAACCCAGGTCGACGCCCAGCGGTTTCGCCGGGTAATGAAAGGGCACCGGCCCGTCCGGTTCAGCATGGATGAACTGGCGCACGAAGGCATCGTCTGATTCCAGTATCTCGGCGGTCGGGCCTTCAGTGACGATCACGCCATCCGACAGAAAGCAGACGTGATCGACCACCTTGAGCGATTCCGAAACATCGTAGGTAACCACGATGGAGGAAACACCCAGCGCGTCATTGAGCCGTCGCAGCAGGTTGGCGATGACGTTGAGCGAAATCGGGTCGAGGCCGGCGAACGGCTCGTCGTACATGATCAGCATCGGATCGAGGGCGATGGCCCGCGCCAGGGCGACGCGCCGCTCCATGCCGCCGGAAAGTTCGCGCGGCATCATGCCGTGGGCGCCGCGCAGGCCAACCGCATGCAGTTTCATCAGCACCAGATCGCGAATCATGCGTTCCGAAAGATCGGTGTGCTCGCGCATGGGGAAGGCGATGTTCTCGTACACAGAAAGATCGCTGAACAGGCCGCTGACCTGGAACATCACCCCCATCTTGCGGCGCAACTGGTAGAGGCCGTCATTATCGAGCGCATGCACGTCGACGCCATCGACCAGCACCTGGCCCCGCTCAGGCTTCAACTGGCCACTGATCAGGCGCAGCAGCGTGGTCTTGCCGCATCCCCCCGTACCCAGCACGGCCACGGTCTTGCCGCGCGGAACGGTGAGATTGATGCCGTTGAGGATCTTGCGACTCCCGTAGGAGAAATGCAGATCGCGGATTTCGACGACGTTTTCGCTGGACAACTTCGACTCCATTCAGGGCGGGCGGGCAACGCGAAGGTATGCGCGACCATCTCCCCGGTCAACCGGTAAGCGCAAGGCTGGCCACCCGCAAAGCGGCGAAGTCAGTGCCTTCGCCCCCCGCGACGGGAAACCGCCACCGCGACAGGAGCGCGAAACAGCCTGATCAACCTGTTCCAGATGCCGCCGGTAACCTTTTGTAACAAGCGCACACAGCACCGACACGGTCGCCTTACAGCCCCCCCTCAGAGTGAAGCCACCGACACGACGTGCCGGCCTTACACCCAACAGGAGCAAATCATGAAAACCCTGAACCTCGCTAAAAATCTCGGCCTCACCGCGCTGTCCTGCGTTGCCCTGGTGGCCGGCGCCGCCCAAGCGGCCGGCTGGGGCGGCCACAACCCCTATCTTCCGGTCAGCGTGCAAGTCGCGCCGCAACACCACGACCATCGCGGTTTCGATGATCGCTTCCAGCACGCTTACACACCGCGCCATGACAACTTCGGCAACATCGATCAGCGCCAGCAACGACAAATCGAGCGCATCCGGCACGGCATCGCCAGCGGCCAGATCAACCGCCACGAAGCGCGTGACCTGCTGCGGGAGCAACGGGAAATCGAAAGAACGCAACGCCGCTACCTGGCCGACGGGCAACTCAGCCGCGACGAATGGATCAGGCTGAACCACATGCTGGACCGCGCCTCGGTCGCGATCCGTGAAGAAAAACATGACCGCAACTGGCGTTGAGGCATGCCGCCTGCGGCCGGCGCCGGATAGCGAACCGTGCCGGCCATCCGCCGGCGGCAACGCCACCACAACACCAGGCGGGGGCTTCGGCGAGTGAGACGGGGCTGTGGGTCATGTCACTTGCCCCAATTCCGTGTGCCAAGCCGCAAGTCGGGCTGGTTCCAGGAGCGCTTGCGCAAGCACCTGCTGAACTTCGTAGAAGGGGACGTATGCCGGCATACCATCTCTGAAATTCTCTATGAACGCTTGAATCTCCTCGTGGGAGTGGCGTGGCTGGCCATTACGCAGGCGCTTCTTTTCCAGGCGTTGTAGCCAATCCCGTTGCTCGGTGTATTTCGCCTTGAACGTTGTTGTCCAACGTTTGGAGAGATTCAGCAGGCGATCCAGGTGCTGTATTCGCAGCGTGTTGACGGGGTCGGCCGGTGAAAGAGTGACTTCCAGCTCCGGCAACCGATAGCACAGCCGGATAGCGTCATCACCCGGTCGCAGGTAAGGATGGAACCAGTTCTGAAACCCATCGGGTTCGAAAACATCTTTGTCTCCCTTGTTCGGCCGCTTGTTGCACCCATGGCAAATGGGCAACAGGTTGTCAGCGCATACGCTCAGCAAGGGGAATGCGTGCTTTGCAATCCAGTGGTCCACATCGGGTACCGCTCCCAGCGGGCCGCCGCACAACACGCAGACATCTTCTATGTCTTGGTTGGCATCAGGATGGCGATGGGCATCACGAAATTCCTGCACGAAATCCGCATAGCTCACGCCGCCCCCCGCGACCGGCGTCCCATCCGCGGCGTAAGGCAAGCCGCCCTTCAAGCCCAGGCCCTTCTCGTAGAACGCCGCCATCAATTCCTTGAACGCCTGCCAAGCGGCAGCGGGAATGGCCGGCGCTTGTACCGCCCAGGCTGGCGGGTGGGGCTGGAATTGCCGCGCTACGTTTGCCACGATCTGGCCCCAGGCCAGCAAGGCGGCCTTGTCGGCGTCGCTCATGGCGGCCAGGGTCTGGGCACGTTCCATCAGGAACCGCCCACCGTCCTGCCGGCCAAGAAAAGCCCACAGCCAATCGGCTTCAAAGTCGCTTGGGCCGGGCACGTTGGCGCGAACCAGCGCGGCCGGCCCGGTGGCGGGATCGCACAACCAAGCTGACAAGCGTTCCTGCAACCCCCGGCAGGCGCGCAGCGCCGGCGAACAGGCCACATGGTGAATCGGCTTAAGCATTGCCTGCCCGCCAGGTGTTCAGCAGCGTGCGCAACTCGCTTCGGTAGAAGCCCGAGCCCATGCGGGCGATGAGTTGTTCCAGTTGCCGGATGTCCTCGGCGCTGCCCTGGGCCTGGCGCAATTTGCCTTCAATGAACTCCTGAGCGCGCTTGCCGATGCTGTCGTCGGCCTCGAACACCGACATCATCAAGGCGCTGGGGTCGGTGGCGAAGGTTTGTTGATCTACCGAGCGCACGCCCGAGCCATCCGCCGTCTTTTCCACCATCACGATCTCGTCGTTGAACACGTCGGAAAGCACGATGGCGGAGTGGGTTGAGATCAGCACATCGTTGGCGGTATGGCCGATGGCCTCGTCGATGATGTCGACGATTTCCCGCTTCCACCTGTCGTTGAAATGGGTCTCCGGCTCATCCAGCAGCAACAGCGCATCCTGTTGGCCGGCAAGCAGATGGAACAAGGCCATGCGGCCCAACACCATTTGCTCGCCGTCGGATAGTTCTTCGTAACGCAACACGCCGATGTCCCGGCCCCGTGCTTCCGGGCCGGCGCCGGCTTCGGGCTTGTCGTCACGGCGCAAGCGTAGCTCCACATCCTCGAACAGCCCCGCCTGATGGAGTTCAACCAACTTGGTGAACAACTCGAATGGAGGTACGTCAGCGCCGCCGCTGAGCAATGACCACAAGGCCTCGCCGTGGGTATTGCGGATACTCAACTCGTCATTGGGAATCAGGGTGTCCAGCCCCCGGCCGCTGAATGGCTCCTTCAAGTCGAAAAACAGGAGGCGGCGCGCTTCGCTGGGGTGCGATTCGGCGATGACCTCGCCGGCGCAGAGCAGCCAGTCGTGGGCGGTTTCGCGCAGAACGGGGCTCCAGCCGCGCTGTTGTAGCCGGCAGCGGAAGCCCACGGAAACCAGGTGATGCCAGCCGCCCCGCTCCAGCAGTTCTTGCAGCGCGTTCTTGTTATCCGAGCGGTGGCGTAACCGGGCCATTTCGGCATCGAGTTCCGCCCTTGCCGGATAGTCCGCCGTCTCAATGAAGGCCTGCGGCAGGGCCACAGCCAGCAGAGCGCACTTGAGCAGGGTCGGATTGAGCAGGATGGGGCGGCGGAACAGTGCCGTATCCAAAAACATCTCGCCGGATTCGTCCTGAAGCGGGGTGCTCGCCCCCCCCCGTTTGCGGCAAGGCAAGCGCCGCCTCCTGCGCGGGCGTCCAACCCGCCGGGCGCTCATCGAAACTGTCCGCGTCTGCCTCCCCGGCGCGGGTTTGCAGACCCTCCGCCGACTGGTCGCGGTTCCAGATGGAGCGCCAGGGGCGCAGGTCGCCAGTGGTATAGGCCAGCACGGCCTTGGGGTAGGCGACGGGTACGGTTTGCGGCCAGCTTCCGCGCGGGATCAGGGCAGCGAAGCCATCAGGGCCGGGGCCGGTATTGGCGCGCATCACCTTGATGGCGTTCTCGAAGCGGTCGGCGGGTGTGGCGTCTGGCCAATGGAAGCCTTCGGCCATCCACAAACTGGCTTCGGCCTTGCTGCCGGGGCAATCCACCAGCAGGGTGCGATGCTCGCGGGAGTCGCGCCGGCCCAGTTCGTAGATTAGGCTTACCGGAAACGGCGGCAGGCGCTCATCGGCCAGGGCCAGAAACACCTCGGCCACCGCGCGCAGCAGATTGGATTTGCCGCTGCCGTTCACCCCCACCACGAAGCGAATCGAACATTCGCGATTCAAGGGCGAACCGCTGGAGAAGCGCACCGCCATGTCTCGGATGGGCGGGTAATGATGCAAGTGGAGATAGCGCAGTTTCATGGCTTGCTGGCACCGATAACACCCGCGCGGCCAGCACCCACCTGTAGCGCCGGCATCTTGCCGGCCTCGTTCCTCTGATCAGCCCCACGAAGCCGGCTGGAAGCCGGCGCTACAGGTGGGCGGACCGCCGGCGTGGCCGATGCGCGGAAGGGGGCGTGGCGCAATACCGCGCCCCCATCGGTGGGGAGGGCGTAAGCCCCGCTGTTTGTCATGGTGCCTCCGCCCCTTCGTTCTCCGACCCCAGGCCCAGCGCGCGGCGCAGCGCCGCCACATCCGCCGCGCGGGTCTGCTCGCCGGGGCGCAGGGGACGGAAAGCGGTCAGGTATTGCCGTCCCCCCGTGTTGGGGTCGGCCCTGGGCACGGCCACCTTGGCGATCAGTCCGAGGGCGGCCAACTGGCCGAGAGTGCGGCGGAGGAGGTTGGGCGAAGTGGGCGGAAAGGCCGCCAGCTTTTCGACCAAGGCATCGCTTTCCCGGAAACGGTCGAATTCCTCCGGGACTTCCGCCAGCAGAGGCTGCTCCGGGTAGGCGAGAAAAACATCGAGGATGAGCCGCTGGAACTCGCTCAACTCGGCCAGCAGCCAGGGACGCGCGGCAAGCCGGGTTTCGGTGCTTGGGGTGGACAGAGGGGAGGGTTCGGGCGGGCGGCTGGGGAGTTTGGCGCCGCGTTCGCGCAGGAGTGCGTCGCGGCGTTGGGCGGCGGCGGTGACCTCCACCTGATGGCGGTCTCGCCAGGTGGTGGTCAGTAAACCAGTAAAAGCATCAACGCATACCGAGGCTGACAGCTTCTGTAGCAGTTCAGTTGAGCGGGCAATGTCCTGCTGAATGCTCTTCACTTGGAACAGAAACGACTGGAACTGTTTCTGAAGAATTAAGGGCGGCAAGGTAATCGGAATGGCCTTGACCTGGTCGGATGTGAGATTGCGAAACACCGCACCTACAGCCTGTTGATCATTCTTTGCGCGTAGCAAGTTGAGTGTAAATGCCACGAACTCGGGTAGCAGGTCGGGGTGCAGGTCGCGTAAACCGACGAATCCATCATGAATACACGCGTCGTGATTCAGGATGGCCGTCAAACCTGGTGCACCGCTCACTGCCATGACCACCGATTGTGCAGGCATCGGGCGGCTGGACTTTGCGCCTTCAATCGTCAATGAATCGGTAGTGGCATCTACCCACAGACCATCGCGTGTAAGGTCAGACACCATCAACCGGGGTACAGGGCCACCGAATAGTCTCGGGTCGCCTTGTGGGCGGGGAGAGCTACCACGCACGATGTCCGAAATCTGGCTGATTTTCTTTGTTGCCCAGGCCTTGTCGTTGCTAAATACATCACCAAACAGCTTGGCGTAGTACTCGAGCGTCAGCGTAGCAATCGTTGCGTGGGTGTCTGAACGGCACTTTCCCAGGGCTTCCACCTGCCGCAGCACATCGACGATGCGCTGTTGTTCGGACAGGGTGGGGAGGGGAAGCTTGAATGAAGCCAGTGCAGAACTTTCGATACCGGCCTGGCTGACCCAGCGTTTGGCGCGGGTCTTGGAGTAGCCCATGGACCAGAGAAGGTGCAAATAACCGGCTAGGTAATCCTGGTGTACCAGTGCCTTGTCAGCCCGCAAACGAGTCATGTGGTTAGAAAAAACGTATTCACCGTCCTGGTCGAAAACGGCTGTTTTTCCTACCCATTCCTCGCTGTTCGTGTTGTTGAAAACCACGTCGCCCCTGTCCAGCATGTAGCGTCCAAGTTCCTTGGCACTGGCGGACACATGCTTGATGCCATCCAGGGTGATTTTTCCTTCCGGGCTGACGTTATGAGTACGAATCTGCGGGGTCATGCCTTCATCGTCGTCACCCGGTTTTTGCGCGAAACCAGGCTGTAGATCGGCCACGACTTTCCCAACTGTCATTTCTACCCAACTCTCCGGCAACTTCATTCCCGCCCCTCCACCATCGCCAGCAGCTTGTCGAGGCCGCCGATGATCTGCTGCTCTGTTGAGCGCAGTTCGCCGATCAATTCGCTCACACTCTTGTCGCTTTTCAGTTGGGTGAAGTCGAAGGGCTTGTATTGGCCGGCCGAGAGGTTCCAGTCGCGGGCCTCGATGCAATCCGGGTCGAGCAGGCCCTCCTTGAGTTGGCCTTTTTCATCGTACAGGCCGGCGGCCAGCATGGCCTCGACGTATTGCGGCCGGACTACGCCGTCGGCGTCGTGGGAAGCCACGAGGTCGCCCTCGCGCCAGTCGTCGTTGCGCGCCCAGGCCCGCACCGGCACCACCCAATGTTTGGCGGCCTTGAGGTCGCCGGGCTGGTCGAT
Organism: Pseudomonadota bacterium; assembly: GCA_030653935.1. Classification (GTDB taxonomy): domain Bacteria; phylum Pseudomonadota; class Gammaproteobacteria; order Burkholderiales; family Thiobacillaceae; genus PFJX01. The sequence continues at coordinate 50,684 of JAURYL010000091.1, forward strand.
GGCCAGGCTGCGCAGGGTGACGTCGAAACCGTCGAGCTTGGCGACCTCGCGGGCGATAACTTCCAGAGCGGCTTTCAGGTCCGCGACCGGCGAATGTTCGGGAAAGCGTGTGTCGGGGGCGTGTGTGACGGCGTGCTTGTGGGCGTCGAGCCCGGTGTTGAGGCTGTCTTTGACGATTTCTTTCCACAAGGGCAGCGCCCGGCCATCCTCGGCTTCAAAGTAGCGTTGTTGCACATCGCGGACGGCACGGTTGAATTCCTGCTGCGGGGTCTTGATGGCTTTTTCCCATGCGGCCAGGGCTTTCTCGATATTCAGGGGTGTATCCGTGGCTTGGGCGTCTTTGCGTTTCCGCCAGATCGGCTGGGTGGGTGCGGCGAAATACTGGACCACCAGCTTGTAGAGCATTTGGCTGGTGGCGTTGCGCACCTGGATTTCCGCCGCCTGGGGGTCGGCGGGGAGTTCGGGAAACAGTTCGTGCAGGTTCCACACCTGGCCATCCCACATGCTGGTGTCCGGCAACGTGGAAAACGCCTGGCCGGCCGGGGTGAGCTTGTCGGCGGTATCGCGCAACAGGGCCTGGCGCCAGCGTTCATTGCGGAAACCGGGTTGCAGCCGCGTTTTCTCGTTCTGGCGGGCGCCGACCCGGCCCGCGTCGATCCAGGCGCGAAACTTGACCAGGGCGTCCCAGAGGTCGTTTTGCTGGCCGGGTCTGGGGTTACGCTTGGCGTCGCGGCTGTAGCCGTCCTCTTCCACTTCGTAGAACCAGACGAAATCGCTGCGCGGGGTTTGCCCGGTGAATTTCTGTTTGTCGTCGCGCCGGGTTTCCTTGCGGAACAGGAGGATGGAGGTCTTGACCCCGGTGTAGGGCTGGAACACGCCGCCGGGCAGGGAAATGACGCCTTCCACCACATGCTCGGTGAGTAATTCCCGGCGCAGGCGGACATGGGCGTCGGTGTTACCGAACAGCACGCCCTCGGGAATGATGACGGCGCAATTGCCACCTACCGCCAGCAGGTCGAGCATCAGCCAGAGGAACAGGAGTTCGCTTTTGTCTGTTATGGCGAGGGTTTTTTTGTCCGGCCTACCTGTGACCGCAACCTTCTTCGTCCCTTTCGGAAAGCGCGAGGAGTCATCGTCCAGGTCAATCGAATCGACATTGCCGGTAAAGGGAGGATTGGCCAGGACGAAATCGTAGGTTTCTGGTTCGAGTAGATCAGCTATCGCGGGTTTGCCCTTCCGTTCGCTCAGCGAATCCCCTTGCATCAAATGGGGGTCATGGATGTCGTGTAGCACCAGGTTCATCCAGCCGATGCGGGCCATGGTGCGGTCGTTGTCGAGGCCGACGAAGTTGGCGCCATTGTGGATGGCGGCGTATTGCTCCGGGCTGGCCGCCATGCCGTCGGCGCGATGCGGGGTTCCGTCCCATTCCAGCACCAGGTTGCCTGGCGCGGTGTATTTGCGCATCAGGTATTGCTGGGCGCTGAACAGGAAGCCGCCGGTGCCGGCGGCGGGGTCGATGATGCGCTGGCTGGGTTCCGGGTCGAGCAGTTCGACCATGAAGCGGATGAGGTGGCGGGGAGTGCGGAACTGGCCGTTCTTGCCGGCGGTGGCGACTTCGCTCAGCAGATATTCGAAGGTGTCGCCCATGATGTCCTGGGCGGCGGAGCCGCCGCCGGCTCGGGCGAACAACTCGTCGATCTTGTCGATGGCGTCGGAGAGCACCTTGCCCTTGTTGGGGTCGAGCTGGAAATAGGCGTCGGCCATGCGGTTGTTGAGGCTGGCCAGTTCGGTGTCCTGCACGGTTTCTTGGCTGAAGTGCTTGTCCAGTTCCCGCAGCCAGGGGAACACCACTTCGATCAGGTGGCTGGCGTTGGTCTTTTCCTGGCGGATATAGCTCCATTTGCAGTTTTCGTGGCCGGCATAAATGGAGGGAAAACCGCGTTGCAGGCGTTTGAGGTCGATGTCTTCCAGACGCTTGAGAAACAGCAGGTAGGTGATCTGCTCCACCGCCACCAGGGGGTTGGTGAGGCCGGCGGCCCAGAAGCGGTTCCAGAGTTCATCTACTTTTTTCTTGATGTGGGGGGCGAGCATTCGGCAGTCCTGTCAGATCGCGTAGGGTGCGCCGCGCGCACCGAATTCAAGGATGGTGCGCGCGGCGCACCCTACGGCTCCCTCTCCCTTTGGGAGAGGGTTGGGGTGAGGGAACAAACCTGGAATTGGCGGCATCGGTTGATTAGGCGCCGGTCCCTCACCCCCGGCCCCTCTCCCGGAGGGAGAGGGGAGAAAGGCGCCGCGCTTCATGCCGCCTCGTCCAGCAATTGCTTGGCGAAGGCGACGATCTCCTCGATGTCCTGGGGCGGGAACAGCGCCTCGACACGGGCGATGCGGGATAGGGGCGGCTCGCTCAAGGCGGCGCGGGTGATGCGGCCATGGCGCAGCACCGCCGCCTTGACGGCGCGCAGGTAGTTCAACTGGTTGGCGCGCAAATAACCATGTTGGACGATGAAGGCGTCGAAGGCGGTATTGATGCGTTCTTCCCGGTTGGGCAGGTGGGCATCCTGGCACAGGATGTGGCGCAGGCAATCCGCCAGGGAGGCGGCGGGGGCCTCGAAGGCGCGGCGCAGCGTGTCTTCGGTGACGAACAGGTCGGCCTGGTTGAGGGTGTGGCCGATACGTTCGAGCTCTTCGTCGCTCAGGGTTTCACCGTGCTTGAGCCTGGCCAGTTCCGGCAGTTGCCCGGCCAGCCGGCGCACCAGGGCTTCCACCTGTTCCCGGTAGCTGGCGGCAAAGGCGCCTTCGCCGGTGGGGCCGTAGATGATCCAATTGCGTTGCGTGATGCTGTCGGGCAGGTTGATTTCCACCGTGTTGCCCGGCGTGGAGACGCGGTAGCGCATCAGGGGGGCGAAGGTGGTTTGCAGCATAGCCAGCCGCTCTTGCTCCAGGTGTTGCCAGAAGCCCGGTGAACGGGCCCAGGCGCGTTGCTCGCTCACCCGTTGTACCTCGGTGATTTTGTCGGCCAGGCTGGCGAGGGCTTCCTGGATGCGCGCGGCAACCTTGGCTTGTTCGCCCGCGTCGGATTTCAGCCAGGCCACACCGAGGCGTTCGCACCAGACGCGGAATTGCAGTTCGTCCAGCCCCCAGAACGGGACCAGCCGCATCAAGGGGGCGATGGATTTTCCGAGGTGTTCAAGGGTGGTGTGGGTCGGCACGGGCCATTGCCGCGCCAGGGCATCGAGTTCGTCCGCATGTGGGCGTACATCCACGCTCTGGCGTGGCAGCGCGGCCAGCATGGTTTGCAGGTCTTCGATGACGGGCCGAGTGTCTTGTTGCTGGGCATGCAGCAGTTGCCATTTTTCCAGGCGCAGGCGGAACAGGCGCACGGGCAGTGGCTCGCTGGGATGGTCAATTTCGCCATCCGGCTTGAGCTTGAAATAAGCGAAGTTCTTCCAGTGGTCGATGATCAGGAAGTCTTTCTTGGCTTGGCCCGTGGCTTTGTCGGTGTGCAGGCGGGTGCCCCGGCCGATCATCTGCCAGAACTTTACCTTGCTGAATACCGGCTTGGCGAACACCAGATTCTGGATGGCGGGCACGTCGACGCCGGTATCGAGCATGTCCACCGAAATGGCGACCCGGGGCATGGTCTTGTATTTGAAATCATCCAGGGTGGCGTCGGCCCGCTCCATGTGGCTGTCGATGATCTCGGCCATGCCTTGGCGTTGGAGTTCGGGATAGAGCCGGTTGAAGCTTTCATAGAGCCGTTTGGCGTGGGCGTGGCTGACCGCGAACACGATGGATTTATGCGGCAGGCCACGAATGTCCTTGCGGCATTTGTCCATGAATTCACGCGCCATGGCGTCGTTGGTGCCCTGGTTGATGACGCCTTTTTCGATGTCGCTGCCGTCGAAGTCGAGTTCGTCCGGATCGACGCCCTGGTCGCGCGCCATCTGCTTCAAGGGTTCCGGCAGCGCGTCGCCCTGGATGCCTTTGAGCTGGAAGTTGGTTTGGGCATCCAGCACCCGGTAGTTGACCAGGTTGCCGTCGGCGATGGCCTGTTCGTAGCTGTAGTAATAGCTGGGGATGCCGTCGCCACAGTCGAACAGGGCAAAGGTGTTGTGGTCGATGTAGTCGGTGGGCGTGGCGGTGAGGCCAAGCTGGATGGCGTCGAAATGGTCGAAGATGGCCTTATAGCGCTGGTAGATGGAGCGGTGGCTTTCGTCCGCGACGATGAGGTCATAGTAGCCGACGGAGAGGCGCTCATAGACCTGCATCATGCTGGGGTAGGTGGAGAACTGGATGCGCGCGCCGGAGGTATCGCCGCCTTCGATGCGGGCGAGGCTTTCGTTGGGGAGGTGGGTCTTGAACTCGGACATGGCCTGGCGCACCAGTTCGCGCCGGTCGGCGAGGAATAGCACGCGCTGCACCCGCTTGGCGCGTAGCAGGGCGTCCACCAGCGCAATGGTGGTCCGGGTCTTGCCGGTGCCGGTGGCCATGACCAGCAGAAACCGGCGTTTGGCCGCTGCTATACCTTCGGTGACCCGGCGGATAGCTTCCATCTGGTAGTCGCGTCCGGCGATGTCGGCGTTGATGGTGATGGCATCAAGAGGTTCGGCGTAACGCCGTTGATGCCGCAGGCGTTCCAGATCATCGCGGGTGTAGAAGCCGGCGATCTTTCTCGGCGGGTAGCGATCCCGGTCCCAGAACTGGATTTCCTTGCCGTTGCTGAGAAAGATGAATGGATCATCACCAAAGCGGGCCTTGATGCGGTCGGCGTAGTCCGATGCCTGGCGTTTGCCGGCCAATTCATCACGACTGCCGCGCTTGGCTTCGACGATGGCGATGGGTTTTCCATCGGCGCCAAGGAGGGCGTAGTCGGCGAATTCGGGGTTGTTTCGGGCGTCGCCCGATTGAGCGGCGAGGACGAATTCCTCAATCAGGGTGCGCCGCGATGCGCTCCAGCCGGCACGCGCCAAATCCCGGTCGATCAGGCGACTACGGGTTTGTTGCTCTGTGCTGGTTTGTTGATTCACTGAATTGTTTGCTCCACCCCTGGCCGATGGACTGTATAGCGGGAGGGAGGATCATTCAACGGGCCTGAGTGCTGCGGCGAGGACAGTTGTAAGCCGACCTCCGCAACTGGCCCACGTGGATGTGCCTTAAGCCTATGTCCATCCGTGGTTGCGGCTTGTGGGTTCGCCGTCGACTCGGTGTTGATAACGCTGTAAACCCCATTCCCCGTCTGGTTGTACAAAGTGTCGTTACAGGTAGCATATCTCACCTGTTCCACCCAACTCCCGACTTCCCATGATCGCCAGCAAGCAGTTGTTCACCTTCGGTTACGAAGGCCTCGATATCGAAGCTTTCATCGCTCGCCTGAAGGCGGCCGGCATCCATTCCGTGGTTGATGTTCGTGAACTGCCCCTTTCCCGCAAAAAAGGTTTTTCCAAAACCGGGTTTTGCGAACATCTGAAACAGGCGGGCATCGGCTATTTTCATGTGCCGGCGCTGGGTTGCCCGAAACCCATTCGTAACCAGTACCGGAGCGATGGCGACTGGGCTCGGTACACACGGGACTACCTGGCTTATCTGGACACCCAGCAGGCAACCCTTCAGGAACTAGCCAACTTCGCGCGTAGCACCACGGCTTGTCTCATCTGCTTCGAGGCCGACCACACCCGCTGCCATCGAACGTATGTGGCGCGCGCCGCGCACCGACTGGGCGCCCCCCCAGTACAGCATCTCAACGCTCGAACAGTTGTCCCTGACCAACGACTTCGGCTAGTGGCTTAGGCGGATACAACACGCTGACAATCAGCCACTGGTGAGGGAAACGATGGATGGTGCCCATCAGGAACAGCACATCTTTCTGGGCGAACTCGACCAGGAACTTCTGACGAAACAGCACCTGCCAATCCGCCTTGCGGTGGACGTTCCAGTACAGCGCGCCAGCCTCCCAATCCACCAACTTGTGCTTGTGAACCCTGCCGTCACGGCCTTCGTGGAGATAGTGAAAATCGAAAGGCAGCTTCTTCAGCAGCTTCAATGAACGCAGTTCGGCATCCTGGTCGAAAAGCGTCCCTTGATTCTGGGCCTGCATCAGCTTGGCCTTTTCTTCTTCGGTCCATTCGCCGGCCTCGGCCTTGGAGATGCGTAGATCCAGCAACCGGCTCGGCCGCAGCAAGCCCAACGAAACACCACGGTTCAGGCGGGCCGCTTCCAATGCCGCGAAATCATCGAACACCTCGACGGGCGCGATGGCGCGCCGTCGCTCCAGCCATTCATTCCGAGTGGGGAGGGGCTCGCCCTCGATCTCGATGGTATCCACGGATATTCGGTAACTCTCGGGCCGATTGTCATCCGATGCCTTGCGCACCCGCGCCCTGATCCACTGCCATTTCCTGAACTGCTGCTCGTCTGCCACCAGTCGGAACGGCACCGGAAATAATCGGATCAATTGCCCGGATTCATCCATGCCCGCAACGCAGGACGTTTCCACGTACCGCGAACTGGGCGAGGGATACGTCTTGCACAAAATCAGAATGCGCTTGTTGTTGATGACCATCCGAGCCTCCCTCGAATCGTTGAAATCCCTGAACCCAGTATCAACCCGGCCCCCGCCGAGCGTGAAACCATTGCCGTTGCTATGGAATTCTAGCCACTCTTGTTGATTCACCTTGCAGCCCGACGTGCCCGCGATGTCGGATGACGCCGCGCTAACCCGGCCTACGCATTCACGCCGCCCAGTTTTCGACCGTCAGCCCCGCCACCCGCTCGAACTCCCGCGTGTTGTTGGTCACCAGCACCACGCCCAAGGCCAGCGCATGGGCGGCAATCTGGGTATCCAGTGGGCCGATGGGTGTTCCCGCACGTTCCAGAGACTGGCGCACTTCGCCATAGACTTCAGCCGCCGCCGCGTCGAAATCGGCGATTTCCAGTGGTTCGAGAAAATGCCGCAACGCCGCCAGGTTGCGCGCGGAGCCGCTTTTGGCCGCGCCGAAAAACAATTCCGCCACGCTGATGCTGGAAATACCGAGGCCTTCGGCCGCATGCGCACGGAGATGGTCGATTACCTGGGGCGGCCGGTTTTTGATGGCATAGATGCAGATGTTGGTGTCGAGCAGGTAGCGCATGGCCGATCACCAGGGTTCGCGTTGATCGGCGGTGGCGGGTTGTTCGCGCTCGGGGAAGGTCTCGAATTCATCCAGCGCGGAGATCAGCCGTTCGATTGATGGCCGCTTGGGCGGGCGCAGGATGACCGCGTCGCCATCGCGTTCGATCAGCACCTCACGCACGCCCTCGAAACGGAATGCCTTGGGCAGGCGCACGGCCTGACTGCGGCCGTTGAGGAAGAGTTTGGCGGTTTGCATGGCAGGGCTCCATGAGTGGTATATGCCGAGTATATGCCGCGCCGACTGCGCGTTGCATGGCCTCGTAGCCGGGCTGATGCGGTTCGCTGCGCTCACCACATCCTACGTTCTACGGAAGCGTCGGGTTACGCTGTGCTAACCCGACCTGCGGCCCTGGGTTGATTTCGCCGCGATGGCCGCCATTTCATTCCCATTCGAACCTCTCTGGAGCACCTCATGGAACTCGTCTGTCCCGGCTGTGGCGCGGTCAATCGCGTGCCCGACGAACGGCTGCAACAACACCCGAAGTGCGGCAAGTGCGGGGGCGAAGTTTTGCCCGCGCAGCCGATTGATTTGAACGGCGGCAACTTCGGTAAATTTGTCTCGCGCGACGGTTTGCCGGTGCTGGTGGATTTCTGGGCGCCGTGGTGCGGGCCGTGCAAAATGTTCGCGCCGACCTACAGCCAGTTGGCGGGGCGGTATGTGGGCAAGGTGCGTTTCGCCAAGGTGAATACCGAGGCCGAGCAGGGGCTGGCCGGCCAGCACAACATCCGCAGCATCCCCACCCTGGCCTTGTTCAAGGGGGGCAGTGAGGCGGATCGGGTGTCGGGAGCGCTGTCGGCGCCACAACTGGAGGATTGGCTGCGGCGACATTGAGGCCCGGCATCGTTGCCGGCTGGAAGCCGGCGCTACAAGGCTTCCAGCAAATGCCGGGCGAGTTTGCCGGTGATTTCCTCGCTGTTCGCCGCGACCCCAAGGTCACGTGTGCGGGTGACTTCCAGGCCGGGATAGCCGCAGGGGTTGATGGCCTGGAACGGGGCGAGGTCGAGGTCGACGTTGAGGCTGAGGCCGTGATAGGTGCAGCCGCCTTTCACGCGCAGGCCGAGGGCTGCGATCTTGGCGTCGTTTACATAGACGCCGGGGGCGCCTTCCCGGCGCGCGGCGGCGATACCGAGTTCGGCCAGCAGGTCGATGAGAGCCTGTTCCATGCGCCGCACCAGTTCACGCACGCCATAGCCGCGACGTTTCAGGTCGATCAGGAGATAGGCGACGATCTGGCCAGGGCCGTGGTAGGTGACTTGGCCGCCGCGGTCGATGGGGACGACGGGAATGCCGATGTCGGCGAGCAAGTGTTCACGCTTTCCGGCCTGACCCTGGGTGAACACGGGGGGGTGTTCCAGCAGCCAGATTTCATCCGGGGTTTCCGCGTCGCGCGTGGCGGTGAAAGCCTGCATGGCGCGCCAGGTGGGTTCGTAGTCGACCCGGCCTAGATGGCGTAGCACGGCAGTTGCCAAAACAGCCGGCTGGAAGCCGGCGCTACATGTCGTCACAGCCCTCGCGCCGCCAGCCATTCTTCCAGGGTGAGCATCACCCAGAGCATCTTGCCGAAGTAGGTGGCGTGGCCGGACATGTGTTCGCGGCGCAGGTTTTCGACATAGGCGGGGGTGAGCAGGCCGCGTTTGCTGAAGTCGGCGAGCCGATCCTCGATGCGTTCGCGCAACGGCGCGTAGTCCTTGGCCCAAAGACCGAAGGGCAGGCCGAAGCCGTGTTTGGTCTTGTCGATGATTTCGTCGGGCAAAAAACCCTTCAGCGAGGTCTTGAAGAACCAGCGCAGGTATTGCCCCTTCACTTTCCAGTCCGGGGGAATTTCGCCGGAGAAATCGACGATGGCGTCGTCCATCAGCGGGTAGCGCACTTCGATGCCGGCCGCCTCGGTCATGCCGCCGACCTTGCGCAGGTCGTTGTCGGCCAGGGTGAATTTGATGTCCAGGTGCAGCATGCGGTTGATGTAGGACCCGGAATCGGCGCGGTCGTACACCTCCTTCAACCAGTCGTGCGGCTGCTGCGCGTCGACGCCGGTGAGAAACTCCGCCGCGAACATGTCGTTCAGGGGTTGCCGGTAGATGAAGTTGTACGTCTCCATGCGTTCCGGCAACGGGGTATTGGCTTGCCTGAGATAGCTTTGCAACTTGGCGCCCGGCCCCATGGCACCGATGCCGGGCAGCCGGGCCAGGGGTTCGATCAGGCCGGCGCGGAGGAAGCCGGGCAGCGCGTGGTAGGCCTCGAACACCTTCTGCTTGGCGTAACGCGCGTTGCCGCCGAAGAATTCGTCGCCACCATCGCCGGCGAGCATGATCTTGTGGCCGTCGGCTGCGGCCATTTTGGCGCAGAAATAGGCGGGCACGGCGGAGTCGTTGCCGAATGGCTCGTCGTAGTGGCCGGCGATCACCGGGATCGCTTCCATGATGTCTTGCGGCTGCATGTAGTACTCATGCATGTCGAGGCCGAAATGCTTGCCGGCGAGGCGCGCGTATTCCATTTCGTCAAAGCCCGCCGCCGGGAAACCGATGGAATAGGTGCGCGCCTGGCCCGCGATTTTTTTCAGCATGCCGGAGACGGTGGAACTGTCGGTGCCGCCGGAAAGAAAGGTGGCAACCTCGTCGCAGCCCTTGGCGCGGGCCACGCCGTCGCGCACCAGATCGAGGAAACGTTCCTTCTGTTCCTCGAAGTCGTGACGCGGCTGGTCGCGGTATTTCAGTGCCCAATAGAAACCACGCTCGACCTTGCCAGCCTGACACCTGACCCATTGCCCAGGCAGCAGTTTTTCCACGCCTAAATAGACGCTGCCGGGGGCCGGCACGACATGGAAATACAGGTAATTGAACAGGCCCTGCGGGTCGAGGCTGCGCCCCACCGCCGGATGCGCCGCGACCAGGTCGGCGCGGCTGGCGAAGACGCAACCCTCCGGGCGGGCGGCGAAGGCGAGGGCGTGGTCGCCGATGCGGTCGAGCGCCAGGAACACGCAATCCTGTTCATGATCGATCACGGCCAGGGAGAAGCTGCCGTGGATGTGGGCCGACGCGTCGTTGCCATGGACGCGCCAGAGCCGGGCGAGGGCGACGGCGGCGGGCAGCGCCTTGAGTTCGGGATCATTGAAATAGGGACGCCCGGCGATGACGCAGGACAGCCCCGCTTCCTGGTGCAGATTGCCGCCCCAGGCGGCCAGGGTGGCGGCTGCGGTCGCTTTCCGTTCCAGACTCATCGGTAGCGGCCTGCCCGCGCCTTTCCACATCGCCTCGAAAGCGCCTTCGGGCGCCGTGCCCCGCCAACCCATCAAACCGCGCATTTCATGTCCTCTCTATCTGTGTAATCGGCCTGCCGCGCTATCCGCTGCACCGGCAAGCGAGCTGAAAGCCCGCCTCGCGGCGGGCCTGCCGGCAAGGATGCCGGCGCTACATAATTCGCTCACTTGGCGCTCTTGGGATAATTCGCCGCGTCCAGCAAGCGGCCCCAGGTGGCCGCGTCGAAACCCTTGAAGTGGCTACCGCCGACGACGATGACCGGCACATCAACGGCGCCGGTCAGTTTCTTCAATTCCAGCGCGATCTCGAGTTCCTTGGCCGGGTCTTTCGTGGTGTAGGGAATACCGCGCTGTTTCAGGAAATCCGTGGCCTGATCACAAATCTGGCCGCAGGCGGTGACATAGAGGCTCACCGGACTCAGGTTTTTCGCCTGTTTGAGTTCGTAGGACTCCTTGTCCACCTCCACCACGTTGGCCTTGCCCTTGAGCTTCTGAGACTTCGCGGCGGTGGCCGGCGGCGGCCGGTCGGAGTAGGACACCACGCCACGCTCATCCACCCAGCGATACAACTCACCCGCCTGGGCGGCACCGACAACGAGCAGCAACAATCCGAGGGCAATCCTGATCATGGTGATATTCCAATAGCTGACCGGCGGCATTTTAGCGCGCCGGCTTGTAGCGCCGGCATCAGGGACGCGGAAACAACCAACATCCCCGATTTCCAGCGGAGACGACAGCGGCCGGCACCACATTGAGGCGTGGGATTTCGCGCCGCAAGCGGACGCTCCTACGGGGGACATGTTCCACGTTAAAATAGCGCCCATGCGGCAATTGATCCTCGACATTCGTCCCGACGCTCCCCCCGATTTCGGCAACTACCTGCCCGGCCCCAATGTCGAGGCTCTGGCGGCGTTGCGCGCACACCTTCCCGACGAGGCGCGCGATCCCCTGCTTTACCTCTGGGGTGAGGCGGGTGTGGGCAAGAGCCACCTGCTGCGGGCCTGGGCCGGCGAGGTCGGCGCGACATTGATGGGCGCCGACGCGCCCCTGCCCGACCCACCGTTGCCCGCCCTGGCGGTGGATGACGTGGAAGCGCTCGACGCGGACAACCAGATTCGCCTGTTCGGCCTGATCAACTCGGCGCGCGAACAGGGCGGCCTGTTGCTCGCCAGCGGCAGCCTGCCGCCGGCGCAGCTCGCCCTGCGCCCCGACCTGGCCACGCGACTGGCGCAGGGACTGGTGTTTCGCCTGCTGCCCCTGTCCGATGCCGACAAGGCCACCGCCCTGACGATCCGCGCCGAGGGGCGCGGCTTGCGCCTGCCGGAAGAAGTCAGCCGTTACCTGCTCACCCACTCACGGCGTGACCTGCCGCGCCTGCTTGCCATCGTGGATGCCCTCGATACCTTTTCCTTGAGCCGCAAACGCCCGGTTTCCGTGCCCTTGCTCAAGGAAATGCTGCTACAGAACTTGCCCCTGTGACTTGCCTGCTGGTCGCCATCAGCCATCATGGCCTCGGCCATCTGGCGCAGGCCGCACCGGTGCTCAACGCGCTACACGCGGCGCGGCCTGATCTGACCTTTCTGGTTTGGAGCGGCGTCTCCCCGGCCGCCCTGGCGGCACGCATTCACGCGCCTTTTCAGCATCGCCACGAGCCGGCCGATGTCGGCCTCGCCATGCATGACGCGGTGCGGGTGGACCTGGCGGCGAGCCGCGATGCCTACCTCGATTTCCATCGGGATTGGGACGGCCGCGTGGCGCGCGAGGCGGACTGGCTGCGCGAGCAGAGAGTCGCCGGCGTACTCGCGGATGTCGCCTGCCTGCCCCTGGCCGCCGCCGCCCGGGCCGGCATTCCCGGCATCGCGCTGTGCTCCCTCAACTGGGTGGATATCGCCGCCGCCTACCTGGCGGAACAAGAAGGCATGACCGAAGTGCTGGAACAGATGGCGACGGCCTATCGCTCGGCGCGCGCCTTCCTGCGCGCCACGCCGGCCATGCCCATGGACTGGCTGGACAACCGCGAATCCTTGCCGCCGATCAGCGCGCGCGGCATCGGGCGCGGCGCGGAATTGCGCGAACGGCTTGGGCTGGCCGCCGGCGAACGCCTGGTTCTGCTCGGTTTCGGCGGCATCGGCTACCAGGCGGCAAAGCCATTGCCCGCCCTCAATGGTGTGCGCTGGCTGGTGCCTGACGGCTGGCGCCAGGAACGCGCCGATCTGATTCCTTTCGCGCGCGCCGGTCTGCCATTCATCGACCTGCTCGCCTCCTGTGACGTTCTGGTCACCAAGGTCGGCTACGGCAGTTTCGTGGAATCCGCCGCCGCCGGCATTCCGGTGCTCTACATCGACCGTCCGGACTGGCCGGAAACACCGTTTCTGGCCGAGTGGCTCGCGGCCCACACGCGGTCGGCGGCCATCGACGAGGCGCGCTTGTTCGATCCGGGAATCGGTGCCTTGCTGGACCGCCTCGACGCGATGCACCGTCCGCCCAGGATTGCCGTGGAGGGCGCGGCGGTGGCGGCGCGGCGAGTTCTGGAGTTGCTGGAAGTCGATTCGTAGGGTGGGTTGAGCACAGCGATACCCATCCTACGGTGTCCGCTTTTTGCGTGGCTCGTAATGGACGACGCCGCGCATGATTTCCGAGTAGGGGAAGACGTCGATGCCGCCGTAGCGCTGCGCGCCTTCCGCGACCAGCGCGGCGATATCAGCATCGTCCACGCCCAGGGCTTCCTTTAATCCAAGCACGCCGCCGCATTGCGCGCGGATTTCCTTGCCGAACGGCCACGCCTGATTGGCATCCATATGCAGGGAGAATCGGGCGTTGACGTGAAGCGCCTGATGAAAGGTCTGACAGGACTGATTGGAGATCTCGTCACCGCAGGTAATGGCTTCCCGTTCCGCCAGCAGTAGTTTGCGGGCGTGCATGCAGGAGACACAGCGGGAGAGCAACGCGCGTTCAAACGGGCAGGGCCGATTGATCGCCGCGTCACGCGCCTGTTTGTAGGCTTCTTCGTTGTAACCGGACATGGGGGGTGTCTCCCGATAGGGGTAGGGAAGGACTAACGCCCTCCCCTCCCTCCGAACCGTACGTGCGGTTCTCCCGCATACGGCTCTCCAGTTGGTGGTTTCAGCATCGTGATTGGCTCGCTTTGGCATGGGCTCCAACCAAGGTGAAGAGCC
>JAURYL010000096.1 GCA_030653935.1 Pseudomonadota bacterium
GTCTCGCCGGCTTCGTAGGCCTGATCAGAAGAACGAAGCCGGCGAGACGCCGGCGCTACGGGGCTGCCTCGGTTAATGGGCAATCCGGGTTCAAGTAATCACGGCCGCCTGTCAGTCAGCCGCGACTGATCAGGCTTTTCCATTTCCCGGCCACGCGCAGGATTTCCTGGCGGTCCAGGTTGCGGCATACGCCGTTTTCCACGCGCGCTTCTCCACCCACCCAGACGTGGCTGACCTGCTCGCGGCCGACGCTGTAGACCAGGTCGGAGAGCGGGTCGTAGCAGGGCAGGCTGCCGGGAGCGGCCATGTCGATGGCGACGATGTCGGCCTGTTTGCCGACTTCCAGTGAGCCGATTTCCTGTTCCAGGCCAAGAGCGCGGGCGCCGGCGAGGGTGGCCATTTCCAGCGCCTTGGTGGCGGGGAGGGCGGCGGGGTCGCCAGAGACGCCTTTGGCGAGCAGGGCGGCGAGACGCAGTTCGCCGAGCATGTCGAGGCGGTTGTTGCTGGCGGCGCCGTCAGTGCCGATGCCGACATTGACGCCCTCCGCCAGCAGCTTGGTCACCGGCGCGAAGCCGCTGCCGAGCTTGAGGTTGGACGCCGGGCAGTGCGCGACATGGCAGCCGTGGCTGGCCAGCCAGCCGATTTCCAGGTCGTTGAGGTGAACGCCGTGCACGGCGATCAAGCCGGGTGTGAGCATGCCCAGTGATTTCAGCCGCGCGAGCGGGCGGACGCCGTATTGCTCGATGCTCTGCCGGAGCTCGTCCTTGGTTTCATGCAGGTGGATGTGGATCGGCAGGTCGAGCTGCTCGGCGTAGGTCATGATCTTTTCCAGGCCGCGGTCGCCCACCGTGTAGGGCGCGTGCGGCGCCAGGCAGAAAGTCGCCAGCGGGTTGTCGGCATGGGCGTCGCGCATGGCCAGGCCCTTTTGCAGATAGCCGTCGGTGTCCGCCGCGTAGCCGGTGGGAAAGTCGACCAGGATCATGCCGGCGGCGATGCGCATGCCTGCCTGGGTGGCGGCTTCCACCGCGCCCTCGGCGAAGAAGTACATGTCGTTGAAACAGGTGATGCCGCCGGCGAGCATCTCCAGGCAGGCGAGCAAGGTGCCGTCGCGGACGAAATCGTGGCTGCCGTGGCGCGACTCGGCGGGCCAGATGTGGTGATTGAGCCAGTCCATCAGCGGCAGGTCGTCGGCATAGCCGCGCAGCAGGGACATGGCGGCGTGGGTGTGCAGGTTGATCAGGCCGGGGATCAATACATGGCCGGGCAGGCGACGCCGCTCCCGGCAGTCCCAGGCGTCCGCCTCGGCGCTCGGCAACAGCGCGGCGATGCGACCGTCCCTGACCAGCAGGCTATGGCCGGTCAGCACGCTGGCGGCGGGTTGTACGGGAATGATCCAGCCGGCGTCGATGCGAAGGTCGGCGCGGTTCGAGTGGGGGGCGGGGTTGGTCATGGCGATTCCCTGTGGACGATGGCCGGGATGCTAACGCTTCGGACTATGTGGCCTTGTTAGGAGGGCCCGCTTGCGGCCCGAAATCGCACCGTGGGCGGCATATTCGGGCCGCAAGCGGGCCCTCCTACGGGGGGGCGGCTGAACCAAGTTATCGCGGCTTGTGGAAGATATGTCCCTCGTGGAAGCCATAAGTCCCGGCCTTGCGGTCGGCGTAATAGCGTTCCAGGGTGTGCTGGATGGTGCGGAAGGCCATTTCATCCCAGGGGATTTCGCTTTCGCTGAACAGCCGCGCTTCCAGGCTCTCCTCACCATGGTCGAAATCCGGGTGCAACAACTTGGCGCGGAACACCAGGTAGACCTGGTTGATGTCCGGCAGGCTGATCATGAAATACAAACCGAGCATTTCCACCCGCGCGCCGGCTTCTTCCAGGGTCTCGCGGGCGGCGCCCTCGGCCGTGGTCTCGCCGTTTTCCATGAAGCCGGCGGGCAGGGTCCAGAGACCGTATTTCGGTTCGATGGCGCGCCGACAGAGCAGGATCTTGTCTTCCCACTCCGGAATGCAGCCCACCACCATTTTCGGGTTCTGGTAGTGGATGGCGCCGCAACTCGGGCAGACATGGCGTTGCCGGTTGTCACCGGCGGGGACTTCGATGCGCACCGGGGTGCCGCACTGGGAACAGAAATTTATGGCGGGGTGGCTCATATAAATCGCATGGAGAAGTCGATGGCGCGCAGGTTCTTGGTGAGCCCGCCGATGGAAATACGGTCCACCCCGGTCTCGGCGATGGCGCGCAACCCTTCCAGGCCGATGCCGCCCGAAGCTTCCAGTTGCGCCCGCCCGGCGTTGCGCGCGACGGCGGCGCGCATGCCGGCGAGATCGAAGTTGTCGAGCAGGATCAGTTTCGCGCCAGCGGCCAGGGCCTCTTCAAGCTGCGCCAGGGATTCCACCTCGATCTGGACGCCGACCTTGCCGGCGGCCAGGGCAAACGCCGCCGCCAGTGCTGGTTCGATGCCCCCCGCCGCCGCGATGTGGTTTTCCTTGATCAGGATGCCGTCATACAGACCGATGCGCTGGTTCTCGCCGCCGCCACATTTCACCGCGTATTTCTGCGCCAGGCGCAGGCCGGGCAGGGTCTTGCGGGTGTCATGGATGCGCGCGCGGGTGCCGGCGATGGCATCGACGTGACGGCGCGTCTCGCTCGCCACTCCGGACAGGGTTTGCAGGAAATTCAGGGCCGGCCGCTCGGCGGTGAGCAGCGCCCGCGCCGGGCCTTCGATTTCGCACAGTACCTGGCCCGCCGCGATGCGCTCGCCATCGTGTGCCCGCCAGGTGATCCGAATCGTCGGGTCGAGCGCCGCGAAGCAAGCATCGAACCAGGCCGCGCCGCAGAGCACGGCATCCTCGCGGGTGATGACGCGGGCGCTGGCCCGGGTCGCGGCGGGGATGAGGCGCGCGGTGAGGTCACCGGCGCCGACATCCTCGGCGAGCGCGGCGCTGACATTGAGGGCGATGGTGTCTTTTGGAGGCGGCGTCATGGTGTGTGGGGAAGCGCCAAAGACGACGCCGGTAATGATCAATATTGCAGGTCGCGCCGATTGTAGGGGGGCGGGGGAGGGCTGTCATGGCGTCGACGCCGCCGCGATGTCGGGCATGTGAAAGAAATCGCGGCGGCGGGTTGCTTCTCGGCTGGCTTCCCCACTAGAATGCGCCCCGACCTTAGGCGCGTAGCTCAGCTGGTTAGAGCACCACCTTGACATGGTGGGGGTCGTTGGTTCGAGTCCAATCGCGCCTACCAACACATTAAAGCCGGAACATCCGTTCCGGCTTTTTCGTTTCCGAAGGTGGCTGACATGCCTGTGATTCGTCTTCCCGATGGTTCCGAACGCGTATTCGATGCGCCAGTGACGGTGGCCGAGGTGGCCGCCAGTATCGGCGCCGGCCTGGCTCGCGCGGCGCTGGCCGGCAAGGTGGATGGCCAGATGGTCGATACCTCGTACCGTATCGACCGTGACGTCCGGCTCGCCATCGTCACCGACAAGGACGCCGATGGCGTCGACCTGATCCGCCATTCCACCGCGCACCTGCTGGCGTTCGCGGTGAAGCAACTGTTCCCGGACGCCCAGGTGACCATCGGCCCGGTGATCGAGGACGGCTTCTATTACGACTTCTCCTATAAGCGCCCCTTCACCCTGGAAGATCTGGCGGCGATCGAGAAGCGCATGGGCGAGATCGCGAAGAAGGACATTCCGGTCTCCCGCGAGGAGTGGGATCGAGATCAGGCGGTGGCCTATTTCGAGTCCATCGGCGAGCACTACAAGGCCGAACTGATTGCCGCGATTCCGCAAGGCCAGACCATTTCCCTGTATCGCGAGGGCGATTTCGTCGACCTCTGCCGAGGCCCGCACGTGCCGTCCACCGGCAAGCTCAAGGTGTTCAAGCTGATGAAGCTGGCCGGCGCCTACTGGCGCGGCGACTCGAAGAACGAGATGTTGCAGCGCGTCTACGGCACCGCCTGGGGCCACAAGGACGATCTGGCCGCCTACCTGCACCGCCTGGAAGAGGCGGAGAAACGCGACCATCGCCGCCTCGGCAAGCAGCTCAACCTGTTCCATCTCCAGGAAGAGTCGCCGGGCATGGTGTTCTGGCATCCGCATGGCTGGGTGCTGTGGCAGGAAATCGAGCAGTACATGCGCCGCAAGTTCATCGAGTGCGGCTACCAGGAAGTGAAGACCCCGACGATCATGGATAAGTCGCTGTGGGAGAAATCCGGCCACTGGGAAAACTACCGCGAACAGATGTTCACCACCGCCTCGGAAAACCGCGATTACGCGGTGAAGCCGATGAACTGTCCCGGTCACGTGCAGATTTTCAATCACGGTCTGCATTCCTACCGTGACCTGCCCATGCGCCTGGCCGAGTTCGGCTCCTGCCACCGCAACGAGCCTTCCGGGGCTTTGCATGGTCTGATGCGGGTGCGCGCCTTCACTCAGGACGATGCTCACATCTTCTGTACGGAAGGCCAGATCCAGCCCGAGGTGTCCGACTTCATCAAGATGCTGCAAGCGGTGTATGCCGATTTTGGCTTCAGCGATGTGCTGGTGAAACTCTCCACCCGCCCGGACAAGCGGGTCGGTTCGGATGAGTCCTGGGACAAGGCGGAGGCCGGTCTCGCCGCCGCCCTGGAGCAAAATAATCTGGCGTTTGACCTGCAACCGGGCGAGGGCGCGTTCTACGGCCCCAAGATCGAATTCACGTTGAAGGATTCGCTCGGCCGCCTCTGGCAGGTCGGCACCATCCAGCTCGACTTCAACCTGCCGGTACGTCTGGGCGCCGAGTTCGTCGACGAGGACAACACCCGCAAGCCACCGGTGATGCTGCACCGCGCGATTCTCGGTTCGATGGAGCGTTTCATCGGCATCCTGATCGAGCATTACGCCGGCAATTTCCCGGTCTGGCTCGCCCCGGTGCAGGTGGTGGTCATGAATATCACCGACAATCAGGCGGAATATGCCGCTGAAATCGTGCAAAACCTTAAAAAACAAGGTGTCCGCGTGGTTTCAGACTTGAGGAACGAGAAGATCACCTATAAAATCCGCGAGCACTCCATGCAGCGCATCCCCTACCTGATCATCGTTGGCGATAAAGAACGCCAGGAAGCCAAGGTGGCGGTACGCAAGCGCGGCGGCGAGGATCTCGGTCAGATGGACCTGGATGCTTTCCTCGGCAAATTGCGTGGAAGTGAGTGAACAACCTGAGGGGCCGATGCAATTGATCGGCTCCTCGTTTTTTTCAAGGGGCTTGAAATAGCACAGGACAAAGAACCCCGGATCAATGGCGAGATTGACGTCTCCCCGGTCCGATTGGTGGGTGTGGAAAGCGAGCAGCTGGGTATTGTCAGTCTGCGTGAAGCGTTGGCAATGGCCGAAACGGCCGAGCTGGATCTGGTGGAGATTGCGCCGCAAGCGCAGCCTCCGGTTTGCCGAATCATGGATTACGGCAAATTCAAGTATCAGGAAAGCAAGAAGCAGCACGAGGCCAAGCTCAAGCAGAAGCAGATCCAGATCAAGGAAGTGAAGTTTCGTCCGGCGACGGACGACAACGACTATCAGGTCAAGCTGCGCAACCTGATCCGCTTTCTCGGCGAAGGCGACAAGGCCAAGGTCACGTTGCGTTTCCGTGGTCGTGAAATGGCCCACCAGGAGTTCGGTCTTGATTTGCTCAAGCGGGTGGAAGCCGATCTGGCGGAGCATGCCGTGGTCGAGCAGTTTCCCAAGATGGAAGGGCGCCAGATGATCATGGTGCTCTCACCCAAGAAGAAGTAATCCGGATTTACCCCGAGGCGGGC
Source organism: Pseudomonadota bacterium (assembly GCA_030653935.1). Classification (GTDB taxonomy): domain Bacteria; phylum Pseudomonadota; class Gammaproteobacteria; order Burkholderiales; family Thiobacillaceae; genus PFJX01. The sequence continues at coordinate 5,797 of JAURYL010000096.1, forward strand.
ACGGGCCTCGTGAATCAACCGTGCCGACAAGTGCTGTCAGGCTGTTCAAGCGCTCTCGAGGAGGGCCGCCCGATGGCATCGAAGAAATGGAGCAATCATGCCCAAAATGAAGTCCAAGAGCGGGGCCGCCAAGCGTTTCCGCGTGCGGGGCAACGGCACTCTCAAGCGCTCGTCTGCTTATATGCGTCACATCCTGACCAAAAAAACCACCAAGCGTAAGCGTCAGTTGCGTGGGATGTCCGATGTCCACGCTGCGGATGTCGGTCACGTTCGCGCCATGTTGCCCTACGCATAAGGAGATAGAGCATGCCAAGAGTTAAACGTGGTGTAACCGCACACGCCAACCACAAGAAGGTTATCGACGCAGCCAAGGGTTATCGCGGCCGTCGCAAGAACGTATTCCGCGTCGCCAACGAAGCGGTGATGAAGGCCGGTCAGTATGCCTACCGCGACCGTCGCCAGAAAAAACGTCAGTTCCGCGCCCTCTGGGTTGCCCGGATCAACGCCGCCGTGCGGAGTCTCGGAATGGACATGAATTACAGCGTGTTCATGCACGGTCTGAAGAAAGCCGGCATCGAGATCGACCGCAAGGTTCTCTCCGATATGGCTATCGTCGACCAGCCCGCGTTCGCCAAGATCGCCGAGCAGGCCAAGGCCAGCCTGGGGGCGTAAGCTTTTTGCCCCCAGCATGAGGGGAGGCCTGAAAAGGCCTCCCTTTTTATTTTTTATCAAGTGGTTCGCGCATGAATCTCGACGAAATTCTCAAGGATGCCGAGCGGGAGTTCACCGCCGCCGGCAGCTTGCCCATCCTCGATCAGGTCAAAGCCCGTTACCTGGGCAAGAGCGGCGCCATTACCGCGCAGATGAAGACCTTGGGCACACTGTCCGCCGAGGAACGCAAGGCCGCCGGTGCCCGCATCAATCAGGTCAAGGATCAGGTCGAAACGCTCCTGCGCGATCGCCGCGACGCCATCCAGGCCGCTGAACTGGAGCGGCAACTGGCCGCCGAATCCATTGATGTGACCCTGCCCGGGCGTGGCGACACCGTCGCCGGCCTGCATCCGGTCACCCGCACCATGGCGCGGATCGAAGCGCTGTTTTCCTCGATTGGTTTCGAGGTGGCGGACGGCCCGGAAATCGAGACCGATTTTTACAATTTCACCGCGCTCAACATCCCGGAAAATCACCCGGCGCGGGCCATGCACGACACCTTCTATCTGGAAGGCGGCAACCTGCTGCGTACCCATACCTCGCCGGTGCAGGTGCGTTACATGCAGAACCAGCAGCCACCGATCCGTATCATTGCGCCCGGCCGTGTCTATCGCTGCGACTCCGACGTGACCCACACCCCCATGTTTCACCAGGTGGAAGGTCTCTGGGTGGACGAGTCGGTGTCGTTCGCCGACCTCAAGGGCATTCTGGCTGACTTCATGGCGCGCTTCTTCGAGCGCGACAACCTGCCGGTGCGCTTCCGCCCCTCGTTCTTCCCGTTTACCGAACCCTCGGCGGAAATGGACATCGGCTGTGTGATCTGCAACGGCGCCGGCTGCCGCGTCTGCTCGCACACCGGCTGGCTGGAAGTGCTCGGCTGCGGCATGGTGCACCCAAACGTGTTCGGCCATGTCGGCATCGACACCGAGCGCTACCAGGGCTTCGCCTTCGGCCTCGGGGTCGAGCGCCTGGCCATGCTGCGCTATGGCGTTGACGACCTGCGTCTGTTCTTCGAGAACGACGTGCGTTTCCTCAAACAATTCGCCTGATTCCCCGCCATGCAATTCTCCGAAGCCTGGCTGCGTAGCCTCGTCAATCCCGCCCTGAACACCCAGGAACTCGGCCATCTGTTGACCATGGCCGGTCTGGAAGTGGAGGCCATCGAATCCGTCGCGCCCGCGTTCAATCAGGTCGTGGTCGCGGAAATCCTCAGCGCCGAAAAACATCCCAACGCCGACCGCCTTCAGGTCTGCCAGGTGGCTGTCGGCGGCGCGGAGCCGCTGACCATCGTTTGCGGCGCCCCCAATGCCCGCGCCGGGTTGAAGACCGCCTGTGCCCTGGTCGGCGCGGTGCTGCCTGGAGCTCAGTTGCAACCACTCCAGATCAAGCAGGCCAAGGTCCGCGATGTGGCCTCGTTCGGCATGCTCTGTTCCAGCAAGGAACTGGGCATTCCCGGCGATGCCGCCGGCATCATGGAACTGGCCGCCGAGGCGCCGGTCGGCCAGTCACTGCGGCAGTGGCTGAACCTCGACGACAGCCTGATCACCCTCAAGCTCACACCCAACCGGGGCGATTGCCTGTCGCTCGCCGGTATTGCCCGCGAAGTCGCGGCGCTGACCGCGACGCCACTGGCGCCGGTCGATTGCGCGCCGGTTAGCGCCGGCGGCGACGCCACCCACGCCATCGGCATCACCGCCGAGGCTGCTTGCCCGCGTTACTGCGGCCGGGTGATACGCGGCATCGATGCCGCCGCCAGCAGCCCCGCCTGGATGGTCGAGCGCCTGGAGCGTTCCGGGCTGCGCCCCATTCATCCGGTGGTGGACGTGACCAATTATGTCCTGCTGGAACTGGGCCAACCCATGCACGCCTTTGATCTCGCCAAACTACAAGGCGGCATCCAGGTACGCATGGGCCGGGCGGGGGAGCAACTTGCCCTGCTCAACGAGCAAAGCATCACGCTGACGGAAGACGCCCTGGTCATCGCCGACGACTCCGGCGCCCTGGCCCTGGCCGGCATCATGGGCGGCGCCGGCAGCGCGGTATCCGAGGCCAGTGTCGACATCTTCCTGGAAGCCGCGCATTTCGACCCCGACGCCATCGCCGGTCGCGCCCGTTGTTATGGTCTTTCCACCGATTCCTCGCACCGCTTCGAACGCGGCGTCGACCCGCAACTGCCGCGCCGCGCGATGGAACGCGCCACGCGCCTGATCCTGGATATCTGCGGCGGCGAATGCGGCCCGATCAGCGAGGCCGGCTCTGGCGTCGCGGCGCCCGCCGCCATCGATTTCCGTCCGGCGCGGGTGCGCCGCCTGCTCGGTTTCGACCTCGCCGATGCCACCATGCGCGGCATCCTGCAAGGCCTGGATCTGGGCGTCGCAGGCGAGGGCGAGACCTGGGCCGTTAGCGCGCCCAGCCACCGCTTCGACATCAAGGGCGAGGTCGACCTGATCGAGGAGATCGCTCGCGTCCACGGTTACGACGCGATTCCCGTGGCGGCGCCGCGCGGCCAGGCCAGCCTGTTGCCGGTGGAGGAGGGCAAGCGCGCGCAGCATGACCTGAAAAAGCTCATGGTGGCGCGGGGTTACCAGGAAATCATCACTTACAGCTTCATTTCGGAAGATCTGGACAAGGATTTCCGCGCCACGGGTGAGGCGCTGCCGCTGCTCAACCCCATCGCCAGCCAGATGGGTGTGATGCGCGGCAGTCTCATGGGTGGCCTGGTCCAGACGCTCAAGCACAACCTCAACCACGGCCAGGAGCGCCTGCGCCTGTTCGAGATCGGCCGCGCCTTCCATAGCGCCGAGGCGGACGCCCAGCCACGCCTTGCCGCCGGTCTCGCCTATGGCGCCGCCCACGCCGAGCAATGGGGCGAGCCGACCCGCGGGGTTGATTTCTTCGACATCAAGGCCGATGTCGAAGCGCTGTTGCATCCACTGCCGGCGCAATTCGAGCCCGCCGCGCATCCCGCCCTGCACCCCGGTCAGTGCGCGCGCGTCAGTATCGCGGGGCAGGCGGCCGGCTGGATTGGCGCCCTGCATCCGCGTCTGACCCAGCGCCACGCGCTGGCCAAGGTGCCGATCCTGTTCGAAATCGACCTCGCCCTCCTGCTCAGCGGGCAGGCGCCGAGCTATCGCGGCGTGCCCCGGCTGCCCGCCGTACGTCGCGACATCGCCGTGGTGGTCGACGAGAAGCAGCCGCTTGCCGCCATGCTGGCGGCCGTGCGCGCCGCCATGCCTCCCCTCGTTTCAGATTTTTCCTTGTTCGATGTGTACCAGGGACAGGGGGTTGAGTCTGGCAAAAAGAGCCTTGCATTCAAGATGTTGTTACAACATACTGAGAAAACGCTTACAGAATCCGAGATCGACTCGGCCGTACAGGAAATCATCGGCATATTGGGTAACCAGTTCGATGCCAGCCTGCGACGGTGACGGAGACAACACCGCATGACCCTCACAAAAGCTGAACTCGCCAACCTGCTGTTCGAAAAGGTGGGCCTGAATAAACGCGAGGCCAAGGAGATGGTGGAAACCTTCTTTGAGGAAGTCCGCACCGCCCTGGAAAGTGGCGATTGCGTCAAATTATCCGGCTTCGGCAACTTTCAGTTGCGCGAGAAGCCGCAACGCCCCGGCCGCAACCCCAAGACCGGAGAAGAAATGCCGATCACGGCGCGGCGCGTGGTGACGTTTCACGCCAGCCAGAAGCTGAAAGCGATGGTGGAGGAGGCAGCGGCCAATGTCGGAACATCCGCCTAGTTCTGAACTGCCGGCGATCCCGTCGAAGCGTTATTTCACCATCGGCGAGGTGAGCGAGTTGTGCGGCGTCAAGCCGCACGTGCTGCGTTACTGGGAACAGGAATTCAGCCAGTTGAAGCCGGTCAAGCGACGCGGCAACCGGCGCTATTACCAGCACCACGAAGTCATGCTGATTCGCCATATCCGCGAATTACTCTATGAGCAGGGCTTCACCATCAGTGGCGCGCGCAACCGCCTGTCGAACGAGGATGAACCCGAGGTCATCGTTGTCGGCGATGTCCAGGAACCGGGTGAGAGGCCGGACCTGTCCGCCATCAAGCGCGAACTGGCCGAGATACTCAAACTGCTCCGCTGAGCACACGCCTGGTTTCCGCGACATGGGCCAGGAAATCTCCCGCAGCCAGTTCACTCCGGCGGATTTTCAGCGCTTCTATTCGCGGTTGATCGAAGAAACCAGCCTGCTGGCGCGCGATGCCGCCAGTGGCTGTTTCGCTGATCGCGGCTACGTCGTCGGCTTCGAGCTGGAAGCCTGGCTGCTGGACCATGCCGGCTTTCCAAACCCGGTCAATGCCGCCCTGCTGGAACGCCTGGCTGATCCCCTGGTGGTGCCGGAACTGTCCTGTTTCAACGTGGAGCTGAACGGCCCACCCGCGCCCATGCGCTCGGGCGCGATCATCGCCATGGAAAACGGGCTCAGCCACACCTGGCAACAATGCCAGTCCGCCGCGCACGGCATGGATACCTGCCTGGCGATGATCGGAATTCTGCCCAACATCCGCTTGCGCGATCTGACCCTGGCAAACATGTCTGCCTTGAAGCGCTACAACGTGCTCAATGAGCAGATCCTGGCGCAACGCCAGGGCGAACCCATCCATATCCACATCGAAGGCCGGGAACGCCTGGAGCGCTCACTTCCCGATGTCATGCTGGAGTCCGCCACGACTTCCTTCCAGGTCCACCTGCAAGTGCCTTACAGCCGGGCGGCGCGTTACTACAATGCCTCGCTGATCGCGTGTGGGCCGCTTCTGGCCATGTCCGGGAACTCCCCGGTTCTGTTCGGCAAGCGCCTCTGGCATGAGACGCGCATCCCCTTGTTCGAGCAGTCGGTGGAAGCCGGTGGTTATGCCGGACTCGCCGATGCCCATATCCGACGCGCCGGCTTCGGCCTCGGTTATGTGCGGGAAAACCTGATCGAATTGTTTCGCGAGAATCTCGACCTCTATCCCGTCCTGCTGCCGATGCCGCTGGAAGCGTCGAGCGCGCGTTATCCGCATGTCCGCCTGCACAACGGCGCCATCTGGCGCTGGGTACGACCGCTGCTCGGCTTCGACGATGCCGGTCAGGCACATGTGCGGCTGGAACAGCGCATCCTGCCCAGTGGGCCCAGCATTCTCGACATGATCGCCAACGCCGCCTGTTATTACGGTTTGTGCCGCGCCTTGGCCGACACCGTTGATGCCCCGGAAGCGCGGCTGCCGTTCGCCGCCGCGCGCGCCAATTTCTACCAGGCCGCGCGCGTCGGGTTGGCGGCGGACCTGCTCTGGGTGGATGGCGAACGCTACTCGGCGGCGGATTTCTGGTCGCGCATCGGCTTGCCCCTGGCGGCGCGGGGTCTGAGTGAATTCGGCCTGCCCGACGCCGAGATCGCCCGCTATCTCGGCGTCGTCGAGGCGCGTGTCCGCACCGGCCAAACCGGCGCCACCTGGCAATTGGCGCGTCTGAGCGCGGGCGAGGTGAGCGAGACGGCCATCGCCGCGATGCTCGCCGACTACCTGGAAAACCAGCGCTCCGGCGCCCCGGTGCACGAATGGAGCACGTGATGTTGACTGTGTACGACCAGCTCCCCGCCGGCCTGCTTGAACTCGGGCCGGAACGGCTGCACGAAATCTTGCCCGGCCCCACCCTGATTCACCTGCCGGGACGCCGGCCGGCGCCCCTGTTCGTCTCCGTCCTGTTGCACGGCAATGAGTCGAGTGGCTGGCTGGCGGCGCGGGAAGTGCTGCGGAAATCCCTGGACAACGGCCTGCCGCGCGCGTTCTCCCTATTCATCGGCAACGTCGCGGCCGCCCGCCACGGCCTGCGCGTGCTGGAGGGGCAGCCCGACTACAACCGCATCTGGCCCGGCGGCGACGTTTCAGCGCGGCCCGAATACACCATGGCGCGGCGGGTGGTCGAGGAAATGCGCGCGCGTGGCGTCTTCGCCAGTATCGACATCCACAACAACACCGGCCTCAACCCCCATTACGGCTGCGTCAACCGCCTGGACAACGAATGGCTGCATCTGGCCACCCTGTTCTCCCGCACGGTCGTCTACTTCACCACGCCGCGTGGTGTGCAATCCGCCGCTTTCGCCGAACTCTGCCCCGCCGTCACCCTCGAGTGCGGCAAGCCCGGAACCGGCGTGGAACACGCCGCCGCCTACATGGACGCCTGCCTGCACCTCGCGGACTTCCCGGTTCACCCCGTGCATGCCCAGGACATCGACTTGTTCCACACCATCGCCACGGTCAAGGTACCGGAAGACACCCGTTTCGGATTCTCCGAAGTCGGCTGTGATATCGAATTCGCGACTGACCTCGACCACCTCAATTTCCGGGAACTCCCCGCCGGAACCCGATTGGGCCGCATTCACGGCAACCGCGACATCTGCCTGCGCGCCTACGACGAGGCCGGCAGTGATGTGGGACGGCACCTGTTCGACTGCGGCGACGGCCAGATCCGCCTACGCCGCCCGATGATGCCCGCCATGCTGACCCTGGATACCCGCGTGATCCGCCAGGATTGCCTGTGCTACCTGATGGAACGCCTGCCGCCGCCAGCGTGAAGCACCCGCCGTGATGGCACATGGCGAAAAATGTACGCCATCACCGTATTGTCTGTTTACTGCCCCGGCCTTCCCCCCTATAATGCGCAGCTTCGTCGGGGCGTAGCGCAGCCTGGTAGCGCACCTGCATGGGGTGCAGGGGGTCGGAAGTTCGAGTCTTCTCGCCCCGACCATAGAATCAAAGAGTTAGGCCGCCTTTTGGCGGCCTTTTTCTTTTCTTGCCTCTACCAAAACGCGATTCCTCTACCCACTGGGTTATTTCTGCCCCGGAATCGATAGGGCGACTCTGCTCAGTTTTGCCATCCGCTGCTTGAGATAGATCCGGGTCGTGCCTGTGTCTTCGTGCGCCAGCGAGTCCTGGATGTCCTCGTCGCTGTAGCCTGCGCGTTTGGCGTCGGTGGCGTGTTTCGCGCGTAAATCCTTCAGGGTTGCATCCTCGATACCGGCGCGCTTCCTGGCGCGTTCCCATGCCGTGCCGACGCCGTGGGCACTGTAGGCGTCGCCGGTCAGATTGTGGATTATGTAGGGGCTGATCCTGGTCTTGCTGCGGCTCACGGCGCGCGCTCGGGCGAGCACGTCGGCGATGGCGGCGGTGATCGGCACATCCACCTTGGCGCCTGAGCTGGTGGCGGTCTTGCTGGGCTTGAAGCGGATCACACCGGCGTCCTCGTCGACCTGTGTCCAGCGCAGCAGGCGGATGTCCTGGCCACGCTGTCCGGTGAGGTAGAGTAGATCCACGAACACCTGCATCATGGGGCCGCTGGCGGCGGCGTGCTCGTCATTGCCGAGCAACTTGTCGCGGATGGCCAAGTACTCCACATCAGTGATGTAGCGGTCATGCTTGGCGGGCGCCTTGAGGCGGATCGCGTCGACTGGGCTGTCGGCGCGATCGCCCTGGACGATGCACCAGCGGAAGAACTTGGCCAGCTGGGCGCGGTACCGCTGGGCGGTGCGCAGCTTGCCGTCCAGTGTCCACTGGTTGAGGAACAGCAAGACGTGTTTTGCCTGGATCTGCTCGACGCGGAATTCGGAGAAGGCTTCGGCGATCGCGGCCGCCATGCGGGCGACTTCCTTTTGTTCCGCTGCCGATAGGCCGGGCAGGGTCTGCTGTAGCCAGGTGGTGACGCGTTTTGGCATATGGCTGTCGGTGGCCGCCGGCTGCGATTCCAGCTCGGCCAGGGCGCGATACAGGGCGGCGAGACCTTCGATCGCACGGGTGAGCGCGTGCCATTTCTTCTTGCGCTTGCCCTCCACCATGCCGATGTACTGGACGCGGTAGTAGCGCCCATCCTTGAGGTGTACGCCGGGCGGGAGATTGGCTTTTGGCATGGTCAGGCGGCCTTGCGCAGCCGCACCTTGGGTTCCTTGTCCTGCTGCATCCTCACCCCGAGCTGCCATCGCGTCAACGCCTCGCGGTCGAGCATGACGCGATTGGCGCGGTTGCGGAACACGGTCAGCCCCCATTCGCGCAGCAGGCGCTCTTGGGCGGCGGGCTGGTCGAGACCGGTAAGACTGGAGAGCTCTTCAGGGGTAAGGAACATGCCTAGACTCGCCGAAACTCAATCACCCACACCCACGGGTTTGCGTCCCATGAGCCGGCGCCGTTAATGGATTCCCACAGTGTTTGATAACCGGCGCGGTATTGCAGATGGTCCAGGTAGCCACCAACGATTGATGGAGTCACCCCCTCGGCAATCGCATCCGCCTCGCTGATGTCCTGCAACCGCTCGACACGGACGCCGACGATCTCCAGGGTGATGCGCGAGCGGGCGCGTGGCATGTGGATGGATGGCCGCCAGCGCTCCGGCATGGCCATGGTGGACTCCTGCTCCGGCGTGTAGTCGGCCCTGTACCAGGTCGGCTCGTGGAGGCAGTCGGAGACGTATTCGTCGTAGTACACGCCCCAGGTCTCGCGCACCCAAAGTTGATCGCCCGGTGATCCATATGGGCATGGAATCCGATCAGTCAGCCCACCGCTGCGTGGGCCTCTCACGTAGGCCGCGCCGCGCGAGGTGCCGATTTCACCGACGGTGACGATGGCGCCGTCTTCAGGTCGGGGTTTCATGACGCGCCGGGTCTGGCTTTTCATCCCGGAAAAAATCGCACGCACCATCGGCGCAGAGAACAGGATAGGGCGCTCAGTCATGCCACCAGATCCCGCTGCCCGCTCGCATCCATCGCCGTCACCACGCCGTTCTGTTCCATCTGCTCCATGAGCCGCGCCGCGCGGTTGTAGCCGATGCGCAGCTCGCGCTGCAGGTGAGTGATCGAGACGCGGCCGCTGGCTTTGACCGCGTCGACGGCCTTCGGATAGAGGTCATCCTGGCCGCCCAGGGTGACACTTCTCCCCTCGGGCGTCGTGATGATCATGGACGCGCCGTCCTCCACCAGCTGCTCGCGCAGCTTGCGCGCTGCCGCAGCCACGTCGCCCTCCTTCGGCGCCAGATCCAGCTCTGGCCCAGCCCTGACCTTGATGGCCGTTTCCTCGCCTACCTGCTCTGCCAGGATGGCGGTTTCACTACCGCCTGGGGCGAAGGTGGCCAGGAACGACAGATCCACGAATTCCTGGCCGACGATGGCGATGGGCTCGAACTGGAACTTGCGCAGGGTGACGTCGAGGAATTCGACGCCGGCGATCTCCAGTTCCATGTGCCGCATTTCACCGGCCCATTTGATCGGCGCCATCTTGGGGAAGCGCACCTCACCTTCGCGGAACAGCATGCCGCGCAGCGCGGGGTCGAATTCGAGCAGGATGTCCGAGTCGGTTTTCATCTGGAGCTTGAGATCGACCATCAAGTGCTTTTCGTCGCCCGGCCCCTCCTTGCGGATGTTGATGTGCGCGAGGGTGGCGTATTGGTCCAGGGTGATGGGCATGTCATTTCCTCCCTTTCTTGGGTTTCGCTGCGTCCTCGGCCGCTTGTTGGCGCACCACGTCGGGGTCGATGCCCCAGCGGTCGGCCATCGCCTGCAACGGCGCCGGGGTGGTGGTGGGGTCGGATGAGTATCCGGCGACGTGGATGTGGGTGACCAGGGTGAGGAGGCGTAGCAGCCCATGTAGGAGGGCAAGGTCCATTTCCTGAATATCTGCCAGCATCCGTTCCGTGGTATCCCGCTCGACACGGGCGTCATTGCGGGTCCACACCTTCACCACCAATTTCTGTGCTTCGAAGTCGTGGCGGCTGAAGGCGCCGGCGGCGAGCAGGCGCAGCTCTGCGACGTCCAACTCCTCCTCACCGGCGGCGAATAGGATGGATTCGACCAGGCGCCGCCGGAAGGCGGTTTGTTCGCGGGCGATCTTCTCGCGTTCCTTGTCACTGTTGCCGGCGCCGGCACTGGGAAAGAGCGGTACCTGGATGCCCCGCGCTTCCAGGATTGGCGCGATTTCGGCGGCGGCGATGCATTCCACCAGGGAACCGTCGCGCGGATGCTGCACGAACACGCTTGGCGCCGATGCGCCGGCGAGCAGTTGCCGGTAGGTGGGGATGGCGGCCTCCTCGCGATCCTCGTAGGCCCGCATCTGTTTGTCCCAGGCGTCGTAGGCCGAATGGTAGGCCGCGATCACGTCCTCATCCGCGCCCTCGGCGGGTTCCTCTGGTTCGATCGGCGCGGCGTCCTCGATGGGGATGGCCAGGTGCCGGGCGGCGTGGCAGGGTTGATCGAGGGCGAGATAGCCGCTCTCTGATCGAGTCTGACCCGTCACCGCCCAGGGCGGGACGATGTCTTCGGCGGGTTTGCCGGTAATGATGGTGTGCCCCGCCGCCTCGGCCATCGCCCGCTTCCGGGCGGCCCAGGCCTCGCGTTTGGCTGCGAAGCAATCCGGGTCTGTGCAGACGTCTGCACTGGCGACATCGGCGAACAACTCGGGCTGGTTGCCGCTGCGCTTCGGGCAGGTGGTGCAGGGCGCGGTACCAGCGAGCAGATCGGCCAGCGTGGTGTCGAATCTCGCCTCGGCCAGCCGCAGCATGTAGTGGTTCTGGGCATGGCGCGCGGCATCCCGGTAGGACATGGACCCGTCCCCCCATGTGTTGAGGATGGCGCCGAGGAACTTAGCCTGGAGCGCGGCGCCGGGAATGCGCGCGACCAGCAGCGCGGTGCTGGCGCTCAGCCTGCCTTCGCGGAAGGCCACCCGCGCGGCGTCGCACAAGGCGGTGAGCTTGAGCCGGGCGTAGACGTAGGCCTTGGATTTGCCGATCTTGGCGGCCAACTCCTCGGCGCTGTAGCCGTGGCGCTGCATCAGGGTTTCGTAGCCCTCAGCCTCCTCCAGCGGGTGCAGGTCTTCGCGGTGCAGGTTCTCGATCACCTGGAACTCGACGGCTTCCTGGTCGCTCAGGTGGCGGATCAGCACTGGCACCAGCGCCAGGTCAGCCACCTGGGCGGCACGCCAGCGGCGTTCGCCGGCGATGATCTCGAAGCGCCCCGGGTCACCCGGCCACGGCCGCACCAGGATGGGCTGCAGGATGCCATGGCGGCGGATACTCTCGGCCATCTCGGCGATCTTGTCGGCCGGGAAGGTCTTGCGCGGGTTGGTGGGGCTGGGCGTCAGGTAGCGGTGGCGGACGAATTGCGCGTCCAGCGCATCGGGCGCGGCCTGAACCACCGCCTGCGCCATCAGCTCTTCCAGGTTGTTTCCGGCTTCCAGCCACTCTTCAACCCAGCGCGGTTTTTTGCCACGACCAGACCACAACATCCCGTTATGCGGGTGGGCGTATTTGATCGGGAGTTTTTCGGGGGCGTTCATGAGGCTCTCCTGGTTAGAAGGGGATATCCTGATCGTCGACCTCGATCGGCGCCTGGGCGGGTCGCGCCGGCCTTGGGGCTTTGCCGCTGGCCTGGGCGTAGTCGGCGGCGCCGGTGTCTGGCGGGGCGTTGCCGGGGGCCGCGCCGCCGCGTCCGCCGAGCATCTGCATGCGGTCGCCGCGAATCTCGGTTGTGTAGCGGTCGTTACCTTCCTTGTCTTGCCACTTGCGGGTGCGCAGGCTGCCTTCCACGTAGAGCGGGCTGCCCTTCTTCAGGTACTGGCCACAAATTTCGGCGGTCTTGCCGAAGAATGCGACCGAATGCCATTCGGTTACCTATTGTGGCTCGCCGTTGCGGTCCTTGAACTTGTCGGTTGTGGCCAGGCGTAGGTTGGCGATGGCATCACCGCTGGGCAGGTAGCGGATATCCGGGTCGTGCCCGAGATTGCCAATCAAGATGACCTTGTTGACGCTGGCCATTACACCTCCTGCCCACCGAGGGTGGCGATGGGCGGCGTAACCATGGGTGTCCACACCGTATGGCTGCGGCTGGCCTCGCCGAGCACGCGGATCAGGGTGACCCGCTCGGCATGGCCGGTGTCGACCTGGCGCATCGCTAGCGTGATGGCATCGGTTTCACTGACAAACGGCGCGAAATAGTCCAGATCGGCGTCTTCGCCGGCGTGGAGCAGCATCGCCAGGCGGCCGGTCGACTCGTGGGCGGCGATGCCACGATCCAGCACAGCGGGGATGCTGTCGATGCTGTCGCAGTGGAGCGCGCTGGCGACCTGGTCGAGCAGGTCGCGGTAGCGGCCGAGGTCGGCCTGGGCGGTCTGGAGCGCCCGCTCGGCGGCCTGTTGGTCGGCTTGCGCGGCGGAGAGTTGATTACCGAGTTCGCGGTTGGCCAGCGCCGGGTCGGCCGGGGGCATGGCGCCATCATCGGCGTCATCCTTCGGCAGGCTGGAAGTCTGCGCTACGGGTTCCGCCGCCATCTGGTAGATGGTGTATTTGTCGGGGCGGCTGGTGATGACCGTTCCGGCTTTGATGCCGGCCGCGAGCAGGCCGGCGAGGTTTTTTGCGGGGATGTTGGCGCCTTCGGCGTTGGCCTTGGCGGTCAAGGCAACGCTGTCGATGGGCCCATGCGCGGTGATGAGGCGGATTAGGCGGGCGGTTTTGGATTCGGACATGGCGTTAAGCTCCTGGTCGGTAGGGGGGGCGATGATCTTTAGGCCGGTGGGCCAGTAGATGTCGTTGGTCTCACCGTCACGGGTGAGGCGCAGGGTGGACAGCAGCCCAGCATCAACCAGCCGGTCGATAGCCTGGCCCACGATCGCGCGGCATTCCTTGCGGCTCGCGTTGATCTGGTGGCGCGATAACGGCTGGTCGCGGGTGGCACGGGCTTTGACTGCCTGCTGGTGGATGGCCATCATCAGGTCGTCGACGGGCGTGTAACGGCTCATGGATGCACCATTGACGTGAGCGCGACCCACGCGGCCAGCACCAGGCCGGCGCGCAGGAACAGGAGGGCGATTTGGCGCATGGTCACGGTCAGCCCTCCCTCGGCCAGTGGTAGACGCGGATCCCGTCAGCCGTGGTGGCGGAGCGCACCCAGGGCCGAGCGGGGTGGATCAGCGCGAGGATGAGGTAGCCCAGGGGGATGATCTGGTCTCTCATGCCGCCCTCCGATCCACGACCCGCACGCCGACGCGGAACCAGCCGGGGCCCGGTTTGCGCGGGGCCGCGACCAGGGCGCGGCCATTGTGGTAGAGCGTGCAACCGGCGGCGACCGCGGCCTGGGCGGCGTCCAACAGCCGCACATGGGAGCGCGGGAGATAGGTCACGATGTTATCCATGGTCACGCCTCGCTCACGAGATAGGCGGCCAGCCCGATGACCAAACACATCACGACCACCCAGGCGAGCAGCGCCCAGTAATAGCGTGGGGCGCGCTCATCGGCGGTGTCGAGCAGATCGGGATCAAGCATGGCCGGCGCCCTCGAAGCTGGGCGCGCATTCGGCGCATGCGCATTGGCGGTGCGGCGGGTGGGCGGCGGCCTGGCGTTCAGGGTGCCAGAGCAGGTCTGCGATGGCGGCCTGCCAGACGTCGCGGGTGAGGTATTCCTCACCCCAGAGCGGCCGTTTTGCCCAGCGCACCCAGGCCGCGTCGATGTGCGCGGCGCTGAGCGGCGTCCATTCACCGGCGATGGCGCGGGCGACGCATTCATCCAGCGCAGCCAGCGCATGGCTTGCCTGGTAGGCGGTCACGCCCTGCTGAGCGAGGGCGATGGCGCCGTTGTCGCGACAGTCCAGCACCGCGCGACCGTAGGTGGCAAGGTGGGTCACAGCCAGGCGCAGGCGCGCGACCTCGGCGACCAGGTAGGTGATGTCCGCCGGGGTGGCGTCGGTCAGGGCGTAGGTGGTCATGCGATCACCTCGGCGATGGCGGCGCGAGCCAGATCGATCGCGCGCTGGCCGACGACGCCCGCGTCGTCGTGATTGCGCACCACCAATTCCAGGGCGTTGAGCAGGGCCGGCGCGGCGCCGATGAGGCGCAGCATCTGATCCCGGCTCATGCCCTGGATGCCCCAGAGCGCGAGCGGGTCGAGAATCGGGGTGTGTTCCGTGTCCGCCGCCATTCGCGGCGCATCAGGTGGCGGCGTGAGCAGGTCGTCGCGCAGCTCGATTACGTCGCCGGTATCCAGCAGGGCCCGGTTCTGCTCGGGCCAGATGTGGGTGATGATGCAGGTGAGGGGCTGCATGTGCCCGATGGGCCTGTAGAACACCTTGTCACCCGCTTTCCAGGAGGTATTTGCCATGACTGACTCCGAAAAAATTGATTCGCTCATTGCTGCCATCGATCACCTGGCGGAAGTTCACGACGATCACCCTGATCCCGTGTCTTGAACTGCTGCCTGCCTGCGGCTACTGGGATGTTTGCGCCTGTCGCGCTGCGCCCGCTCGGGGTGGCCATCCGGTTGCCTGCTCCTGCTGTCCCTGTAGGCCTGTCACCGGGGTCCTATGCCGTGAGGCTGCCGGGTGAGGGTGTCCGCTGGGTGGCGGGGAGTGATGCAAGTAAAGCAGCCTTTACCGTTAAAGTCAACGCCCCTTTACCTTGCCCGCAACAAAAAACCCGCCGGCGCGGGCGGGTTGTGCGTTGTGTAAATCGTCGCTTTACTACACGCAAGCAACGGTTTACACTTTTGGCCCATGATCCTGAGCTACCGACACAAAGGCTTGGCCGAGTTGGCCGAAACCGGCAAGTCCGCCAAGGTGCGGCCCGACCTGTGGGCGCGGGCGCTGCGGCGGCTGGATGCGATGGCGGCGGCGAAGACGCCGGAGGCGTTACGGGTGCCGGGGTTCGATTTCCATCCGCTGCACGGGGTGCCGCCACGCTACAGCGTGCACATCAACGGGCCGTGGTGCATCACGTTCGGCTGGGAAGGTGAAAACGCGGTGGATGTCGATCTGGAAAACTATCACTAGGAGTATTGCGATGATGAATATGGCGCGCTGCCCGACGCATCCGGGTGAGATTCTGCGGGAGGATTCCCTTCCTGCCATCGGCTTGTCGGTCGCCGCGTTCGCGCGTGCCCTGGGGGTCTCCCGGCAGATGGTGCATGGCATTCTGGCGGAGCGGTCGGCGGTGTCGCCGGAGATGGCGGTGCGCCTGGGGGCGTTCTTCGGCAATGGCCCGCAACTGTGGATTGACATGCAGACGCGGCGCGATTTGTGGTTGGCGGAAAAGCGCATGGATGGGCACTTGCCGACGACTTACACGGTGTTGTCGGTGCAATGATGCGAAGGGAGACTGATTGGGAACGGGTGAGGCGCGAGGCGGCGGCGGATGCGCCGATTGCGCGGGATGCCGAGGCCGAGCTTTACGACCCCAGCCAGTTGCTGCGCGATGCTGTGTGGCAGGGGAGGCTGTGATCCTGCTAAGGCATGGCTTCCAGCTCGGCGTAGAGCAGATTGGTCAGCGGCGCCGGGTCAGTGACGCAGCCATAAAGGGTCGGGTGGCAACCGCCCTGAATCGAGATCAGCACTTTGCCGTTCGGCTGCTGGTGTTTAGTCAGGGTGTAAGCCACGGCGTCATAGACACCTTCATGCGGCCCATAGGTCTGGATCACGGCATCGTTGATGATCTGAATACGGTAGCGGCCGTTGACAGCCAGCCAGGTCTGCGCGCGCTGCCAGAGCCGCTCGCAGCGTGCTCCATCGCACTGGACGCCAGCCGTGGCGGTAGGACGGTAGAACGTTCCGCAACCGGCGAGCAGTAAAACGATAAGAACGCCCCAGCGTTTTTTCATGAATGGCTCCATTTTTTCAATTTTTCGGCCATGGCGGTCCTAGGCTGGAACGATGGCTGTGATAAGCCGTTTATGCAAGTACTCAAGTGCCTCGGCCTCTTGTCCGGAAACGGTTTTTTCTGTGGCAACCATCGCCTCCGCCGCGTTCAACACCTGCAGCCGCGCGGCGTCTTCCAGCTTCCCGATTCTCCCGCAGATGAGCTTGAAGGCCTGTTGGGTTGGGATTTCCATCTGCGCGCAGAGTTGTTCGATCTGGTGCAGCGTAATACGCGCATCGCCAGAAACGGTGTGGCAATAGCTCAGGAAAATTTTCTTTTCCTTGGCGGTAAAGCGACCATCGGCTTTGCCAATGTAAAACAACGCCCTGAGTGGGTCGGCGGCCGCGCCCAGCAACTTGTCGAGTGATGCAATGGGAGATTCTTCGTACTTCGCCGCTGCCCACGCGGTCAAGCTATTGATGATCTCGCCGGTCTCCAAGTCCACCGCGCGGTGGATGCGATCCAGCCGGAACGTGCGGATGGCGCCGCGCAGATGGCAATGACCAATCAAATACCCCGTCGGGTTGCTGGTGTCGCACTCTTTCACGTCAACTTGCCGATCTGTCAATGCCCCGGCTGCGTCACGGTAGCTGAGCTTGAGCTGAGATTGTATGGGTCTGGGGTTGGAGGGGGTGAAATCATCCTGGGCATCCCAATCGGGTGCATCCAGAGGCTCTTCAGTGGCTGCGACGTCCACCATCACGTTGATTCTTGATGGGGTGGGTGGCAATTGCGCGGCCGCTTTGATGCGTGCTTTTCCAGAGCCCGACCAGCGCCATAAACCATAGGCCATCAGCCCGGTCAGCATCGCCGGCGCCAGCAGGGTCTGATCGTGGCTCACTGCGACCATCACGACCTGGATCAGTGCGGAAATGGCACCCAGGACGACCAGGGTTTGCAATGCGGTTTTGAAAAACTCCTGCATGGTTGCTCCCTTTATGGCGTTCGATCTATGCCGTTCGCTCACTGGTGGCGGGCCGGCGGTGGGTTTACTTTTTCCTGCCCCAGTCCGTTACCCGGATGACTGTTCCGGTTTGGCCTGGGCGGGATATTCGTTGGCGAGTTGGCGGGCCTGGTGGATCAGCACGTAGAGGCCGCGCTCACTCAACCCGCGCGCGGCCTCGACCAGCTCGCGCAGCAGCGGGGGCAGCGGCTCGGCGGCCAGGCGGGTGGCGTTGGCGGGGAGGGCGGAAACGCCAGGAAAGATCATTTCACCCGTACCAGACGACACCCAGTCAGGGTTTACGCGGTTCGATTTCTGCAATCTGGACAGGGCATCACGTTCAGGCGCCGTCAATCCGCGCTCCCACTGGCTCACCGCCTGCTTTGTCACCCCAGCGGCGGCCCCGAGGCCTTCTTGCGTCAGCCTCAGTTCCTTGCGGAGTTTTTTGATTCTGTCGGATAGGTCTTCCATAGGGTCAAGCATATTTGACCCACCGGAAAGCCATGTTGACTTGATCAGTAAAGGCTGCTTTACTTTCGGCATGGAAAACATAAGTGCCTCCACGATATTCAATAACCGGGCAGCGTTAGCTCGTATGGCAGGGGTGACGAAGCAGGCTGCCGGTAACTGGGACCGCATCCCTGCCGCCCGCGTCCTCTCCGTCTCCCGGGCCACCGGCTGGCAGGTGACGCCACACGCCCTGCGCCCCGACATCTACCCCAACCCCACCGACGCCCTCCCGCCCGAGGTGGTCGCACAACAGCAGGAGATTGCATAAATGGCCCTGCATCCCGACTTCAAGGCCGCTAATTGGCGCGGCACCACGTCCAGCAATGGCGAGATCATCGGAATCAGCTTCGACCTCGAAGACGGAAGCGTTGTCAGGTTGAAGCTGGATGCGCATTCCGCCTGCCAGGCCGGCGGATCGCTGATCGAGGAGCTCGCTAAGGGCGGTTACCGCGCCCTGATGAATTCCCAGTCCGCCAAATCGTCCGGTAATCCGGATGTGGAGGGGTCGATTCCGGATGAGGGCGTGAACGTATGACCGCCATCCAGATCGTCCAGCGCCCGCTGCGGGGTGTCGTAGGCACCGAGAGATTCCTCCCTCAGCAACGCATGCCATTTCCCGTCTCTCAACCGTGCAATGACATATCGGCCATGTCTGGTGTTGTACGTCCAGTACCCGTTCATGGGGTCTCCTCGTTTGATGGCGTGGTGGGTGGAACTTCCATTCTATCGACATGCGAGACCCCACCCTTTCACTCCCCCTCCGACCTGCCGCCCGAGGTGACCAGCCAGCAGGAGGCCGCGTGATGGACGCACGTACTTGGCAAGATTTGCTTTGGAGCCGTGACCCGGAGTTTCTATGCGAAGCGGCTGACCTCGCCGAATCGCTCGGTCGGCTCGCCTGGGCCGATGCGATGCGAGAGTCAGCAGACGATTGCCAGTCATTTCCATCCCACCCCACCAGCACCCCGCCCGAGGCGGCCGTAACCCAGAAGGCGGCGGCATGACTCGCCAGAATGCCAACGAGATTTTTGAAATTGGCGGAACCGTTGCGGGTGCGTGGCTGTTCTGGTCGCTGTGCTATCCCACGGCGGCAATGCCGCTGTGGCAGCACCTTCCGTGGGTGTTTTCCCTGGCGATCTTCGCCGCGTTGACCGCGCGTGGTCTGTTTTGGTTAGCGGCCTGGGTGTGGGAAAAATCCGCTCAGCAGAAAGGCGGCCCCCATTCCACCGATCAACGGCCAGTAGCGCATGTCGGCCAGATACATCCAGATTCCAGTGATAAACAGCGCCGCGCCAATGCTGAGCTGGATTGATTTCATGGGGGCCTCCCGTGTTGATGGTCGTGTGGAAGCGCCATTCTGGCACGGGGCGCGCCCCCTCCCCATCTGTGCATCCGCTGGCAGGCCGGTCGTTCATATGTCTGCCCCTCCTATCTCTCAAGCCGTTTGGGCTCCCGGCCAGTGCATCGGCCGGGCTTCTTTATTCCAGGTTATCCGGCCATCCCAGGCGGGAAAACCGTAATCAGCAGGTGACCCTATGACATGCCGCAAAGACCCGATGGACCCGCTTTCCGCGCTGTATCTGGTGGCGTCGAAGTACCCCGGCGGCATTCCGGCCATCGCCGGGCGCCTGGGGGTGGCGGCGTCGACCCTCTACGCGCTGTTGCGCGGCGATGAGGCGATCACCCTGGAGCGCGCGGGGCAGATCCTGCACTTCTCGCACCAGGCGCGCGTGGCAGGGTGGGCGCAGCCGCTGCATGCGTTGGCGCATGAGCATGGAGGGGTGTTCGTGGAGGTGCTGCCGCCCCTGGGCGAGGATGCCGACGCGCTGACTCTGGCGATGCTGCGGGCGGTGTCCGAGTTCGGCGACCTTGCCCGGGAGGCGGGCGCGGACCTGGCTGATGGCGAGGTGACGCGCCGCGAACTGCGTGAGATCGAGCGGGAGGCCTATGAGGCGATCGCGGCGATCATGGCTTTTGTGGAGCTGTGCCGCGTCCAGTTGATTAGCCAGGGTCGTTGACCGTCATGCGCGGGGCGGCGCTGGATAAGAGTCGTGAGGCGTGTCGCAAATGAGCCGCCTGAAATATCCGCCCTACATGAATCAGCTCGCGGCGGCGCGCCGTCAGGGCATGGTGCCGTGGACGAGGGGAGGGTGGTTCCACGTCTGCCTGGGCTGGGCTACAGCGCGGCTCATACGGGACAAGTCGTCCTACCCGATGGTGGTCATTCCACTGGATGCGGAGACACCGATGGCGAGTTATGACCTGCGCCCGCTTTCCGGTCTGGATTTGAAGTTGGTCTATTCGCCTGGAGACGATCATTACATGGAAGAGGCCGCCGGTCTGATCCTGGCCGTGAGGCCACGCACCCTGTACGCGCATACGCTGCCCTATGTGGAGGGATCATGGCGATCCTGGCAAGGGCGCGGCGAGACGCTGCTTCCGGGGGTGCGCGAACCATGGGCTTGAAGCTGGTCAAGGAGGCGCCGGAGCAGCGCGCGGCCCTGGAGTCCGTGAGTAGCGGTGATGGCGGTCTTTTCGACGCCGATGGCCGCCGGGTGATTCAGCACGACGCGGGGAAGCTGCCGCGCATCCTGGACGAGATCGGGGCGGCGCTGTCGGAGTTTTGCGCCGGCGGCGGGAATCTGTTTCGCTGGGGCGCCGGGCTGTCGCGCGTGTACGTGCTGGCGGATGATGAGGCGAGCGGCCGCGATGGGCGCGCACAGTTGATGCGCTGGGCGGGGTCGGTGACCCTGCATCCCGTCGACGTGGCGCATCTGCGCGAGCTGGTAGGCCGGGCGGCGGCGCATGAGAAATACGATGGCCGCGCGGAGAAGTATAAGCCGTGCGATTGCCCTGAGCCGGCGGCGAAGGCGTACATGGCGCGCGGGTCGTGGCCGGAGATTCCCCTTCTGAGCGGGTTCGTCGAGTGCCCGACCATGACACTCGACGGCCGGGTGCTGGATGCGCCTGGCTATGATGCGGCTACCGGGCTGTTCGCGGCCTGGTCGACCATCCCGGGTTACGTCTCTCCACCCCGCACCCCTACTAGGCGAGATGCCGCTGACGCGGCTGAGACGCTGGCAAAAACGGTGGCGACCTTCCCATTCGTTTCTCCGGCTGATCAGTCGGCGGCACTGGCCGGGATGATTCTGGCGGTCTGCCGCCGGTCGCTGCCGTCGGCGCCGATGCTATGTGTGACGGCGCCGACCCCAGGCACGGGCAAGACCTTGCTCACCGACACCATCAGCATCCTGGCCACGGGCCGACGCGCGAGTGTGATGGCGATGGGCCACGATGAGGCTGAGGCGGACAAGCGCCTGGCCGGTGTGTTGATGGCCGGGGATGCGATGGTGAACATCGATAACGTGGAGCGGCCCCTGGGGGGCGACCTGCTGTGCCAGGTGCTGTCGCAGCCGGTACTGAAGACGCGCCCGCTCGGCGCGTCCTCGATGGTGGACGTGCCGACGCACGCGATCATGGCGGCAACCGGAAATAACCTGAGCGTGCAGGGCGACCTAAAGCGGCGGGTGATGATGATCCGCATGGACGCGAAGCTGGAGCGGCCGGAGCTGCGCGCGTTCGACGGTGAGCCGCATCTGGAGCGGGTGCTGAGGTTGCGCGGGCATCTTATCCAGGCGGCGTTGACCATTCCGCTGGCCTACGTCGCCGCCGGTGCGCCGGATGTCGGCACCACGCCGCTGGGCGGCTTCGAGGATTGGGACCGCCTGGTGCGCCGGCCGTTGGTGTGGCTGGGTCTGCCTGATCCGCTCGACACCAACGCGCAGTTGCGCACCGATGATCCCGACCTGGAAGCGACCCTGGCGCTGCTGACGGCGTGGTTCGATCTGTTCGCGGGGTCTGCCATGACAGCGGCGGATGTCATCCGGGAGGGGATGGCGAGTGGCGAAGGCTTCGATACCTCGGCCGCGACCCACCCGGAACTGCGCGAGGCGTTGATGTTGATCAGCAACGGCCGCCAGCCGACGGCGCGTAGCCTCGGCAACTGGCTGCGGGCGCGCAAGGACAGGGTAGTCGCCGGCAAGCGGTTTGTGGTGCTGCCACAGGACCGTAACGGGGTGGCCAGGTGGATGGTGGCGACAGGCGAAGCGGGTATTTCAGCGGAGATTCCGATGTAAGCGGCGACTGTTTTCCCCTCTCTGATGGGCTGGCGAACCGGTTTCTAGGGCGCACTAGGGGAGGTTTTGTCTTTTTCTTGTGATTTTTTCTTGAAAGTGCGGGGTGTGCGGGGTGTTGCGGGGTCTGTTCTAGGAGCTACGTGTGATTTTGTCAGTGACAAATGCAATTTCACATGTTGTGGTTGGAAACGACCCCGCAACACCCCGCAGACCCCGCAGTCGATGCGAGGTGGTGTGATGTCAGGCGACTGGATCGAGCGGGTGCTGGATGACTGGGGATGGTGGGCGCGACAGCGTGAGCGTGCCGGATACCGCTGCCGATCGGCGGAGGGGCATTACCGTCGCGAGCGTGTCGGCGAGGCGGACGATGCGCCGCGCGCGGTGGATGAGGTCATGTGCCTGGCAGTTGAACGGGTGGTGTGCCAGCCGGGGTTCCCGGCGCGGGCGAGGGGGGTGCTGAAGGGCTGGTATGTGCTGCGGGTGAGCCTGCGCCAGATCGCGAGACTGGGCGGTTTCCCGGCCTGTGAGTTCGAGGCAGAACTTCACCGGGCGCAACGGATGGTGAAAAATCTTCTTGACAATGCGTCGCGAGCCACTAACATCCTCACCAACAATCCGACATCCGCCGACCTGGTGAGTAGCCCCTGCCCGATGGCAGGGGCGCGCACGGGCGGCAAAATCACAGCCCGCCAGGCCTAGCCTCGCGGGCTGTTTGCATTGGTGCCCATGATCGACATCAGCGTAACAGCCGACTTCAACCGCTTGGCCCAGCAACTGCGGGCGATGGGGAAACAGGTCCCGTTCGCGGCAGCTCAAGCGATCAACGCGGTGGCGTTCACGGTCAAGAAGGAAACCGGTCCCGCTGAAATGCGGGCGGTGTTCAGCAAACCAACACCATGGACGCTTCGGTCGCTGTTTGTGAAGAAAGCCACCAAGCACACGCTCAGGGCTGTAGTGGGATGGGGCCAGGACCTATACTCCAAGAGCCGTGCATCGCCGGATGAAATCCTGGGCCATCAAATACTGGGCGGGGCCCGCCGCGAAAAGGGTTTGGAGATGTGGTTACGCAGCGCCGGGTACATCGGCTCTGGTGAGTTCGTGGTCCCCGGCGCGGCCGCTCGGATGGATGCCTACGGGAACATGAGTCGCGGCCAGGTGATGCAGGTTATTTCGCAACTCCGAATCGGATCGGACAGCGCAGCATGGAAGTCTGACAGCGCGCACAGTAAGCGGAACGTGAAGCGCGCCGGCCGCATATTCTGGTCGCGTGGCGGACACCTGCCGCGTGGTGCGTGGGTGTCAAAGGGAGGTTCGGTGGCGCCGCTCCTGGTGGTCATCACGGCGCCAAAGTATCAGACCAGGCTCAACATCAGGAAGGTAGTACAGCGCACGGTCGCGCAGAATTTTGAGCGCGAGTTTCGGACAGCCCTCAGCCGGGCCATGGCCAACCCCAAGGTCTAACAGGTCACCCTCGGTTGCGCCGAAAAATTTACGGGTCCTCCTAGTCCACCCCCTCCACGCGGGTAATGCGAGGCGCGGTGAAGCGGTAGCGGGTGAGTTGCTGGGTTAGTGAAACGCACCATTGGTGCAATGATCGGTGAAACGATGACGAGTGAAACGCAACATCTCAGCAGGTCGGCTTTCGCCGCCAGCCAGGGGTGGAGCCCAAGCTACGTCACCAAGCTGAGCAAACAGGATCGACTCGTGTTCGCCGACGAAACACAGAAGCTGATCGACGTCGGCGCCACCCTGGCTGTTCTGGCGCGTACCGAGGACCCAGAGAAAGAGGCTGTGCGCCAGCATCATGCCGGCCGCCGCTCGGCGAATATGGTGCGACCGGATAAAGCGGGTAAGGATGAAGAACCGGAATCCGCCACCGCCGATCCGACGTACTGGGCGGCCAAGGCCAGGCGCGAATCGGCGCTGGCTGAACTGGCCGAACACGAGCTGGCGAAGAAGCGCGGAGACCTGGTGGAGCGCGTCCGCGTCGAGTCTGCCGCCTACGCTGTCGGCAGGATGTTGCGTGATGCTGTACTGGGTATGCCTCCCCAGCTTGCGCCGCAGATCGTCGGCATGTCGGATGCCTTCCAGGTCGAGCAGCTGCTGCGCACCGCGCTACGCAAGGTGCTGGAAGACCACGCCCGGATGACTGCCGACGACATGGCCCGCGCGATGGAGGCGACGCACTGATGGGCACCCTGGCGGACGGCTTCCTCGCCTACGGCGCCGGCTTTCGTTCCGGACTCATGCCGGACCCGGCCATGTGGGTCGATGAATGGGCAGACGAGTACATGCGCATCCCGCGCGGAAACGGCGCCGAGCCGGGCAAGTACCGGACCGAGCGCACGCCGTATGCTCGCGAAGTCATGCGCAGCCTATCGCCTGAACACCCGGCCAAGCGGGTGGTGGCGATGGTCGCCAGCCAGATGCTGAAAACCCAGGTCGGCTTGAACTGGCTGTGCGCTTCGATCCACCAGGCGCCCGGCAACATGCTGGTGCTGGAGCCCAGCCTGGGGCTGGCCAAGCGCGTCTCCGGCCGGCTAGCCAAGACCATCGAGGACGTGCCGGTGCTGCGCGAGCGTGTTGCGCCAGCGCGATCCAGGGACAAGCGCAACACCCTAGATACCAAGGAGTTCGACGGCGGCACGGCCTACATTACCACCGCCGGCAGCGCCGCCAATCTGGCGGAGATCCCAGCCCGGTACATCTACGGCGACGAGGTCGACCGCTGGGAGGTCAGCGTCGACCAGGAAGGCGACCCGGTCGAACTGGCCGAAGCGCGCACCAGCACCTTCGGCCGCAACGCCAAGATCTACTACAGCAGCTCGCCCACGCAGGACGGCGCCAGCCGCATTGCCGATCTGTTCGCCCAGGGCGACCAGCGGCACTACTACGTGCCCTGCCCGCACTGCGGCACATACCAGACACTGGAATTCGAGCGGCTGCATGCCCGCGAAGACGGTAGCGCCGCCTACGCCTGCGCCGCCGAAGACTGCGGCACCCTGATCGAGGAGCGGGAAAAGGGCGACATACTGGCGCGCGGCGACTGGCGCGCGCACGCACAGGGCGACGGCGAGACGGTCAGCTTTACCCTTTCCGCGCTGTATGCCCCGCTGGGCTGGGTGAGCTGGGCAGGCCTCTGCAAGCAACACGCGAAAGCCCAGGCCGCCGAAGAGCGCGGCGACCACGAGCCCATGCAGGTATTCACCAACACGCGCCTGGCGCGCGTGTGGAAAGAAACCAAATCCGTCACCGGGCCGAAGGAACTTCAGGCCCGTGCTGAGGATTACCGGCTACGCAGCGTCCCTGCCGGCGTCCTGATTCTGACCGCCGCCGTGGACGTGCAGGACAACCGCCTCGAACTCCAGATCATCGGCTGGGGCGAAGGCATGGAACGGTGGGTGCTCGACTACCAGGTCATCTATGGAGACCCCTCCACGGACGTGCCATGGCAAGCGCTCGACGCGACCCTAAAAACGCCGTTGCGCACTGCCGCCGGACGCGACCTGGAAATTCTAGCGGTGGCCATCGACTCCGGTGGCCACCACACCCACACCGTCTACGAGTTCTGCCGTCTACGCAAACACCGCCACATCCTGGCGGTGAAAGGGCACGCCAAGCCCGGCCGCCAGATCATGGCCGGCCGCCCCACGAAGGTGGATATCACCTGGCGCGGCCAGACGGAAAAGGAAGGCGGCGAGTTATGGATGTGCGGCACCGACACCGCCAAGGACTGGCTGCACAGCCGCTGGAAAGTGGCCGCCGGCCCGGGAGCCGTGCATTTCAGCGCAGACCTGGACGAGGATTACTACAAGCAACTCCTGGCGGAATACCGCAAGACCCGATACCTGCGCGGTCACAAGATCACGGAATGGCACAAGGCCAAGTCGGACCGCAATGAAGCCCTGGATTTGAGCGTCTATAACCTCGCCTGCGCCTACTACCTGGGCCTGCACCGATTCGGCGCGCCGGACTGGGAGCGCTGGCGGCTAAAGGTCGAACCGCCGCAGGGCGATTTGTTCGTGCAACCGGCCCCAAGTGCAGACGTCTGCACGGACGCCATCCACCAGGCCGCGCCGCCACCGGCACCGGCCACGCAAATCAAAACAGACCCCGCTCCGGCGGGGTCTGTCGTTTCCCAGCAACACTGGACCCCGCGCGGTGCCGGCTTCCGGCCGCGCAACAGATAGGACACCGCAATGCCATACGGAACATCACTAGTGTCCGGTTAAATGTTATCGAGTCGGCTGTAAAGCCAGTAACGGCAAGGCTTTAGAGCGGACGAAGGGTGTCCACGATTTGAATTATCAGAAGCAAAAAAAGGCCGTGGAACAATTCCGTGAAACAATTTTG
>JAURYL010000006.1 GCA_030653935.1 Pseudomonadota bacterium
CGCGTGAAATAGTATCCATTTGGCGGGCGTTCGATGATTTATAGAGAACTTCATCTTGCCAGAAATGGCACGCCCGCACCTCATAATTCGCCCCGAAATGCGAAAAATCAGACACGGTATCGGGGTTTTGCAAGTACCTCACTACCCTTCTGCTGTGATGGGTGTCAACTGACAATATGTTTTTATTGGAGGCTATTCGTTTTCTTGTATCGCGTGGCCGCTGAAACTGCCTGCTAGAACATCCGCGCGCGAGTTCATACAGACCTGATGTGCTCAGTTCGTTAAATGACTTTAGTCGGGGTCGTAGTAGATACATTGCCAGAATCCTCGAAAACCACTCAACACCTGCAAAATACCCACGTCCATATTCCAGTCCGTGATACTCCGAAAAATTGGCAGGGAATTCGCTGTCATTTCAGTGAAGCATGAGCAACAGTGCCCCTCTCTTAGCCCTGGTCATGGCGACGTAAAGCAGCTTTCGTTGGGTTTCTGTGTCCTCCGGCTTCCCCAGGTAACTCTTCGGGGCAACGACTGCCACGCAGTCAAATTCAAGCCCCTTGGCGCGGTGCATGGTCGCCATGTGCACCACATCGCGGGCGTCCGCGTGGTTGCTCTGGGGGGTGATGGCGACGCAACGCAGGCCGGCGACCTGCAACCGGTTCGCCAGCGCATCCCGGTTTTTCTCGCTGGACGCAACGACGCAGATGGACAGGGGCGTGCCCTCACCCTCCGTGGCCTTCCACTGCTGGATAAACTGGGCAGCCTTCTCCGCGGCGACTTCCAGTCCGTCCACATTCATCAACTCGGGTTTGGGGCCATGGGACACCGACTTGTACCGCTTGGTCTCGTCGTGGCCATCGTCCAGGTCGTCAATCTCGCACCCCTCTAACAACGCCACTGCCTGTCGCCGGATTTCATCGGTGGTCCGGTAATTGAGATAGAGCTTCCGGGAACGACCTCGGATGTCGATGCCGCACTTGCTCATGGCCGCCTTGTGTCGACTGTAGATGCGCTGATGGCCATCGCCGACGAAGAATAGGTCGTTGCTCCCCGGCGCAATCATGGCCCTGAGCAAGCGCAACGCCTGCGGCCCGAAGTCCTGCGTCTCATCGACCACAATTGCGCTGTAGAGGTCGAGTCGTTCTTTTTCCGTATTCAGCAGGTCCGCCATCTCACGGTAGGCGTCGTCAACTTCCTTCAATCTGCGTGAGGCCAACTGCCCCCGATATTCCTCAAACACAGGCCATACGGCGTCGCGCTTCGCCCGGCTCAGAATGACACCTCGGCCAATGCGTCGAGCCGTCCGATATTGGTCCAGGGTCGTGATGCCCTGAGCAAGGATGACCTGCTCCAGTTCCTGCTCGTAGAAGTTGTCAGGAAAGTCCAGGGTATCGTTTTTTACGGCCAGGGCGGCCTGCCAAGCCTGCAAGGGGGCGTCCTGCTTGCGGTCGTAGACAATGCGATGTTCGAGCTTGTGGCTGCGCATGTAACCATTCACCCAGGCATCTAGGTTCTTTATCTCGAGCTTGGTCAGGGTATCGGCTCCGCAGAGGGTGCGCATGTTTTGGTCGATGTCGAGGGCCAGGTTCTTGGTGAACGTGCTGAAAAGCACCTTCTTGCCTGGCAGGGTGCGGTTTTCCGCCAACCACTTGGCGCGATGCATGGCCAGCACCGTCTTGCCGGTGCCAGCACCTCCCAGGACCCGCACAGGACCGCTGCGGTCTCCCATCGCGAGCTTGTGCTGCGTGGGGTGCAGGAACACCCGCCACTGGGCCAAGGGAGCGTTCATGATGGCAATCATGGTTTCGTCGTCATTGACGACCACGAAGCGGGACTGGGATTCCGGTGTCGTGAGCGCGGCAGCAAAGTCCTCTGTATCAATGACACGGTCCACCCGCGTCTCGCGTGCAACCAGGACCTGGTCAACCGTATCGCCCGCGGCTACCAGGAAGAGACCTTCGTAGGCCTCCAGGGGCAGCTGCGCCTGAATCGCATCCAGTTGTTCTTCCGTTTCTATCCGACGCACTTCGGGCAACAGTTCCTCGGGTACGCCGAGGCTCATCAACTCATGGTCGGACACCTGGGTGAACAGCGGATTCGCGGGGGCCGACGCAGCCACTTCCACAGGAGCGGCAGGCGACAGAGTGGAATCGTTTGCCGCGGGTATTGGCACCTGTTCCACCACGCTCTCAAGCATCACCATCTGCATGGCGCCGGTGACCGGGTTGATAGTCAGCTTGCGGTTTTCTGCCCAGCGGTACGCCTCGTCGTGGTGGTTCACGTAGAGGAGGACATACACATCACCCGTGCTTGGCTTGAATATGATGCCCCGCCAATCCTTGTCCATGCGGACGGATTTCAGGTTCGGGTCCCGTGCCCCGTTGATGTTCTCGTAGTTGATGCCCGAACTCGTGGGGTCGGCCTGGAATTGGATGGCCCACTTCATGACCTTCGAATGGATATTCACCGGCAATTTTGCGAGTTGCAGCAGGAAGTCTTGCGACAGGGCAACCTTGGGACTCAAGCTCACGGCATTACTCCTGATAGTTCAGTTCAAGCCCCAGCAACGGGGCAATGGCCATCTGCCAAGGCGTTCCGGATACCGTCGAGGCATCGTCGAGTAGCACGACCTGCCAGCCGGCCTCGGCCCACGGGGCTCCCATGTCTTCCTGGTCAGCACGGAGTAGCACCACAGTAGCCTCTTGCCAGGCCATTTCCGCATCGGCCAGCACACGACCTTTCTCGTCAGCCAGTTCCATACCGACTTCGGGTAGTGGGGCGCCGGCCTGAGCAAGGAGGGTCAGACCGGCCTTCAAATCGCCAAGAACCTGTTCCAGAACAGCTGCCCAGGCCGCATTCAATGCAGCTTGGCCAGGCGATTGGGGGGGCACGCCCGAAACGCCTACATGCAGGTCATCGTAATCATGCCCGTCGAGGCCACTGGTTGTTGCCAGCCACATGCCAGGCAGGAATTGCGCCGCGTTGAACAGTTGCAGCCAACGCCGCCATGCCAGGTGCAAGTCTTCTTCCTTCTCGGCGCCAGCTTCATCCAGCAGTACCACGCCAGGAGATGACCAGTCGCCGTCAGGAATGTGCCCCTTGGCCAGCGCCATTGGCCATCGGCCGATGTAATGGCATGGCCCGGTAATCTTTGAGAAGCTGGGTGCAAAGCCCTGCCCCGGTTCGCGGATGGATTCGGGTAGCCGGGGCAACCAGTGGCTCAGCTGCTGGGCGCAGGTAGCCCTGTCTTCCTCAGTGGAGGGAATCATCAGGAACCCCAGCCAGAGCGCATTGCGCTGGAACGTATCCAGTGCCGCATCCTTACCCTGGGCGTCGTAACCCATGGCTAGCCACTGCAAGAGTCGGGCAACCGCATGTTGGGTAAAGGCCTTTTCCTGGGCTCTGGGCACGGTGGGCGGCGCTCTGCTCCCGTCATGACGCGACATGGCGGCCAGAGGGGACTCCAGGTCGGTGTCCAGGCCGCCCTCCAGGGCCGCCTTCACGTCCTGGTGGGTGACCGACCAGACCCAGAACCCGCCGGAGGCCAGGATGGCGTTGCGTTTCCGGGCATCGTCACGCAGTCCATCCTTGTGATACGCCCAGCCGTCGCAGAACACTGCGATGGGCTTGCGCTTGGCGCCGCTCGACCACGGCCAAATCACGAAATCCGGTTTGCAATGAACCGCCACCCCCTGGTCGGGGCCAAGCTCGCACTGGAGTTCAATCCGATAACGCTGGCTGTCTACCTGGAGGACGTAGCCCGTCTTGCCATGTACCAAGTCCTGCACCAGGGTCACCAGCGGCAGGCCACCCACGCCACCGAGCCGGTTCAGGCTCTCGACGAAGCGCGCCTCCAGCACCGAGTCGAAGTTCGGATTGATATAGATTTCCGAAATGGTCTTGACCCGCTCCAGTTGGTCCAGTGAACCCACCAAGTCACTGAGCACGGCCTTCGCCATGTCGCGGGAGACCATCTCCATGCTTCGTCCAAGGCGGTACTGGTAGAGGCAGCGATAGCAGCCGTCTTTCTCCGGGTCCTGGTTACAGGAACAGGTGTTGAGCGCATCCAGGGCCATGCGCAGCACATCGGCCAGGGTGCCGGCGTCGTGGGCCAGGAGCTGGTGTAGATAACCCGTTCCGCCCGGCACAGAGTCATACAGCATGACGAAGAACTTGCGAGGTCCGCCTTCCTTTCCGGGTTCGTCCTGCAACACCATGCGCAGGTGGTCGACCTTGCCGCCGAAGCGGCGTTTGAGGCCCAGTTGCACCGCGGCCATGAAGGACTGCACCACCCGCTCGTCCACGCCGTTCTTGGTGTACGGCACCAGTATTCGCAGGACCTCGGACTCGAATTCCCGATACAGATAGAGGCATTCCAGCAGGTTGGACGGGTCCGAGCTGCCGTGCCGGGGGCAGTCGAAACTGTGGCTTTGCTCGTTCGCCTCGGCATTGCGCCGGGGCGGCTTCTGCACCTTGCCGCAGTACCGGCACAGCTTGAACCCCGGCCGGGTGGATTCCTTGTCCGCCACCTTGAAGGCTTCCCCCGGCTTGGCCAGTTCACCGAAATTCACATCCCGGAAGGTGACCCGGGAGATGAACTCGAAGCCGAAGGGCAGCGACCCGGACGGAATCTGCCAGGCCTCGCGGATGTTTGAGGGCAGGAAGTCGGCCATCAACTGGCGCACGTAATACTTGGGTTCCCGGTCCTCCGCACTGTCGTCGATGCGGACATCGGTATCGTTGCTGTTGGCGATGGCCTGCTTGAAACGCAGCAGGGTGCGCCTTTGCGCTGCGTCTGCCCACATGGCATCGCCGCAGCGGGGGCAGGTCATATGGACGTCCGGCTCCATGGCCAGGTTCTGCATGTGGTGGCAGCCTGGACAGAAGCGCCACTCCTCGGCCTTGGCCAGATTCATGTTTATCTGGTCCACCTCCACCCGCCGCTGGTTAGCATAAAAGCGGTTTTCCGGGGCGAACTCGGACAGCGCGGACTGGGCCGGACGCTCGTACTTCTGGGTTTTGAGGGTGACGTAGGCCCCCTCACCGGGCTCGTCTGTCCCCCGCTTGCGCCAAAGTACGGATTTCAACTCCACTCCGGACTCGGGGAAGGCGTAATTGGGAATGAGGCCGGCGTCGGTCAGGGTATTCAGCAAGTCACGGCCGTTGATTTCCTTGATGAGCTCCAGCAACTTGTCCCGCTCGCGCAGCAGGTTGTTGATGAGGTCGCGCGTGCTGTCGTCCTGCGGCCCTTGCTGTGCCTTTGCCTTGGCCTTGTCCAGTTCCTCCTTGCGCTTCTTGTACGCCTTCCGTTCCTCCAGCAGTTCCTCCAGGGCCTTCATCAGCCGGGTACGCAGCCCATCGACCTCGCCCTGCCCCTGTATGAAATCCAGGAGGCGACCACGCACCACATCGTCCACGTCCCCGGCCAGCAAGGCCATGAAACTCTCGAACAGCCGTTCCTCGTTGGCCAGCACGTAGTCGCTAAAGAGATAGGGGAAGCGGTCCAGCTTCGCCTGGGCCATGGCATCCAGGGCCTGGGAGGTCTTCTCCGGCAAGGCGTTGGTGTTTTTGAGACTGGCCACCCAGTCGTCCATGCAGGAGGCGAACAACTGGCGCCGCAACACTTCCGCCGCCTGCAGGAAGACGCCGGGAGGTGTTACCTCCCCGGCAATCATCTCCTCGGTCTCAGCAAAGAAATACAGGTCATGAGGACTGTTGCCATCCGCCAGGGTGGTGGTCATGGCATTGCCATCTTTGCGTCCGGCGCGGCCGATGCGCTGCAGGAAGCTGGCCTGGTTGGGCGGCACCGAACAGAGCAGGACGGAGGACAGGTCGCCGATGTCCACACCCATTTCCAGGGTGGGGGTGGCCGAGAGCAGGTTCTCGTACCAGGGCCGGGGATGCTTGGACTTGAAACGGGTCTCCAGCGCCTCCCGTACCGGGCGCTCCAACAGGCCGGTGTGCTCCGCCGCAATGACTCGGCGCAAGTCACCCTTGCTGTAGCGTTGCGCCCACCAATCGGCAGCGAGCGGAATCAGGGTTTCGTAGGAGGATTCGACCGCATCCAGACAGGGCATGCCCAGCAAATGCTCGGCATCCTGCCGCGGCACCGCGAGTTTGCGCTTGCCCCCCGGCGTGGCCACGAAGGCTACATCTGTGGTGAGCTGCAAGGCCCCGGAACGGATGCCCAGGGTGTCGCCCTGGTGATGCTGGGTGCGCTGCAGGATGCCCGCCTCCAGCAAGGCGTCGACAGCGGCCATATTCAAGTCCGCCGCCATGCCGGGGGAAAGTAAGGCCTGTCGCGACAGGGTGGCAACGGCCCAGCGGTCGTACCAGGTGGAACGGCTATTGCTGGTCAACCTGTCGAAGCCCTGCTGAGTGCCCAGGGTCAGGAACACTGGACGCGGGGTGGACTCCCCCATCTTGGGCATCCATTCGCCACGCCCCGCACTGCGGGTGAGTCCGAAGATGTTGCCGTCGCCGGCATACAACTCCAGTTCCGCGTGCATCACGCCACCGCGCCGGCGCATGTGGTTCAACATGCCCCAGAGCCACTGGGACAGGGTGGCTTGTTCCAGGCTACGCAGGCCGAATTGCTCTTGCAGCTTGGGCAGCAAGCGGCCGGCCACCGCATCGATGCTCTCCCAGGGCACGGCCACTACTGCCTTGCCTATCCGCTCCAGGGTTCGGCCCCGGTGGCTGAGGTAGGTGAACTCGCTGTAGGCCTGCCACAAGACGCGCTTCTTCACCTTGCCCGGCAGCCGGCTCTGGCTGGGCAGGTGCTGGTGCTCCAGCAGTTCCACGCTCCAGTCGTGCTGCCAGGCCATGTTCGGGGCCAGGAACTCGGACACCAGGGTCTCCGGGTCCATGTGCAGGACCGAGGCCGGGTTGTCGAACTGGACGGCCAGCCTGTCGAGGAAGTCGGACCAGGCCATGCTGCGCTGGCCGAACTCGTCCAGCGCATGGGCCAGGGCCGTGCGGATGTTGTTCTGGTAAGTCCGGGCGCCGAAGAAGCCGGCCCGATGGGCGGCGTCCTGCACCGAATCCGAGAAGGCGATGAGCTTCTTGTCGTCGTTGTACGGGCTGGCCCAACTACTCTCCACCACCTGAGAGCCCAGCGTGGCATTCCGAGCACCCAGCAAGAGCAGCTCGTCCCGCTCGCCACAGGCCGGGCAGGTGTTGTCGTGCCGGGTGTACTGGGTCTTGCCGACAACATGGGTACGCTGGGCCGTGACCCGAAACATAGGCGCCAGCTCCTGGTGCCCGCAGGCCAGGCAGGTTTCCTCGCCCTGCTGCACATTGCCGCAAGCCGTGCAGACGCGCTGGTGCACACCCTCCACCTGGGAGCGGCCGAAACTTGCCGCCGCATACAAACGGGTCGCCTCGGGCCGCCGCGAGAACCAGGTGTTGTATATCTCATCGAGCTGGGTGGAGAGCTTGCTGCTGCCCTGGACCATGCGGGAAAGCCAACCCGTGGTCCGGCATTGGCGGCACTGCACCATGGGCAGATAGACGCCGTCCCGGTCGCTGGGCAAATCCCGGGCGCTGCGCAGTTTCACCTCAAGGGGGTCCGCGCTCAGCTTGCCCACCATGCGCCGCAGTTCGCGCACCCACAACTGCACCCGCAGGGTCACCAGGGGTTGCCGACCTTCACGCAGGGCCCAGGCCACCAGGACCAGCAAGGCATCCAGCACCATGCCCACCTGGGCTGGTGTTGCCGCAGGCAAGTTGCGGGCGAAGGCTTCCATGAGAACGGGGTAACTCACCGCCCCGCCCTTCACCAGCTTGAGCAGGTTGACGAACAACTGATGGCGCTTGAGCAGGTTCCCCAGCGCCATGCGCCAGGCGGGGTCGGCCACCTCCGCCGGCATCGGCTCCTCCGGGAACAGCAACCCGAACCAGGCCCGGATGGCGGCTTCCGGGGAGGCGTAGCGGGACGGCGCCAGCTGCTCGGCCATTTCCGGGCGGAACAGGAACATGAAGTCCACGGTAGCGTCTTCCAGGAAGGCGCCGACCCCCTGGCGGTTTTCCGTGACGACCGACTCCGGCGGGAACGGCACGCCAAACACCTGGCGAGCGTATTCGCGCAACGGCACGGTGTCCGAACCGCCCCCCAGGGTTGCCGAGGTACCGGCACAAATCAGGTGTTCAGTGGGGATTTTGAGGCGGGCGCGCAGGCGCCGCAGGAGCAAGGCCAGGTCCGTACCCTGGGCGCCATCGAAGGTGTGGAGTTCGTCCACCACCAGATAGCGCAAGGTGGTCGGTGTGTTCTGCTCCCACAACTGGCGGTCCTTGGGCCGCAGCATCAGGAAGTCCAGCATCTTGTAGTTGGTCAGCAAGATGTCGGGCGGATGCTTGCGCAGGGTATCCCGGTCGGTGATGACGCTGTCCGGGGTCATCACGGCCCCTTCACCCGTGTTGTCCACCTGACCGCCGACGTACAGGCCGACGCGCAGGCCGGTGAAGGCCGGCACCGTAGCCACCAGTTTGGCAATCCGTCGTGCCTGGTCCGAGGCCAGGGCGTTCATGGGGTAAATCACCAAAGCCTTGATGCCATGCTCGCCGGCGGCGCGGGCCCTGGCACAGTGGTCCAGCACAGGGAACAGGAAACACTCGGTCTTGCCGCTGCCGGTACCGGTCGCCACCAGGGTATGTGCGGCCTGGTGCTGGCTAAGGTGTTGGGTGGATAGGCGCAGCCAGGACGCTTCCTGGTGGCTAAAGCCCGGGTGCTCGGTTTCGAAGGTGGAGAAAAAATGCTTTCCCGCACGGCCCGACACGAAGGGCAAGCCCACCTGTACGTAGGGTCCCTTGAGCCAACCCGATTCGTCCTCGACGAACCGACTCATCAAGCCATGCAGGAATGGGTCGGCCGGTTCGAAACCCGCCACCAGGAATTGCTTCAGGCCGGTCTGGATGTCTTTGGCGAGCAGGGAGGGCAGCATGGCGGTTCCGGTTTATGGTTTCCTGGTCACGGCGGCGTCATCCCGGAAACTTCCGTGCCGTATGGACGATGTTCAGCACCACCAGGTCATCGCTGCCTACCTTCACGAACACGATGTAAGGCAGCTTGGGCACCACCAGCTCGCGGGCGCCGGGCACCCGGTCGCTGGCGCGGATACTCTCGGGGAACGGCAGCAGTGCCAAGATGGCCTCAACCAGGCGGCGTTCGACGGATTCCGCCGTCCAAGGGCTGGCCACCTCCAGGTAATAGGCAACGATGGCCGCCAGGTCGTCGAGGGCTTCGTCGGTCCAGCGCAGTTTCATTCCCGGGTGCCCCGCGACGTCATGGCCGCAATGCGCGCCCGTAGCGAGGCCATCGCGTCTTCATGCTCGTGGAGCGTGGTGCTTCCGGCATTGACCCGGGCCAGGGTTGCGCCCACCTTGGCGGTCAGCCAGGCGTCATAGCCCGCTTCCGGGTCCATGAAGCGTTCCGGAATAAGGGTATCCGCAGCGTCCTCGATGGAAATGAAAATACCGACGGGACGGTCGTTCTTGGTCACCAGGACCGGCTCGCGCCGGGCCAGGTCAAGAAATTCACCGAAACGGTTCTTGGCATCGCGGGCGGTCATGGCTTTCATGGCGGACTCCAGAATGGATGAAGTGGCTAGTGTAGGCATTGTGGGCGTTCCGTGGCTGACTGGATTAGTCACCCTGGGCCGTCCGGGTGGAAGCATGATTTTCCGTCGCGTCACCCGCCGTCGCCCTTTCAGTGGGCTTCCGGCGCCGCAGCGGAGGCCGCGGGGCGGCTCTCTATCATCGCGTTCAGGATGAACTTGCGTAGCCGCTCGAAGCGGCCCAGACGAATCATGTCGCGGGGGGAGATATCGCCCAGCAGGGGGTTGCGCGCCTTGAACCAGGTCACGGTCTTGTCCACATCGCCGCCAAACACCTTGGCCACCAGGTTGATGGTGAGGGCGATTTCTTCCAGGCGTTCGCGCACCGGCTCCGGCATGGCCTCGTCGAATCGCACGGACTTGGGCGACACCGCCGTCATCCGGGAAATGTCTTCTTTCTTGAGGCCAAGAAACCCCTGCACCGCCTTGGCATTGAAGCTGGCGCCAAAGCCAAAACCCATATGGTCATCCGGAACGCTGTCGAACAGTGAAAACGCCTTCGTGCTGTGCGTAGTTGCCGAGAGCATCATTTAAACCTCATATAAGCCAAAATTGAACCAGAATTAAACCACATTTAAACCATGCCTCATCGGTACTTTGGAAGGCTTCCCGTTAAGCTTGGTTCCCTGCCATTCGCATGGTTCTCGGCTTCAGACCGGTCTGGATATCGCGTGCAAGCAAAGATGGGAGCATGAAGATAGAGTGCGTCATCGGCGCCCCCGCTTCTGCACTGCCACTGGCCGCCACCCCAACTTCTCCTCTATCTCCGCCCAAAGGTCGTTCAATACCTTCCGTTCAGCCTGGGCAATCACGCCGTTTCGCAAATCGTCCAGGTGGTACCAACACTTATCCATGTCTTGGTAGAACACGCGGGTATAAGTAGGGCCGCGTAACCGTTTTGGTCCGTCATTCCCGCGAAGGCGGGAATCCAGTTCGTTCGTCAAACCTGGGGCTGAACAGCAATCAGATGTACGAGCTGGATTCCGGGTCCGTCATTCCCGTGAAAACGGGAACCGGAATGACGGTTCCAAAACGGTTTCGCGTGATCACTTATACGTTTCCAGTATTAGAGATACGGTGCTTTTCGTAGGCCTGCGAGAGCAAAGTTAAGGCATGGTTCAGGCTGGTCGCGGTCGGTTCGCTGAATCCTGTTGGCATATGTACAGTGCTACCGGACAACTCGCAGCGTTCCAGACCTTTTAACTTCAGCCACAACCCGCCACGCTCAGGCAGAAGTTCCGGCTGACCTGATTTAGCTTTGCATGGACCCAGCGTGATGCATTCCCAGCGTGTGGTGCCCGGTGGCACATTTAGCGGAAAAGGATGGGGCCACTTTCCCACGCGGTTTCCACCATGGCTGCGGTCGCTCAGTGCCACCAACAATGGAGCTCCTTCGTCGAGTATCTTGACCGCTAGTTCCTGGGTCACACGCTGGCGGAAACGCTCATCGGTAATTTGGTCGGCACTGAGGGTCAGTTCTGCGAGCGTGCCCTCTTTCACGGGTACGTCACCACCGTAAAAGAATTCCCACCTATCTCCCACCCGTTTTACCGGCATGGTGACCTTGGTGCTCCAATCAGGGTCGAAGTAGTTCCCGCTCATGTAACCGCTCCCTTTATCCATCCACTTCGAAGAACGCCCAGGCCAACCGATAGTCCTCCTCCCGGTTGGCGCGGGCGAAGGGGGCGGTGTAGGTGCGTTCCACGGTGCGGGGTCCACCGGGGAGGGTGTCGTCCTGCACCCATTGGGTGATGACGGTGCCATCCGGGACTTTTGTGGTGCCGCCGATGCGGCGGGCCTGGTCGTCGGCGGTGTCGCCGGCGTAGGTCCACAGGTCTTCCCAGCCGAAGTTGCCTTCGCGGAGCGTGTGGCCACCCCGACCGTCGGGGGTCTGGATGCGGGTTTTCGGGGTGGTGCGGCTGCCCTTGCGCGGCAGGCCGACGCCGACCAGGCCCTTGCTGTTGGTGAAGACGATGCGGCCGTTGAGGTCGTACCAGGTGTCGCGCTCGTAGCCCTGCATCACCGGGAACTGGACGCGGTAGATGAGCAACAGTTCTTCCAGGGTGAGGCCGAGGGCCTGGGCCACCAGCACGTCGATTTCCACCAGGGCCATGCGGCGGGCGTAGTCGCTGCGCAGGGCGCAGTGGCGGGTCCAGGTGCTTGTCAGGTTCTGCCAGAAATCCTGGGGCAGGCGGGGGTTGGCGGGTTGGCTCCAGGACTGGTCAGCGAAGGCGAGGTCGTAGACTTCTTCCCAGAGGGGAGCGTAGTGGGTGGTGAGGCAGTTGAGCGCAAGAACCCTGGCAGAAACACCTAGCAATGCAAGGTGGGGCAATCGTCCTAATGTTGAGTCATACATATCACCAAGGCCAGTAGACTTAACAAAAAAATCAGCCAACAGAGATGAATTAAAACCGACGACATCAACGAGGCAATTTATATCCCGAAATGCTACTGATAACACTGGATTAATATGCGCAACTCCGCGGGGAGCAATTGCTGCGATGAGTGTTCGCTCCATGCTGGAACTGATACGCCTGCGATGCACGTAACAGAAATATTCCGTCACTGGCCTAGCTTCTGTCTCGCCATGCTCTATCCAATTTACTCGTGGCGTGCGACTCAGGTATTTCTCTCGACTCTCCATGGGAAGATAGTTCGTACGAGGCAAATAGTCTTCAGGCAATTTTTCAAGGTCAATATTGTCGTAAGCCTTATGGGAATCGCAAACCTGACGGGGCGTCTTATTAAACGGCGTAGCAACATAGAAATGTGGACCAGATAGGACCAATTCCACAGGGGAGCCAGGAAAGTCCGAAGTGTTTATAGCGCGACGGCTGATGGTGCCGTCACGCTGCTGATTAGTTTCGTCAAACATCATGGTGGCAAAGTATCGCTGACTGAAATCCACTAAACGTCGTGGATGTGCGGCTAACTTTGACATTACGCTGCCTAGCGTTCCAGCATGTAATGCTGGAATGCGGGCACGAAGCGGCGAAGTTCCTGATTCATCATAAAGTTGGGCAAACGTAGCCAACAATTGAGTATCAACATGCACAACTCTATCTAGATGGCCAGTTGTATTCCATTGCCCACTCTCATTCTTAATGCCGTCGGTTAGACCTCTGCCGTCGTGTTGGTAGCATGCATCAACAGTGGAAGGTGTAAATAGATTTGCAATTTGGTCAAACCTAATCTTAGAGCGCTCAGGACCATAAATATTGATGCTAAAAGTTTCTCTATTGCCAATGGGAAACAACTTGAATTCGTTTTGGAAACCCAATAACGTGCGTAAGCGGGGGTATACTCCCTCGCGCAAAATTCCGCCATTAGGGTCGTCGTATGGGCCCTCAGGATGCAATAGGCCGGTGAAGCCACGGGCATTATTCAAGCCCCAAGCCAATGGCATGAAACATTTATATAGATTTGTCTGAACTCCCTTCAGTAGAGGGTAGTTCTGCATTGCATTCAGGAAATTTTGTATACCCTCTGCTTCCTGAAGTTCATCTGTCCATCCTGTCTGTAGGCCCGGGTACTGAACAAATGCATCTGCACGGAGTTTAGTTAACTCAATTGCGCTGATTTTTCGGATGGCGAAGATTGGGTTACGTTCTCCCAGTATCCCGCTTTCATTCCATATAACCTTAAGCCAAGGGGGATTTCCTAATATCAGGTCGAAGCCCCCTTGCTGAAGCAGCACATCGGCGAAGACCAGTTCCCAGTGCATAAAGCGGCGGGCCTCGGCCACGGCTTCCACCTGGACGATGCGCGGGAAGTGCTGACGCAGCTTGCTGATGCGCAGTTGCCCCAGTTTGTCATGCAGGTTGGGTTGACCCGGGTCCTGGCTCAGGGGCAACTGGAGTTCCAGCCCCAACAGGCTGGGCTGCACCTCGGGCACGAGTACCTGGGGTGCATCGGGCACCGTGGGTTGCAGGTCCAGGCTGGGTTGTGGCGCGATGTCGACAATGTTGCCTTCCAGGATGGCGCCCACTTCCATCCACCATGCCTCGCGGCTAGGCAGGTGGGCGCTGGCGGTGATGGGCCAGAACCAGAGGGCGCACCAGTAATCCATCACCAGCTTCAGGCGGCGGAATGGCGTGGCCAGGTCACCATCCTCATTGAGCAGACCCTGGCGGCGGATGGCTTCCTTCTGGGCGCGGCTGATGTGGCGGCCGGACTCGCCGGCATCCCGGTTTGGCCAGACGTCCAGGTCGTCCTCGGTGCGGCCCCGGTCCCGGGCCAGGTCTCGGGTGTGTTGTTCCCACAACTCCTGCACCCGGGCACTGAGCTGCTGTAGACGGGCGATTTCATAATTGCTGAAGGGGGCGGTGAACGCCTTGCGCCAGGATTTCAGGCGGTCGAAGTCGGCCGGGTACAGGCTCTTGGCCACCTTGTCGGTGTAGCTGGCCATGCCTGGGTCGGGCAGAAGGAAGTGCCAGATTTCGTCGCCAGCTCTGGGCTGGTCCTTGCTGACCTTGCGTGGCGGTTCCTCATGCCAGGCGGGCTTGGCGCCTTTCAACAGGCCGCCGGGCCGGTAGACCTGATGGCGGGCGCCGATAAGGCTGTTGCCAGCGAATAACTGGTAGCCAAACCAGGGCACCCGGGCGGGGAGCGGCTGCCCTTGGGCATCGGTTTCGCCATAAATGGCGTTGAGCCAGAGGGAGACTTCCGCCAGTTCCACCGCCACCGGGTTCAGGTCGACGCCGAAGGCGTTGCGGTCGGCCAGGTACATGCGCACCTTCTGCAGTTCCCGGGCGTAGTCCTCGTTGGGAATGCGGCGCTTGAGTTCGGCCTGCTTTCGTTCCAGGTAGGCCTCGGACAACTGGTTGACGGCCTCGTTCAGGAACGCGGCGCTGCCCATGGCCGGCTCGCATACGGTAAGGGTGAGGATGTCGTCGGCCTTTTTCACCCGCTCGCTGTTCAGCAACTCCTTGAGGGCGTACTTGACCAGGCATTGGGTGAGCACCTGGGGGGTGTAGTAGCTGGCGCTCTTCTGCCGGTCACGCCCGGCCAGGCGGTAGATGAAGCGGCCCTTGGGATGACGGCGCAGCACCCGCTGGCCGGCTTCATTCACATCGAAGACGCGCTCGTCTTCCTTGTATTCCGTCAGGCGGCTGGCGGGGACGAACCAGGCGTTTTCCAGCAGGTCGGCTTCTGAATTTGAACCGTTACGCCGGGCGGGGGCGGCGGCTTCAGCTTCGCCGTCGTCATCTCCGTCGGCGTCGTCCTCGTCAGCCACCCGGCCCTTCTTGGGCGCGGGCTTCACTTCATAGAGGTCTTCCGCGGCGAAGAAGCCCCGGTAGGAAAGCAGGGCCTCGTACACGGCGCCCAACTGGTTGATGGACAGGAGCTGGTAGCTGACGCGGCCGCTGCGCTGGCCACGCTTGCCCCGGGTGAGAGACATGAGACGGATGATGCGTTGCCAGACCAGGTTGGGAAACCGCACCTTGTTCAGTAGCGGCATGGTGGCGTCGTCGAACAAGCGGCTGTCCAGGGGTGCCAGGGCAAAGGTGTCCTTCGCCCCCTGGGTGGCGTCACGGATGCTCTGCTGCCCGGTCATGCCGGCGCCCTGGGCCAGCAGTCGGAACAGCCGGCGCAGAGTGGTATCGAAGTAAACGCCATCCCGCGCATGGGGCGTGGTGAGGGGCTGCATTTCCAGGTCGCGCAGGCTCTCCAGGCTGTAGCCCTTGAGGTAGACCTCGCTCTTGCCGATGGGCACATAGCCCAGTTCGGGCCGCGCTTCGATGTAGAACATGAACAGCAGGCGGTAGACCATGCGCAGGCATTCCATGCTCAGGTCGGCCGGGTCCAGCTTGTACTGCCCGGAATAGACGCTCTTCTTGCTGCCGCTGGCCTGTTCGTCGAGTTGGCGTGCCGCCTCGTTGCCGAGCAGTTCGATGGCTTCGCGCAGGGCGTATTTCAGGTCTTCACTGACGCCAAAGGCGTGCTTGTGGGCGTTTTCGTCCAGGCTTTCCAGCAGGCTGCTGCCTTCTGCCGGGGCCAGACAATCCTTGTGCAGCAGGGCAGCGCAGGCCTTCAGGGTGTCGCTGTCCTTGCGGTCCAGGATTTCGGCCCAGTCGAAGCGCAGCGCCCGGTTGTTGGGCCACTTGTAGCGGTCCAGCAGCAGCCACTGGTCCAGGCCCACCAGCAGGACATAGCGTGGCGGGTGGTCGGCGCCGAACACGGCATCTGAGAGCAGGTCAGCCCAGGTCTCGCCATGCAGGGCCGGGGGAACGGTATCGCCGCCGAAATGCAGGCTGGCCAGCTTGTGGTCCAGCAGGTCTTCATTCTCCGCACCTGGTTGGTAGGCCGGGATGACCACCAGCCGGGGCAGCGTCAGCCAGAGCGGGATGGGCAGGCCAGCGGCAAGTTCGGTCGGGGTGGGCAGCGGCGCCGGGGCGGGGTAGCCCAGGGCTTGCAACAGGCCGGTCTGGATGCGGGTGAACACCTGCCAGCGCTCGGCATCGTCCTTGGCACGTTGAATCTGACCGCGCTGGCTGAACCACTTCTGGGCCCAGCCTTGCAGGCGC
This sequence comes from Pseudomonadota bacterium, assembly GCA_030653935.1. Taxonomy (GTDB): domain Bacteria; phylum Pseudomonadota; class Gammaproteobacteria; order Burkholderiales; family Thiobacillaceae; genus PFJX01. Next base: position 16,142 of record JAURYL010000006.1, read on the forward strand.
TTGTTGGGGGAGCGATGGGCTTCCTCGTTGGGGTGGGCAGCCTCGGCCGCGTCCCAGCCTTCCAGGCGGGCCTTGATGTCGCCTTTGAAGACTTCGGACAGGTAATGGTGGCTGTAGAACTCGTTTTCGTTGGCAATGCCAGCGAAGGTCTGGACGGCTTCGAGGACGGGCATGGTCAGGCTCCGACTACGGCTTGGGGATGGCACACGCCGGCCAACACCTGTATCCAGGGCTGGGGCTCGGTGGTGAGGGTGTCGTGCACCCACTGGCGGTAGTCGTCAAAGACGCCGTTGATTTGCTTGCTGCGTTGCTCGAAGCGACCCCGCTTCACGGTTTCAAGTTGGCGTTCCAGGTCCAGGGTGAGTTGCTCAAGCTGGCGTTCCTGCAGGCGCTTCAGCTCTGCCAGGGTGCCTTCCAGGCGCTGGGCGAGGGCGGCGGAAAAACGCTCCTGCTTGTTCAGCATATGGGCGTGCATGGTCTGCACCGCCTTCGGCAGGGCCGCCTGCATGGTCTGGGTGATGGCATCCAGTTCCCCCGTGTGGCCCCGGTTCGGCAGCCCGCCCGCCTTGAGGCCGGCGCGGGTCACGAAGGTATCGAATGGCTCCAACCTGAACTCCGCCGGTTTCGCAGGGGTGTGGATGCGGCTGGCCACCTGCCACTCGACCAGGAGGGGCTGGCCTTTGCGGTTGGGTACCAGGCTCATCAGGATGAACGCCTGCTCTCCCGGTTGCAGCTTCATGCTCTGCAGCAGCGGGGCACGGTGCCGGCCGAAGTGGGTGAGCACCCGGTCGCCCAGCCAGTCCATGATGGGATGCTGGGGCCACAGGTAATGCAGCTGGGGCCAGGTGTCTTCCTCTGCCCTGGCCTGCCGCGCCGACTCGATGGCCTGTGCCATGCGCTGGGGGTCGGCGCACAGGGAGTAATGGTCGTTGGCGGCCTGCACTTCGCGTGGCAACTGGCGCAAGCGCTCCTGCAGGTCATAGGGGGCGGTCAAGGCGATGATTTGCTCGGCATCTTCCGCTGACCACTGGCACAGGGTCTGCCCGTGGTTGAGTTGGGTGAGGGCCGTCTTGGTGTAATGGATGTCGCTGTCGAACAGGGAGGCAGGTTCGTCGATATGGTTCAGGCTGCTGTCGGGCTTAGCGTCGGCGCCGCCGCCGAACAATTCCATCAGGAAGTCACCTTCGTTTTCGCCGTTCTCCAGACCCTTGGACTTTGCCGCCTTGTCCATGGCGGCTTCGACCTGCTCCGGCGTTTTGCCATTGGCCATGAAATCAGCGACTTTCTCGGCTTCCTTGTCCGGGTCGTAGACATTGAGGAAGGCCGAGGGGTCACCCAGGTTGACGTTGGCTTGCTCGTCCTTCTTCTCCAGGATTTCCAGGATGCGCAGGTCGCCCTTGATTTTCTCAGTCACGGCCTCGGTGAACAGATAGACGATGTGGGGCTGCTGCTTCTGCCCGTAGCGGTCGATCCGGCCATTGCGCTGCTGGAACACCATCAGGGACCAAGGCAGGTCGAAGTGCACCAGGCGGTGGCTGAAGTAGTGCAGGTTCAGGCCTTCGCTGGCTACGTCGGAACACAGCAGAACCCGCATGGGGTCATCGAGGCGGCCGAATCGTTCCACCAGTTCCTGCTGCTCGGTATCCGACATCTGACCGTAGAGCACCTCTATCTGGCGAGGCTTGAGCTTGAGGTCGCTGCAGAGCTGCTGGTACAGCCAGCGCAGGGTCTCGATGCGCTCGGAAAAGATGACCAGGCGGTCGGTGGCCTCATGCATCTGCCAGCCGAATTCAGGCGAACGCAGGTACTTCAACAGGCGCTGGTATTTGCTGAACTGGCCGGCAGCCGGGTCCTGCACCAAGGCCTTCAAGGACTCAGCCAGGACTTGCAGGCCGTTCACTTCATCCAGCTCGTCTGAGGTCGGGCTGGATTTGCCCGATAGGATTTCGATGCGCTTCTGGGTGGACTCCAGTGCTGCGGCGGGGCTGGAGAACAGCCCCTTCTGCAGGCCGATGCGCTGGAGTTCCTGCTGGCGTCCTGCCTTGTGCTGGCCTGCCTGAGTGAACGCGACGTCGAGCAGCGCACGGTAGGCCGCTTCTTCGAGTGGGCTGGCGGCCTGGCGCAAGCAGGTGGTCTTGCGCTCCTGGAAGTCGGCGGACACCTGGTCCTTGATGTCTTTCTTGAAGCGGCGAATCACCAGGCCTTTGCTGCGGAAATCATCCGGCGTATAGAAATCCGGGTCGGAAATCGCCGTGGGGTCCAGCAGGCTCATCAGGGAGGCAAAGCTGCGCGCCGAGCCGTCATGGGGCGTGGCCGAGAGCAGCATCAGGGTATCCGAGCGGGTCGCCAGCAACTTGGCCAGACGGGCGCGGCGGGACAAGCCGGATTCGCCCGCCCGGGCCGCCACGTTGTGGCACTCGTCGATGACGATGATGTCCCACCAGGCGTTTTCCAGGTAGTTGCGGTATTCCAGATTGCTCTTGAGTGTGTCGACGGAAATGATGCTGCGGTCAAAGTAGTTGAACGGGTTGTGGTTGGCGGGAATGCGGTTGCGCACCCGTGCCAGGCCGACCGAATCCAGCCGCACCAGCGGGATGGAGAAGCGACTCCACCACTCCTTCTGGAACTGGGTGAGCATGGCCTTCTGGGTCACGACCAGGATGCGCTTGCCCCGTCCACGTTGAATCAACTCGGTGGCCAGCACCCCGGCTTCCAGGGTCTTGCCCAGGCCCACCGAGTCGGCAATCAGGATGCGGGAGCGCGGTTGCCGCAGGGCCTGCAAGGCCGGGTCCAGCTGGTAAGGCACCAGGTTCATGACGCCGCGATGGCCGAGATGGATTTTCTCGTCGTTGGCAACGCCACGGCGGCGATGGCTTTCCAGGTACAGCACGGTGGCGTTGTAGGCCGGGGTGTCGTCCGGCACCAGTTCGGTCTTGGCCGGGTCGAGGATGTCGATGGCGTCCTCAAGGCTGGTCAGGAACAAGGCCGACTGGCCGCGAACCAGCTCGGAGATGCCATCGCAGGTGAGCAGCCAGCCGCCATCCACGGCAGGGTCGACACGACGAATCAGCCACTCTTCATCACGAATAACGGCTCGTGCGCCGGGGGCGAAGGGGAGCATGTCTATGTAATTCGCTATTAACTAGGAACTAGGCCAATTTGGATGGCGCCTCTGCCGGTTTTATTATTCTTGCTGCATGCTCATCGAGTGTCAGTAAGACAGAGCTGCTAGCTCGCATTGTGCCTTGCTTGGTTATTCGAGTGTCAAAGGCTTCGACGAGTCTGGTCGTGGCAAAGGACTGGAAGCACACAAGCTGGCCCGCCTAGCACCTTCGCCGCCCTATTAAGGGCGACGTTACATAGGTGCCTTGGCCTGGACTTTGATGTAGATGCTGCGCGCTTTTGGGCCATGGCCGCCGCGCATGCTGTAATTGTTATAACTGCTGCTTTGCGTTTGCTAGGGACTCAGGCCAGGTCGCTACGCCTGTGTTGTACGCACTCGCGGCCGCATCGAAGCGCGCGAGCGTCTCTGAAAACCTGCGAGTAGCCCGCTTGTTGTCTTCTACCCGGCACCATAGTGGTACACCTGCATCGTCAAAGCGCATATTCGTCGGGATTTTCTTCGGTACGCGTGGCTTGCCCTCGCTATCGACCTCGACAAGCGCGAGATAAATGCGCACCGGCCAGGTGTACTGGCCCCCGCCCTGGGTGCCGCGCTCGAAAACTACTGCTCGTCTCATGATGTGCTCCGTTAATTGCGAGCAATCCGTTTTGTCGCTCGTACTAGATATAGCAACGGGCATGTAGTGTTTCGCCGATAGACGAAACTTTTTTGCGAGCGCGCAGCGAGCAGGCGTTAGAGTGCTGTCCAGATATTGTCCAACTGAGATGGACAAGCAGGGCGCAAAGGCAGAAGCGGGCGAAGGCCCGTCCGCTGCTAAGTCTTTGAGAGTGCTTGAATTGATGGTCGGGGTGAGAGGATTCGAACCTCCGGCCTCCACGTCCCGAACGTGGCGCTCTACCAGGCTAAGCTACACCCCGACTTGAACCGCTCCCGGAACCGGGGACGGTGAAACAACGGTGAATCTATAAACTAAAAATCGCGGCTGACCGCGAAGGCCGACAATTCTAGCAAAGCGGCCTTGTATTGGCTATCCGGAATTTTGGATAAAGCACTACTCGCCAATCTGGTTTCCGCCTCGGCCTGCTTGCGGGCGTGGTCGAGGGCGCCGGTGCTCTGGACAATGGCGAGAATTTCATCGAACTGGCTAGCATCGCCCTGCTTGATGGCATTGCGGATGATCTCGGTCTGCTCCGGGGTGCCGTGTTTCATGGCGAACAGCAGGGGCAGGGTAGGCTTGCCTTCGGCCAGGTCGTCGCCGACGTTCTTGCCGATCACGTCGCTGGTGCCGGAGTAGTCCAGGACATCGTCGATGATCTGGAACGCCGTGCCCAGGTGCATGCCGTAATCGCCCAGCGCGTCTTCCTGCTCGCGCGGCGCGTTCTGGACGATGGCGCCGAGGCGGCCGGCGGCCTCAAACAGTTTCGCGGTCTTGTAGCGAATGACGCGCAGGTAGGCCGCTTCGTCGATGTCCGGATCATTGCAGTTCATGAGCTGCAATACCTCGCCCTCGGCAATGACGTTGGTGGCGTCCGAAAGCACTTCCATGACCCGCAGATTGTGCAGCGAAACCATCATCTGGAAGGCGCGTGAGTAGAGAAAGTCACCCACCAGCACGCTGGCGGAATTGCCGAACAGGGCATTGGCGGTATCCCGGCCGCGACGCAGGGCGGAGGCATCCACCACGTCGTCGTGCAGCAGGGTGGCGGTGTGGATGAACTCCACCACGGCGGCAAGTTCGTGATGCTGGACACCCTCATGCCCCATCGCTTTGGCCGCGAGCACCACCAGGGCGGGGCGCAGACGCTTGCCGCCGCTGTGGATGATGTACTCGGAGACCTGTCGCACCAGCGCCACTTCGGAATGCAGCCGCGCGCGGATGACCTGATCGACCTTGGCCATGTCGGCGGTCAGTAGCGTTTGCAGCGTGGGGGATGACACGATGTGGGCGAGGTGGCTGTGGGTGGTGAAGTGTTTGGTGCTGCAGAGAGGAATCGAACCCCCGACCTACTGATTACGAATCAGTTGCTCTACCAACTGAGCTACTGCAGCTTTCTGGGGCGCGGATTATACATTTCTGGCGGCAATGCCCAAATATGGTTCACACGTACCCCATTTTCTTCACTCGAACCGGTAGCCCAGGCGCAACCCGCCCCAATGCCGGCCCTTGATGTAGATCGGGGCGGAAAGGTCTTTCATCAGGACATGTTTGCCACCGCCCATGTCGCGGCGATAGGTTTGCAGCAGAAAAGGCTTCTCGTTGCGGCCGGCGGCGAGGCCGGTGCGGTCGTTGAAAATGCGGCGGTTGCGGCAGTTGGCGGCATTCCATTCCGGATTGCGTCCCTGTGGTTTGGAAAATTTCAGGTTGTGCGTCGGGAGGTAGCCGTTGCGGTCGATCGCCGCGCAAAACACCACCTGGGGCGAGACGTTCAGCATGGATTCCTGGATGGGCGGCAATACCGCGTCGCTGAGGCGCAGGTAGCGGGTGGTCTGTTGTGCTGGATTGCTGCCGGCGACAGGCAGGTAGTTCTCGTCGAACAAATCGTTCAGGCTGATGCGGCCGTCATCCACAGCGTCTTCGAAGAGCAGGCCGATTTCATTCGCGGCTTCGACCACCGCGCTGATATAGGGTGAATCCTCGGTTTCCAAACCGCTGTGTGTGGTGATCTCGATCAGGTTTTCGCTCAAGCCGAGCAGCGCGTGGGCGCGACCGCGCGAGGCCTCCAGCGTCCTGGAGGAGGTTTCCACGTCCTTGTCCAGGGCTTGTACCGCGTTCAGCACGTTGTCACACGCGGTCAGGTTGCCGTCCGCCTGGCTGGAGATGTGATGGATCTTTGCCGCCACCGCGCCAAATGCGCTTCGGAAAGCCTCGATGGCGGCATCCACGGCGGCTTCGGCGCCACCTTGCTTGCCGCCGTGTTCAGCCTCGACTTCCTTGGCCAATGCTTCCACGCGCTGATCCAGTTGTGACACCGTGTTGCTGATCAGTTGACTGGAGGACTGTACCCGCTGCGCCAGGTCCTTCACCGCGTCGGCGACGACGCCGAAGCCCTTGCCCGCTTCGCCGGCGCGGACGGCTTCCACCGAGGCGTTGAAGGCGACAATGCGGGTCTGGAAGGCGATCTGGCCGATTTCATCCGCCGCCCGCGCCACCTGCTTCAATGCCACGCCGACGCTGGAAATCCCTTCTTCCACACGTGAAACCGCGCTGGCCAGCATGCGGGTCTCCGCGAGCGCCGATTCGACGCGGCCGCGTGTTTGCCCGGCCAGTGTCTCGGCCTCGCGGGCTTCGTGGCTGATGGACTGGTTTGAGGAGACCATGCCGCGGATGTCCTCGAATAGCTTGTCGAATGCTTCGCTCTGGCTGCGGTTGATGGCGCCGAGATCATCGAGAGCGCCAGCGATATCGGCGGCTTCTCGCCCCAGACCGCCGGCCTGCCGCACAAATTCGGAAAGCGTGGCGTGGATCTGGCCTTGATCGTATGGCATGGCGTTCGCGCGGCTGGGGAAGATGTCGCCAATAGCGGCGCGATTGGCAGACACTTTAGGAAACGCCGATTAATTCCCCATCCGTCGTTCCCGCGCAGGCGGGAACCCAGTTAAATCAACAATCTGGATGCCCGCCTTCGCGGGCATGACGGAATAAATCAGTGCTTCCTTTAGGCGCCGGGACACATTAGCTTCAGTATTCCGCCGTGCCACACGTCGCTTTCAGAGGGTGCGTGGCCATGAGGGGCGTGCTCTCAGCGCCCCATCATGGTCCAACTCGTTCGGCGCCTTGCTCGGAGGCCGTGAAATCGCGCCAACTACTGCCGCGCCTGTTTGGAGCTCAAGCCGTCGGGGTTCGCGCCGCCCGTTCAGGATCAAATAGGTGATTGAAATATATGAATAAAAAGTGTAGATTAGCGGACTCTAATATTTCTTCATGTGAGGAGCGAGCATGTTCGGCATGTACAACATCAAGGAACTGGACGTCGATGCCCTGGACGCCAGCAAGGAACAGATTCATCTGATCGACGTGCGTACCGAAGGTGAGGTTTCGCGCGGCATCATCGGCGGCGCCATTCATATCCCCCTGCATCTGCTGCCGCTGCGCGCAACGGAGATTCCGCAGGACAGGCCCGTGGTGATCTACTGCAATTCCGGCGCCCGTTCCGCGCAAGCCTGTGCCTTCATGGCCGCCAAGGGCTTCGAAAACATGCACAACCTGGCGGGTGGCATCATGGCTTGGGCGCGTTCCGGCAAGCCGCTCGCCGCGCGGTCTTGATGACTTGATTCATGTCACGCGGGCGCGTTGCAATCTCCCCGCAAGCGGCGTAAATTACGCCGGCTTTTTTCAGTACTTGCTAATTTTCTGAAGGAAAAACCATGAATTTCGACAAAGAACTCGACGCGCGCGGCCTCAACTGCCCCCTGCCCATCCTGCGCTGCAAGAAATCGCTGAATGAAATGACCTCCGGTCTGATCTTGAAGGTGGTCTCCACCGACCCGGGTTCAGTCAAGGACTTCGCCGCCTTCGCCAAGCAAACCGGCAACGAACTCCTCTCATCCGCCGAAGCTGGTGGCGAATACACCTTCTTCATCAAGAAGAAGTAAGCACTTCACTTCTTATCAACCTTTCTGAGAGGTGCTGTGATGGACGATCAAAAGAAGCTGGCGATCATCGCGACCAAGGGCACGCTGGACTGGGCCTATCCCCCGTTCATTCTGGCATCCACGGCCGCCGCGCTGGGTTACGAAACCCAGATTTTCTTCACCTTCTACGGCCTGCAGATGCTGCGCAAGGATCTCAGCGGCCTCAAGGTCAGCCCCCTGGGCAACCCGGGCATGCCCATGAAGATGCCCTTCGGACCGAAATGGTTCAAGGAAATCAACTGGAACATCCCCAACGCGGTTCAGGCATTTGTGCCCGGTTACGAGTCCGTTGCCACCGCTCTGATGAAGCAGACCATCAAGAACAACGGTGTGGCGTCCATTCCTGAATTGCGCGAGCTGTGCCAGGAAGCGGAAGTCAAATTCATCGCCTGCCAGATGACCGTTGAATTGTTCGGCTTCGAACACAGCGACTTCATCGATGGCGTCGAATACGGTGGCGCCGCCACCTTCTTCGAATTCGCCGGTGAGACGGATATCTGTTTGTATATCTAAGGCTGGTTTATGCGTACAAAAAAGCCGCCTTCGGGCGGCTTTTTTTATGGTTTTCTTTGTTTTCTAGATGCAAATGACTTTGATTAAGAATCGAATGCGTCTTTTTTGTCTGGTTAATTGGTACTAGAAAAAACGCCCCACGGATGTGATTCGTTTGCAATCAATATGTTAGCTTATGCTGATATGCCACTATGCCTTGGGCTTTTTCGCAAAAACGCCTTGCGGGAGTTGACGTCCGTCTTTACCATGCCCCGAGTTTTGCTTGGGTGATGACCTGGGTGAAAACGTTCATACGCGATTTCGAGGAGATATAAATGCGCAAGACCCCGCTTCTACTTGCCCTGGCCGCCATCGGCTTTACGGGTTCGGCTTTTGCCACCAATGGCATGAACTTGGAAGGTTATGGCCCGATTGCCGCCGCTATGGGTGGTGCATCGATGGCATACGATAACGGTACGGCTGCTGTGATGAACAACCCCGCCACGCTTGGCCTGATGGAGCAGGGTAGTCGTCTGGATTTTGCTGTAGGTATGCTGGGGCCTGACGTTACGTCTAAGATGGCCGGAATGCCTGATGCGGTATCAGGTGGTGATGCCTACTATATGCCCGCAGTTGGTTATACAAAAAATAATGGTCATTTGACTTATGGCGTTGGAATGTTTGCGCAAGGTGGTATGGGAACGGAATATTCCGCAACCTCATTTATGTCTGCGGGATCGGGCTTGCCGACGCGTTCAGAGTTGGGTGTGGGGCGTTTGATTTTTCCTCTTGCCTATAAAGTAAATTCTGATTTAACAATCGGTGGCTCCCTGGATTATGTCTGGGCCATGATGGACTTGAAAATGGCTATGAGTGGAGGTCAGTTCGCCGATATGGTCGCGCCATTAGGTGGCACGCAAACCTATGGAACGGCTTCTGGCACAATGGTGACGGGGTTGGCCGGTGCTGTGACAGGTGGTGCATTAACTGGCGTTAACTGGGCGTATTTTGATTTCTCCGATAATAATGATTACACGGGCAAGACAAAGGCAACGGGGTTTGCTGGGAAGCTTGGTCTTGTATACAAAATAAATCCTAAAACCAGCATTGGTATGAGCTACCACTCCAAGACCAGTTTGGGGGACATGAAAGGTGATGCGACGCTCAGCATGGAAGTAGTATCCGCTGGTGGCGCGGGGAATCCTTTCGGCCCAGCAGGTGCCGTCACAATGCCTGTTACTGGTTCAATTAAGATTGTCGACTTCCAGTGGCCAGAAACTTATGGGTTTGGTATGGCTCATCAGGTCAATGAGCGTTTGATGATCGCGGCTGACTACAAGCGTATTAATTGGGCCGATGCTATGCGAGATTTTAAGATGTCGTTTACTGCCGATAGTTCTGCTGCGAATGGTGGTTTCGCAGGGGCTACCATGGACGCGACTTTGTATCAAAACTGGGATGATCAGGATATTTTCCTGATTGGCATGTCGTATAAGGCAACTGATGCACTGACGCTGCGTGCGGGGGCTAATTTCGCGAATAATCCTATCCCGGACCAGTACATGAACCCGCTGTTTCCTGCTATCGAGAAAAACCATTACACGGCAGGCGTGGGCTATGCTCTCAACAAGGCAAGCGATGTGAACTTTTCCTTGCAGCATGCACCGAAAGTTTCACAAACAAACGGTTCCGGCGTGACCGTCGACCACAGCCAGACCAGCTGGCAGTTTATGTACAGCAAGCGTTTCTAAGCCACAGGCCTTAGAATACGTGGGCCGGTGGGCGTGAGCCCCCGGCCTTTTTTCTTGATGTTTCAATGGAGTCCGAGATGCGGAAGTTGCTGATCACCCTGTTTCTGATTGGCTTTGCGCCACTGGCCCTGGCCCTCAGCCCCTATTACTACGGCGACAAGGTGCCGGCCGGCGAGATTCCGGCGGTTCTGGCCCAGGTCGAGGCCAAGCTGGTCAAGGCCGGTTTTCAGGTGGTTGGCAAGCACACGCCACCCGGGCTGCCTGGCCATGGCGTGATCGTGGTGACCGATGAAGGCCTGCTCTCCGTCGTGCGCAAGATGGGTGGCGCCAACATCGTTGGAGCGCCCATCCGCATCGGTGTGAAAGCGGACGGCACGGTGTCTTATATGAACCTGGACTACTGGGAGCGGGCATTTTTTCGCAAACAGTATTCCTACGCACAGCGTACGGTGAGAGCGGCCCAGGCGAAACTGGTGAAGGCGCTGGGTGCCGGCAAGCCCTTTGGTGGTAGCGTCGACAAGATCGATCTGGCCGATTACCAGTACATGTTCGGCATGGAGGGGTTCGATTCCGACAAGAACGTGGTCATGGAACATCTTTCCTTTGACGACGCGGTGAAGACCATCCAGGACAACCTGACGCGTGGCGTCGGCAGGACATCCAAGGTCTATGAAATCATCATGCCGGACAAGAAGCTTGCGGTGTTCGGCGTGGCGCTGAACGACCCCAAGGAAGGCGAAGGTTGGTGGGTGAAGAGTGCCAGCGCCGAGAACATCGCGGCGTTGCCTTACGAGATTTATGTGGTGAACAACAAGGCCGGCCATCTGTTCGCGCGCTTCCGTATTGCATTGGGTTGGCCGAATGTGGGCATGGGTACCTTCATGCGCATCGTCGAGGCGCCCGGCGTGATACGGGATACTTTGACCGAAGTAGCTGGCGGTTCGCCGTAGCCATGTCGGGTTACGCCTGCGGCTAACCCGACCTACGCGACCAGGCCCCCGCAGGGGCCTTTTCAATTTTTGCCCGAGCCAAATGCTTGTAGCAACGTAGGGCGGAACGCGAAGCGGTTCCGCCGATTTATACGGCGGATCGTTTTACGGCGGATCGCCCTTCGGGCATCCGCCCTACCGCCGCCGATGTGCGCGCAATAGAAACCGTGCCGGGTCGATGGCGTCGAGCAGGTCAGTTTCCACCGGGGACGGGTCGCCGTTGAGGCGGCTGGCGAGGATTTCCGCCGCCAGGGTTGCCCAGACCAGACCACGGGAGCCGAGTCCGAGCAGGCCGTAAAGGCCCTCCTGGCGCGGCACGTCCTTGAGTCGCAGGTCGTGCGGCAGCTTGGCATGAGCGTCCGCCAGGGCGCCGACCAGGGGCAGACGATCCGGAGTGGTGGCGCGGAAACCGACGCGGCCGTCGAGGCTGGTCGGGTCGAGCAAGACGCCGGGCAGGATGCGTTCCAGGCGGGCGAGATTGCCGACATGTTCGTCTTCACGCAATTCCAGGCCCGCGTCATCGGCATAGGACGCACCAACACAGTGGATGCCGTCGACGGCCGGGGTGAGGTAACCGTCGCAGCAGGCGGGCAAGTGGAAGTCGGGCAGCAATCCTTGTCGGATGTGGCTGACCTGGCCGCGTGCAAGAGTGATCGGTAGCTCCGGCGCCAGGTCGCGCGTCGCGGCGCCGACGGCCAGGATCAACACCGGTGCGGCGGCGATCAGCTGGTCATCGCCATCGAGCAGCCGCCATTGCGTTGCGTCGCGTTCGATGCGCGCGGTTTCCCGGTCGCCGAGAAAGGTGATGCGTTCTCCACCCGCCGCGAGCATGGCGCGGCAGAGGCTGGGTGGATTGGCCCAGCCGCCAGCGGGAAACAACCAGGCGCCGAAGGCTGTGTCGCAGCCCAGGCGTTGGCTGGCGTCGCGTCGTTCGAGAAAGCGCGCGTAGTCGTCGGGATAGGTGCCCGCTATCAGGAGGTTGCGCATCTGGCGCTCATGTGCCGCGTCGCGGGCAATCTGGAGCACCCCATCGAGATTGCGCCGTGAAGCGAACCCGGCGCGCTCCAACGCCGCCCAGGCGCGCCTGGCATGTAGGAAACAGGCGCGGTTGAGACGGGAGACGAGGTTGTCGTCTCGCGAGAGCATGGGGCGGACGATGCCGGCGATATTGCCAGAGGCCTCGCCGGCGGAATGCGCGTGCCGTTCCACCACGGTTACCGACCAACCACGCGCGGTCAGACGTTCGGCGATGGCGCAGCCGGCCAGACCGGCGCCCAGGACTACGGCGCGGCGCTCATGGGCTGCCGCCACATGCCAGGCAGGCGCCTGACCGGCCATCAACCCCGCCGCCAGCATGTGCCGTTTGCGGCCGAAACCGGGGCGTTTGGCGACCTCGAAGCCGGCGGCGCGCAAGTCCTCGCGCACTTGTCCCGCAACGCACCAAGTGGCCAGGGTGGCCGTGGGCGCGGCGAGTCGGGCGAGATGGCGTAACAGTTCAGGCGACCACATCGCGGGGTTTTTCTTCGGGTCGAAGCCATCCAGGTAGAAGGCGTCGACGCGCGCGTCGCAGTGGCGCAGCACGCTGTCCACCTCGCCCAGCAGGAGCGTGAGCACTACCCGGCCGCAAGCGAGTTCGAGGCGATGGAAACCGGGCGTGAGCGGCGGCCAGGCAGCGACCAGTTCCCGGCTCAGGGCGTCGAATTCCGGCCAGCGTCCGTGCAGCCGCACCAGATCGTCGGTGGCGAAGGGGTGTTTTTCCACCGCCAGATAGTGCAGGTGGCCGCAACGTCGCGGGTCATCCCGCCAGGCGTCCCAGGTGGCGAGAAAATTGAGGCCGCTGCCGAAGCCGGTTTCCAGGATGACGAAGCGATCCCGGCCGCTCCAGCGATGCGGCAGTTCATTGCCTTGCAGGAAGACATGGCGCGCCTGGCCGGGGCCACCGTCGGCGGAATGGTAGATGTCGTCGTAGGTCTCGGAGAACGGCGTGCCATCCTCGGCGTGAGCGAGGCGGGCGGGGAGGAGGCCGGACATGTTTGTAGCGCCAGCGTCTCGCCGGCGTCCTTGGTCATTCGCCGACGAGACGCCGGCGCTACATCAATGCAAAGTCGGAGAGGGCGGCTCGAACAGGGCGGCGACGGCGGCACCGTCGAGTCGATAGTTGTGGTTGCAGATGTCGTCGCGAATTACGATCTCGCCCTTTTCGCGCAGGATGGCGTCGCATTCGGCGCGACCGAACGAGCGCAGCATGTTCTGCACTTTCTCCCAGTCTTCCGGGCAGTGGTGACTGACCGGGCGAGGGGGATAGACGCGGACATCCTCCTCGGGAAAGACGCGGCGCAGCAGGTCCACCGGCGCCTGGCCGAGCATTTCCGGCGCGCGCAGAGTGGCGAGCATATGTTGGATGCGGTTCCAGCCGTCGGCGTCGCGCGCGTCGGCGCTCGGCAGTTTCTGCAGGAACAGACCGACGGCGCGTTCCGGCCCGGCCGCCAGCATGAGGCGGGTGGGTTGTTGCTCGGACTGGCTCAGGTAGTGCTCGAAAATCGCGGCGATGCTGTCGCCGACCAATGGCACCAGGCTTTGGTAGGGCTGGCGCATGCCGGCAGTGTCCAGGGTCAGGGCCAGTTGGCCGTGTCCGAGCAGATCGGGCGTCAGAAGCTGGCCATGCAGGGCCTCCGGCCGCCAGTGCGCCATGCCGCGCAGGCGCAGTTGCTCGTCGCAATCGAGCACCAGCAGATTCACCGGCCCTTCGCCGCGCAACTGGAAGGTCATGCGCCCGGGTTGTTTCAGGTTGGCGCCGATCAGCGTGGTCACGGCGCTCATTTCGCCGAGCAGATTCGCCACCGCCGGCGGATAGCCACGCCCCGCCAGGAGCGAGCGCCAGGTACTGTCGAGCGAAACGATGGCGCCACGGATGTCCAGGTGTTCGAACAGAAAGGGGTGGACGTGGTTGAGCGAGGGCATGAGGGTTTGGGCGGTGAGAAGAGGCGCGATTTTACGCCGACTGCTTCAGCCGTTCCGCATGGCGCAGGCTGAACTTGGCGACCTTGGGGCCGACCACGGCGCGGCAATAGGGTTGCCCGGGGTTCTGTTCGAAATAGCGTTGGTGGTAAGCCTCCGCCGGCCAGAATGTGGCGGCCTCGACCACCTGGGTGACGATGCCGCTGGGGAAGACGCCGCGCGCGGTCAGTTCGGCGATCACGGCTTCCGCCTCGGCGCGTTGTTCCGGGCTGTGCCAGAAAATGGCGGAGCGGTACTGGCTGCCGACATCATTGCCCTGGCGGTTGAGGGTGGTGGGGTCGTGCAGGTCGAAGAAGCATTCCAGCAGGTCGCGGTAACTGATCTCATCCGGATCGAAGCGTACCTGAACCACTTCGGCGTGGCCGCTGCGGCCGCCGCAAACTTGTTCATAGCTGGGACGCTCGCTCTCGCCGCCCATATAGCCGGAAATCGCGTCGTGGACGCCGCGCAAACGATTGAACGCGGTTTCCAGACACCAGAAGCAACCACCGGCAAGGGTGGCGATGGCATCGTCGTTGGCGGAAGTGGTCATGGTCTGGTCTCCTGGGGCATGGGCAACATTATGAACAGACCGTGGGCTACAGGTTCCACGTAAATTGCCGATAACACGGCACCCCCTCTCACCGACGGCAACGATGAGCGCACTGGAACAGAAAATCTCTCCCAGCCAATTGCGGCTTGGCCTGTATATCCGCCTGGATGGCTGGATGGAGCATCCCTTCCTGTTCAGCAGCTTCAAGATTCGCAATGACAAGCAGCTCCGGGTGTTGCAATCGCTGGGCCTGGAGTCGCTTTGGTGGTCGCCGGGAAAAAGCGATGGCCTACCCTTGCCGCTTCCGGCCGCGACCGACGCGCCGCCGCCGGCCGTGGCGCCGGAGGTGGACCCGGAAATGGCGGCGATGTGGCAGGCCAAGCAGGCGCGGCGGGAGAGCCTGGCGCGCCAGCGCGAGGCCTATGGTCGCTGCGAAAAAAAGTTTAATGCCAGTGTCGGCCGGGTCAAATCGCTGCTGCGCAACTTGTTCTCGCGGCCCCAGGAAACCCTGGCGCAGGCACAGGAAGTGGTCGCCGAACTGGTCGATACCCTGCTTGCCGAGAAGGACGTGCTGTTGCACTTGATGGCGGCCAAGAGTGGTGATGAAGGCACGTATTACCATGCCCTCAACGTCACCATGTTGTCCCTCATGCTGGGCCGCGAGGCGGGGCTGACGGCCGCCGAGATGCGTGCCCTGGGGCTGGGTGCCCTGCTGCACGATATGGGTAAGGAGCGCGTGCCCAGCCAGATCTTGCTGAAGAAAACTCCCTTGACCGCCGCCGAGCGCACCTTTTATCAACAACATGTGGTGTACGGCCTGGAAATGGCCACGAAACTGCCCGATCTGCCGCACGGCGCGCTGGAAGTGATCGCCCAACATCACGAAATGCTCGATGGCACCGGTTTCCCCGGCAAGCTGATGGCCAACCGGATCGGTCGCATGGGCCGCATCGTCGCCATCTGCAACAGCTACGACGACTATTGCAACCGGCTCAACCCGGCCGAGGCGATGACTCCGGCCGAGGCGCTGGCGCGCATGTTCAAGCGGGAACGCGAGAAATTCGACGCCGAGTTGTTACAGCATTTCATCCGCTGCCTGGGGGTCTATCCGCCCGGCAGTATCGTGCAACTCAGCAACGACGCCATTGGCCTGGTGGTGAGTGTCAATCAGGGGCAATTGCTGCACCCCATCCTGTTGCTCTATGACCCGGCGGTACCCAAGGAGGAGGCGTTGATGCTGGATCTGCACGATGAACCCGAGCTGGCCATTGTCCGTACCTTGCAGCCGAACGTGCTCTCGCGCGATATCCATGATTATCTGAGTCCGCGCAGCCGCATCAGTTATTACGCGGAAGGGAGTTCAGAGCGGGCAACGTAGGTCGGATGCCCAAAGGTCGATCCGACGAATACGTGGAAGGAAGTCGCTACGCAGGGTGTGGTGAGGAACGAACCGCACCACGCGACGTGGCCGTGGGCGATGCGGTTTGCTGCGCTCACCACATCCTACGTCTTACCCCAGCCGCCGCTTCACCAACGCCACCCAGTACGCCACGCCCAACGGCAGGATGGCGTCGTTGAAGTCGTAATGCGGGTTGTGCAGCATGCAGCCGCCCTCGGCCTCACCGTTGCCGATCCAGACATAGCAGCCGGGTTTTTCCCGCAACATGTAGGAGAAATCCTCCGCGCCCATCGAGGGCGGCAACTCGGTATGCACGTTGTCGTCGCCGGCGACCGCGCGCGCCACTTCCACGCAGAGGCCGGCCTCTGCGGCGCTATTGACGGTGGGCGGGTAGCCGCGGCGGTAATCCAGATGCGCCTGGACGCCGTGGGCGGCGGCGATGCCGGCGCTCAGGCGCTCCAGTGCCGCCTCAATCCGGTCCTGTACCTCGGCGCGAAAGGTGCGCACGGTGCCGCCGATGTGGGCCTTGGCGGGGATGACGTTGTAGGCCTCGCCACCCGCGAAAAAACGGGTGACCGAGAGGACAGCGGGATCGAGCGGATCGAGCGCGCGGCTGACCACGGTTTGCAGTGCCTGCACCAGCGCGGCGCCCGCGATCAGCGGGTCGCGCGCCTGTTGCGGCATGGCGGCGTGGCCGCCGTGGCCTTCGAGCACGATGTCGAACTGGTCGGCGCAGGCCATCACCGGACCGTTATGCACCGCGAATTGACCCACCGCCAGGCCCGGCCAGTTGTGCATGCCGAACACCGCATCCACCGGAAATTGCTCGAACAGGCCCTGCTCAATCATCACCCGTGCACCGCCGTCGGTTTCCTCGGCGGGCTGGAAGATGAACACCACGGTGCCGTTGAAATCCGCGTCCTCGGCCAGTTCCCGCGCCGCCCCCAGCAGCATCGCGGTGTGGCCGTCATGGCCGCAGGCGTGCATGCGGCCCTCGTGCCGGGAGCGGTGCGGGAACAGGTTCTGTTCGTGCAGGGGCAGAGCGTCCAGGTCGGCGCGCAGGCCGATACAGCGCTCGCTGTCGCCATTCCTGAGGACACCGACGACGCCGGTGCCGGCGAGGCCGCGATGCACTTCGAGTCCGAGCGAGCGCAGGTAGTCGGCCACCACCTCGCTGCTGCGATGTTCCTCGAACGCCAGTTCGGGGTGCGCGTGCAGGTCGTGGCGCAGCGCGACCAGGCCTGCCGTGTCCATCATGCCACTCCCGGGATGACCTGCTTGGTCACCGCCACGGCGACGATATAGGCGAAGACGCCAAGCGCGGCGATCATCGCTTTCACCCGGATGCTCTTGGTGCGGCCGCGTTTCAGGGCCACGGTGCCGAGCCCGATATAGGCGAGCAGGCCGATGATCTTGGCCATGATCCAGGGATGGTCCAGCGGGTTGAGGCCACCCACCAGCAGCAGGGCGATGGCGGCGGTCAGCAGCAGGGTGTCGTTGATATGCGGCGCGATTTTCAGCCAGCGCGCTTGCAGGCGTGGCGAGTCGGCCAGCATCCAGAAGCCGCGCAGCAGGAACAGTGCCAGGGTGACGACGACGGTGAGGGCGTGCAGGTATTTTAGGGTGGTGTAGTCCATGAATCGGGGTGTGTCGTGCCGGTTTGTCGGCCCGAAGGGCGGCCGGCTGTTTGTGAAAGATGCCGGCTGGAAGCCGGCGCTACAAGAGCTCAGGTTTCTTTGACAGGTTGCAGCCGCGCGATCAGCGCATTGGTCGAGGCATCGTGGGTGCCCGTCGCCTGGCCGCCTGTGAGTTCCGGCAGGATGGCTTTCGCCAATTGCTTGCCCAGTTCCACCCCCCATTGATCGTAGGAGTTGAGGTCCCAGATCGCGCCCTGCACGAATACCTTGTGCTCGTAGAGGGCGATGAGGCGGCCCAGGGTGCGCGGGGTGAGCTTGCGGTAGAGCAGGGTGTTGGTCGGGCGGTTGCCGGGAAAGACCTTGTGCGGCGACAGCGCCTTGATCTCGCGCTTGCCCAGGCCAGCGGCCGCCAGTTCCGCATCCACCTCGGCGGCGGTCTTGCCGCGCATCAGCGCCTCGGTTTGGGCGAGAAAGTTGGACAGCAGCACGGCATGCTGCCCACCGTGTTGGCCAATGAGGTCGTTATGCGATTCGGCGGCGGCCAGAAAGTCGCAGGGAATCAGCTTCGTGCCCTGGTGGATCATCTGATAGAAGGCGTGCTGGCCGTTGCTGCCGGGCTCGCCGAACAGCACCGGGCCGCTGGAGGTCTTCACGGCCTTGCCGTCGCGCATCACGCCCTTGCCGTTGCTCTCCATGTCGAGCTGTTGCAGATAGGCGGGGAAACGCGCGAGCCGCTGTTCGTAGGGCAGCACGGCGTAACTTTGCGCGTCCCAGAAATTGTTGTACCAGACACCCAGCACGGCCATGAGTACCGGCATGTTTTCCGCCAGAGGCGCCGTGCGGAAGTGCTCGTCCATGTCATGAGCGCCGGCCAGCAGTTCCTCGAATTCGTCCATGCCGATGTACAGCGCGATGGGCAGGCCGATGGCGCTCCACAACGAATAGCGTCCGCCCACCCAGTCCCAGAAACCGAACATGTTGGCTGGGTCGATGCCGAAGGCTTCGACCGCTTCCGCGTTGGTGGAGACCGCGACGAAGTGCTTCGCCACCGCGCTTGCATCCTTTGCGCTGTTCAGCAGCCAGGTGCGCGCGGCCTCGGCGTTGAGCAGGGTTTCCTGGGTGGTGAAAGTTTTCGAGGCGACGATGAACAGGGTGGTGGCCGGGTCGAGGTCTTCCAGGGTGTCGTGCAGATGGCTGGGGTCGACATTGGAGACGAAGTGGGCGCGGATGTTGCCGCCGTATGGCTTCAACGCCAGGCAGACCATCGCCGGGCCGAGATCGGAACCGCCGATGCCGATGTTGACGATGTCGGTGATGGGTTTGCCGCTACCGCCTTTCGCCGCGTAGCCCTTCCATTTTCCGGTACGGACGCGGTCGGCGAAGCCGCGCATGCGTTCGAGTACCTCGCGCACCTCCGGCATCACGTCATGGCCGTCGACCATGACCGGTCGTTCCGAGCGGTTGCGCAGCGCGGTATGTAGCACCGCGCGATCCTCGGTCAGGTTGATCCTGTCGCCCGCGAACAGAGCATCGCGCAGGATTTCGACGCCGCATTCCTTCGCCAGTTTCAGCAGCAGCTTCAGGGTTTGCGGACGGATCAAATTCTTCGAGTAATCCAGCAACAGGTCGTCCAGTTGCAGGGAAAAGCGCTCGAAGCGTTTCTTGTCCCCGGCGAACAGTTCGCGCAGATGCAGTGCATTCCAGGCGCGGCGTTCTTCTTTCAGGGCTTTCCAGGCGGTGGTTTTAGTGGGAGAGGGCATGATTTGATTACTTGCTCACATGAAATCGGTTTTCGACCCGTTCCGTCAGGTCGAAGACAGTGACGGGGTCGTGAGTGAAGACATTGGTTTCGGTTTCGTTCCCACGCTCCAGCGTGGGAATGCCGTTTCGACGCTCCAGCGTCGTGGTGGTCTTTTGGACGCTGGAGCGTCCAAGAACTGCTCCCACGCTGGAGCGTGGGAGCGAGGGAATCGCTCGTTCCAGCCATGCCGCCAGGGCCTCATCCACGCGTTACTCCGGCGCCGGTCAATTTGTTTTCCAGGCTGGCCGCCAGGGTCGCGTAGCCGTCCCAATCGAACCATTCAGACGAGTCGCCCAGTTCACCTGAGTCAAAACGGCGCTGGAATTCGTCAGTGCTCATGCTGTGGCGCTGTTCGAATGCCAGCAGCTTTTCGCGGAATCCGGCCAGCTTGCGGCGGTCATTGTCGATCAGGCATTCAATGACCTTGTCCAGCAATTGGGTCGTGGCAGTCGGATCCGACGACAGTTGTTCGATCAGGTGGATTTTTTCCGCGATGGCGTTCATGGTGGGATTTTCCGCGTTTGTTCAATCCTGATAAAGCACCACCCCCGCCAGCGGCGGCAGGGTGATGACGACGGACTGAGGATAGCCCATCCAGGCCTTTTCTTCAGACATCAGGCCGGCGCCGTTGCCGAGGTTGCCGCCGCCATAGAAGCCGGAGTCGCTGTTGAAGATTTCCCGCCAGAAGCCGGCGGCCGGGGCGCCGATGCGATAGCCCTCGCGCGGCACCGGGGTGAAGTTGAAGGCGATGATGACCGAACGGCCCTGGCTGTCGCGGCGCTGGAAACTCAGGATGGATTGATCGGCGTCGTGGCAGTCGATCCAGGCGAAGCCGTCGGGGTAGAAGTCCAGTTCGTGCAGGGGGGGCAGGTCGCGGTAGAGGCGGTTGAGGTCGCGCAGACAGCTCTTGACGCCGGCATGCCCGTCGATTGCCAACAGTTCCCAGTCCAGCCCGCCTTGCGTCGACCACTCGCGGCCCTGGCCGATCTCGTTGCCCATGAAGTTGAGCTTCTTGCCGGCACTGAGCATCTGGTAGCTGAGCATCAGGCGCAGGTTGGCGAATTTCTGCCAGGCGTCGCCCGGCATCTTGCCGAGCAGTGATCGCTTTCCGTGCACGACTTCATCGTGGGAGAAGGGCAGGACGAAGTTCTCCGTGTAAGCGTAGAGCTGGCCGAAGGTAAGATTGTTGTGGTTGAAGCGGCGAAAGACCGGGTCGAGGCTGAAGTAGGACAGGGTGTCGTTCATCCAGCCCATGTTCCATTTCATCGAGAAGCCGAGGCCGCCCAGATGCACCGGCTTCGAGACCATCGGCCAGGAGGTGGATTCCTCGGCGATGGTCAGTGCCCCGGGGAAGGTGCCATGCACCATCGTATTCATTTCCCGCAGGAAATCGATGACCTCCAGGTTCTCGCGGCCGCCATATTTGTTCGGCAGCCACTCGTCCGCTTTGCGCGAATAGTCGAGGTAGAGCATGGAGGCGACGGCGTCGACGCGGAGGCCGTCCAGGTGGAACTGGTCCAGCCAGTAATGGGCGCTGGCGAGAAGGAAACCTTTCACCTCGGCGCGGCCGTAATTGAAGATGTGGGTGCCCCAGTCCTGGTGCACGCCCAGGCGCGGGTCTTCGTGCTCGAACAGGGCGGTACCGTCGAAGCGGGCCAGGGCCCAGGCATCCATCGGAAAATGCCCCGGCACCCAATCCAGCAGCACGCCGATATTGGCCTGGTGGCAGGCGTCGACGAAGGCGCGGAACTGGTCGGCGCTACCCAGGCGCGAGGTCGGCGCGAAATAACCGGTGGTCTGGTAGCCCCAGGATTCGTCCAGTGGATGCTCGGTGATCGGCATCAACTCGATATGGGTGTAGCCCATGTCGGCCACGTAGGGGACCAGCGTTTCGGTCAATTCCGGCCAGGTGAGGAAGTGGCCGTCAGCGGCGCGCTTCCAGGAGCCGGCATGCACCTCGTAGGTGTTCATCGGCGCGTGCAGCCAGTCGCGTTGCGCCCGCTCCTTCAGCCAGGTGCCGTCATTCCAGGCGTGTTCGGTCGGCTTGACCACCACGGCGGCGCTGCCGGGGCGGAGTTCGAAACCCTGGGCAAAGGGGTCAGTCTTGACCAGGATCTCGCCGCTGGCGCGGTTGCGCAGTTCCAGCCGATAAAGATCGCCCGGCACCAGGCCGGGGATGAACAGTTCCCAGATGCCGGAGCCGCCCCGCGCGCGCATCTGATGCGGGCGGCCATCCCAGTTATTAAAGTTGCCCACCACGGAAACCCGTTCCGCATTGGGCGCCCAGACGGCAAAACGCACGCCATCGACACCGTGCAGGTTCATCGGGTGGGCGCCGAAGGTGCGCCAGGCTTCCAGCAGACGGCCCTCGTTGAACAGGTACAGCTCCTGTTCGGTGATGCTGGGTTCAAAGGCGTAGGGGTCGGTCATCTCGAAAGTGGTTCCGTCTTCCTCGACGGCCAGCCGCCAGGGACGCGCCGGCGGCTGTTCACCATGCCACTCGAACATGCCGCGCGCATCGGCGCGGGTCATCGCGACGGCGCCTTCGGGCAGCAACAGGGAGACGCGGCTCGCGGCCGGACGGAAAACCCGCAACACCCAGGCGTTCTGGCTGCGATGCAGGCCGAGTACGGCGAAGGGATCGTGGTGGCGGACGGTGATCAGGCGTTCGATGGAATGGGGCATGAAGGGCCTTCCTGGGCGGTATTGCGGGAACAGATAAAGCGGTATGTCGGAGAATCAGGATAACGCTATCGGGTATTATACGAACTAATGTTCCACGAGATTTCCAAGGGGGAAGCATGGTCAAGGAGTATCCGCGTTTCGTTAGTCTGCTGACGAAAAACACTGTCGCGTTAATACTGGCCGGAGGGCGCGGTAGTCGTTTGAAGCAGTTGACCGACTGGCGCGCCAAGCCTGGTGTTCCCTTCGGCGGAAAATTCCGCATCATCGATTTCCCGCTGTCCAACTGCATGAACTCCGGCATCCGCCGGATCGGCGTCATCACGCAGTACAAGTCGCACAGCCTGATCAAGCACATCCAGCGCGGCTGGGGTTTCCTGCGCGGCGAATTCAACGAGTTCGTCGAACTGCTGCCGGCGCAACAGCGGGTGGCGGAAGACTCCTGGTACAAGGGCACCGCCGACGCGGTCTACCAGAACCTCGACATCCTGCGCGTCTACAAGCCGGAATACGTGCTCATCCTGGCCGGCGACCACATCTACAAGCAGGATTACGGCGAGATGATCGCCCACCACGTGCGCAACGAGGCCGACATGACCGTCGCCTGCATCGAGGTGCCGACCGAGGAAGCCTCCGCGTTCGGCGTGATCGCGGTGGACGAAGAAGGTCGCGTGGTCGAGTTCATCGAGAAACCCAAGAACCCGCCCTGCATGCCGGACAAACCGGGCACCACGCTGTGTTCGATGGGCATCTACGTGTTCAACGCCGCCTTCCTGTTCGAACAACTGGTGCGCGATGCCGATGATCGCCAATCCGGGCACGATTTCGGCACCAACATCATTCCGCACCTGATCAAGGCCGGCTACCGCATCTACGCCCACAGCTTCAACGAAAGCTGTGTTCGGCGCGAGGACGAGGAACCCTACTGGCGCGACGTCGGTACCGTGGACGCCTACTGGGAAGCCAACCTCGACCTGGCGCGCGTCACCCCGGAACTCAACCTCTACGACAAGGACTGGCCGATCTGGACATATCAGGAACAACTGCCGCCAGCCAAGTTCGTGTTCGACCAGGAAAATCGGCGCGGCATGGCGGTCGACTCCATGGTTTCCGGCGGCTGCATCATCAGCGGCGCCATCGTCCGCGGATCGGTGCTGTTCTCCAACGTGCGAGTCAAGGAAGGCGCCTACCTGGAAGAAGCCGTGGTGCTGCCCGATGTGGAGATCGGCGAAGGCGCCATCCTCAAAAAAGTCATCATCGACCGTGGCTGCATCATCCCGCCCGGCACGACCATCGGCGTCAACCGCGCCGAAGACGAGAAACGCTTCCACGTCACCGGCAAGGGCGTCACCCTGGTCACCCCGGAAATGCTGGGCCAGTCCTACCACCATTTCCGCTAGGCCGGCGGGGTCCTAGGCGGAAGCACCGATTTCGTCGTTGTCGTGTGGGTGTGGTCGAGTGTCTTGGCATTCAGATCGCAAAGCGGGTGCTCGAAACTGTCGGGCTGGATTTGCTGGTAGGAATCAACGGGTAGGCGTTTATGCCTGCTACGGTTTGAAACGATCTATTCGCGCAGGCCTTGCTGAAGTGAATAAATTGGCGCTACGTGAATCGTAGTCGGTAACGCGTGGCCGTAGGGGCGGGTTTCAAACCCGCCCCTACTCGCGATGCAATGGAGGCTATCGCGGGCAAGCCCGCACCTGCGATATCTGTAGCGTGCGCCGTGCGCACGATTCACGTCCGATCCGTGTGCACGGCGCACGCTACCATCGCTGGCATGTGGGTGGTCGGCATGACCTGTCCGACAGACTGGCCCCCGGGGTTCGACAGTTTGCCCCCAAAAATCCCGTTTTTTGCTCTGAGACCCCCGCAGCCATGCGGGTTGAGTGGGCCATTTTCAAAAACACGTGTGGTGGCACGTTGAGCGTTTTTGGTGCTTTTATTGACGCTGCATCAGGCCCTGATGAAGTGGCGGCATGCATGTCAAGATCACCACCTCCGGAAGTCGCCGCTACGTCCAACTCGTCGAGTCCTTCCGCGATGACGCCGGCCGGGTAAAAAAGCGCACGGTCGCCACCCTCGGCCGGCTCGATCAGCTCGGGGGCGAGCTGGATTCCGTTATCAGCGGCTTGCTCAAGGTGATGGGACGTGAACCCCTGGGCGCGGCCATGCCGGAACCCTCGGTCGCGTTCGAATCGGCGCGCGCCCTGGGGGATGTCTGGATGCTGACCGAGTTGTGGAAGGAACTCGGCTTTGGCGAATTGCGCCGGGTCTTTCGCAAGACGCGCCACACCACCGACATCGAAGCCCTGATCCGGATCATGGTGCTCAACCGCTTGTGCGACCCGGACTCCAAGCTCGGCGTGTTACGTTGGCTGGAGACGGTCGCCCTGCCTGAAGTCGAGGTGGCCGAGATCACCCACCAGCAGTTGTTGCGCAGCATGGATGCGCTGATGGATCACCAGGACGAAGTCGATGCGGTCGTGGCTGGGCTGTTGCGGCCGTTGCTCGACCAGGATCTGTCGATGGTCTTCTACGACCTGACCACGATCCGCAGCGAAGGGCTGGTGACGGTGGAGAAGGATGTGCGCAAGTACGGGCAATCCAAAGAAGGCATGATTGCCCGCCAGTTCATGCTTGGGGTGGTGCAAACGGCCGAAGGCCTGCCGATCTACCACGAGGTGTTCGATGGCAATGCGTCAGAGACCAAGACGCTGTTGCCCACCCTCACGAAGGTACTGGCCCGCTTTCCGGCGGTGCGACGCCTGATCCTGGTGGCGGATCGCGGGTTGTTGAGCCTGGATAACCTGGAATCGCTGCAAGCGATCCGCCTCGCCAACGAGCAGGCGCTCGAGTTCATCATCGCCGTGCCGGGCCGGCGTTATCACGAGTTTGCCGATCTGCTGGGCGACTTCCACCGTGATACATGCGTGACCGCCACCGAGGAAGTCATCGGTGAGTTGGCCTGGAACAAGATGCGCCTGGTGATTGCACATGATCCGGTCATGGCGGCGATCCAGACGCAACGGCGCGGCGAGCGCATCGATGCCTTGATCGCGCAAGGGGAACAGTGGGCCGGCAAGCTCGGCGACCAGGAGGGCGGTGTCAAACGCCGGGGCCGCAAGCTCTCGGACAGCGGCACCAAGGCGCGCTTCTTCCATGCGGTGAGCGAGGCGCACCTATCCAAGATCATCAAGGTCGATCTGGCCGCGCAATTGTTCAGCTACGACCTTGATGCTGATGCCCGCAAGCTGGCGGAGATGATGGATGGCAAGCTGTTGTTGGTCACCAACGTGCAAGGGCTGAAGTCCGAGGATGTGGTTGCGCGCTACAAGTCGCTCGCCGACATCGAACGCGGCTTCAAGGTGCTCAAGTCGGAACTGGAGATTGGCCCGGTGTACCACCGGCTGCCGGAGCGGATTCGGGCACACGCTTCGATCTGCTTCATGGCGCTGATCCTGCACCGGGTCATGCGCGCCCGCTTGCGCGCGGCGCACACCGGGCTGACGCCGGAACGCGCGCTGGAGCAACTACGCCGCATCCAACATCACCGCATCCAGCATCACCGCATCCGTCTCAACGGCGCCAAGCCAGTGACAGGGGTGTCTTCCATCAACGAAGGACAGAGTGAGGTGTTCAGTGCCCTCAGGGTAAAAAAATCAGTCGCCACGCAGCAGTTGACCCTGTTGTAGTGGAGCGTTTTGAATTCGTGTCTAACGAAATCAAGGAGTTGTCGGATTAACTGTCGAACCCCGGGGTCATGGTTCTGAGTGGCATAGTCGATGCCCGGCGCGGGAGAGAGGGCTCGGAATGGTGGGTAAGGCAATCCGCCGGCGCGGGGGATGTCGGTTAAGATTGCCCGCTTTCGCGCCCGCGTTTTCTCCCCATGCCCGAGAAGCATTCCCACACCCTGACTCGTCAGATCGTCATCGCCATGCTTGCCGGGATCGGCTTGGGGGTGGCGTTGAATTTGCTGGGCGCGGCGGCTTGGGTGCAAGCGGGGTTGTTGTCGATGGCTTGCTGCACGTGGCCGGTTCGATCTTCGTTTCCGCCTTGAAGATGATGGTGGTGCCGCTGGTTTTCGTTTCCCTGGTGGTGGGGGTGACGGCGTTGTCGGACATACAGACGCTGGGGCGCATCGGCGTCAAGGCGTTGGGGCTGTACCTGGCGACCACGGCGATCGCGGTGAGTATCGCCTTGAGTCTGGCGGTGCTGGTCGAACCGGGGCGGGGCTTCGACGCCGGCGCTACGGCCGCCAGTTTCACCGGCAAGGAGGCGCCGCCGTTCACTCAGGTGCTGATCGACATGGTGCCGACCAATCCGGTGGCGGCGATGGCCGAGGGCAACATGTTGCAGATCATCGTGTTCGCGCTGCTGTTCGGCGTCGCGATCACCATGTCCGGCGCGCGCGGCAAGCATGTGCTGAATCTGTTCGGCGATCTCGACGCGGTAATCATGCACATGGTCGAGTGGATCATGCGGCTGGCGCCCTATGGCGTGTTCGCGCTGATCACGCGCGCCTTCGCCAGCCAGGGGCTTGATCTGCTGCTGCCGCTGGCCGCTTATGTCTTGACCCTGACCGCCGCGCTGGCCTTGCAGGTGTTCGTCACCTATCCGTTGTTGCTGCATTTTCTCGGGTCGCTCAACCCGCTGGTTTTCCTGAAGAAAATGCGCGATCCGGCGGCCTTCGCGTTTTCCACCGCCAGTTCCGGGGCGACCATTCCGGTGACCTTGCACACGGTGGAAAAGAAGCTGGGCGTGAAGAATGGTATCGCCGCGTTCACCGTGCCCATGGGCGCCACCATCAATATGGATGGCACCGCGATGATGCAGGGGGTGGCGACGGTGTTCATCGCCAACGTCTACGGCATCGAGCTTGGCCTGACCCAGTATCTGCTGGTGGTGCTGACCGCCACCCTGGCCTCGGTCGGCACCGCCGCCGTGCCCGGGGTCGGCCTGGTTACCCTGACCATGGTGTTGGGGCAGGTCGGCCTGCCGGTCGAGGGCATCGCTTTGATCATCGGTGTCGACCGCTTGCTCGACATGATGCGTACCGCCTGCAATGTCACCGGTGATTGCGCGGTCAGTTGCATCGTCGCCAACAGCGAGGGCGGTCTGGATCGAGCCGTGTTCGACGACCCCGAGTCGGGTTCGGTCGAAGACGCCACACGCCGTCCAACCACGTCATAAGCCCTCCGCCCCACCTCATGTCGCCGCGATTTCGCCGTTTTTTCCCCAGCCGGGAGAGCATTCACAACAACCGCTGGTTGCGCTGGCTGGCGCCCCATCTCACGCACCCGCGCCTGTGGCATTTCAGCCGTCGTGGCGTCGCCATGGGGGTGGCGTTGGGGGTGTTTTTCGGCCTGCTCATTCCCATCGCGCAAATTCCCTTCGCCGCCGGCACGGCCATGCTGCTGCGCGCCAACGTGCCGGCTGCCATCGGCAGCACCCTGGTGACCAACCCGGTGACGTTCGCGCCCATCTACTATGGCGCCTATCAGATCGGCCGCTGGGTGACCGGCGAGACGCTGGCATCCGAGCCGAACCTGCCCGCCATGTCTTCGGAAAAACTGATGCGGCGCGCCGAGGCCGATCCCTGGGCGCGCCTGACCAACCTGGGCAAGCCGTTGTTGGTTGGCCTGGCCATCGTTTCCACCACGATGGGCTTGTTGGTCTACGCCCTCATCAGCCTGTTCTGGCGCTGGCGGGTGATCGCCAAACGACGCAGACGGATTGGTGGTGATCGATCCTGAATGCCGGTTCAGTTATCCCGCGCCGGTTTCTTCTTGTCACCCACCTGGGGCAGATGCTGGTGCAGCGCCGATTTCGCCAGCAGGTGCGCCGAGACCGGCGCGGTGATGAACAGGAACAGGGTGATCAGCACTTCGTGCAGGCTGATGCCTTCGCCCTGGCTGTTGAAGTAGAGCGACGAGGCGATCAGTAGGCAGCCCACGCCCAGGGTGGTGGCCTTGGTGGGGCCGTGCAGGCGGGTGTAGAAGTCGCGCAGCCGGGCGAGGCCGAGTGAGCCGATGAAGGTGAATATCGCGCCGGCGAGGATCAGGAAGGACAAGGCATATTCCAGCATGTTCATCTCCTATTCGATGATGTCGCCGCGCAGCAGGTACTTGCACAGCGCCACGGTGCCGACGAAGCCCATCAGGGCGATCAGCAGCGCCGCCTCGAAATAAAGGGCGCTGCCGAGGTGGATGCCGAGCAACACCAGCAGGGCGATGGTGTTCACGTAGAGGGTGTCCAGCGCCAGGATGCGATCCGGCGCGCTGGGGCCGCGCAACAGGCGCCAGAAACTCAGGGCGACGGCGGCGCCGACGAGGGTGAAGGCGATGGGGATGACCAGGCTCAGCATGATTCGAATACCGCTTTCAAGGGCGCCTCGTAACGCGATTTGATCTGGTCGCGCACGGCAGCCGGGTCGGGCGCGTCGAGGGCGTGCACCAGCAGCACGCGGCGATCCTCGCTGAGCAGGGCGGAGACCGTGCCCGGCGTCAGACAGATGGTGTTGGCGAGCAGGCTGATGGCCAGATCGCTTTCCAGCGCCAGCGGCACTTCGATGAATGCTGGCCGCAGGCGGGACGGCCGGCCGAGGATGAGCCGGGCCACCGCGAGGTTGGCGATGACGATGTCGAACAGCACGACGCCGAGAAAACGCAGCAGCACCCACGGTTGGCGGATGCGCACCGTCTCCGGCCAGAATTGCAAGGTGAACAGCGGAATCAGCCAGCCGAGGAGCGCGCCCAGGAGCAGGTGTCCGGGCGCCAGGCTGTTGTTGAGCAGCAGCCAGACCGCCGTCAGGGCCGGGGTGAGCAGGGGGTGTGGTAACAGGCGCGTGCTCATGGCCGGCCTCCGAGAACAGCATGGATGTAGTGATAGGGTTGCAGCAATTGCTCGGCGGTGGCGCCGGCAATCACGTGCAGCGGCCCGGCCGCGACGGTCAGGGCCAGAGTCAGCAGCAGCAGGCCCAGCGCCGGTGCCAGCGGCGCGGTCACGGTCGGCGTTGCCGTGCCCGGCGCCTCCGGCAGGGTACGGAAGAACAGCAGGCTGCCGGCGCGCGCCAGCGCGATCAGCCCGAGCAGGCCGCCGAGCAGGACCAGGGACATAACCCAGGGGCCGGCGGGATGCGTCAGCGCTGCCCGCAACAACAGAAACTTGCCGATGAAGCCGGACAGGGGCGGCAGCCCCGCCAGCAGAATCGCCGTCACGAAGAACAGACCGCCGAGCAATGGCGCGCCGACCATCGCCGGGGCCGGCTCGAAGCGGTCGCCGATTACGCCGCGCGCCTGGGTGATGCGCTCGGCGAGCAGGAACAGGGCGGCGGCGGCGAAGGTGGAATGTGGCAAGTAATACAGGCCCGCCGCGATGCCGCCGGCGCTGCCGAGGGCGAAGGCGGTCAGCAACGAGCCCACCGAGGCAACCACCAGATACGCGGCCTGCTCACGCAGCGCGCGCGCCGCCAGGGCGCCGAGCAGGCCGACGATCAGCGTTGCCAGGGCCAGCGGCAACAGCCAGGGTTCGATCAGTCCGCTCATGCTCCCGGCCTGCGCGCCGAAGATCAGGGTGGTGACCCGCAGAATCGCGTAGGCGCCGACCTTGGTCATGATCGCGAACAGCGCCGCCACTGGCGCGCTGGTGTGGGCATAGGCCGCCGGCAACCACAGATACAAGGGCAGCAGCGCGGCCTTGAGCGCGAATACGGCGAACAACAGGAGGCCGGCGGCGCGCGCCGGGCCCAGGTTCTCCGCCGGCACCGCCGCCATCTTCACGGCCAGGTCGGCCATGTTCAGGGTGCCGAAGAGCCCGTAAAGGGTGCCGACGGCGATCAGGAACAGGGAGGAACCGGCGAGGTTGAGCGCCACGTAGTGCAGGCCGGCCTTGGTTCGCGCGCGGCCGCCGCCGTGCAGGATGAGACCATACGAGGCCAGCAGCAGCACCTCGAAAAAGACGAACAGGTTGAACAGGTCGCCGGTGAGAAAGGCGCCGTTGAGGCCGAACAACTGCAACTGGAACAGGACATGGAAATGGCGGCCGCCGACATCTTCACCGCGACAGGCGTGCAGCAACGGGAACAGCGCGAGCAGGGCGGTGATCAGCAGCATCCAGGCGGCCAGCCGGTCGGCCACCAGGACGATGCCGTAAGGCGCCGGCCAGTTGCCCAGGGCATAGGTCAGGATGTCGCCGCCGTCGACCGCCTGGAGCAGCATCGTCGCCAGGCCGATCTGACCGAGCACGGCGGCGATGCTGAACGCGCGGCGGAAGCCGATGCCGAGCAGATGCCGCGTCAGCAGCAGCACGATGCCGGCGAACAGGGGCAGCAGGAGGGGGGCGATGGTCAGGTGGGTCATTCGTATTCCCCATCGACATGATCATTGCCCATCTCCGCCCGCGCCTTCAGCGCCAGCATGATGACGAAAGCGGTCATGGCGAAGCCGATGACGATGGCGGTCAACACCAGGGCTTGCGGCACCGGGTCGGCATAGCCGCCACCGAGGCCGGCGCCGATCACCGGTGGTCGGCCGATGGTCAGGCGCCCCATCGCGAACAGGAACAAATTCACCGCGTAGGAAAGAAGCGTCAGCCCCAGCACCACCGGGAAAGTGCGGCCGCGCAGCGCCAGATAAACGCCGCAGGCGGTGAGCAAGCCGATCAACGACGCGAGCAGGGCTTCCATCAACGATCCTCCGCGACGCGTTGGTTCAATGGTACGGGACAGGCGTCATCGCCATGGCTGGCGTCGTGCATCAGACCGAGGTGAATCAGGATCAGCAGGGTGGCGCCGACCACCACCAGATAGACGCCGAGGTCGAAGGCCATGGCCGACGCCAGCTCGAATTCACCCACCAGGGGCCAATCGAAATGGCCGAAGGTGGAGGTCAGGAAGGGATGGTCGAAGGCCAGACTGGCCAGGCCGGTGAGGGTGGCGATGGACAGTCCCGCCGCGATGGTCGGGTGCAGGTTCGCCGGCAGCCGGTCGTGGGTCCAGGCGACGCCATTGGCCAGGTACTGCATGATCAGCGCCACGGCGGTAACCAGGCCGGCGATGAAGCCGCCGCCGGGCAGGTTGTGGCCGCGCAGCAGGATGAAGATGGACACCAGCAACGCCAGCGGCAGCAGCAAGCGGGTCAGCGAGGCCATGATGGCGGGGTGCGAATCCCAATTCCAGGCGCGGCCGACGTCATCGCAGCCGCGCCCGTCGAGACGCAGTTTGTCCAGCATGGCGTAGATCGCCAGGCCGGCCAGGGCCAGCACCGTGATCTCGCCCAGGGTGTCGAAACCGCGGAAGTCCACCAGGATGACGTTGACCACGTTGTGGCCGCCGCCGCCGGGCACGCTGTTCGCCAGGAAGAAATCGGCGATGCCGCTGTAGGGCCGCGTCAGCACCGCCCAGGCGAGGGCGCCGACCCCCAGTCCGGCGAGGCCGGCCAGGAGGGCGTCGCGGAGACGCCGGCCGCGATGGGATTCGGCCGGCGTCTGTTGCGGCAGGAAATAGAGGGCGAGCAGCAACAGGATCACCGTCACCACCTCCACGGAAAGCTGGGTCAGGGCCAGGTCGGGCGCGGAGAACTTCACGAAGATCAGCGACACCAGCAGGCCCACCGCGCCGATCAACACCAGCGCGACGAAGCGTTGTCGGTGCAGGGCGACCGTGGCGATCATGGCGGCGGCCATGGCCAGGGCCGCGAACAAGCTGACGCCGTCCACCGGCAGCAGCGCGCGCGGGCCGCTCAGCGGCGAGTCGGCGGAGAACCAGCCGGCGCCGCCGAGAAGCAGGGCGAAGCCGATGAACACGGCCAGCAGGCGTTGCAGCGAGCCGGCGTCGAGCAGCCGCGTCAGCCCGCCGGCGAGGGCGAACAAGCCGTCCTGCAACGCGTTGTAGAGGCGGCGCGCGTCGATGCGATCTTCCAGGCGGTCATACAGCACGAACAGGGGCTTGCGTCCGAAATAAAGCAGGCCGCCGCCGAGCAGGGCGATCACGCTCATCCACAGCGCCGGGCTGAAGCCGTGCCAGATGGCCAGATCGTGCGGCGGCGGCGGCGCTTGCAGGACGCTGGCCGACGCCAGGGTGAGGATGGGCTGCACGGTCAGCGCCGGCAGGATGCCGACCAGCAGGCAGAGCGCGACCAGTATTTCCACCGGCACCTTCATCCAGCGTGGCGGTTCGTGCGGCGTCCTGGGCAGGTCGATGGGCTCGCCGTTGAAAAACACGTCATGGATGAAGCGCAGGGAATAGGCCACGGCGAAAATGCCGGCCACGGTCACCGCCAGCGGCAACAGCCAGCCGAACTGCATCTGGGTGGCCAGGCTGACCGCTTCCGCGAAGAACATTTCCTTGGACAGGAAGCCGTTGACCAGCGGCACCCCGGCCATCGCCGCCGCCGCCACCATCGCCAGGGTGGCGGTATAGGGCATGTATTTCCAGAGGCCGTTGATACGGCGCATGTCGCGGGTTCCGGTCTCGTGGTCGATGATGCCGGCGGCCATGAACAGCGAGGCCTTGAAGATGGCGTGATTGATGATGTGGAACACCCCCGCCACCGCCGCCAGCGGCGTGCCGATGCCGAACAGCAGGGTGATCAGGCCCAGGTGGCTGATGGTGGAATAAGCCAGCAACCCCTTCAAATCGTGCTTGAACAGGGCGGTGATGGCGCCGATCAACAAGGTCATCATGCCGACGCCGCCGACCAGATGCGACCACTCCCAGGTAC
This sequence comes from Pseudomonadota bacterium, assembly GCA_030653935.1. Taxonomy (GTDB): domain Bacteria; phylum Pseudomonadota; class Gammaproteobacteria; order Burkholderiales; family Thiobacillaceae; genus PFJX01. The sequence goes on from JAURYL010000006.1 coordinate 48,917, forward strand.
CCGACAAGGCGGGAAACAGACGCGCCAGGAGAAATACCCCGGCTTTGACCATGGTCGCCGAATGCAGATAGGCGGAAACCGGCGTCGGCGCGGCCATCGCGTGCGGCAGCCAGAAATGGAAGGGAAACTGTGCCGACTTGGTGAACGCACCGATCAAGACCAGGATCAGGGTGGGCGTATACAAGGGGTGCGCGCGGATCAGATCGCCCGAGGCCAGGATCACCGTCAGGTCGTAGCTGCCCGTGATCTCCCCGAGCAGCAAAATACCGCCGAGCAGCGCCAGGCCGCCGGCGCCGGTGATGGCCAGGGCCATGCGCGCCCCGTTGCGCGCCTCCTCCCGCTCCCGCCAGTAGCCGATCAGCAGGAAGGAACTGAGGCTGGTCAGTTCCCAGAAGATCAGCAACTGGATCAGGTTCTCCGAGAGCACCACGCCCAGCATCGAACCCATGAACAGCAGCAGATAGGCGTACAGGCGGCCGAGACTGTCGCGCTCCGACAGGTAGTAGCGGGCATAGACGATGACCAGCAGGCCGATGCCCAGGATCAGCCCCGCGAACAGCAGGCCCAGGCCATCGAGACGAAACGCCAGATCCAGCCCGACCGTCGGCATCCAGGCGAGGCGCTGCACCAGCGTCTCTCCGACAGCGACCGGCTCCACCACGCCAGCCAGGGTGGCGATCGCGCCAAGGGTCACCAGCCCCGCGCTCCAGGCGGCGGCAAAGCGGCTCAAACGACTGGCCCACGCGACCAGGATCGCGCCGATGAAGGGGATCAGTACAACGAAAAGCAGTGTCATGAGCGCATCTTACCGGCAGCGCCCCGGGATGAGCCAAGGAACATACCGAATGCCGGCAAGCGGTGTGGTGGAGGGGCTTGTCCTGACCCGTCCGGCCGGGACAGGTTCCGCGAGGCCGTGATTTCATACCGTCATGCCCGCGAAGGCGGGCATCCAGGTTGTAGATTCAGGCTCGCAAGAAATACATTGCAAGCAACTGATTCGAAATGAAGTGTTCGTGCACAGGTAGCGCCGGCTTCCGGCCGGCGTCTTTCGAAACTGTCAGCCGCCTTTACTGTAAAGACGCCGGCTGGAAGCCGGCGCTACACGCGAGGTGCATTTGACGTGTTTCTTCGGCGCGATTTGCGGCAGATGGCCGACTGCTTCGCTCTTTTCTCGTTAGCTGGTGACGCGAACCGGCAAGGTTCCCCCCTTTTTCAAAGGGGGGTAGGGGGGATTTGCGGGCGCTTGGACGGCCACCACCCGTGGAGAAATCCCCCTCAATCCCCCTTTGGTAAAGGGGGAAGTCACCTCCTCATCGGCTTTCGCGCGGATCAGCGGCTCACAGGAAAAGGACCTTGATTGGGTTCACGCCGCAGTTTGATGTTGGTCAAGGTTGCCATTCCATTCGGCGCCGACACTCGGCTGTCTTTCCGCTTCGCTCATGGTCATGCACCGACTCTGGTCTACCTACACCGCCGCGCAGCATCGCGTGATGTTCCTTCCCGGCGCTCTGCTTGTCGTGCTGGCCATGCTTTGGTGGCTGTTTGATCTGGAAATCCGGCGCGCGGGCGGCGTCGGCTTGGGCGAATTGCCGGGGCCGGCGCTGCATGGCTGGTGGATGGTGTATGGGTTCTTCCCATTCTTCGTGTTCGGTTTCCTGTTCACGGCGGCGCCCAGTTGGTCGGGCGGGCCGGCCGTTCCCCGGCCCGCTTATGTGGCGAGCGGCGTGCTGATGGCCCTGGGCGGGTTCGCCATTCTCGCCGGTCTGGTCGTGCCGGGGTTGGCGCTGCACCTGCTCGGCTGGAGCGTGGCGGTGTGGGCGCTGCTGCGCACGGTCAGCGGTGCGCCGGCGGGTGATCGACTGCATACCGGTATCGCCACGGCGGCGGCGGCGCTGGGCGGCGTTGGCTGCGCGCTGTTCCTGGCCTGGGCGGCGGCGGATTGGCCCGATGCCTTGGCCCTGGCGGAAGCCATCGGCCTTTGGGGCTTCCTGACGCCCACCTTCCTGGTCGTGTGTCATCGCATGATTCCCTGGTTCACCAGCCGCATCGTGCCCAATTACGTGATGGTCCGGCCCTATGGTCCGCTCTGGGCGCTGTTGGCCGGCTGCCTGCTGCACGCGACGCTGGAGGTGATGCAGCGGCGCGAACTGCTTTGGTGGGTGGATCTGCCGATGGCGATCATCGTGTTCTGGTTCTCCAGTCGCTGGGGCGTGGCGCGCGGCGCCCGCCAGGTGCGCCTGCTCGCCATGCTGCACCTGGGATTCCTCTGGGCCGGTCTGGCTTTCACGCTTTACGCCATCGACAGCCTGGCGCGTTACGCCGGACTGAGCTGGAATGCCGGCCAGGCGCCGCTGCATGCCCTCGGCATCGGCTTTTTCGCCAGCATGCTGATCGGCATGGCTTCCCGCGTCAGCCTCGGCCATTCCGGGCGCAAGCTGGAAGCCGACGCGACGACCTGGGGACTGTTCTGGTTGATACAAGCGGCGGTGTTGCCGCGGCTGCTGCCGGATCTGGTTCCGGGGCTGCCGCTGTGGTTGGCGACTCTGGCGGGTGTCTTGTGGTTGCTCGCGTTTGTCGTGTGGGCCGGGAAATACGCGCCGATGTACTGGCGGCCGAGGGCGGACGGCAAGGCGGGCTAGCCGCCCGTCGGCGGGCAGTCAGTTCGGCAGTTCCAGATGGAAGGTGGCGCCCTCGCCGGGGGCGCTTTCGGCGCGGATCTGGCCGCCCATGCGCTGCATGGCCTTGCGCACGATGGCGAGGCCGACGCCGGTTCCGGGGTATTCCTCGGCGCGTTGCAGGCGTTGGAATATCTCGAAAATGCGGTCGTGGAAGCGCATGTCGAAGCCGATGCCGTTGTCCGCGACCGAGAGCCTTGTGCTGTTGTCTCCGGATTCTCCCCGGATCGTCAGCTTCGGCGGCTGGCTGTCGCGGGTGAACTTGAGCGCGTTGTCGATCAGGTTGCGCAGTACCATGGCGAGGCCATCCGGATCGGCGCGCACACTCAACCCTTCCAGGGTTACATCGACGCGCATGCCGCGCGCCTCGATATCCGCCCGTCGCTCTTCCAGAATGGCCGCCACCTGACGCGAGAGATCCAGTTGCTGGCCGTTGAGGCTGCGCCGTTCCATGCGGGAGTAGGCGAGCAGATCCTCGATCAGTTCCCCCATCTGGTCGACACCCTGGCGCACGTTGTTCAGGAACAGCCGGCCCTCCTCGTCCAGTTGACCCTGGTGGTCCTCCAGCAGCAGCCGGCTGTAACCGTCGATACCGCGCAGCGGCGCTTTCAGGTCGTGCGACACGGTATAGGTGAAGGTCTCCAACTCCTTGTTGGCGGTGGCCAGTTCCGCCGTGCGCAGTCGCACCCTTCCCTCCAGCTCGGCGTTGAGCTGGATAATTTCATCCTCCATCCGCTTGCGCTCGGTGATGTCGCGCGACACCACCACCACCCGTTCTACCGTGCCATCCACCCTGCGGATGACGCCCCCCTGCGATTCCATCTCGCGCACGTCACCGCCAGGCAACACAAAGCGGAAGGCAACCCGTTGGCCAGTGCCGGTCGCGATGGTTTCCCGGAACACCTGGCGTACTCGTTCCTGATCGTCCGGGTGAATTTCCGCGAACGAATCGGTCCCCTTCAGGGCCTCGGGATCGCCGAACAACTTGCCGTAGGAAGGGCTGTTGTAAAGGCGGCGGCCTTCCAGATCGAGCACGGCCACCAGGTCGCCCATGTTTTCCGCAATCAGGCGGAAGAAGGCTTCCTGCTCCTGAAGCGCGGCTTCTATCTGTTTGCGTGCGCTGATGTCGTTGATGGCGGCGAAGATGGCGGGTTCGTTATCGAATTCCACGATCGACGCGGAAACAAGTGCCCAGAACGGGCGCCCATCCCTGCCGCGCATGCGCACCTCAAGGTCTTCGACGTGGCCCGCTTGCCGCATCTGCTCGATGAAGCGTACCCGTTCTGCCGGGTCCTCATAAAAACCATCCGCAGCTTGGCCGATGCCTTGTTCGCGCGTGATTCCATACTGAATTTCCGCGCGATGGTTGCCATAAAGCAGGATGCCGTCGCGGACCCGGGAGAGCACGGCGGGGAAGGGAGCCTTTTCGAGCAGCGAGCGATAGCGGGTTTCGCTTTCCTGGAGGGCACTTTCAGCGGCCTTGCGGGCGTCGATGTCCTCGATCACCGAGATGAAATAGTCCGGCCCGTCATCCCCCTTCCAGACCAGTGAGACTGAGAGATTGATCCAGACGATGCCACCATCCTTGCGGATGCAACGCTTTTCCATCGAATAGGAATCGATCTCGCGCACCAGCATGCGGCGCACCTGGCCGAGATCGGAGTCGAGATCGTCCGGGTGGGTGATGTCCTGGAAAGTCCGGGTCATCAGTTCCGCCTGGTCGTAGCCGACGATATCGCACAGCGTCTGGTTCACGCGCAGCCAGTGGCCCTCGGGCGACACCAGCGCGATGCCCACCGCCGCCTGCTCGAAGGTGGCGAGGAAGCGGGCCTCGCTGTCACGCAACGCCGCTTCGGCCTGCTTGCGTGCCGTGATGTTCCGGGCGATTCCCAGCACACCCAGTAGCTTGGCCTGGTCGTCGTATACCGGTGTCTTGATGGTTTCCAGTAATTCCCGGTGACCGTCACTGGCGAAGGTGACCCATTCCTCGTTGACGCTGGGGCCACCCACCGCGATGGCGGCACGGTCCTTCTCACGGAAGGCATCGGCCAGTTCGGCGGGCACGAAATCGTGGTCGCTCTTGCCCAGGATATCCGCCTCTTCGGCCCCGAAGAACTGCTCGAAACGCGGGTTGCAGGTGAGGTAAACGCCCTCGGGGTCTTTCAGCCAGACCAGGTCGGGGATGGTCTTCAATAGCGCGATCAGGCGGGCGCTCTGGCTGGCCAGCTTTTGTTCCGCCCGCACCCGCGCGGAGACGTCGCTGATGATGCCGCCGACCAGGGGGGCGCCGTCGGCGCGCGGAATCAGGAAACGCTGGGTATCGCAAACCAGGGGGGTGCCGTTCGCGGCCGTCAGGCTTTCCTGGCGGCGAAGTTGTCCTTCAATCAGCACGCGTTGGTCGATGGCCGCCATTGCCCGGGCCGTCGGCGATTCGGCCCCGGCCTCGTCGCGGCAGGGCAGGTTGTCGCACAGCCAGCGGTTCTGGAACAGCATGTGGTCGTCGGCGGTGTCGCGGATGTAGGCTCCGGCGGGCAGGTTGGCCATGAAGTGTTCGAACAGATTCTGGCTTTCCCGCCAGCGCGCGGCGGTTTCCCGCAAAGCCTGATTGCCGCGCGCCAGCCGGAAAGCCATGATCGCCGCAGCCACGGCCGCCAGCAGGCCCATCAGGCGAATCAGGTTGACGCTCGTGTCCGGATTTTGTCCCCAGCCCGCGGCGGGAAGGGCCGCCATGTGCCAGGTGCCGCCGGGCAGGGTGATGTCGAGCGCCACCGGTTGCCTGGCGAAAATCGAGGCGTCGCCGAAGAACACCGGCCCCCCCGCGCCGCTGCCATTGCTGCCGCGTAGCGCCAGGTCAAGGCCCATGCCGGGGTCGCGCAGGCCCGCCTTGTGGTAAAGCGTTTCCGCGTCGATGACCGCCGAAACCAGACCCCAGAAGCGCCGCTCGCCGCCGGGCCGGGTCGGGGCCAGGAATACCGGTTCCCGCGCGATGATGCCGATGCCGCCCTGTTGCAGGCGCAGCGGTCCGGCCAGTACCGAGAGGCCGCTGTCGCGCGCGCGCAGGGCGGCTTGGCGTTGCTCGGGATGGGTGCGGTAGTCCAGGCCGATGGCGGCTTTGTTGCCCGCCAGCGGGTACATCAGGGAAATCACCAGGTCCGGAGCGGCGGCGATATTGCGCAGGGCATGGCGCTCATCCACCAGGTTGCGGGCGATGCCGGCGAATTCGCTCTGGTCCATGTCCGGCTTGGCGGCGACGACCGCGGCGAGGCCATGCACCAGGAACAGGTTGGCGTTGACCACCCCTTCGAGACGGGCGCGCAGGGCGGACAGTTCGCCCTGCACGCTGGCCTTCTCCATTTCCAGCGCCCGCTGTTGGGCGAAATGTTCGATGACCCGTTCGCTGAAGAGCACCAGCAGCGCGGCGAGCAGGGCGAATATCCAGGCGCGTGGGCGACCGCCCAGGAAACCGGCCATGATCGCGGCGCTTGGCCGTACCCGCGAGGGAGGCGCCGCCTCTGGCTGGAGCACGGCGGCAATCTGGTGATGGGTGACCAGACCGATGAACTGGCCGTTGGCATCGGTCACCAGCAGCCGGCGAATTTTCAGTTCGTCCATGCGCCGGATGGCCTCGCCAAGCGACGCGCCGGGAAGGATGGCGGCGACAGGTCGGCTCATGGCTTCGCCGAGAGTGCGGGACAAACCGCTATCGCCTTCCTGGCTCATGCGCACCAGATCGCGCTCGGTGAGGATGCCGGCGGCTTCACCCGCCTTTTCCACGATCACGCAGTCCAGATGCTGCTTGGCCATCAGGTGCGCGGCTTCCCGGACCAGCGCGTCCTCGGGCAGAGTGGTCAGAGCCCGCAGCATTACCGAGGCCACGTCCCTGGAGCGAACCAGATGCTGAAATCCGAAATGGCGGATGAAGTCGCCCTCGGTGACGATGCCCGCCAGCCGGCCCTCGCCGTCGACCACGATGAGATGGCGCACCTTATGCTCGGACATCAGGCCGTAGGCGGACAGGAAACCGAGCTCCGGCGTCGCGCTCATGGGCGGGCTGCTCATGACATCGGCCACCGCGAGCGCGTCCGGTTGTTCTCGCCGATAGGCCAGCAGCACCGCGTCGCGCTCGGTGAAGATGCCCAGAGGCTGCTGCCGCTCGTCCACCACCACCAGCGCGCTGACCCGTAACTCGCGCATCTGGGCGAGCGCCTGGGACACCGGCGTATCCGGTGCCACAGTGTGAACCGGGAAAGTCAGAATGTCGGCCAGGCTGGCGGTTTGCATGGGGCGATCTTCATCCGTGGAATAGGGAAACGACGTCGGTAAGACGGTGTATCGAACGGATGATGAGCGTGGTGGGCGGCTTGGGCAACCGCGATATAGGCGGGTTCTGGAGGGTGCCGCCCTTGGGGGAGGGTGATGTCGGTGCTACAGGATGGCGAAGTGCAATAAAAAACGGGGGCCGAAGCCCCCGTAGTCGGGAATGCGCTGGTTCAGACCTTGACGATGTCGAACAGGTACAGGAGGCCGAAGTGGAAGACGATGAAGAGCGCGACGGCGTAGACGACGGCGGAGTTTTCGCTCTTTTCAAACATTTTCTGCATCATGGGAGTGCTCCAAATAGGGGTTGCGTGTGGGGTGAACGATACCTATCCGTTCACCCTCGGTCGAGATGCCGACTTGATAGATGTCAAAGATCAGTGGCTTGTCCCTTCTGAGAGCCGGGTCTTGTTCCACACGTTGTATTTACCCACCGGCCGCTTCATCGGCAGACGCTTGATTTCCTTCAGGGTCTTGGCGTCGTAGACGATGAGGGCGCCGTCCATTTCCCAGATGGAAACCAGGGCGTACTTGCCGTAGCGGTCGAATTCGACATGGGTGGCGGTCTTGCCCGGCATCGGGGTGAGGTTGGCGACGATCTCCAGGGTTTGCTTGTCGATGACGTGCATGATGTCGTGCTTCTGGCCGAAGAACACGTCCGCCCAGACATAGGGGCTGTTCTCGTGGCCGCGCAGGAAGAAGCCGGGGCCGGCGGTGGGGATGGTCTTGATGGTCTTCCATGTCTTCATGTCGATCACCGTGACCAGGCCATCCTTGAGGTTGGGCGAGGCCATCACGCGTTGTGGCTTGCCCTGGTCGTCCAGCCTGTCCCAGGTGATGCCGGAGCCCAGATGCGGCATGCCGGCGAGATCCAGTTCCGCGATTTTGCGCCCGGCGCCGAGGTGGATGACCTGGCCTTTCGGGCTGCTGCGCGAGGCGCCGAGGATGTAGTCGTAGTTCTGGTCGAAGTAGAAATCGTCGAGGTAGTCGTCGAGGACGATATGCCGCACCGGCAGCGGGCCGGGTTCGGGGATGGCTTCCTTGAGTCGATAGTCGTGCACCAGGCCCTTGTAGACCGGGCGGCCGTCATAGGGGATTTCCCAGACTTCCGGGATGTCCTTGAGCGCGGCGATGAAGCTTTTGCGTGGGCGCGCGTCGTAGACCGCCGAGACGCGCGAGGTCTTGCCGGTATTGCCGACCACCGGGATGACTTTGACCAGCGATAGGTCCTTGCCGTCCAGCGCCACCAGCGTGTGCGGCAGATAGTTGGCGGCCATCACGTATTTGCCGTCGCTGGACACCGCGACGTTGCGGGTGTTGATGCCGACGCGGGCTTCGGCCACCACTTTCAGGTTCCACAAGTCGAATTTGGTGATCCAGCCATCACGCGTCGCCCAGTAGACGAAGCGTCCATCCGGAGTGAACTTGGGGCCGCCGTGCAGGGCATAGCGGGTGGGGAAGCGGATGATCGGCTCCATCACGTCGCCATCCAGCACCGTGATGTGATGGTCGCCGTGTTCCACCACCAGGGTGATGTTCGTCGGATCGGCCTTGAATACCGGCTTGGCGGGGAGGTCGACGGCATCCTGGTAGACGATGTGCGAAGCCTTGATGTCCTCTTCATCCCATTTAGGCGGGTGCGTCGGCGGCGTATAGATCCACGCCGCCAGAGCCTTGATCTCGTCTTCGGTAAGAATCTCCTTGTAGGCCGGCATCTGGGTCGCGGGCAGGCCGTTGGCAATGGCTTTGGCGGCATCCGGCTTCTTCAGGCGGGCCAGCGATTCCGGCAGCAGGGTCGGCCCCATGCCGCCGAGGCGGTTGGGCGCGTGGCAGGAGAGGCAGTGGGTCTCGTAGAGTTTTTCCGGGTCGGGCGCGGCGTGGGACGGGCTGGCCAGCAGGGACAGGCCGACGAGGAGGGCATAGGGTGCGCCACGCGCACCGATTGTCTGGTGCGCGTGGCGCACCCTACCGAATAGCTTCATGTCAAATCTCCAGAACTTGGGGCGCGCGATGTGAATGGACGAGGCCAATTTCCTCATCGCTCAGATAACAACCCGGGTCTTCCGCCCAGAAATCATCCGTGGTCTGCCAGGCGCGTACCCGGGTGTTGCCATTGCAAATGGCGAGATGGTCACAGCCGGCGCAACGGCCGGTTACCGGTCGCGGCGAGGTCTTCAGGCCGGCCATGAGCGGGTCGGAGGTGTCTTGCCAGATTTCCGAGAACGGCCGCTCGCGGACATTGCCCAGCGGGTAGTTCCACCACATGGTGTCCGGATGCACGACGCCGAGATTGTCGATGTTGGCGATGTTGACGCCGGAGGCGTTGCCGCCCCATTGCGCAAGCTTCTGACGGATGTGTTCCGCTTGTTCCGGGAAGCGTTCACGTACCCAGTTCAGCAGATAGGCGCCGTCGGCGTCGTTGTTGCCGGTGACGTATTCGCGCAGCTGTCCGGCCTGAACCTGTTGCAGGCAGCGCTCGAACAGGCGATCCAGCGCCGCTCGCGTGGTGCGGTGGTGGGCGTCGTCCTTCCGGTTCTTGTTGCCGCGCCCGGCGTAGTTGAGATGCGAGAGATAGAACTTGTGGATGCCTTCGTTTTCCGTGAGCGCCAGCAGGGCGGGGAAGTCGTCGGCGTTGTCCTGGGTGAGGGTGAAGCGGATGCCGACCTTGGCGCCGGCGTCGCGGCACAGGCGCACGCCGTTCAGCGCAGCCTCGAACGCCCCCTCTTTGCGGCGGAAGCGGTCATGGGTGTCCGCAAGGCCGTCGAGGCTGATGCCGACGTAATCGAAGCCGGTGGCGGCGATGTCCGCCACATTTTTTTCATCGACCAGGGTGCCGTTGGTGGAAAGGCCGACATAGAAACCCATCGCCTTGGCGCGGCGGCCGATTTCGAAGATGTCCGGGCGCAGCAGCGGTTCGCCGCCGGAAAGGATCAACACCGGCACATGGAAGGCTTTGAGGTCGTCCATCACCTGGAACACTTCGGTGGTGGAAAGCTCGCCGGCGAAGTCCTTGTCCGCCGAGATCGAGTAACAGTGCTTGCAGGTGAGGTTGCAGCGACGCACCAGATTCCAGATTACAACCGGGCCGGGTGGCGCGCGCTTGGGCCCGAGCGGCGTCGGGTTGATGAGTTCCTGCATGAACTGGGTGACACGGAACATCGGTTTCTCCTGTGGCGCCGACGAGTTCGGCCCGCGAGCGGGCCGCCTAAATCGGCGGTTGGTAGAGCGGGTACAACGTGGTTTCCTCGGTGGCGATGCGGCGGGTTAGGACCTGGGCGATAGCGTCCAGTTCCCGCGCAAATTCGGACCACGCCTCATCATTCCATTGCTCGCGTTCACTGTGGCGGAACAGGAACGAGGTCAGCGCCTTGCCGATGCCGCGCATCTCATGCTGGAAACCATGCACGACGTCGGCGTGTGCGGCATCACCGGTGTGTTGAACGTAGACGTAGAAGCGCACATTTTCCGTGAGCAGGTGGTCGCGTATGGCATTGCCGAAGTCGCTCAGATTTTTCGTCAGCAGCTCGGCATTGCGTGCCTGACTGGCCGCGACAATACGCCCGAACAGTCCCTCCAGGCGGCGGTGGTCTTCGATCAGGTGGCTGACCAGATGCGGGTCATAGTGGATATGCGTGCCTGGCGCGGTCCCAGTGGCGGCTGATTCGGCCGCAGCGGTATCGTTGTCCGTCTGACTTGACTGAAACCAGCGTTTGAGAAATTCGAACATGGCACGCTCCTGGGGTGGTTGTGTTTTTTATGTGATACGCAAGCCGGTCTTTTTCAGAATGCCCTGGCTGTAAAGAATATCCGACGCGTGGCAGGCCGGGCCCAGCAGGGCGCGGATCTCCTCGGCGTAGGCGGTCACTTCCTCGCGGGTCTTGCCGTGCAGCATGGCGAACAAGTTGTAGGGCCATTGCGGACGGCGGCGTGGCCGCCGGTAGCAATGCGAGACGAAATCCAGGCGGCCGACCCGCTCGCCCAGTTCATCCACGAGTTCATCCGCCACGTCCCAGACCGACATGCCGTTGGCGTGGTAACCGAGGGCGTAATGGTTGGGTACCAGGCCGATGCGACGGATGGCGCCGCTCGCCCGCATTCGTTCCAGCCGCGCCATCACCTCTTCGGCGGGGATGCCGATTTTTTCGGCGATGGCGTGGTAGGGGCGTGGCACCAGCGGCAATCCGCCCTGGGTGGCGGCAATGAGGCGCAAATCCAGGCTGTCTACCGGCAGCTTTGCGCTGTTGGAGGTCGGATCGGCCATGACTCAGGGCCTCAACACTCGACGATGTCCGCCTTGGTGCTGTCGATGAAGGCCAGAACCTCGCCACGTTCGCGCGCGGGTAGATTGAAAGCGTCCAGGGTGGCGTTGAGATGGCCCATGAAGGCCGTCCAGTCCGCCTCGCTGATGCGCATGCCCTTGTGCGACAGTTTCATGTCGCGGCCGGTGTAATACATCGGCCCGCCGGCGGCGTTGGAGAGAAAGTCCACCAGCAGTTGCTGTTCGCGCTGGAGGCCATCGTCACTCCGGTTTGCCCAGAAGCGGCCCAGCAGGGCGTCGCCAAACAGGCGGGGCAGCAGATTGTCGGCGACGGCGGCGACGGCGTCATAGCCGCCCAGGCGGGTGTATAGGGTTGCTTCGGTCATTTAACTTCTCCTGGAAGATGCGCTTCCGCGCTCATTCATGCCTGCAATTTCAGTTCTACAAAAAACTCCCGCTCCTTGGGGAAGCGGTAGATCGGGTAATTCGTCACGGATTCGATGTACTGGAAGGCGCTTTCCACTTTATCAGGGGTTTCCGCCGCGCCCACGAACCAGAGGTTCAGAGTGTGCCCGCGCCGGTAGTTGTGGGCGATTTCCGGTTGCGCGTTGACGAAGGCGGCGACACGGTCGAAATCGTTATCCGGCAGCGACATCGCCGCAAGGATATTGGCGCCGCCGAGGCGGTCGGCGTTGAACAGCGGGCCGAAGCGGGTGAGGACGCCGGCCTGGAGCAGTTTGTCGATACGCTCGATCAGCTCGCGCTCGTCCAGGCCCAGGGTCCGCGCCGCCTCCAGGAACGGCCATTCGCAGATGGGAAAGCCGCCTTGCAGGTTGTTGACGATGCGACGGTCGGTTTCGTCCAGTTCCGCCCGCGAGCACTCGGCGTTTCGCCTGCTCACGTGCGTGGGGGCGGGGGGCTGCGTGCGTCGAGCCCCGCGTTTGACACCGGCCATGTTCAGGCCACCTTGGCCAGATTGCTGTAGCGGGCGCCGCACTGCTTGAAGCGACGCTGTGAGAACAAGGGTTGGCAGGCGATGTGATCAAGGCCGAGCTCGCCGCGCAGGCGCGACAGCTCTTCCAGGACGGCGGCGCGGTCTTGCCCGTGCAGCATGGAAAACAGGTTGTAGCGCCAGTGCGGCGGTTGCCGGGGGCGCTGGTAGCACAGGGTGACGGCGGCTTGCCCGGCGAGGGCATGGCCCACGCTCGATACTTCCGCGTCCGGCACATCCCACACCACCATCGCGTTGGCGTGGTAACCCAGTTCGCGGTGTCGAACCACGACGCCGAAACGACGGATGACGCCGATGTCCAACAGCCGCGCCAACCGCGCCAATACCGCTTCCTCGCGCCAGCCCAGGCGGGCGGCGAGCACGGCGTAGGGGCGCGGGCTGAGGCCGATGCCACCTTCCAGGGCGGCGGCCAGCGTGTAGTCCGCGGATTCGAGGACGATGTCCTCGGGCTCACTGCGGCGGCGGACGGGATCGAGGTGAGGGCGATGCCGCGCCTCCCTGCCCCTTGCTCCTTGCCCCTTGCCCCTTCCGAGGTCGAAGCCCAGATCGATATGAAAATCTTCCTGCATGGGCAGGTCGAGCACCGGGCCGGCGGCCAGATCACCGATTTCCGTGAGCACTTCCGCCACCCGTTCACGGCTGGGCGCGGTGGCGACGAACCAGAGGTTGAATTCGTGTTCGCGCTCGTAATTGTGGTTGACCTCGGGGTAGGCGCTGATGCCGCGCGCCACCGCCTCGATGCGGTCGGGCGCCACCGAGACCGCCGCCAGCGTGCTCCAGCCCAGGGTGTGCGGGCGGAACACGGCGCCGATACGGGAGACCGTGCCGCCTTCGGCCAAGGATTGCAGACGAACAATCACTTCCGCCTCGGAAATGCCCAGGCGATGCGCCAGTTCCGCGTAGGGACGCGAGACGAGCGGGAAATCGCGTTGCCAGTCGTTGACCAGCCGGAAATCAGTGGGGTCGATTTTGGCTGTGTCGAGGTTGAGTCCAGCGGTTGAGTCGGTCATGAGGGTTGGCATGGTGGTCATATCCGAAATCCGAAGTCCGAAATCCGAAATTCCTAGAGCCCGAAGCGGTGCGCGCGCGACGAGAAGAAGATGCCGCTGGGGGCGTCGACAGGGAGTTCACCGAGCTTGTTGAAGGTGGCGGTGTCGTAGATGTCGACGCGGTTGGCGTCGCGCACCGAAACCCAGATATGTTCGCCACGCGGGGTGAACTCCATGTGCAGCACTGCTTTTCCCGGTTTCATGGTGTGCATCACGGCGCGGTTTTCGACATCGATCACCTGCACGGTGTCGTAATGCGGGAAGGCGAAGTTGACCCAGAGGCGGCGACCGGTGGGGTCGCTCATGACGAACACCGGTTGCCCGGCGACCGGGATGACGCCGACTTTTTCCCAGGTGCCAATATCCACCAGAACCACTTCATGCCGCCCGACGCCGGGAATGAAGGCCAGGTTGCCGGCGACCGCCCAGGTTTCCAGGTGCGGCATCTTGTACACCGGCAGTTTCTGTTCGCCACGGCCGTAATCCGGCAAGGCGCGTTTCACACCGCGTTCCGGGTGCCACATGTCGAGCACTGCGACGCCGTCTTCGCCATAAAGACCGGCCACATACCAGCGGCCGTCGCCGGTGATGAGGGCGTCGTAGGGCTGGTTGCCGATGTTCTTGAACTTGGTGATCTTCGGTTGGCGCGGGTTTTCCGAGATGTCCATGATCCAGATTTCGCCGGCATCGAACAGGGAGAAGGCGAAGCGGTTGTTGAAGCTGTCTTCCAGGCCGACCACGCGTGAGAGGGCTTTGGTTTCCTCGGAATACGCGGGAATGTCGGCGACCTGTTCCAGGGTTTCCGCGTCGAACAACTTGACGCCGCCCGGCACATAGTTGGCGGCGGCGATCCAGCGGCCGTCCTGGGAGATGGCGCCGCCGATGGAGTTGCCGGACTGCATCACCCGCTTGACGATCTTGCCGGTGAGCAGATCCACCTTGGAGAGGCCGCCGTCGCGGCCGAAGACATAGGCGTAGCGGGCGTCGCGGGAAAACACGGCGGCGGCGTGCGAGGTGTCGCCGAGGCCTTCCACTCGTTGCAGCAGGGTACGTTTCGTGGTGTCGACCAACTGGATCGAGCCTTTGGCGCGCTCGATGATCAGGCCGAGGTCGCCGGTGCCGCGCAGTTCATCGGCGTTCGTCGCCAGGGCGGGGAGCGTCAGTGCAAGGGCGGCCAGGAGGGTGAGCAGAGGACGGAATCTTGTGGGGCGAGGCGCGCTCGCCGATTCACCGCGTTTGGTGCGTGTGTCGCACCCCATTGGAGAAGTCATTCCGGAAATCCTTTCAACAATTTGTCCACAATCCAGCGCGTGTCGGCTTCCGACAGATAGGGCAACCAGCCCGGCATGGCGGTGCCGGGGATGCCATACAGGATGGCGGGGATCAGGGTTTCGGCGGGTTTGTTTTTCAACGCCTCGGCGGTGAGTGACGAGCCGAGGCCGCCGGTGAGTTTGAGGCCGTGACAAAAGCCGCATTCCTGGCGCACGAAGTGGGTGAGCTCCTGTTGTCGGGCCGCCGGCAAGCCGTCGGCCTGCGTCGGGAGCGCGCAACAGAAAAGCAGGGTCGTGAGCCAGGGATGCGTTTTCATGGGTGGGTTTGAAGCGCGGCGGCGGGCCGCCGCGCTTCGATCAGGTCAGGTTAATAAACGTCGTGCACGGTGTTGTACAAGTTGAACTTGCCGGTGGGGGTGACCAGGCGCTTGTCCTTGATCACAGCCTTCAGCTTGTGCGTCTTGTCATCCATGACCACGATGGCGGATTCGCCGGTTTTCGGACCCCAGACCGAGAACCAGACTTCGTCACCCGCCTTGTTGTACTCGGGGTGGGTAACCCGGGCCTTGCTGATGCCGGCCAGCTTGGCGATGTTGATGACCTTGGCCGGCTTGTCCAGGTTCTTCAGATCAAAGACCGAGACGGACTGCTGGGCTTCCTCATCGGGCGACAGCGCGGCATCCACCCACAGGGTGTTTGACTTCGGGTGGGTCTTGATGAACAGACTGCCGTTGCCGTGGTTCTTCAAGGAACGCACCACTTTCCAGGCATGCTTCTTGTTCTTCTCCGGATCGGTGCCGATCACCGCGATGGTTTCGTCGCCGAGGTGGCCGGTCGCCCACACCGGGCCGTACTTGCTGTCGTTCCAGTTGGCGCCGCGACCCGGGTGGGGCTTGACGCCGACCTTGACGTTGGCGGCCAGTTTGCCTTCCTTGGTGTCCACCACCGACACGGTGTCACGCATGTTGGCGGCCACCAGGAAGTAGCGTTTGGAAGCATCCCAGCCGCCGTCATGCAGGAAGCGCTCGGCTTCGATTTCGGTGGTCTTCAGGTTCTTGATGTCGCTGTAGTCCACCAGCAGGATCTTGCCGGTTTCCTTCACGTTGACCACGAACTCGGGCTTGATGTGCGAGGAGACGATGGAGGCGACACGCGGTTCCGGATGGTATTCCTGCTCGTCGTAGGTGTAGCCGCGAGTGGACATGACCTTCCAGGGTTCCAGCGTGAAGCCGTCCATCAGCACGTAGGCGGGCGGCCAGTAAGTGCCGGCGATGGCGATCTTGTCGTCGTAGCCCTTGTACTTGGAGGTATCGATGGAACGCGCGTCGGAACCGGTGCGCAGGGTGGCCACGGTCTGCGGTGTTTCCATCCACAGGTCGATCAGGTTGATCAGGCCGTCGCGGCCGGTGGTGTAGAGGTAGCGGCCGGATTTCGAGAAGCGGGTGATGTGCACCGCGAAGCCGGTCTTGAGGATGGTGACGATCTTCTTGCTGTCGCCGTCGATGATCGCCAGTTCACCGGTGTCGCGTAGCGTCACCGAGAAGATGTTCTGGAGATTGAGCTTGTTCATCTGCTTCTTGGGTCGCTGGTCCAGCGGCACGATCAGATTCCAGCTCGCCTTGATTTCCTTCATGCCCCATTCCGGCGGCGTCGGCGGCGTGTTCTGGATGTAACGCGCCATGATCTCGATTTCCTTCTCGGTCATCTCCTTGGCGGTGCCATAGCCGGGCATGCCGCCGGGGGTGCCGTAATGGATGAAGACCTTCAGGCTCTCGGTGCCGAGCTTCTGCATGGCGTCGGGCAACAGGGGTTTGCCGGTGGCGCCCTTGCGCAGCACGCCGTGGCAGCCGGCGCAGCGGTCGAAGTAAATTTGCCGGCCCTCGTCGAACTCGGCCTTGCTCATCGCGGGCGCTGTTGACGCCCAAGCCATGGAAACTGCCAGCGGCAGAACCGCCAATGCCAAACCTTTCACTATCTGCTTCATTGTGATGCCCTCCAAACGTGGCTGGAAAAAACCTGACTTGCGTGGGGGGTAACGATACGGTGGGGAGGCGGGGGGGGGGCCTTGACCAATATCAACTTGCTTTAAGGATAAGGTTGTCGCGGTTGATCTATATCAAACGCATTACTGGTCTATGCCACCTACCATCCGCCGCAACTTAAAAAGCCAGGAGACCTGCCATGCTGGAACCCGTCTTGCTCGCCAACTTTTTCATTGTTTTCTTCAGCGCCGCCTCGGTGATTCTGTTCGGCGCGGGTTATGCCTTGCTGTTTGCCTGGTCGCGCGTCCGGTCACGGCCTCGCTTGATGATGCTGGCTTATGCCGCCTACGCGGGCCTGGTCGTTTCCGTGATCACGCTGGCGTTTGCCGCCAACCTTTTCAATAACAGTTTCTGGACCTTCATCGTCGTGCTCATGCTGGTCGGCTACCTGGTCGCCCCGCATGGCATCTGGCATCTCTGTGTGGGAACACACGCGGAAGCGCATGAGGATGAAGTGAATCCCATCAAGGTTTATCAACAGCGGTAACAGGAGGCATGACCATGTCACAGACGCAGGAGTTGTGGTGGGCATCCGAATCCTTTTGGCGGAAGACAGCCATTTGGGTTACGGCAGGCTCGTTTGTAGTACTCATCTTTCTCACTTTCGACACGGTGGATCAGATCACGGCCGGCAGTAAGTCCGAGCGGGTGAAAGCCTACTCGGTGATCAACAACCGCATCGATTATGTGTTCGATGAGAAACGCAACTTCCAGGTGCCGGTCATCGGCCCCGAGGAGCCGCTGTTCGGCAAGAAATTGACCGAAGAAGAAGCCATGGCGATGGTCTCCAAAGGCAAGCTCACCACCCAGGCGAAGAACTGCATGAACTGCCACACTTTGCTGGGCAACGGCGCTTATTACGCGCCCGACCTCACCAAGTCCTGGTTGGACCCGATGTGGGGCTCGAAAGAGACGCGTGAGCAGACCATGGTGAACTTCCTGATTAATCCGCAGGATCACTTGTATAACGCGCTCGGCCGCAGGATGCCCAACCTCGGCATCACCGAGGAAGAAGCACGTGCCACCGTGGCTTTCCTGAAGTGGATGTCGGCCATCGATACCAACGGCTTCCCCACCAACTTCAAGCCGATTGACCAGACTGACGCACCGGCTCCCGCCGCGCCCGTGGTCGAGCCCGTGGTCGAACCCATGGCTGAACCCGCCGCCCCGGCCCAACAATAAGGAGAGTCAAAATGGCAGCGATAGGCATTTCCAACAGCGCCCCCTTGAACGGAGGGCAGAAACTGGCGATGAAGTATTTCACCGTCGCCATCGCCTTGTTCGGCGCGCAAGTCCTGTTCGGCCTCCTGGCCGGCATTCAGTACCTGAATCCTGACTTCCTGTTCGGCATTCTGGATTTCTCGGTCAACCGCATGTTGCACATCAATGCGATGGTGGTCTGGCTGTTGTTCGGTTTCATCGGTTCGGTGTATTGGCTACTGGAGGATGAGTCGGGCGTACCCGTGGTTGGCCTGGGGCTGGGGAACCTGTCTTTCTGGGTCTTCACCCTGGCCGTGGTGGTCGTCGTGCTGGTCTACCTGCTGGTACAGGTCGGCCCCGGCGAGTTGAAGTCGATCTGGCTGATCAACGAGGGCCGCGAGTACATCGAAGCCCCGCGCTGGGCCGACATCGGTATCGTGGTTTGTGTGCTGGTGTTTTTCTTCAACGTCGCCGCCACCTTCTCCAAGGGCAAGTTCACCAACATCGGTGGCGTTCTGGTGATGGACCTGGTTGCGCTGGCTGGCCTCTACCTGGCCGGCATGTGGTACACCCCCAACATCTCCATGGACCAACACTGGTGGTGGTGGGTGATTCACCTGTGGGTTGAGGCGACCTGGGAAGTGCTGGTCGGCTGTTTGATGGCCTACGGCCTGATCAAGACCATGGGCGTGCGTCGCAAGATTGTGGAAACCTGGCTGTACATCGAAGTCGCGCTGATGTTCGGCTCCGGCATCCTGGGTCTGGGGCACCACTACTTCTGGATCGGCACCCCCGAGTACTGGTTCACCATCGGTGGCTTCTTCTCCGCGCTGGAACCGATTCCGCTGGTCGCCATGGTGGTGCACGCGGTGTTTGATGCCGGCACCCACAAGGTGAAGAGCACCAACAACCCGGCTCTGGCCTGGATCATCGCGCAGGCATTCGGTAACTTCTTCGGCGCCGGCGTGTGGGGCTTCATGCACACCCTGCCGCAGATCAACCTGTACACCCACGGCACCCAGTGGACCGCCTCGCACGGCCACCTGGCCTTCTTCGGCGCCTACGTCACCATGGTTATCGCCTTCATGTATATCGCTATCCAGAAATGGCGTGGCGACGTGTACATGAGCGGCAATCTGGTGGGTGCCTGGAAGTGGAAATGGGCACTGTTCCTGCTCCACGCCGGCATGATCACCATGACCATGGCTCTGCTGATTTCCGGCTACGAGCAGTCACAGATCGAACGCGCCATCGGTGGTTCGACCTGGATGGCTTACTTCGAAGCCCAGGGCCATGTCTGGTTCATGCAGGGCATGCTCTGGCGTCAGATTGGCGGCTGGATCTTCGCCGCCGGCTTTGTGCTGCTCGCTTGGGACCTCTTGACCATCGGCAAGCGTGAAACCCGCCCCGCACTTAAGGTGCAGGCCGAGTGATCGCCATGATGTTCAGGTAGCGGGTCTCCTCTCGATACCCCAAGCGATTTGGCCCGCCGGCTTTGCCGGCGGGCTTTTTTTATGGCTCATGAGAAACACATTGCAACCAACTGATTCGAAATGAATTCCGCACACATGTAGCGCCGGCTTCCAGCCGGCATTTTTACTGTAAAGACGCCGGCTGGAAGCCGGCGCTACACGCGAGGTGCCGCGGTCGTGTTTCTTCGGCGCGATTTGCGGCAGATGGCCGATTACTTCGCTCTTTTCTCGTTCGCTGGTGATCTGCGCGAAAGCAGATGGGAAGGTGACTTCCCCCTTTTTCAAGGCTGTTTTCGCGAATCATGTTGTTAATCCACCCGACCGAGTGCCATGGCGAGCCAGTGAGCGGGTCTCGTGCTACCCGGTGGTTCACGGTCCATCGCGCGGAACCAGCCCAGGTGGTTTTCCAGGTAGAACTTTCACAATCCATGGTGCGGTTCGCTGCGCTCACCACAACCTACGGCCTACCGTTCTGCTTCGCGGCGGCAGCGGGTAGCCCGGATGCAGCGCAGCGGAAGCCGGGGAGTTGTGTGGATTCCCCGGCCAAATAATCCCGGATTCCGCTGCGCTGCATCCGGGCTACGCAACTACCAACATGATTTGCGAAAACAGCCTTTTTCAAAGGGGGGCCTTGCCGGTCCGCGCCACCAGCAACGAGAAAACAGCCTTATTTATTGCTGCGCCCAGGTGTCGCGACGAGGTTGAGAGCGGCCGGCCATGCCGCCATTACAGATAGCGAGGAAAGACGGATAGTTCGACCCGTGTGAAGCGGGTGGGCGGATATCCACGCTCAAGAAGGCGTGAACGAGGCCGCGCGATAGCGGACAATCTCGCCGATTCTCAACCCCGGCTCAATTCGCTACCCCGCGCTATCGTGTCCATCGCCCTCATCATCGTGCCCATTTTCGCGCTCATCCTCATGGGGTGGGCGGCGCGGCGCTGGATGGAGTCCGCGGAGGCGTTCTGGCGAGGCCTGGAACGGCTGATCTACTTCGTGTTTTTCCCCGCGCTGCTGTTCCATACCTTGTCGCACGCGCGCATGGATTTTGCCGCCGCCACGCCCATGTTGTTGGTAGGCATCACCTATACCGTGCTGGGGATGGGGCTGGGTTATCTCAGCAAATCGCTGTTTAACGATCCGCCGCGCGTGTTCGCCGCCGCCTTTCAGTGTTCCTTCCGCTTCAACAGCTATGTCGGTCTGGCGGTGGCTGGGGCGCTGCATGGCAAGCCAGGGATTGCCGCCATCGGCCTGCTCATGGGTTTTCTGGTGCCGCTTGCCAATGTCGCGGCGGTGGCGGTGCTGGCGCGCCATGGCGAGGGCAACTGGCTGAAGAGCCTACTTGGCAATCCGCTGATCCTGGCCACCGCTGGTGGCCTCGCTTTCTCGCAGGCCGGGCTGGCGTTGCCGGGCGTCGTCGACAACACCCTGGAATTGCTTGCGCGCGCCTCGTTGCCGCTCGGTCTGATCGTGGTCGGCGCCGGTATGCGCCTGAGCGGCCTCGGCCACGCGCGCGGCCATCTCTGGTATGGCGTAATGGTGAAACTGCTGTTGCTGCCGGCCATCGCCTGGGGCCTTGGCCGTGCCGCCGGATTGCAGGGACTCTGGTTCGATACGGCGCTGTTGCTCGCCGCGCTGCCGCATTCCACCGTTGCCTATCTGCTGGCGGTGCGCATGGGCGCGGATGGCCAGGTCAGCGCCAATCAGATCACGGTGACCACGCTGCTTTCGATGTTGACCCTGCCTGTCTGGCTGGCACTGGCGCGGGGGGGGTAACGCGGCGACCGGGCATGAAAAAAGCCGGGGCAAGCCCCGGCTTTTTTTCAACCCTTGCGGGCCGTGATCAAGCGTTCTGGATGTTGGACGCTTGCTTGCCCTTGGGGCCTTGGGTGACTTCGAAGCTCACGCGCTGACCGTCTTTCAGGGTCTTGAAACCACCCATTTGAATCGCGGAGAAGTGAGCGAACAGGTCTTCACCGCCGCCATCAGGAGTGATAAAGCCAAAACCCTTGGTTTCGTTGAACCATTTCACGGTACCAGTCGACATTTGTTGCAGTCCTTAAAGAGAAAAAGGGGGAAGCCCCCAGGTGCATGTTCAATTACAAGGCTGCATCTGGTTTTAAACCGGTAGTGCCAACGACTTGAAATCAAACATCTGGCGCGCGTTTTACGCGGTTGCCCGCGCCGGGTCAACAATAATTTTCCAGACACCGCGCCAAGCGGCTGTTTTTATGGAATAAGCTACACCGCTCTGGCGTTGCCGGCCTGTTCACTATTAGCCGTTCGCACTGAAGCCATTTCTGTGTGACGGGCGTGCATGTTCTTAAGGAGATGAAGCAATGACTATCCGCGCTTTTCCGATGACCCCCTTGGCCGCGCTGGTCTCACTCAGCTTGATGGCGTTGTCCGGTTGCGCCACCAAGGAGTTTGTTCAGCAGGAAGTGGGCGGTGTGAACAGCCGTATCGATACCCTCAACAATCTGGTCGGCACCCTGAGTCGGCGTATCGATGGCAACAGCATTCGTCTCAATGATTCCGATGTTCGCCTGGGCCGGACCGAACAGACCGCGACCACCCTAGGCGGGCGCATCGATGACAACCTGGCCGGCCTGGTTGCCGCCAATCAACGTCTGGACGGCCTGTCCAGTGATCTGACCGCCGCCAACAGCCGCATTGCGGCCAACGCGACCGAGCTCGCGGATGCACAGCAGCGCCTGGAGGCCACCGAGACACAGGTGCAGGCCAGCCGTCGTCGGGTGGAGGGCACAGTCGCCGGCCTGGTTTTGGCCGAGAATCGCCTGGTCATGGCGGAGTCCGCCTTGCAAGCGCTTGCCCAGCCGGCGGCGGTTGTCCCACATGTTACGCAGCCGTCAACGCCGCCCGGACCCGTTGATGTGGCTCCGGGCGCCGCCGCGGTTGTGGCGCCCGCCGTGTCGTTGGGCGATGCCAACAGCCGTCTCGACAACATCACCGCGCTGGTCACGGCGGCCAATCAGCGTATAGAGGCCAACAGCAACGCACTCGATAGCGTGTCCGCTCGCCTGGGCAGTGTGGAAGGGGGGCTGAGTGAAACCCGCAAGCGCACCGAGGCCGGAGAGCAGGCTTTGCTGGCCACGAATACGCGCATCGACGCGGCGAGTGACGACATTGGCGCGGCGAAACGGCAAGTGACCACGCAGGCCGGGGCCATTGTCGCGGTGGAGAAGCGAGTCGATGACATGGCCGGCGTGATCGCCGCTGGTAACACCCGGATCGACGGCGGCGACAAGGGGCTGGCCGAGACCGCCGCGCGCATGGCGCGGTTGCAGGCGGCCATCGATGCGGAGCATGAGCGCCTGAGTCGGCACGAAGCCGATGCCGCCGCCGGGTCGGCGGCATTCAAACAATCGCTGGTGGATACCAATAAGCGAATCGATGGCGCGGAAAAACATCTGGTGGATGCGGGCGAGCGAATCGGGCGGAACGAGAAAGGGCTGGCGGAGGCCGGCGTCCAGGCTGGCCAGATGGCCACGGCCATCAGCACCCACGAGCAACGCCTGTCGCGCAATGAGGCCGGCGTTGCCGGCGCTTCCGCCAGCGCCAAGGAAGCGCTGGAGCGCGCCATTGCCGCGGGTCGTCTGGCGGAGGGCAGACTGGTTTACGAAACCGTGCTCGGCGGAGAGTTGGCCGGCTTCGAGCTGGATCAGGCCAGTTTGTCCTCAAACAGCAAACAGGCGCTGACCCACATCGCGAACAAGCTGCGCGCGGAGAACAAGGGCGTGTTCATCGAGATCCAGGGGCATACCGACAACCGTGGCTCGGTGGCGCGCAACCAGCGCCTGTCGCGCGAACGGGCCGAGGCGGTGCGCGCGTTCCTGCACGGCAGTGTCGGTATTCCCCTGCACCACATGGCCGTGGCAGCTTACGGCGAAACCCGACCCATCGCGGATAACGACACGCCGGAAGGGCGCACGCAGAACCGCCGCGTGGTGCTGGTGGTGCTGCGGTAGGAGGCCCGCTCGCGGGCCGAAGCCGGTAGGAGGCTCCGCTTGCGGGCCGAAGCCGGTAGGAGGCTCCGCTCGCGGGCCGAAGCCGATACCGTTTCGGCCCGCAAGCGGGCCTCCTAGTGCGCCCGTGAAGGCGCACACACAGCACGGTGTAAGTCCGTGTCGGGGTAAGCCAAGGCCCCGTAGCTGAAGGTAACTGCGTCGCTGCGAAGCGGGGTGGAGAGCAACCGGAAGCGAACTGGCGGTCCGCAG
>JAURYL010000120.1 GCA_030653935.1 Pseudomonadota bacterium
TCCGCTTGCGGCGCGAAAACGAGCGCGCGTGGAATTTCGCGCCGCAAGCGGACGCTCCTACGGGACGTGTTTCACGTTTAAAACTTCGCCAGTAGAGCATCCGCCTGTCCCGCCAGCGCCTGGTCCGCCATTGGGTAGAGGATGTTTTCCTCTTTCAGATTGTGTTGGCGCATCAGCATGAGCAGGGTTTCCGACAAGCCGAGATAGCCGTTGCCATCCTTGCGCGCCAGAGCGTCGCGCATGGCGACGAAAACCTCGTTCATCTGCCGATGTTCATCGCGCATCACCTGGGTAGGGCCGCCGCGCATGCCGGTCTGCGCCTCGAATGCCGGGAATACCACCTCCTCCTCATGCGCGAAGTGTCGCTGCGTGCTTTCGACGAAATGCTGGAAAGCGGCATCGGCGAGCGTCCAGTCGCCGGCGGCGGCTTGGTTTTCCGCCTCCGCGTAAAGCTCGTCGCATTGGTTGTGTTCGTTGGTGAGAAAGGAGGAAAGCGTGGTCATGGTCTGCATCCGAATGAAAACGCGCCCATGCTGGCCTCGCCGGGAAGGCTGTTCCTTGACCTTAGGCAAGGAAGTTGCAGCCGTTTCGCGCGCCGGGGTATAAGCCAGGCATGGCAAAACCCACGACAACCTACGTCTGCGCCCAGTGCGGCGGCCAGACCAGCAAATGGCAGGGGCAGTGTCCACACTGTCTGGCCTGGAACACCCTCGCCGAATCCATTCGGGAAACCAAGCCCAGCCGTTTCCAGGCACTCGCCGCCACTGGCCAGGTGGTGCGCCTGTCCGCCGTGCAGGCGGTGGATACGCCGCGTCTGGCGACCGGCCTGGCGGAATTCGACCGCGTCCTCGGCGGCGGCCTGGTCGGTGGCGGCGTGGTGCTGATCGGTGGCGACCCCGGTATCGGCAAATCCACCCTGCTGTTGCAGGCGCTGGCGGAACTCAGTACACGGGTAAAAACCTTGTATGTCAGCGGCGAAGAATCCGCGTC
Source organism: Pseudomonadota bacterium (assembly GCA_030653935.1). Classification (GTDB taxonomy): domain Bacteria; phylum Pseudomonadota; class Gammaproteobacteria; order Burkholderiales; family Thiobacillaceae; genus PFJX01. Next base: position 991 of record JAURYL010000120.1, read on the forward strand.
CCAGATCGCCATGCGCGCCCGCCGCCTGGGGCTCAACGCCGACATTCCCCTGCTCACGGAAATTCGCCTGGAATCCATTTTCGCCACCCTGAAGGCCGAACAGCCACAGATCGCGGTGATCGACTCGATCCAGACCGTCTACACCGAACAACTGCAATCGGCGCCGGGAAGCGTCGCCCAGGTGCGCGAATGCGCCCAGGAACTCACCCGCCACGCCAAGCAGGCCGGCATCACCATCTTCCTGGTCGGCCACGTCACCAAGGAAGGCACCCTCGCCGGGCCGCGCGTGCTTGAGCACATCGTCGACACCGTGTTGTATTTCGAGGGCGATACCGGCTCCAGCTTCCGCCTCATCCGCGCCTTCAAGAACCGCTATGGCGCGGTCAACGAACTCGGCGTCTTCGCCATGACCGACAAAGGGCTCAAGGGCGTCAACAACCCCTCCGCCCTGTTCCTCAGCCGTGAGCACACCCAGGACGGCCGTGAAGCGCCCGGCTCCTGCGTGGTGGTGGCGCTGGAAGGCACCCGTCCGCTCCTGGTGGAAATCCAGGCCCTGCTCGATGCCTCGCACAGCCCCAGCCCGCGCCGCCTCACGGTGGGCCTGGATGGCAACCGCCTGGCCATGCTGCTGGCGGTTTTGCATCGACACGGCGGCATTCCCTGCTACGACCAGGACGTCTTCGTCAACGCCGTCGGCGGCGTCAAGATCAGCGAACCAGCGGTAGACCTGGCGGTGGCGCTGGCCATGGTCTCCTCGCTACGCAACAAGCCGATTCCACACAAACTCGCGGTCTTCGGCGAAATCGGCCTCGCCGGCGAAATCCGTCCGGTCCAGCGTGGCCAGGAACGCCTGAAAGAAGCCGCCAAACTCGGCTTCACCCAGGCCCTGTGCCCGAAAGCCAACCTGCCCAAAGGCAAAATTGCGGGGATGGAAGTACGCGGCGTCGGCAGCCTCGCCGAGGCGCTGGAGTTTTTCCGGGGGTTGTAACCTCGGCTTCCCCACAGCTGGGGGTCCGAAGCCGGCGCCTGTCGGACTGCTGAAAAGTCGGTTGCATACGGTCTTGGCCATCCATTTATTGGGCACCTCGAATAACGCTGATTCGTCGTTCCCGCGCATGCGGGAACCCAGTGGAATCAACACTCTGGATTCCCGCATTCGCGGGAATGAGTGCGCCCGTAAAGGCGCGATGACAGCGCGGTGGAAGTCCGTGCCGGGGGAAGCCAAGCCCTTTGGGCAGGAGCAATAGAGACCGGAGGCCCGCTGTCGATCGCTTCGCTCGCCTAAAGTTATACGTCCTGTGGCCGATAAGGCATGCATGCGCATCTTCATTTCATGCAAGTCTTTGATTCAGGATGATTCATGCGGACCGATGTAGTCAAACACACGATCCTGGTCGTTGATGACGTTCCGGAGAACCTCACTGTTCTGGGTGAATTGCTTCAGCCCGGGTACCGCGTGCGCGTCGCCAATTCCGGTCGTCGCGCGCTTCAGGTGGCGGCGAGCGAGCCGCGTCCGGATCTGATTCTGCTCGATGTGATGATGCCGGAGATGGATGGTTACGTGGTCATCAACGAGTTGCGCTCCAACCCGGGCACCCGCGATATCCCGGTCATCTTCGTTACCGCGATGGATAGCGATCAGGACGAGGAACGTGGCTTGGCGCTGGGCGCGGTGGACTACATCGCGAAACCGATCCGGCCCGCCATCGTTCTGGCGCGGGTGCGCGCGCATCTGGAACTGAAGCAGGCGCGCGACTGGCTGAAAAACCAGAATGTCTGGCTGGAGAGTGAAATTGCCCGCCGCATGCGTGACAACCAGTTGATGCAGGATGTCAGCATCCGGGCGCTGGCCAGTCTGGCCGAGGCGCGCGATATGGAGACCGGACAGCACATCCGTCGCACCCAGGCTTATATCGAGGTATTGATCGCACAGCTGCGGCCGCATCCGCGTTTTGCCGCATTTTTCACCGATTCCATGGCGCATATGGTGGCCAAGGCGGCGCCGCTGCATGACATCGGCAAGGTGGGCATTCCGGATTGCATTTTGCTGAAACCCGGTCGCTTGACCGTGGAAGAGTTCGAGATCATGAAAACCCACAGCAGCATTGGCGGCAATGCCATCGATCTGGCGATGCGGGGTGAGCTCGATGATGCGGACTTCCAGCTCCTGCAACAGCATGCCCGTCAGGACCATCAGGCCGTATCGGGGGGTGAATTCGAAAGCGCGCCGCTGGCGTTTCTCGCGGTGGCCCGGGAAATCGCCCTGTGGCACCACGAAAAATGGGATGGCAGCGGCTACCCGGATGGGCTGGTCGGCGATGCCATTCCCATTCCGGCGCGTTTGATGGCGCTGGCGGATGTCTTCGATGCCGTCGCCAGCCGCCGTGTCTACAAGGAGCCCATGCCCTTCGAGGTCGCGGTGCGGCTCATTACGGAAGGGAGTGGCCGGCATTTCGACCCCGACGTGGTCACGGCATTTCTCCGTAATCAGGAGGTTTTTCGCGAGATTCTGGAGCGTTACGCCGACAACGACGAATCGCTGGAAATCAAGGCTGGCGCGCTGCGCTCGCGCGGTCTGGTCGAGTCGCCCGCGCCGTCCGGAGGGAGCCTCGGTATCCCTGAACGGCCATGACTCAGCCTGGACAGCCCGATTTTGATCCGGGGCGATTTCTCGGTGAAATCGGTGTCGGCTACTGGGAATACGACATTGCCAGTGACCGCTTGCGCTATAGCGAACTGCTGCGGGACTGGGTGGGCGGGGATTTTCCCGCGCCGGAAGGCTCCCGACTGGCCGACTGGTTTGCCCGCATCCACCCTGAGGATCGTGCCCGGGCCGAGGCCGCCGCGCGTCTGACCTTCGCCGAGGGAGCGCCTTTCAGTCTCGATCACCGTTTCGCCCGCGCCGACGGTAGCTGGGTCTGGCTGGCCGCGCGCGGCTATATCGCTGATCGCGACGCCTCAGGCCAGCCTCTGCGCCTGCTCGGGAGCAAGACCGATATCAGCGAACTGAAGACCGCGCAGGAGGCAGTGCTCCGGCGCGACCGCTACCAACGCGCTGTGCTCGACAACTTTCCCTTTCTCGTATGGCTGAAGGACAAGGAGAGCCGCTATCTGGCGGTCAACCAACCATACGTCGATGCTTGTGGCCTGGCGTCGCCGGAGCAAATGGTGGGCAAGAGCGATCTCGATATCTGGCCGCGGGACCTGGCCGAGGCCTATCGCGCCGACGACCGTGAGGTCCTGACCAGCGGCCGCGGCAAGATGGTCGTGGAACCGCTCTCGGCCACGACCGGGAAAAGCTGGATCGAGACCTACAAATCGCCGGTGATGCTGGATGGCGAGGTGATCGGTACCGTCGGTTACGCGCACGACATCAGTGAGCGCATGAGGGTCGAGGCCTTGCTTGAGGAAAGCGAGGAGCGCTACCGCATCCTCGCCGACAATTCGCCGGAATGGCAGTACTGGGTGGGGCCGAGCGCCACCTATCTCTATGTCTCGCCCGGCTGTGAGGCGATCAGCGGTTATCCCCCACAGGCCTTTCTCGCGGATGCCGGCCTGATGCTCGCGCTCGTGCATCCACAAGATCGTGGCGTATGGCAAGCGCACTGGCGCGAGATCAGCGCGGGCCTGCACAGCCAGTCGCACGCCCATGTGGAACTCCGCATCGTCTCCCGTTCCGGCGAGGTGCGCTGGATCGAGCACCAGTGCCAGGCAGTCACCGGCCACAAGGAAAACGACGGCGGCTGGCGCGGGGTGAATCGCGACATCACGGAGCGCAAACAGGCGGAGGAGGCGGTACGCGAGAGCCGCGAACTGCTGCGTACCGTGATCGATGAGAGTCCCAACATCATCCTGATGAAGGACTGGGATGGCCGTTTTCTCATGGCCAATCTCGCCCTGGCCAAGCTTTACGGTACCCGGCCGGATGCGCTGGTGGGCAAGAGCGACGCGGATTTCAACCCCAACCGCGAGCAGGTCGAGTTCTTCCAGGAGAACATCCGGAACATCCTGCGCGAGGGCGAGACACGCATCGTGCTGGAAGCCTCGACCGATGCCACGACCGGGGAAACCCATTATTTCCAGTCGATCAAGAAGCCGTTGCGCGGCCCGGATGGCGAGCCGCGCATCCTGGTTATCGCCCACGACATTACCGAGACGCATCAGGCCAAGGCGCGCGCCGAGGCGAGCGAGCAAAGGCTGAACTACGCCCTCGACGCCACCGGCGAGGGCATATGGGACTGGAACGTGAGCAGCGGCCAGGTGCGGCACAACGCGCAATGGTTGCGCGGCATGGGCTTGCCGGTGACCTGCCTGGAACACCCGCTCGAGCTTTTTACCGATCACGTGCACCCGGATGACCGCGACGCGGTATGGGCGCGTATCCGTGCCTGCATGGAGGGGGAGGGCGACTACGTTTCCGAGCATCGCATGTGTCATGTCGATGGCTCCGTGTTCTGGGTGCTCGACCGGGGGCGCGTGGTGGAGCGGGACGCCGAGGGCGGCGCCCTGCGCATGGTCGGCAGCTACAGCGACATCACCGAGCGCAAGGCGGCGCAGCGCGAACTGGAGCAGCACCGCGCGCATCTGGAAGCGCTGGTGGCGCACCGCACCAGCGAACTGGTGGCCGCGCGTGAACGGGCGGAATCCGCCAGCCGCGCCAAGTCCACCTTCCTGACCAATATGAGCCACGAGATCCGCACCCCGATGAACGCGATCATCGGTCTCACCCATTTGCTGCGCGGCTCCGCGACCCTGCCCAAGCAGGTCGAGCAACTGGACAAGGTGGCCGAGGCGGCGCGACATCTGCTCGGCATCATCAACGACATTCTCGACATCTCGAAGATCGAAGCCGGCAAGCTGGAAATCGAGGTCGCCGATTTCCAGCTCGACCAGGTCATTGCCCATACCTTCGATCTGATCCAGGGCAAGGCCATGGCCAAAGGGCTGACACTCAGGCGCGAGATTGATCCGGCGCTACCGCGCGTGCTGCGCGGTGACGCCCTGCGTCTCGGCCAGATCTTGCTCAATTTTTCCGGCAACGCGATCAAGTTCACTGAGCGGGGAGGCGTCCGCATCGCGGCGACGCTGGTGGGCCGTGACGGCGACCGTTTGCGGGTGCGCTTCGAGGTCGGTGACAGCGGCATCGGCATGCGCGCGGATCAGGTTGAGCGCCTGTTCCAGGCCTTCGAGCAGGCGGATAGTTCGACCACCCGGAAATACGGTGGCACCGGCCTCGGCCTGGCGATCAGCAAGCGTCTGATCCTGTTGATGGGCGGTGACCGGGAAGGTGATATCGGCGTCGAAAGCCGGCCAGGGGAGGGCAGCCGCTTCTGGTTCGAGATTCCGTTGCTTTCCAGCAAGGCACGGGCCGAGACGGCGCCGCCGCAAGCCATCGACCCGCGCGATGCTCTGGCGCGCAGGCGGGGAGCCCGCATCCTGCTGGCGGAAGACAATCTTGTGAACCAGGAGGTGGCGCGAGAGCTGCTTGCCGAGGTGGGCATGCGCGTCGATGTGGTGGCCAATGGCGCCGAGGCGTTGCGCCTGCTCGAACAGACCGCTTACGACCTGGTGCTGATGGACGTGCAGATGCCGGTCATGGACGGGTGCGCGGCGACTCGCGCCATCCGTGCCCTGCCTGGCCGTGAACGCCTGCCCATTCTGGCGTTGACCGCCAACGCCTTCTCTGATGATCGCGCGCGCTGCCTGGCCGCCGGCATGAACGCGCACATCGCCAAGCCGGTTGATCCAGAAGCACTCCATGCCGCCCTGGTCACATGGCTGCCGGAAACCTGCGATAGCGGCGTCGGCGCGCCGGCGGCCGACCCGCGAGCGGCCATCCTCGCCATTCTCGGCCTCGACAGCGAGGCCGGATTGCGCAGTGTGCGGGGCAAATGGGCCAGCTACGAACGCCTGCTGCGCCTCTATGTGGAGAACCACCGGCAAGACCTGGCCAAGCTTCGCCTGCACCTCGCGGCCGGTGAAGTGGAGGCGGCGCGGTTGATTGCGCACTCGCTCAAGGGGGTCGCCGGCAGCCTCGGCGCCCTGTCCGTGCAAGCCCAGGCGGCGGAACTGGAAGCCCTGCTGCGCGGCGACGGTGACCAGGACCAGATCGAACACCTGTCGGCGCGCCTGGAAAGCGAAATGGCCAAACTGGTCGGCGCCCTGGACGCGGCACTGAATCTCGCGCGGCCAGACGATGCGCGACCCGGGGCGGCGAGCGTGGCCATCTCCGACGAGGCCATCGCCCACCTGGAACGCCTGCTGAGTGAGGATGACCTGGGTGCCGGCGATGCCCTGCGCGTGGCTCTGCCCACCCTGGCCGTGCGCCTGCCGGCGCCGACGCTCGCCCGTCTGTCCCGACAAATCGATGCCTACGACTTTCAGGCCGCGTTGCAAACCCTGCGGATGGTGGCCTCAGCGCGCGAGGCAGCGGAATGACCTTTATTTCGTCATTACCGTTCTTGCGTTCCGGGATTCGCGTGGCGCGCCATGTCTGGCGCTGCCTGCTCATCCTGTTCCTGCTCACGCCCTTGGCTGTCGTCGCGGAACCCACGCAACAGCAAGTGCGCCTGGGCGTGTTGTCGTTCCGTTCACTGGAGCACACCGCCGCGCAGTGGCAGCCGCTGGCCGAGTATCTGAGCCGGCGCATACCCGGCTACCGCTTCCAGGTCGTACCCCTGTTCTATCCCGATCTCGATCAGGCGGTGGCGCGTCAGGAACTGGATCTGGTTCTGACCAATCCCGAGCATTACGTGCTGTTGCGCTCTCGTCACGGCCTCGCCGCGCAGGCGACCCTGATGTCGATGGCGGGGGATTTTCCCGCCAGCCAGTTCGGCGGCGTCATCCTGGCGCGGGCGGACAGGCCGGATCTGAAAACATTCGCGGATCTCAGGGGCAAGCGCGTCGCATCGCCCAGCGAGCAATCCCTTGGCGGCTATCTGGTGCAGCGTTGGGCGCTGTACCAGGCCGGGATCGACATCACCCGCGATTTTCGCGAGCTGCGATTCACCGGCATGCCGCATGACAAAGTGGTGTTCGATGTGCTCGCCGGCCACGCCGATGCCGGTTTCGTGCGTACCGGCGTGATCGAGTCGCTGATCGCGGAAGGCAAGGTCAAGCCCGGGCTGTTGCGGGTGATACGACAAGAAGCGACGCCTGCCTTCCCGCAACTGCTTTCCACCGACCTTTACCCAGAATGGCCTTTTTCAGCAGCATCCGGGGTGCCGGGGTGGTTCACCAAGCAGGTGGTGCAGGCGCTGTTCGAACTGGAAGCGAACAGCGAGCCCGCCAGGGTGGGCAAGTTCTTCGGCTTCGCGCCCGTCGGCGATTACAGCCGCATCGAGGCCATCATGATCAAGCTGCGGGTGCATCCGGACCACCAGTTTTCGCTGAGGCAGGTACTGGAACGCTATTCGCACTGGCTGGTATCCGGCCTGGTGGTGCTGCTGGTGGCGGCCATCGCCCTGTTCGTCATGCGCCGCATCAATCGTCGTTTGCGCGCGGCATTGGCCGAGGCCGAACGACTCAGCTTGCGCGACACCCTGCTGGAGAGCCTGGGCGAGAGCGTGATCGGCATCGACGCTCAGGGCAGAGTCAGCTTCATCAACGCCGCCGCCCTGGCCAATCTGGGCTTCAGTCGCGATGAGACGCTTGGCCGCGACCTGCATGCCATCACCCACCATCACCATCGCGATGGCAGCCACTATCCCCGCGAGGAGTGCCCCATTTTCAATGCCCTGCAAAGCGGCCACCCCTATTCCGGCGAGGAGTGGTATTGCCGCAAGAACGGCGATGGCTTTCCGGTGAACCTCAATGCCCGGCCCATCATCGATGCCAACGGCCGGATTCAGGGCGCGGTGACCGCTTTCCAGGACATCACCCTGGAGAAACGCAATCTCGACGAGTTGGCGCGCCACCGTCACCACCTGGAAGACCTGGTGGAGCGGCGCACGGCGGAGCTGGCCAACGCCATGACCGCCGCCGAGTCGGCGAACCATGCAAAGAGCCTGTTCCTGGCGAACATGAGCCATGAGATCCGCACACCGATGAACGCCATCGTCGGCCTGACCTATCTCTTGCGGCGCGACGCGCGCGACCCCGCTCAGCAAGCGCGCCTGACCAAGGTCGCGGAAGCGGCCGGGCACTTGCTGGGGATCATCAACGACATCCTTGATTTCTCGAAAATTGAAGCCGGCAAGCTCACCCTGGAGCGCACCGATTTCAGCCTGGAACGGCTGCTGAATGGTGTTTCCAGCCTGGTCGAGGAAAAGCTCCGGGAAAAGAGCCTGGCCTTTAGCCGGGAGATCGATCCGGCGCTCGACGGGATGTTGCGCGGTGACCCGACACGGCTATCCCAGATACTGCTCAACTATCTCTCCAACGCGGTCAAATTTACCGACCACGGCCAGATCACCTTGCGCGCGCGGCTTCTTGAAGAGACGGAAGACGGCTTGCGGCTGCGTTTCGAGGTGGAGGACAGCGGCATCGGCATTCCCGCCGAGCGCCTGCCGCAACTGTTCCAATCCTTCGAACAGGCCGATAGTTCCACCACCCGAAAATACGGCGGCACCGGCCTGGGCCTGGCGATCAGCCATCGCCTCGCCGAGTTGATGGGGGGCGATGCCGGCGCCGAGAGCCAGCCGGGCCAGGGCAGCACTTTCTGGTTCACCGCGCGCGTCGGGCGCGGTGAAGCCTTGGCCAGTACCTTGAATGCTCCCCACGAAGCGCCCGCTGGCGACCTGCTCGCAAAACTGCGTGGGCGCCTGGTGCTGCTGGTGGAGGACAACCCGATCAATCAGGAGGTCGCGCTCGACCTCCTGCGCGAGGTTGGCATTGAAGCCGACCTCGCGCGGGACGGCCTGGTGGCGCTGGAGAAGGCGCGTGCTCGGCCATACGAACTCATCCTGATGGATGTGCAGATGCCGAACATGGACGGCCTCGCCGCCACGGCCGCCATCCGTCAATTGCCGGCGCACGCGGTTACCCCGATCCTGGCGATGACCGCCAGCGTCTTCGCCGAGGATTACGATCAATGCCTGGAAGCCGGCATGAATGATCTGGTGCCGAAGCCGGTGGACCCCGACACCCTGTTTGGCGCGCTCGCCAGATGGCTGCCGCCGCGACAACAAGCGGAGCCGATTCCGCCAGTGGTTCGCGCCGCCGAGGCGGACACGAGTGCCCGCGCCGCCCTCGCCGGCATCGACGGCCTGGATCTGACGGCCGGACTGATCAGCGTCCGGGGCAAGCTGTCCAGCTATACCCGCCTGCTGCGTAAATTCGCCGAAGATCATCGGGACGACATGCAGAAACTGCGTGAGCAATATCAGTCAGGTGACCTGGAAACCGCGCGGCGTACCGCGCACACGCTCAAGGGGCTCGCCGCAACCCTGGGCGCGCTGTCGGTCCAGGCTCGGGCCGCGACGCTGGAAGCGGCGTTGCGTGATGGGGAGTCGGGCAGCGAGATTCTGACGCAGGTGGCCAGCCTGGAAACCCAGTTAAGCGCCTTGTTTGCAACCCTCCTTGCGCGCCTGCCGCAACCCGGCGCCACCCAACCCGCCGCCATTGCCAGTGACGCGCAACTGGATATGGCGGTCGCCAGACTGGAGTCGCTGCTGGCCAATGACGACATGCGCGCCATCGCCGCCCTGGAGGCAGCGTTGCCGCGTCTGGAGAAACAGTTGAGCGTGGCCGATCTGGCCCGCTTGCGACGACAGCTGGAGTCTTATGATTTCCAGGCGGTGCTGGAGTTGTTGCGGGCGAGGCGTAGGACAGCGTAGGGCACCGCGAAAAACCCGTCGTTCCCGCGAAGGCGGGAACCCAGTTAATTCAACAATCTGGATGCCCGCCTTCGCGGGCATGACGGAATAAATCCGCGCTTCCCTAGAAGGGCGGCTTGCGGTTCACATCCCGTCATGCGCTATAGTCCGCCGCGATTTTGTCCAGGTACGCCATGTCCCAATCCCTCCCCGCCCACGCGCTCGAACTCCTCGCCCCCGCCAGAACCACCGACATCGGCCGGCAGGCGATCCTGCATGGCGCCGACGCCGTCTATATCGGCGGGCCCTCTTTCGGCGCCCGCCACAACGCCGGCAACACGGTGAGCGAGATCGCCGGGCTGGTCGAATTCGCGCATCGTTACCACGCGCGCATCTTCGCCACCCTCAACACCATCCTGCATGACGCGGAACTGGAGCCGGCGCGCAAGCTGGTGTGGGAACTGTACGACGCCGGAGTGGACGCGCTGATCGTGCAGGACATGGGCCTGCTGCAACTGGATCTGCCGCCCATCGACCTGCACGCCTCCACCCAATGCGACATCCGCACCCCGGAAAAGGCGCGCTTCCTTGCCGAGGTGGGTTTTTCTCAGATCGTTCTGGCGCGTGAATTGACGCTCGGGGAAATCGCGGCGGTGCGCGCCGCCGTGCCGGAGGACACCGTATTGGAGCACTTCATCCACGGTGCCCTGTGCGTGGCGTTCTCCGGCCAGTGCAACATCAGCCATGCCCACACCGGCCGCAGCGCCAACCGCGGCGATTGTTCCCAGGCCTGCCGCCTGCCTTATTCCCTGGAAGATGACCAGGGTCGCGTGGTCGCCTTCGAGAAACACCTGCTCTCGGTGAAGGACAACAACCAGAGCGACAACCTCGATGACCTGATCAACGCCGGCGTGCGCAGCTTCAAGATCGAGGGGCGCTACAAGGATGTCGGCTATGTGAAGAACATCACCGGCCATTACCGCCAACTGCTCGACGAGATTCTGGAAAAACGCCCGGAGTTGGCATCAGCCTCCAGCGGCCACACCCGGCTGTTGTTCACCCCCAACCCGGACAAGACCTTTCATCGCGGTTCCACCGATTACTTTACGCAGGGCCGCAAGGCCAACATCGGCGCTTTCGATACCCCGGCTTTCGTCGGCCTGCCCTTGGGCCTGGTCACGCGCATCGGCCCAGATTGGTTCGAGATTGAAGCGGAGGAGCCCCTCGCCAATGGCGACGGCCTCACCTATCTGAACAAGCGCGAAGTGGTGGGCATGCAGGCGAATACGGTGGAAGCGGTCGGCAACTCGCAGTGGCGGATTCGGCCGAACGAACCGCTGGCGAGCTTGCCCGGCCTGGCCCCCGGTACAGCGATCAGCCGCAACCGCGACCATGCCTGGGAACAGGCGCTGAACAAGGCCTCGGCGGAGCGGCAGATCGACATCTGGGCCGGTTTCACCGAGACCGTCGATGGTTTTGAACTGACCCTGCATGACGCCGACGGCATCAGCGCGAGCGCGGCATTGCCGTTCGAGAAACAACCGGCGCGGGAGCCGGACAAGGCCGAATCGGCGCTGCGCGAGCAACTTGCGCGCTTCGGCGGCAGCGACTTCTCATTACTGGAATTGACCGTAGCCTGGAGTCAGCCCTGGTTCGTGCCCGCCTCGGCGGCCAACAAGCTGCGCCGGGAAGCGGTGGAGAACTTGCACGCCGCGCGCCTCGCCGCTTACCTGCGCCCGACTCGCAAAGCCGCCGTGGTGCCGCCCGCCATCTACCCGGAAGAAGCACTGACCTTTCTCGCCAACGTCTACAACCAGGCCGCGCGCCGGTTCTATGAAAAACACGGCGTCAAGCTGATCGCCGCCGCCTACGAGGCGCATAAAGAAGCCGGTGAAGTCTCGTTGATGATCACCAAGCATTGCCTGCGCTACTCGTTCAGCCTCTGCCCGAAACAGGCCAAGGGCGTCACCGGCGTCCAGGGCCAGGTACGCGCCGAACCGATGACCCTGGTAAACGGCAACGAACGCCTGACCCTGAAGTTCGACTGCCGCGCCTGCGAAATGCACGTCATCGGCAAGATGAAGAAACACATCCTGAAAACCCCACCGCCCTCGGTAGTGCCGGTGACGTTTCACAAGCAGCAGCGGTAAGAACCCCCCTTTTTAAAGGGGGGCAGGGGGGATTTGGCGGGCGTTGGGCTGGCTGCGGAATCTCCGTAAATCCCCCCCGGCCCCCTTTGAAAAAGGGGGGAGTCAAACGCGGCACCGGCGAAGCAACGGGTAAGACACGGACCCCCCTTTCCCAAAGGGGGGTAGGGGGGATTTCTCCAAGGGTCGTGTTATCACGCCGCCTTCAGATACTTTTCCTTGGCGGCACGCGCTTCAATCGCTTCCTTGTCGCTGTAGGCCTTGCCCGACCAGAGCATGTCGTAGGCGATTTCCTCGTTGCCGTTTTCGCACAGTTCCAACACCTTGTTGAACAGCGGCTGGAAGGTTTCGGAACGGTGTGAACGCTCGTGTTCCGCGAACGACTGCCAGAAGGTCACGATCAACGCCTCCTTGCCCTTCAGCGGGTTGTCCACCGCCTGGCCGATGGTCGAGCCTTCGTTGGATACCTGGCCCGAGTTCATCGCCACGAAGCCGCCGACGAAGCCGGTGTCCGAGTGGTAGGTCTTGACGTTCTCGCACAACTCCGCGACGCGCATTTCCAGATTGTCGGTGCTGTATTCGGGTTTCAGGATCACGCGGTTGATGGTGACCACGCCGTCGTTGTTGAAGCCATTGATCAGTGCCATGTGTATCTCCTTTGTAAATAAGCAAACGCTTATATTCATGTGCCAAAAATAAGCGCTTCAGTGTTGATCGGCGCTTCGTTGGAGGTACCTTGCCAAATTACTCAAGTAATAACAACGGTATTGCTTATGTTGTTATAAATAGGATCTATGTGTATCACCTGGTTCCCATGCTCCAGCGTGGGAACCCGTCTTGGACACTCCAGCGTCAGGCTATCCGCGACGCTGGAGCGTCGGGACTTGCTCCCACGCTGGAGCGTGGGAGCAAGAGGGGAAGGGGGGAGCCAACTACGCGATTTCCCTCAGAAATCCCCGTATCAACTCCAGGCGTTTGCCCAGGGTGGCGCAGTCTTTTTCGATCTTTACCTTGTCCTGGCCGGCGAGTTTGTATTCGCGCTTGGTCTGGATCAGCTTGATCAACTTCATCGGGTCGAACGGCGGGTTCGGTTCGAACTGGATGCTGGCGCCTCCCGAACTCACGGCCAGGCGGGCGATGCCGAAAGGTTTGGTTTCCAGGCGCAGGCGGTGCACCGCCATGAGGGCTTCGGCCGGTTCCGGCAACAGGCCGAAGCGGTCGATCAGTTCTTCCTTGAGGTCGTCCAGTTCCGCCAGGGTTTCGCTGTTGGCCAGACGTTTGTAGAGCACCAGGCGTTCGTGGATGTCGCCGCAATAATCGTCCGGCAGCAGGGCGGGCATATGCAGGTTGATTTCGGTGGTGGCCTTGAGTGGGGCGTCCATGTCCGGCTCGCGGCCTTCCTTGAGTGATTTGACGGCACTCGCCAGCATGTCGTTGAAAAGATTGAAGCCAACCTCCTGCATTTCGCCGCTCTGCGACTCGCCCAGTACCTCGCCGGCACCACGGATTTCCAGGTCGTGCATGGCCAGGTAGAAGCCGGAACCGAGGTCTTCCATGCTCTGGATGGCGTCCAGCCGTTTGGCGGCGGCGGGGGTGACTTTCACGCCGTCCGGGGGCGTCAGCAGGTAGGCATAGGCCTGGTGGTGCGAGCGGCCGACGCGGCCACGCAACTGGTGTAACTGTGCCAGGCCGAACTTGTCGGCGCGATTCATGATGATGGTGTTGGCGGTGGGGACGTCGATGCCGGTCTCGATGATGGTGGTGCACAGCAGCAGATTGAAGCGCTGGTGGGTGAAGTCGCGCATCACATGTTCCAGCTCGCGTTCCGGCATCTGGCCGTGGGCGACTTCGATGCGCGCTTCCGGCAGTAGTTTCACCAGCTTTTCCTTCATGGTCTGGATGGTGTCGACCTCGTTGTGCAGGAAGAAAATCTGGCCGCCGCGCTTCAGTTCGCGCAAGGCCGCCTCGCGGATCAGGCCGTCGGAAATCGGCTGCACGAAGGTTTTGATCGCCAATCGCTTCTGCGGCGCGGTGGCGATCACCGAGAAATCGCGGATGCCTTCCAGCGACATCGCCAGGGTGCGCGGGATGGGCGTGGCGGTCAGGGTCAGCACATCCACCTCGGAACGCAGTTCCTTCATGCGTTCCTTCTGGCGCACGCCGAAGCGGTGTTCCTCGTCGATGATGGTCAAGCCCAGGTTCTTGAACACCATGTCTTTCTGCAACAGTTTGTGGGTGCCGATGACGATGTCGATCTGACCGCTCTTGAGCCCGGCCTGGGCGGCGGCGACTTCCTTGGGCGAGCGGAAGCGGGAGAGTTCGGCGATGCGCACCGGGGTATCCGCGAAACGGTCGGAGAAGGTCTGGAAATGTTGTTCCGCGAGCAGGGTGGTGGGGCACAGCACTGCCACCTGCTTGCCACCGGCGGCCGCGACATAGGCCGCGCGCAGCGCCACTTCGGTCTTGCCGAAGCCAACGTCGCCGCACACCAGGCGATCCATCGGCCGGCCGGAAGTCATGTCGCTCACCACCGCCTCGATGGCGGCCATCTGGTCCGGGGTTTCCTCGAAGCCGAAGCCTTCCGCGAAAGCGTCGAGATCGTGGTCGCTGGCGGCGAAGGCGTGGCCCGAGTTTGCGTTGACTCGGGCTGCGCGCTGGGCGTAGATGTTGAGCAATTCCGCCGCCGTGTCGCGCGCCTTCTCCATCGCCCGCCGCTTCGCCTTCTCCCATTGGCCGCTGCCGAGACGGTGCAAGGGTGCGGTGTCCGGGTCGCCGCCGAGATAGCGGGAAATCAGATGCAGATGCGCGACCGGCACATAGAGCTTGTCGCCGCCGGCGAATTCCAGGGCCAGAAACTCCTCGGTGCCGTCGCCCATATCCATGCCAGTCAGGCCGAGATAGCGGCCGATTCCGTGCTGGGCATGCACCACCGGGTCGCCGATTTTGAGTTCGGACAGATCCTTCAACAACCCTTCTGCGCTGCTGGCGCGCTTGCCTTCGCGGGCGCGGCGGGTGATGGGGCTGCGTGCGTAAAGCTCGGTTTCGGTAAGGACGGCGAGGTTCGCCGTGAGGTCGATGAAGCCGGTGGCGAGCGGGCCGGTGGTCAATGTGAAGTGGCTTGGCTTCCCCTTTTGCAAAAGGGGGGCTGGGGGGGATTTCGCCGACGGTTGCGCGGAGGCAGGCGTAGTTAAATCCCCCCTGCCCCCCTTTTTCAAAGGGGGGTTCTCCGTGTCGCTTGTGCCTGTTGTCCACCCCTCACTCAACTTCGGCTTCAAACCGTATTCCGCCAGCGCGTTCGCCAACGTCTCGCGCCGGCCCAGGCTTTCCGCGATCACCAGGGTCGCGCCCTGGAAACTGTCGAGGTGGGCTTGCAGGCGGTAATAGGGGTTCTCGGCCTTGCGCTCCACTTCCACGGCGGGGGCGGGGTGGAAACTTTGAGTGGCGGCGTCTTCTGAGCCGTCATTCCCGCGCAGGCGGGAATCCAGGTCGTAGGCCTGATCAGATGAACGCTCTGGATTCCCGCTTTCGCGGGAATGACGGTACTCGTTGTCGCTGGTAGTGCGTAATTCCACCCGCGCATAGGGCTTCAATGTCCCGAAAAACCGATCCGGCGGCAGAAACAGGACATCCGGTGCCAGTAGGGGGCGGTGCTTGTCACCCTGCATCAAGCGATGCCGGCTTTGCGTGTCGCGCCAGAAACCGTCCACGGCTTCCTGGATGTCGCCATGCAGCACCAGCGCGGTGTCATCAGCCAGGTAGTCGAACAGGGTGGCGGTGGCATCGAAGAACAGCGGCAGGTAGTACTCGACGCCGCCGGGCGCCAGCTTATTGGAAACGTCCTTGTACATCTGGCTCTTCGACGGGTCGCCCTCGAAGCGGTCGCGGAAGTTTTGCCGGAAACGGGTGACGCCAGACTCGTCCAGCGGCACTTCGCGCGCCGGCAGCAGGTGGATTTCGGCCACCTTGTAGAGGCTGCGCTGGTTGTCCGGGTCGAAGGTGCGAATGCTCTCGATCTCGTCGTCGAACAGGTCGATGCGATAGGGCAGGGCCGTGCCCATCGGGAACAGGTCGATGATGCCGCCGCGCACCGCGAATTCGCCCGGTGAGAGCACCTGCTGCACCGCGCTGTAGCCGGCCTCGGTCAGGCGGGAGCGCAGCTTGTCCGCGTTCAGCTTGTCGCGTTCCTTGAGCAGAAAGGCATGGGCGTTGAGATAACTCGGTGGGCACAGGCGCTGCATGGCGGTGGCGGCCGGCGTCACCAGCACGTCGACCTTGCCTGTCGAGGCCAGCCACAGGGCGGAAAGCCGATCAGAAACCAGGTCCGGGTGCGGTGAAAGCGGGTCGTAGGGCAGCGTTTCCCAGTCCGGGAACAGGCTGACCGACAGCGCCGGATTGAACCAGGCGATTTCCTCGGCCAGGCGGGTCGCTTCTTGCGCGGTCTGGGTGAGGAGCAGCAGGCGCTGCCGCGCGGCCAGGTCGGCGAGAACCATGCTGTCGGCGGAGCCGGCGGGGCGGCGCAGCTTGAGACGCTGGCCGGGGGGAGGGAGCTTGAAGGTCACTGACGGAGGGGCTGAGTAAACCAGGGCCGGGGATTATCCCAAAACTACACCAGCAACGTCGGCTGAAGGGGAATCAGTGTCGTAGGTTGGGCAAAGCGAAGCCCAACGAACCGTCGCGATGTTGGGCACGCTTCGCTTTGCCCAACCTACGGCGCTGCTGTTTCCAGGTTGAAGGGCGATCAGCGATTCAGTTCGGCCTGGTTCCAGCAGTTGCCGCCCGCACCTTTGCTTTGATACATGGCGCGGTCTGCGGCGGCTAGAAGCTCATCGGTGCTGGTGCCGTGCGTGGGGTAGATCGCCACGCCGATGCTGGCATGTACGCTGCAATTGCCGCCGTGGCTGCACTCCATGTTGGCGATGCCGTGGACGACGCGGTCAGAGAAATGGCGAATCTGATCTGCGCCGCTCAGATTAGGGCAAACCAACGCGAATTCGTCGCCGCCCAGACGCGCCACGATGTCGCTCTCCCGTGCCAGGCCCAGCAAAGTGTTGGCCAGTTTTTTCAGCAATTCGTCGCCGGCGGCATGGCCGAAACGGTCGTTGATCGGTTTGAATCCATCCAGGTCCAGAAGCAGCAGGGAAAACGCCTGGCTCTCGCGGTTGGCCTCAGCCACCTGCCGCTCCAGGGTTTCACGTAGAGCCGCGCGGTTGAACAAGCCGGTCAGAGCGTCGCGTTGGGCAAGCTCGCGCCAGCGGCGGCGATCCTGGCGCACGAAGTGATATTGCTTCACCAGGCCGAGCACGATGACCAGAAAGTTGATCAGCGCGAGCGCGAAGGCGCCGGTCTGGATCGCGCGCATCTCACGGATGCGGCTGACGGAATGCTGTTCCAGCACGAAGGTGAGGTCATTCATGCGGGCGAGGATTTCGCGGTTGTTGGCAATCATGTAGTCCATCGCCCAGCGGAAATCGTCAGCGGCGGCCGAGGGCATATTCAGCGACTTGTCCAGGCGTTCAGCCAGTGGCGCCACGTGGAGCAGCGCCACATCGAGCGGCCCACGCCCGCCATTGGGTTCGACCCGGCGCAGATGCACCAGTGTGCCATCGCCCCCCTTGGTGACGCCGCCCTGGTCGAATGCGCGCAGGGTGGTGGCGAACAGCTCGTAGGCGTCGGCCAATTCCTCGCGCGCTTGCATCCTCGATGTTTCGTTCGGCGCCTGGTTGATCAGCAACAGCGATTTGGTGATCTGCTGCGAAAGCATGCGCTGGCGGCCGGCCAGATTGATCGCTACGGCGTCGCGCGAAACCTGGTTGGCGATCCACAGATTGATCACCAGTACGCTCAGATCAAGCAATACGAACAGCGCGATGGCAATGCCGAGCTTGAGTGGGGAACCGAGAAGGAATCGGGTGGGTAGTGGCATTGCCGAAAGGGACAAGAAAGGGCCAGGGAAGCCCGATTCTGGGCATGTGGCCGTGTTTGGGCAATCGTTGAGTTTTTACACCTGCTAGCATTAGCCGTTGCTCATCACGTAACCGTCCCGCCCATGTTCAACCAGCGCTTCCCGCGAACCCCCAATCTGTCCAGCGGTCATGCCGAAGACAAGCGCAGCGAAATACGCGCTTACTTTCATGCCACCTTCGACCGCTACGAGTCCTTGTTCGAGTCGCTGGCCAGCGACGCGGCGTATTTCCACAAGCCGATTCCGTTGCGGCATCCGCTGATTTTCTACTTCGGCCACACCGCCACGTTTTTCGTCAACAAGCTGGTGCTGGCCGGCTTGCTGAGCGATCGGATCGAGCCACGTTTCGAGTCGATGTTCGCCATCGGCGTCGATGAAATGAGCTGGGACGATCTCGGCGAGGCGCATTACGACTGGCCGACGGTGGCCGAGGTTCGTGCCTATCGAGGGCAAGTGCGCGTGGCGGTGGATGGCCTCATCGCCCGCCTGCCGCTGACCCTGCCGATCACCTGGGATCACCCTTGGTGGCCGATCCTGATGGGCATCGAGCACGAGCGCATCCACCTGGAAACCTCATCGGTCCTGATCCGCCAGCACGCCCTGAACCATGTACGTCCGCACCCGGCCTGGGCGCCCTGCCGCGACACTGGCTCGGCGCCCACCAACGAACTGGTTGAGGTGCCGGCGGGCCAGGCGCTGCTCGGCAAGGAACGCGACGATCCCTGGTATGGCTGGGACAACGAATACGGCCGCCACGAGGCCGACATTCCGGCATTCCAGGCCGCGCGTTATCTGGTGAGCAACGCTGAATTCCTGGAGTTCGTCAGTGACGATGGCTACGCCAACGATGCCTGGTGGCCCGAGGAGGGGCTGGCCTGGCGCAATTTCACCGAGGCTCGCCATCCCACCTTCTGGTTGCCCGATGGCAATGGCTGGCGCTTGCGCCTGATGCTGGAAGAAATCGCCATGCCCTGGGACTGGCCGGTCGAGGTCAATTTCCACGAGGCCAAGGCGTTCTGTAACTGGAAAGCCGCGCATAGCGGCGCGAAGGTGCGCTTGCCCAGCGAGGACGAATGGCACCACCTGGCCGCGTTCGCCGGCGTGGCCGAGGTGCCGCAAGCGGGTGCGGCGGCCGCCAATCAGCATCTTGACCACGGTGCTTCCTCCTGCTCGGTTAACCGTTTCCCGCACGGCCCGTTGTTCGACGTGGTGGGCAATGTCTGGCAATGGACCGAAACGCCGATCTATCCGTTCGACGGCTTCCAGGTGCATCCGCTCTACGATGACTTCACCACGCCCACTTTCGACGAGCGCCACAACCTGTTCAAGGGCGGCTCCTGGATTTCCTGCGGCAACGAAAGCCGCCTGGCCGCGCGCTACGCCTTCCGCCGCCATTTCTTCCAGCACGCCGGCTTTCGCTATGTGGTGGGCGACCCACCCCCGACGCCGCCGCCCTCGCACTACGAGAGCGACAAATTCCTGTCCGAATACGCCGAGTTCCATTTCGGTGACGACTATTTCGGCGTGCCCAACTTCTCCCAGGCGCTGGCCGAACTGGCGATCCAGGCCATGGGCGAGCGGCCGAAACACCGCGCCCTCGACCTCGGTTGCGCGGTGGGACGCGCCAGCTTAGAACTGGCGCGCGTCTTCGACGAAGTGGAAGGCATCGACTTCTCCGCGCGTTTCATCGGCCTCGGCGCGGAATTCGCGCAACGCGGCGTGCTGCGTTACACCCTGGTCGACGAGGGCGAACTGGTGTCCTACCGCGAGCGGCGTCTGGCCGATCTCGGCCTGGAGGCGACGAGTGGCAAGGTGAGTTTCTTCCAGGGCGATGCCTGCAATCTGAAACCGCGTTTCACCGGCTACGACCTGATCCTCGCCGCCAACCTCATCGACCGCCTATACAGCCCGGCCAAGTTCCTCGACAACGTGCATGATCGGGTAAATCCCGGTGGCCTGCTGCTGATCGCCTCACCCTACACCTGGCTCGTGGAGCACACGCCTCGGGAAGAATGGATTGGCGGCTACAAGCGGGATGGCGAGAAGGTCACCACACTGGACGGCTTGAAAACCCACCTCGGCAAGCACTTCAGGCTGCTGCAAGGCCCGCTCGAAGTGCCCTTCGTCATCCGCGAAACCCGGCACAAATTCCAGCACACGCTTTCCGAGGTGACGATTTGGGAACGTTTGCCATGAGTTTTGATTTCGACCGAATCATTCCGCGCGAAGGCACCGCCGCCCTCAAGTGGGACGGCCGCAAGAGCGTGTTCGGCACGGAGGATGTCATTCCACTGTGGGTGGCCGACATGGATTTCGCCGTGCCGGAAGCGGTCAGCCAGGCGCTGGCGGCGCGCGCCGCGCATCCGGTCTACGGCTACAGTCTGTTCCCGGACGACGTGTATGAGTCGCTGATCGGCTGGCTGCGCGCGCGCCACCAATGGCCGGTCGAACGCGACTGGATCATGATGGCGCCCGGCGTTGTGCCCTCGCTGCATGCCGCCGTGCTCGCCTTCGCTGCAGCGGGGGAGGGCGTCATCGTGCAGCCGCCGGTGTATTTCCCCTTTTTTTCCGCCGTCACCACGACCGGCCGGCGCCTGGTCGAGAACCCGTTGATATACGAGGCGGGGCGTTATCGCATCGATTTCGACCACCTGGAACAGTGCGCCGCCGACGCCCGCATGTTGATTCTGTGCAGCCCGCACAACCCGGTCGGCCGGGTCTGGAGCGAGGATGAACAGCGCGAACTGCTGCGCATCGCCCGCAAGCACAAGCTGGTGGTGCTCTCCGACGAAATCCACCACGACCTGATCTACCCCGGCCAGCGCCACATCCCCCTGGCGACGCTGGCGGACGACGGCGATGACATCGTCACCGCCGTCGCCCCGAGCAAGACTTTCAACATCCCCGGCCTGGGGCTTTCCGCCCTGGTCGCCAGCAAGCCGGAACAGCGCGAGAAGCTGCGCCGCGCCTTCGACCTGCTGCATGTAAGTGGCGCCAACCCGTTCAGCATCACCGCCTTCTCGGCGGCCTACCAGCATGGCGCCGCCTGGCTGGACGCGCTGATGCCCTACCTCGCGGAAAGCCGTGATGAAGTCGCCACCACCCTCGCGCGCGAGGCGCCGGCCATCCGCGTGGTCGCGGCGGAGGGTACTTATCTCCTGTGGCTGGATTGCCGGGAGCTGGGTATGAGTGATGCGGCACTCAACCGCTTCTTCATCGAGCGCGCACGCCTGGGAATGAGTCCGGGCAGCCTGTTCGGCCAGGGCGGCGGCGGCTTCATGCGTCTCAACCTGGGCGCGCCGCGTAGCGTGATCCGCGAGGCCACGCATCGTCTGGTTGGCGCGGTGAAAGGCATCTGACTGGTACGCCTGTCCAATTGAGCCGCAATCGCTCTGCCCACAGAATCACAGCTCACCATAATCAAGGAGACCCCCCATGCCGCGTCTGTTCCTGATTTTCGCCCTGCTGTTCACCACCTCCGCCATGGCGGCCGCCATCCCCGCCACCAAGGTCGCCAAGGTCAACGACCGCATCTACGCCCTGCTCGGGCCGATGGAACTGCCCAACAAGAAAAACCAGGGCTACATGGTCAACAGCACGCTGATCATCGGCGAAACCAGCGCCATCCTGATCGACACCGGCTTCACCGACGAAATTGGCGCGCATCTGGCGAAAGAAGTCGCCAAGCTCACGAAAAAGCCGGTGAAAGTCATCATCAACACCCACCACCACGGCGACCACAGCTTCGGCAACGCCGCCTTCCCCGACGCGAAAGTCATCAGCTCCGAGATGTGCCGCAAGCTGCTGATCGCAGGCGAGGGCGAATGGCTAGGCATCATCCAGGGCGCGCTCGGCCGCAAACTGCCCAACACCCGCGCCGTCCCCGCCACCGAGGTCTACGCCAGCAAGACGAAAACCGACGTCACCCTGGACGGCGTCAAGCTCACCTTCTGGGTGCCGGAAGCCGCGCACACGGCCGGCGACATGATGATCTGGCTGCCCGACGACAAAGTCCTGGTCGGCGGCGACATCACCGTCAACGAAATCACCCCCAACTTCCGCGACGCCAACGTCAAGCTGTGGATCGAAACCCTGGCCGAAGTGAAGGCGATGCCCGCGAAAACCATCATCCCCGGCCACGGCCCGCTGATGACCACCAAGAGCGTCGCCAAGCTGCACCAGCGCATGGCCAAGCTCTACGCCGGCGTCGAAGCCGGTTACAAGTCCGGCCTCACCGACGGCGAAATCCGCAAGAAACTCGACCTTGCCGAATGGAAACCGCTGCACCACTTCGACGAACAGATGGGCGGCAACATCAACAAAGCCTACTTGGAGATCGAGGCGGCGGCGTTCTGAAAGTAGCGCCGGCGCCTCGTCGGCGTCTTTGAGTAGTCAAAATAAGCCGGCAAGGGTCACCGAAGCGATGAGCTTTACCAATGACCGATTTGCCCAGCATCGAGTGAGTGCTTGCGACCCGTTTCAGACGGACAAGCTGGCGGTGTGGGCGTCTCTTGCTCGGCCTCAAGAGACGGTCAAGTAGGGACTCTGGTGGTTGGCCACCTTGTCTTTCCCTACCCAGTGCAGTGTTGGCATGTTCTTGTGTCTGGCGATCTATCAGGCGCCCGGCCACAGGCGGGCGAAGTCAAACGAAAGCTGGCGGTGGTGCCGGACGGACAGTAGGTACACCGTGGCGTCGGTCTCCGATGCGGTGTACAGCATCAGGTAGTCGCCATGCAGGTACTCGCGCAGCGCCTGGGCAGCGCCGACCGGCAGCGCGGCGAGTTGGGTCAGCGCTTCGGCCGATTGCGGCGGGTTGTCCAGGTAACGCCGGCCGATGCGCGGAAACCGGCGCAGGTTGGGGATCACCGTCGCGCGCAGCTCGGCCAGCAGGGCGTCGAAGGCAAAACCCGCATCGGCCTCCAGCAGGAACGCCTCGATGGCGTCGAGGCGTTCCAGGAAACTCGCGGTCAGTTCGACCCGGTAGAGGCCCGCATCCACGCTTTTAGCCACGTTTCTTGGCGGGCTTGCCTGACTGGGCAGAGGCCCGGCACTGTTGCAGCCGCTCGATGGCGCCATCGGCCTCAAAGGTTCGGCCGGCGGCAATGTCGGCCAGGCCGCGCCGGGCATCGTCGATCAGCAGCAGGTGGATGCGCTCGCCTTCCAGCCGGTGGTAGTAGTCCAGCCGGCCAGCGTCGATCAGGGCGACGTAACTTTCGCCGTTCTTGGTGATGATCTTCTCGGCGCCGGCCTTGGCCTGATCGGCCAGCTCGGAGAGGTTGGCGCGTGCCTGGGTGAACGGCACCACGTCGCCGGTAGAAAAGCCCATGGCCAACTCCTTGCAGATAGATAACAGAATTCTGTGCAGCATACTGCGCGACATGGACCTTCGTCCATACCGGACGCGTGAGTCTGCAATACGGGCCACGCCCTACAGTACACACGAGGTCAGCCGAAGCGGTCATTGGTGAACGGCCGGTATCAGGTCAAGGTGATCGTCGCCTATGGCCGAGCAAGAGACACCCGAGCCACCAACCTGGCCGTCTCAAAGTGGCCGGTTCCAGCCCAATGCTCACCATCCCCATAGCCGACATTCACTGGTCTAACGGCACTACCTCGACCGTCTTTGGTGTCCGAGTTCAGGAATTCATGGTGAGGGTCCTGGAGGCCGGAGGTGGCCGGGTGGCCGGCATGGCGTCCGCGCGGGGGCATTGCGCGGCGAGCGCTGTCGATACCTTGGCAGCCTGTCGGACTTTGGAATCGTCGGCTGCAAATCCGGCAAAAACTGGCCTCGTCGGGGCCGATTTTCGCTATCGACGACCAAAGTCCGACAGGCTACTGGTCTGGCGCGGCGGTCGCGTCAGCGGCACTCGCCGCGCGCGATCTTGCGCAGCAGGGGCGCCAGCGTCTCGGCCAGCGCGCCGCGCTTCAGGGTCAGCGATTTGTCGACGTGGGCCTGGGCCAACTTCGGGTTGCCATTGGCCCAGGCCCGGATGGCGAGTCGGACGAGGTTTTCGGCGCGCGACTCGACAGAAAACACCAGACTGAGGTCGCAGCCACAGCGTGGGCAGAGCGCGCTTTCATTGAGGCGGCTGCGGCAGGATGGACAGCGTTCCATGCTCAGGCTTCCAGGTAGTAGAGCAGGTCGGCGAGGCTGTCCATGGCCATCTTCAACGCGACATCATTGGCCACATCATTGATCTCATCCCCTTGCGCGAGGGCATCCTTGACGGCTTCGATGCCGTTCACCAGGTCTTCGCCGTCTTCCGCGCCGGCCGCCCCCAGCAGACGTTCCGCCTTTTCAATCAGGGCCTGGGCCTCCACGTGCCGGCGGCGGTGTTCGGCGTTGTTGCCAGCCTCGCCGCCCGGCGTTGAAGGGGCCTCGCCGAACAGGGCACTTACCCGGTCCCGCGCGGCGTCGAGCTGGTCGGTTTCCTGGCGCGCCAGGGCGTTGGCGATGGTGATGGAGCGTTCCAGGCCGGTTTCCTTTTCGCGCGTGGTGACGTGGAGGATGCCATCGAGGTCGAGCGAGAAGCTGGTGACGATGCGGCTGCCGGCGGGGGCGTCGGCGCGCAGGCCGTCAATGGTGAACTGGCCGATTTCGACGTTGTTGAGCGCGTCGCGATCTTCACCTTGATATACGCCGACATCGATCCGTTCCTGTCCATCGTAGGCGGTATAAAACACCTCGCTCTTGGAGACGGGGATAGGGGTGTTCTTGCGGATCAGAGGGATGAAGCAGTAGAAATATTCTTCGCCGTCCAGCAGGCCGATGGCGGAGGTGCCGAAGGTGTAGGGGGTGACATCGACCAGCACTCTGGAGGTCTGGTCGCCATTGATGACGCCGGCCTGGATGGCCGCGCCCATGGCCACGCATAGATCGGGATTCAACTCGCCGCGCGGCGCCAGGCCCAGCGCTTCCTCCAGGCGGCGCGCCACCAGGGGCGTGCGGGTGGCGCCGCCGACCAGCAGGATTTCGTCGATGTCGGACACGGTCAGATGCGCGCCGGCGAGGGCGATATGGGTGGCGTCCAGCGTCTCGGCGATGTAGGGCTCGATCATCGCTTCGTAGTCGTCGCGCGAAAGTTCCACTGCCAGATGCACCGGCTCGCCCTGATGCTGGAGCAGGTATTCCTCGGCGAGCATGGCGTAGGGGCGGTCGGACAGCGTGATCTTGGCGGCCTCGGCGGCGCGTTGCAGGCGCGCCATGGCGATGCCGGACTGGCGCGCGGCATGGGCCACCTCGGCGCCGTGGCGCGCCTGGAGATGGTCGAGGGCGAAATCGACAATTCTCTGGTCGAAGTCGTCACCGCCCAGATGGTTGTTGCCGTGGCTGGCGAGCACTTCCACCACGTCGCCTTCCAGGTTGACCACGGACACGTCGAAGGTGCCGCCGCCGAGGTCATACACCAGCGCCCGGCGCGCGCCCTGGTGTCCGGTTTCGTAGGCCAGCGCGGCGGCGGTGGGTTCGTTGATGATGCGCACCACCTCCAGCCCGGCGATTTCACCGGCTTCGCGGGTTGCCTGGCGCTGCGCATCGGAGAAATAGGCGGGCACGGTGATGACCGCCTTGTTCACCGGCTGTCCCAGGTGGTTCTCGGCGATTTGCTTGAGCCGGCGCAGGATCAGGGCGGAGATTTCCTGCGGGCTGTAGTCCTTGTCGCCCAGGCTGACGCGCGTGGCTTCGCCCATGCGCCGCTTGATCGAGCGCACCGTGCGTTCCGGGCGCAGTACATATTGGTTGCGGGCGGCTTCGCCGATCAGCAGGGCGCCGTCGTCGGCCAGGCCGACCATCGAGGGCAGGATGCGCACCCCCTCGGAGATGGCGATGACTTCCACGCGTCCGTCGCGCACCACGGCGACTTCGGAGTTGGTGGTACCCAGATCGATGCCGACGATAATTTCACTCATGTTTGCTAGACCTTTTTGTTGACGATGACTTCGGCGGCGCGCAGCAGCTCGCCGTGTTGGTAATAACCGCGCAGTACCTCACGCAGCACTTGGCCGTCGGGCTGGTCGGGCACCGCTTCGACGCCCACCGCGCGCATCCGATGCGGGTCGAGGCGCTGGCCGATGGCTTCCTGTGGACGCACCTGGTGTCCGTCCAGCAATTCATCCACGCGCCGCAGCGTGAGGGCCTGGCCCTGCGCCAGGCTGTCGGCGAAGCGCGTCTCGGCCGGAACCAGTCGCGCCAGGAAGGCGGGACGGTGCGCGGCGCCGGCATCCACGCCCGCTGCCAGGCGATCACGCAGGTCGAGCAGGCCCAGCAGCAGGCCGCGTTCGGCCTGGCGCTTGCCCGCGCTGGCCTGTTCGCGCGCCCGTTCCAGCTCCCGATTCAGGCGTTCGTTCTGTTCGCGCAGGACTTCGCCGAACTGGCGCATTTCTTCGAGCATGGCCTTGAACTGGCGTGACTCCAGGCGGATTTCGTTCTTCAGCGCGGCCATTTCGGCCAGCAGGGTATGCAGATCGACCGGGGCGTCGCCGGCCTCCGTATCGCTTTCCTCAACGTCGTCTAGGTAGGCGCGGAATGCCTCGATCAGGCCTTCCTTTTGGGCGGGGTCGAGCATCATCCTTGGTTCCTCAGTCGAACGCAGCTGGACGGCCCGGCAAATCCGCAACCGGAGAGCGTAGGGCGGAACGCGAAGCGGTTCCGCCAATGAAAACGGCGGATCGCCCTTCGGGCATCCGCCCTACCCATGCCTTCCTTTTCGGCGGGGTCGAGCATCATTCTTGATTCCTCAGTCGAACGCAGCTGGACGGCCCGGTAGATCCGCAATCGGGGAGCGTAGGGCGGAACGCGAAGCGGTTCCGCCAATGAAAACGGCGGATCGCCCTTCGGGCATCCGCCCTACCCATGCCTTCCTTTTGGGTGGGGTCGAGCATCATGGTTTTTCACCCAACACCCGGCGCAGCCGTTGCTCCGACGGACGCCGCGGTTGGAATGTGGCGCTGAGCGCGTCCAGCACGTCTTCCGGTGTCGGGGCCGTGGTGTCGAACAGGGCGTGGGAGCGGCGCGCCTGGGCACTGGCGATGGCTTCGTAGGCGGCACGCAACTGCTCGAAGCGGTGCCGGTCACGCTCGGGTGGGCAAGCGCGTATCGCCGCCAGATAGGCGAGGCGGATGGTTTCGTCGTCGGCGGTGGCGGGCACGCCGAGGAGGCGGTAAGGGTCAGTCATCGAACAGGTTTCTCTGGTTAATATCCGAAGGTTTGCGTGGCCCCGGTTTGCGTGGGGCCGGCGCCGGGACGTCGCCAAGTCGCGCTTGTTGCGCCATCATTTCGACCAAGGCGCGGGCGAACTCCTTGTTGTTGCCACCCAGTTCCTTGCGCAGGGCATCGAACGTCTTCTTGCCCATCGCCTGGCGCGCCATGCTGAACAGCGCCTCCTCGCCGCCCATATGCAGCAGCAACTCGAACATCGCACCCGGATCGTCATTCATCAGCCCGCCGACGAAGTCACCCTCATCCTCCGGGTAGAAGCTATCCGACTCGACGGGATGGAGCAGATCCTGGATGCGCTGGAAAGTGCGCCGATCACCTTGAGCGCGGGCTGCCTCGGCGGCATCTTCGAGGTCGTATTGCATCCGCTCGGGGATGCGGTACGGCATGTTGGCGTATTGAGCCATGGCCTTGAAATAGACGAAGAGGGGTTGTCGCGGCCGCTGTTTCAGCGCGGCATCGGCATAGAGGCGGAGCAGTTCACTTTCCTTGCGGCGCAGCCAGGCTTCGCAAATCAGGCGCTGCTCGGACTCGGCATAGCGGCCGGCCGCCGCCCGCCTGAGCGCCGGGCGCAGGGGATTCAAGGCGTTGCGCAAGGTCGTGTCGCGCAAGGTTGTGTCCATCTCGCGCGCGGCTTCGAGCGCTCGGGCCAGGGCGACCACCGTCGCCGGGGCGGGGGTGGCGGCCAGATCGACCTTTCCTTGCTTCAGCAACTTGGCCGCATCCAGTCCCAGCCGGCCCGCTTCCAGGGCCAGATGGAAGCCCCCCAGCAAGGCCCCCCCCAGGTCGGCGACCACGTCACGGATAGCGGTATCGGCGCTCGCCGGGTCGTCGCCGGCGAGGGCGCGCAACAGGTTCAGCGTCGCGCCATCTTCCGAACCGCGCAGCCATTCCGCCGCCGCCTCCAGTTCCTTGCGCGCCGACGGGAGGTTTTTCGCCTTGATCTGCTTGCGCGCGTGGGAGAAATGGGCTTGGCCGATCAGCCGCCGCACCTTGGGGTTGATGGGGTCGAGTTCCAGCACCCGCTTGGCCAGCCCCACGGCTTTCTTGAAGGCTTTGCCGGCGAGCGCCACCCGCACGGCTTCGAGCAAGAGCTCGGCATCCTTGGGAAAACGCGGCAACGCCTGGTCAAGGCGGGCGCGCGCATGCTGGAGCGCACCCGCATGGCGATGCTCCGCGATCAGCCGTAACTGGGTGTCGCGTTGATCGGGATCGAGATCGACACTGCGCTCCAGGCAAACGATAGCGTCCGTAAGCAGCGCGCCGGCCTCACCCAGGGCCGCCAGATCCATCCCCGACAGGCGCCGCCAGATCAGCGCCGCGTGCCGCTTCTTTTCAGGATTGCCGCCCAGCAATTCGGCCATGCGCCGCCAGTGGGGCGTGGCCGGGCCGCGTTCGCCGCGCGCTTCGACCGCCTGGGCGGCGAGGTGTGACCGCTCCACTTCCGGCAGGGCGCCGAATATGTCGGTATGGGACTTCTGCCGATTCGCCGCATGGGGCAGTAATTGCCGGCAGAAATTCGCCGCCATGCCCTCGGGCAGCACACGCCGATGGCGCGCGAGCAGATCGAAAAACTGCCCGGGGTTGGGGTGGTCGCCCAATTTGGCGAGTTCCAGCAGCAGGGGGCGCAGGGGGTCCGGGCAACCTTTGAGATCCAGCACCAGTTGCCGGCCGACCTCGTCGAGACCGTGCAATGCCGTCAGCCAACGGCCAGCGGGCAACACCGCGCAGCGCAATGCCGCAGCCAGCCGCTCGAATGGGCCGTCGGCCGGCAGGCGGGCAATCACCTCAGTTGCCCTGTCGGTTGCCGCTGCGGGATCCGTTGTCAGCAGCGCCAGCGCCTTGAGCAGCGGCTTCAAATCGCGATATGGCGAACGAAACGGGATCGCCTGGAGGCATTCACCCAGCGCGGCCCAATCACCTTGGCCGTATGCCTGCAACGCCGCCAGCGCCGCTGGCCGGTGGCGCAGCAGTGCGCTGTCGGCGGGTAGATCGGGGAGTGGTGTGTTCTGCGGCAAGGTCAGCAGTGTGGCGGCGAGGCGCGTTTCCAGTTCGGCGCGCGCCGCTTCGGGCAGGGAGGAATCGGCCAGCAGCCGCATCGCCTCGCCCCGTTCCCCCGCCTGCATGAGCCAGGTCAGGTAAGGCCCTTCGACGAGCGGCTTGCCGCATATTTGCCGGCGGTTACGCCACAACACCAGCGCTTCCTTGAGCATGCCCTTGGCGGCCAGACTGTGGGCGCGACCGGCGTAACACGCGGCCAAACCTTCGACCCAGATGGGCCGTCGCTCACGCTTGAGCAGTTCCTTGTAAAGCTCGATTGCCTCCTTGTGGCGAGACAGGGCCAATTCCGCCTCGGCCCGCGCGGCCAATGCGGTGCTGTCCATGTCATGGGGTGACGGCGGTTTTTTCGGGTTGGCTTTGGCCTTGCGTGACATGGAAATTCCAACGTGCGGTTTCAAGTGGCGGGCCAGGGCAACGGCCTATCCACCATCAGGATGGGGTGGTCGGTCTGGATGACCGCTTGTTCGAGCGCGGCAAGGATAACTTCCTGATTGAGGAAGAGGCAATTAGTCATGGCCAAATGCCAGGCCGGGCGTTCTTATTGAGCCGGCTGTTCTTCGGCCGCCTGGGCAAAAATCATCATCCCCGGCCACGGCCCGCTGATAACTACGGCAGATGTCGGCAAACTGCACCAGCGCATGGCCCGCCTCTACGCCGGCACCGAAGCCGGTTACAAGGCTGGCCTCACCGACGGCTAAATCCGCAAGAAGCTTGACCTCACCGAATGGAAGCCGCTGCACCATTTCGCGGAACAAATGGGCGGCAACATCAACAAGGCCTACCTGGAGATTGAGGCGGCGGCGTTCTGAGGGGGAACGATAGGATGGGTTGAGCGATAGCGAAACCCATCAAAGCATCGGCCGGCGAGGTGATGGGTTTCGCTATCGCTCAACCCATCCTACGCGGGCTGTCACAGCAGCCAATCCTCGATGCTCAACCCCTCCACGCGCTCGAACTCCTGGACGTTGTGGGTTACCAGAATCATGTCGCGGGCCTTGGCCTGGCCGGCGATCAGCACGTCGTAGGGGCCGATGGGTGTGCCCTTCGTGGCCAGCAGGGCGCGGATGGCGCCAGCTTGGCGGGCGTCCTCGCGGTCGAACTCCAGAACCTCGAATTGCAGGGCATCCACCAGGGTCAGATTGCGTTCGCTGCGCTGGCTCTTGAAGGCGCCATAGAAAAGTTCGTGGGCGACGATGGCGGAAATACAAACCTGCGCGGGGGTGAGTTGGCGGATGCGCCGCGAGGGGCGCGAATCCTTGTCGTTCAACAGGGCGATGACCGTGTTGGTGTCGAGCAGGTAGCGTTTCATCGGAACAGTTCGTCCAGGCCGGGGCGTTCTTGTTGAGCCGGTTGCTCTCCGGCCGCCTCGACAAAATCCTGGTCGAGCGCGCCGCAGATGGCATCCAGCCAGTCCCAGTTTTCCGCCAGGGGTTCGAGGATGACGGCATTGCCGTGGCGGCGGATACGAACTTCCTGTTCCTCGAAACGGAAATCTTTGGGCAAACGCACCGCTTGTGAGCGTCCGGACCAGAATATTTTTGCGGTATCCATGGGGGTGGCTCCAGATGAGATATGGCAAAGAGATATATCACTATTCCGGGTTTGTTAACAAGGTGAGCACAGGCCAAGCACAAACCCGTTGCCTCACCGGTGGGTGTCATGATGGGTTTCGCTGTCGCTCAACCCAACACGGGCTTGGGGGCATCGAATATGTTCTCCCCACACTTGAAATGCGCCACAACGCCCACAAAACCACTCCGGTTTTTAGGAGGGAAGTGAACGTGTCTGAGGAACAAGTCAATCAGGAAAGCGTCGAGGCGGCGGGCGTCAATGTGGACAGCATGCCGAGTCATGAGGAATTGCTGCGCCAGGCGGAGTTGAACGCGCAGGAACACCACGATGCCTGGCTGCGCGCCAAGGCGGAGACCGAGAACGTGCGCCGCCGCGCGATCGATGATGTGGAGAAGGCGCGCAAGTTCGCGCTGGACAAGTTCGCGGCCGACTTGCTGGCGGTGAAGGACAGCCTGGAAGCCGCGCTGGCGACCGGCGACAACGTCAGCCTGGAAAGCGTTAAGAGTGGCGTGGAGCTGACTCTGAAACAGCTTTCCGGCGTGTTCGAGAAGTACGCGATCAATGAAATCAATCCGTTGGGCGATAAGTTTGATCCGAACCATCACCAGGCGATTGCCATGGTGGATGCGGAAGGCGAGCCCAATACCGTCGCCCAAGTGCTGCAGAAGGGTTACCTGCTGAACGAGCGGGTGATTCGGCCGGCGATGGTGATGGTGGTGAAAGGGAAGTGAAGTTGCGCCCTTGAAACCCCACTCAACAATCCCATAAAGCTAGCAAGCTAATTTTTCTGAGGAAGACACAAATGGGCAAGATCATCGGCATCGACCTGGGCACCACCAACTCCTGCGTCGCCATCATGGAAGGCGGTAAGGCCAAGGTCATCGAAAACGCGGAAGGCACGCGCACCACCCCGTCCATCGTCGCTTACGTGGAAGACGGCGAGATCCTGTGTGGCGCGCCGGCCAAGCGGCAGTCCGTCACCAACCCCAAGAACACCCTGTACGCGATCAAGCGCCTGATCGGTCGCCGCTTCCAGGAAAAGGAAGTGCAGAAAGACATCGACCTGATGCCGTTCAAGATTTTCCAGGCCGACAACGGCGACGCCTGGGTGGAAGTGCATGGCGAGAAGAAGGCGCCGCCGCAGATTTCCGCCGAAGTGCTACGCAAGATGAAGAAGACCGCCGAGGACTACCTGGGCGAAGAGGTCACGGAAGCGGTCATCACCGTGCCGGCCTACTTCAACGACAGCCAGCGCCAGGCGACCAAGGACGCCGGCCGCATCGCCGGCCTGGAAGTGAAGCGCATCATCAACGAGCCGACCGCGGCGGCGCTGGCCTTCGGTATGGACAAGCAGGAAGGTGACCGCAAGATCGCCGTGTATGACCTGGGCGGCGGCACTTTCGATATCTCCATCATCGAGATCGCGGAAATCGACGGCGAGCACCAGTTCGAAGTGCTGTCCACCAACGGCGACACCTTCCTGGGCGGCGAGGACTTCGATCAGCGCCTGATCGACTACATCATCGACGAATTCAAGAAAGAGTCCGGCGTCAACCTGAAGCAGGACGTGCTGGCCCTGCAACGCCTGAAGGAAGCCGCCGAGAAGGCCAAGATCGAGCTGTCCTCCGCAACCCAGACCGAAATCAACCTGCCCTACATCACGGCGGATGCCAGCGGTCCGAAGCACTTGGTCATGAAGATCACCCGCTCCAAGTTCGAGAGCCTGGTGGAAGAACTGATCAAGCGCACCATCGAGCCGTGCAAGATCGCGATCAAGGATTCCGGTATCAAGATTTCCGACATCGGCGACGTCATCCTGGTCGGCGGCATGACCCGCATGCCCAAGGTGCAGGAACTGGTGAAAGAGTTCTTCGGCAAAGAGCCGCGCAAGGACGTGAACCCCGATGAGGCTGTCGCCGTCGGTGCCGCGATCCAGGGCGGTGTGTTGCAAGGTGAGGTCAAGGACGTGCTGCTGCTGGACGTCACCCCCTTGTCCCTGGGCATCGAAACCCTGGGCAGCGTGATGACCAAGCTGATCCCGAAGAACACCACCATCCCGACCCGCGCCAACCAGGTGTTCTCCACCGCCGACGACAACCAGACCGCGGTGACCATCCACGTCCTCCAGGGCGAGCGGGAAATGTCCTCCGGCAACAAGAGCCTGGGCCAGTTCAACTTGACCGACATCCCGCCGGCTTCGCGCGGCATGCCGCAGATCGAGGTCACCTTCGACATTGACGCCAACGGCATCCTGCACGTTTCCGCCAAGGACAAGGGCACCGGCAAGGAAGCCAAGATCACCATCAAGGCGAACTCCGGCCTGTCCGAGGACGAGATCAAGAAGATGGTGTCCGACGCTGAAATCAACGCCGCCGAAGACCACAAGGCTTTCGAGCTGGCCACCGCGCGCAACCAGGCCGACGGCATGGTGCACTCGGTGAGGAAGGCGCTGAAGGACTACGGCGACAAGGTCAACGACGAAGAGAAGGCGAAGATCGAAACCGCCATCACCGAGGCCGAAGCCGCCATCAAGTCCGGTGACAAGGATGAGATCGAAGCCAAGACCCAGGTTTTGGCCGAAGCCAGCCACAAACTGGCCGAGCAGATGTATGCCAAGGACCAGGGCGCGGCAGGTAGTGAAGGCGGCGCCGAAGCCGGTGCCGGCAAGAAAGACGACGATGTCGTCGACGCCGAGTTCGAGGAAGTGAAAGACAAGGATGTGAAAGACAAGTAAGACCCGCATGAGGCGGCGCAAGCCGCCCCCTGTAGCGCCGGCATCCCTGCCGGCGTTTTTTTGTGACATTCACTCACTTGTAGCGCCGGCATCCTTGCCGGCTGGGTTTGAAAAGACGCCGGCACGGATGCCGGCGCTACAAGCGCACATTCACCCCGCGGGTGGGGTAGGGTTCTTCAGGTCTATCCCGGTCAACGAGATAAGCGCTTTATTCACCAGGACACATCGGATGGACTCGCCGCATCAACCCGCAGCCCCTCTCCCGATCACGCCAGACCCATTGGCCAGCGAAGCGCGCGGGCAGGTCGACCGCGTCGTGTTCCTGCTCGCCTGTGCCGCCTTCGCCAGTTCCGCCGCGCTGCGCCTGTGCGATCCGATGTTGCCGGCGCTGGCGCGTGATTTCGCTACGACGGTGGGGCACGCGGCGCTGGTGGTCACCGCCACCAGCATCGCCTATGGCCTGTTGCAACTGGTGTTCGGGCCGCTTGGTGACCAGTTTGGCAAGCTCAAGGTGGTCACCTGGGCTTGTCTGGCCTCCACCGTCGGCGCCGTCGCCTGCGCGCTTAGTTCCAATCTGGAAATGCTCGCTCTGGCGCGGGCGCTGAATGGCGCCACCACGGCCGCACTGATTCCGCTCTCGCTGGCCTGGATCGGCGACGCGGTCGCACTGGAGCATCGTCAGGCGACGCTGGCCCGGTTCATGTCCGGGCAGATCATCGGCCTGATCAGCGGCCAGGCGATCGGTGGTTTTTTTGCCGATTTTTTCGGCTGGCGCTGGGCCTTCGTGCTGCTTGCCGTGATTTATCTCGGTGTCGGCCTGCTGCTGCGCGCCTCCCTGCGCGCGCATCAACCCGGGGTGAACGCCGGCGGGACGCTACCCACCAGCCAACGCGGGCGCTTCCGCCAGGTATTCGCCAATTCCCATGCGCGCTTCATCCTGATTGTCCTGTTTGTCGAGGCGGTCACGACCTTCGGCGCCATGTCCTTCATCCCCTCCTATCTGCATCAGCGCTTCGGCATTTCCCTGTTCCACGCCGGCCTGGTCGTTGCCACTGTCGGACTGGGTGGCCTTGGCTACACCCTGCTGGCGCGCCACTGGGTCAAACGTCTGGGGCAGCGGCGCCTGGCGCGCATGGGTGGCCTCTTGCTCGGCCTGGCGTTCACCCTGTTGGCGCTGGCGCCGGCCTGGGGCTGGGGTGTGCTCGCCTGCGGCCTTGCCGGGCTGGGCTTTTACCAGTTGCACAACACCCTGCAAACGCTGGCGACCCAGATGATTCCGGAGGCGCGCGGCACCGCCCTGTCGCTGTTCGCCTTCTGCTTCTTCCTTGGTCAGGCCAGCGGCGCCGCTGTTGGCGCGGTCGTGGTCGATCATGTCGGCGCGAGCTGGTTGTTCCTGGCTTCGGCGCTGACACTGCCCCTGGCTGGAGGCATCCTGGCGCGCCACATCAAGGCACGCGCGCGGGAAACCAACGAACCGGCCCGGCTATGAGCTATCGTTCCGCGTAAGGACACCCCCAAAGGAGTGGATATGCCCGCGGATTTCGATCTCAACCTCGCCAGCGCCTGGCTTCCTTTGAGCTGGGGCGTGCTGGTCGGTTTCGTGTTTTCCCTGGTGGGCGCGGCGGGGGGCATCCTGGCATCGTTCGGACTGATCTCGGTGCTGGGCCTGAGCGACGCCAACCAGGTCAAGCCCATGGCCCAGATGCTCACGTTGGCCACGCCCCTGGTGGCGGTTCCCAACTATCTGCGCCAATGCCGGCTGGTATTCAGCCTGGGCCTGGTTCTCGCCGCCGGCGGTTTGCTCGGCGCGCTTGTGGGCAGCGCGTTATCGGTGCGCTACCTCTCGGATATGTCCAGTTTCAAGCCCGTGTTCGCGATTCTTGTGCTGATCATCGCGGTACAACTGGTCTGGTCTCTGGCGCGCAGCCAAGCGGGGCAGGGCGCCAGCGCGAGGGCGGCCGCGGCGTTCGAGGGTCTGGTGGCGACAGGCAGCGCACCTTGCGAAATCGGGGTGCGGCATACGATCTGGTCCTGGCGGCGCATCCAGTTCGCATTCGGCGGCGAGATGTTCGACTACAGCCCCGTACTGGCGTTCGCCATCGGTTTTTGTATCGCGGCCCTGGCTTCCGCCCTGGGCGTTGGCGGCGGTTTCCTGCTGGTGCCCTTCATGGCGATGGGCTTGCGCCTGCCCATGTTCGTGGTAGCGGGCACCGCCGCGCTGGCGGTATTCGTCAGTTCCTCGGCATCCATCGCCAACTATCTGGCGATGGGGGTGCGGCTGAACTGGGAACTGCTCCCGCCACTGCTGTTGGGCACGCTGATCGGCGCTTATCTCGGGCCGTATTTGTCTCGCTATTTTCGTGACAGTTGGCTGCGCGGCGTGTTGGTGGTGGTACTCACCGGCATCGGGCTGAAGTATCTGCTGGCTTGAACCGCGAAAGGGGAGCGAAGCCGCCCTCATTCGCGCGGAGTCCCCGCGAAACTACCGACTCAAGCGTGTTCCGCCCTGATCTGGCACAGGTGAACGTGTCTGGCGACCTCGTTGTTATTTCTGAACGACAGCGGTTCATGTTCCTGTTTCCTGCCAACCGGTGTCCGTTCGATATGCCGCGTGATGTCCATGTTGGTGCCTGCCACGCGCAGGGGGTTGCCGTTGCCGTCACGCTGGATGTGGCCGCGCGCGAGGACACGCAGCTCATGGCCGGCTTTGTGGCGTAGGTTGAACTCCACGGAAAAATGGTCTTTGCCGGTATTGGCCAGTGCCTGTACGAGCCGCCGACGTGCGCGTTTGGCGTCCTCGACGGGCATGAAACGGCACCATAGATCGGGGTCCCGCGAGGTTTCCTCCGCCAGATGGCCAAGCATGTTCCACCAGCGCGGCGAGAACCAGTACTCACCGTTTACCAGATCCCAGTCCCAGGCGGCGTCGCCGCTGCCTTTCAGCACCAGGGCCAGGCGTTCCTTGCCCCGAATCAGCCATTGCTCGATGCGCTTGTGTTCCGTGATGTCGCGTGCGACACAGAGAAAACCGGCTGGCCCGTTGTTGCCGTCCGTGAGCAAGCTGAGCGTCATTTGCAATTCGCGCTGTTCGCCGGCGACCTCCATCGACATGTCCGCCGATAGCGGTTGGGGATCCTCGATAAGTAGCAGGAGGCTGTCGGTGATGAAATGGGCGATGTCATCGGGAAATACCGTGAAATAGGAACGGCCGATGCATTCTGCCGCCGGCATATAGGCGATCCCCGATTTGGCCGGTGGGTAGTACTCGCTGATATGTCCATCGCTATCGATCATGAAGACCAGATCCGGCAGCGATGCAATCAGTGCCCGCTGCCGTGCCTGGCTGATGGCCAGCGCCTGCTCCGCTTCGATGCGTGCGGTGATATCGGTATGAATCCCGGCCACGCGAATTGGCCGGCCTTCTCGCCATTCCACGACGCGTCCATGCGTTTCCAGCCAGACCCATTGATCCGCCGAATTCTGTACGCTGTATTCGATACGGTAGGCCTCGCCACCGCTGATCGCCGCCTCCACCATCGGCATCACCCGCAGGAAGTCGTGCGTATGCATGCGCCTTAACCAGGCTTCCTGCGCCATTTCACCGGCATCGCGCGGCAAACCGAGAATGCGGCAACAGTGTTCGGCCTGAATTAGCGTTTCCCCTGCGCCATTTACGACCCTATGCCTGGGTAAGCCGCGACCTGGCCCAGGCCATGAAATACCTACGCCTGCTGCGTACCGACCAGCTTGCGACCACGAATGCCCAAGCCCATCACTCCCAGAAGCAACAGCGCGATGCTCGAAGGTTCCGGAACGCTGGCAACCGCGACGCCGACACCAAAGTCCGCCGCGTCAAGAAAGTTACTGATTGCGGGATTGCCTCCCGCCGCGGAAATGGACTCGTACGCGAAGCGCACGTTGTTCCCCAGCGCGATGATCGGCGCTTCGCCGGCACTGGTGTAGAAGGCCCAGGCGTTATTGCCGGTCGAATACTGATTGGAGAACAGCGTGGTGTCGTCTCCACCGCCGATCAAGCTATCCAGACCGAGGTCGATGATGCTCAATCTCAGGACATCCACACCCAAGCGCCCGCGATGCGCGAACTGGAAGCCGACCAGGCTGCCCGACGCGATGCCGGTGACATCCTGATACAACGTGCTCACCTCATAGGCGTTGAGTTCCGCGAACTGCGTCCCCTCGTATGCGGCAATGCCTTGAAAGCTATCGCTCCAGATCTCGATCTTGTTGTCGCTGGCCGTGGTCTGCCAGCCGGGAATCGTTCCCGCGTCCACGATGGAATAATTGGGTGTCCCTGGCGTGTCTGCGGGATTCTCGAAACCGCCGTTGATGAGGGAAGCCTGTGCGGATTAGTAGGCGGCGAGGGTCAAGATGAATAGAAACGCACGACCCAGGGTCTTGTTCTCGAACATAGCCGGTTACTCCAGAAGCGGTGATTGATGGAAGATGAAGTGCTGTGCTGGATCTTGCGCGAGGCCGGGCGGGCATACTGGGCCACTATCGATCAAAACTGAGCCGTCCGCGACATCTTGCTGCTTGTTTCTCGCGGAGTGACGCGGCTCACAGCACAATCCAGCCATGACAGATTTCAACACGCCTCGACTCCTCATCATCGATGACCAACCGACCTCCGTCGGCCTGTTGTTGGCCTATCTGGGGAACAGTGATCTGGATATCCTGGTCGCTCTGGATGGTCACGATGGGCTCGCCAAGGCGCGTGGAGGCCTGCCCGACTTGATCTTGCTCGATGTGAACATGCCCGGCCTGGATGGCTTCAGTGTCTGCGAGCAACTCAAGTCCGACCCCCGCACGATGGACGTCCCGGTGATCTTTCTCAGCGCGAGCAACGATATCGACGATAAATTCAGACTTCCTGATCCCGGCCGGGTTATGGCCGTGCTTTCCGGAAGCATGAATGGCACGAAGCACGAGCGTTTCCAGGTAGCCCGGCGTGCAGCCCGCCCACCGAAGGTTGAACTGGGTTGCCGTGTCCGGGCTGCATCCGGGATGGCGACGCCGCACGCCTGTGCCGGGCTACGGTACTAAATCCCCCCC
>JAURYL010000126.1 GCA_030653935.1 Pseudomonadota bacterium
CGTCCGCTTGCGGCGCGAAATTCCACGCGCGCTCGTTTTCGCGCCGCAAGCGGACGCTCCTACCGCCTTACATCGTCGGCGGGTGTCCACCGAGACATGATCGTTGGCTTGGACGTTGAGCCGCCACAGCTGCGGCCTCCCGCTTTCTCAAATGAATATGGGATTTCACCAGTTGCGTAGCCCGGATGCAGCGCAGCGGAATCCGGGATTATTTGGCTGGGGAATCCACACAACTCCCCGGATTCCGCTGCGCTGCATCCGGGCTACGCGGCTGTAAAGAAGCCGGCTGGAAGCCGGCGCTACACGCGAGTGGCATCGGCCGTGTTTCTTCGGCGCGGCCGGTGAACTGAACTGTCGCCACGTCGCGATGTTGGGTACGCTTCGCTTCGCCCGATTTGCATGTTCGGGCTGTCGTGGGTGTGCCCGCTCCTATTTGATTGATCCTTCGTTCGCGGTCAGGTCGCCGGGAGGTTTATGAAGCAGGATGTGCTGGTCGACGGCCGTTGGCTGATGCCGCCGGAACCGATGGAAAAGGTGCTGCTGGCGCTGGATCAGTTGCGCCCGGGCCAGCGTGTCCGCTTTCTGTTGCACCGCGAACCGCACCCCCTTTACGGCATTCTGGAAAATATGGGCTACCGCCACCAAACACATTTACTCCCGGATGGGTGTTACGAAATCCTGATCGAAGCGCGTGGAGCCTGCCGCTGATGCTTGCTCCCGGCCTTTCCCTGGAACAGGCGCCGCCCTTCTCCGTGCCCCTGCGCTTCATCCTCGTGGCGCCGCTGTTTCTCTTCGCAGCGGGCCTCGTCGCGGCTCTGCGGCCGGAATGGGCGGCCACGTCGCAAGCACCCGTCACCCTGGCGCTGACGCATCTGGTAACGCTGGGTTTTCTCGGCATGGCCATGCTCGGGGCGATGAGCCAGATGCTGCCGGTGGTGGCGGGCGCGCCGCTGCCGAGTCCACGCGGCGTTGCCTGGGTGAGCCATATCGGGCTGTTGCTGGGCACGCCGCTCCTGGCGCTGGGCCTGGAGCGCGGCGAGTCGGCTCTGCTCTCGGCGGGTTCCAGTCTGATCGGCCTCGGCCTTCTGGTCTTTCTCGGCGCCGCCGGGCTGGCCCTGATGCGCGCCCCCGCCAGCGACACCACGCGAGCAATGCGCCTGGCGGCGTTCACCCTGGGCATCACGCTTTGCCTGGGTCTAGGTTTGGCGAGCTGGCTGATCGGCCTGTGGAGCCCGGCGGCACCGGTCGACTGGCTGGCTGGCCACGTGCTCTGGGGCCTTGGCGGCTGGATCGGCGTGCTGGTGATGGGCTCGGCCTGGCAGGTGGTGCCGATGCTGCAACTGACCCCGCCCTACCCGCTCTGGCTGACCCGCTGGCTGTGGCGCGGCATGTTGATCGGCCTGCCGCTGGCCACCCTGGTGCCGGCGCCCTGGCATGGCGCGGGCCTGCTGCTGGTCGCGCTGGCGCTGCTCGCCTTCGCCATCGCCACCCTGTACCTGCAAAGCCGGCGAAAACGCAAACTGAGCGACACCACCCTGGATTTCTGGCGTCTCGGCATGGCCAGCCTGATCGCCGCCGTGCCGCTGGCATTGGCGCACGCGCTGTACGGTCTGCCGGATGCCTGGGTGTTGCTGGCCGGCCTGCTTTTTTTGGTCGGCTTCGCGGCGTCGGTGGTCAGCGGCATGCTCTACAAGATTCTGCCTTTCCTTGCCTGGTTCCACCTCCAGGCACGCCGTGGCTTCAAGCTGGGGCAGCCGAGCATGCGCGACTACCTGCCGGAAGCGCGGGCGCGCGGCCACTTCCGCCTGCATCTGGTGGCCCTCGCCTGCCTGCTGGCGGCGCCCTTCCTGAACTGGCTGGCGCTGCCCGCCGGCTTGCTGCTGGCGGCCTCCGCCGTCTGGCTGGGCTGGAACCTGTTGCAGACCTGGCTGCTGTATCGGCGGGCGGATGCGGCGGCCGGTAGATAGTGGCTTGATGCGGTTCGTCCCTCACCACATCCTCCGTGCCGTCTCGACAGGCGGACGCGGCTGGCTGCTAGGGGCCGCAAGGCTTATCATGGCGGGCCACCGCCAGGTGGTGACCTCAAAACTTTCAAGATTTTGCACATGACAACCATGAAATGCGTGGATGACTTCCGCCTCCGCCTCGGCAACAAGGAACTGGTGCCGATCATGATCGGCGGCATGGGGGTGGATATCTCCACCGTCGAGCTGGCGCTCGAAGCCGCGAGGCTGGGCGGCGTCGGCCATATTTCGGACGCGATGGTCCCCACCGTCATCGACCGCCATCTCAAGACCCGCTACACCAAGGACAAACTCAAGCTGTACAAGGCCAACGTCACCAACCTGGCCGACAAGTCCGAGGTCAAGTTTCATCTCGGTGAGCTGGAGGAAGCCACCCGCCTGCACGTGCGCCGGGCGATGGACAGCAAACGCGGCGATGGCATGGTGTTCATCAACTGCATGGAAAAGCTCACCATGAACGCGCCGCGCGAAACGCTCAAGGTGAGGCTCACCGCCGCGCTGGATGCCGGCATCGATGGCATTACCCTGGCCGCCGGCCTGCATCTGGGCTCCTTCGGCATGATCGAGGATCACCCCCGTTTCCGCGACGCCAAGCTCGGCATCATCGTTTCCAGCCTGCGCGCGCTGCAATTGTTCCTGCGCAAGAGCGCGCGCAGCAACCGTCTCCCCGACTACGTGGTGGTAGAAGGCCCGCTGGCCGGCGGTCACCTCGGCTTCGGCATGGACTGGTCGCAATACGACCTCGCCGTCATCGTCGCCGAGATTCAGGCCTGGCTGAAGGCGGAACAAATTGACCTCCCCCTGATTCCGGCCGGCGGCATCTTCACCGGCTCCGACGCCACCGGCTTTCTCGAAGGCGGCGCCGCCGCCGTGCAAGTGGCCACCCGTTTCACCGTCACCCAGGAGTGCGGCCTGCCCGACCCGATCAAGCAGGAGTACTACAAGGCGGACGAGGACGACATCGTGGTCAACGGCATCTCGCCCACCGGCTACCCGATGCGCATGATCAAGAGCAGCCCGGCCATCGGCGCCGGCACCCACCCCAACTGCGAATCGTTCGGCTACATCCTCGACGCCAATGGCCGCTGCTCCTACATCGACGCCTACAACCGCGAAGTGGCCGCTGCTGCTGCCAACCCCGCTGGCGGGAAAAAAATCAAGGTATTCGACAAGACCTGTCTGTGCACCCACATGCGCGACTTCGACCTTTGGACCTGCGGCCACTACACCTATCGGCTCAAGGACACCTCGGTCAAGCGGGAAGACGGCGACTATGCTCTGCTCAGCGCGGAACATGTCTTCCAGGATTACCAGTTCAGCAAGAACCACGAGATCAAACTCCCCGGCTGAGGCATCAGGCGTAACACCGCCGCGAGGCCGGGAGCAGTTCAGATTCGACCGCCCAGGCAGCCGGCTTTCCCGCGCAGGCGGGAATCCGGGTGCCGATCCGATTGATTTCCAAAAAAAATAGAGCACAGCACAATGATCAGCAACCAAGAACGCTTCAATGCGGCCATCGCGCTATTCGATGCCGCCAACGCCGAAGACCCCAACCAGGATGAAGGCCAGCCCAAGGAACTCCTCTACGGCCAGCGCATGTCGGAGATGATCCATCGCTTCGCACCGGACGCCTCGGAAGCGGCGCAACTGGCGGTGCGGGCACAGCACATCAAACGCTGGACCGTGCCGCGCGCCAGCTATCCGATGACCAAGGAAGGTTATTTCGCCTGGCGCACCGGCCTCTACAAGTTCCACGCCGACACCGCCGGCGAACTCATGCGCCAGGCCGGTTACGACGACGCCATGATCGACCAGGTAAAGAAAGCCGTCGGCAAGCGCGCGCTCAAGGTCAACCCGGAC
This sequence comes from Pseudomonadota bacterium, assembly GCA_030653935.1. Lineage (GTDB taxonomy): Bacteria > Pseudomonadota > Gammaproteobacteria > Burkholderiales > Thiobacillaceae > PFJX01. Next base: position 3,885 of record JAURYL010000126.1, read on the forward strand.
ACGCAACTCCTGGAAGACATCGCCGACCTCGTGTTCATCGAGTACTACATGCTTCCCTTCGCCGGCGCCAATCCCGGATACGACGAGGAGAAGTGGCTGGAGATCATCCGCAAGACCTGGAAGAAAATGTCCGACGCCGGCCGCGCCTTCGCCCTCTCCGGCAAGATCAAGCTGCCGGAATCCCTGGTGCCGTTGATTACCAAGGCGATCAGCGGTTAAGCGGGTGGCACGGCAATCCGTAGGATGTGGTGAGCGCGGCGAACCGCATCAACCACGTTCGGGTTAGGTGATGCGGTTCGTCCCTCACCACATCCTACGGATCAAGCATCAGAAGCCATAACCCACGCTGAAAAGCAGCGCGCTGTCGGTCGTATCCTTTCCGGGCGCGGGCAGGTTGTCGTAATCCAGGTTGACCTGGGTGCTGAGGTTGAGTGATTTGCCCACGGGGATGCGAACGCCGGTACGCGTCTTGAGCAGGTAATCCGCGCTGTCGTCGATGCTGGCGAGCAGTTCGCTGGTGTGGAAGAACTTGAACTTGTCGTCCCAGAACAACTGGTCGTACTTCAGCGCCGCGCGCAAACCCGGGAAGCTCTGATCGGCGGCCGTGCCGTAGTCTTCGTTGACGAAGCTCAAGCCCCCTTCCAGCGACAGGTTGCGTCGCTCCTCCTCGAAAATCTGCCGGCCGGCGCCGAAGCCGAGCGAGGTGCGCATATCGAGATCCGCCTGCGTGTCCCGCTCGAACAAGCCGACGGTATAGAAGTAGGACTTGTCCTTGAAGAAGTGGTCGTACTTCATGTTCAGCCGCCAGTTGGAGGCCGTGGTCACACGCTGTGTCGACGCCTCATTCACCTCACCGCCCACGGTGTAGCGGTTGCTGGCTGTTCTCGCCACCATTTCGGCGTCGGCGTGCAAAGTATCTTCCTCGGTGTTGCCGCGAGAGAAGGTGCCGCCCAGATTCGCGCGGCCGGTCAGCTTCACTTTATCTCCGCCCATCGGGGGATTCAGCGCGGTCACCTGCGCGATGGGAATCGGCGCGGTTTCCACCAGCTCGCTGACCTTGACGCGCGCCCGGCCATCGGGCGCCGTAAGCAACTGGCCGTTGAGCAGGGTGCCATCCGCCAGTTGCACGCGAACCTTGCCGTCGCTTTCCAGGTTCCGGATTTGATCCCAGGGCAGTTTGAGCTCACCGGCATAAGCGGTGGCGAACACCAGTTTTCCGGCTTCCAGGCTGACAACCCGGCCGCTGAGACGGTCACCATTCAAGAGCACGACGGTATCGGCATACGCCGCAAAGCTGGCCAGCAAACCGGCCAGCGCTAATAGAGTCTGGATTTTCATGGTATTGGGCACACCCGGCACTCGCCGTGCCATGGGTTGCGCTTCCTTATATTCAGTGAAAAAGAGCGCGCCGGCCAGGAAGTCCTGACCGGCGCGAGTGGAATGAGACCGTAGCGCCGGCGTCTCGCCGGCTTATTGCCTCTGATCAGGCTGGTTTACTTCGGCTCGTCCTTGCGCAGTCGGGCGAGCCAGTGCTCCATCTGCTTGCCGGCGGCTTCGCGGCCCCCGAGACCAAAGGAGAGCGCGATGGCCACGGCCACGGCGCCGAACACCAGGGCGAAGGCGATGTTGACGATTTCATCGGCGATACCCATCGCGGAGAGACCCATCGCCAGAACCAAGCCGAGGATGGCGTAGCGGGCGATACCGGCCATGCCCAAAGCCTGTCCGTCACTGGCGCGCATGATGGCCTGGTAGGCCAGATTCGCCAGCCAGAAGCCCACCAGCAGGATGGAGACGCCCAGCAGCACATCGCCGCCGAACTGGATGAACATGCTCACCAGGCCCTGCACCTGAGAGAAGTCCAGACGATGCGCGGCCTCAACCGTGGCGAACAACATGGCAAAGAAGACCACCACGCGGTTGACCAGATCGGAAGCCTTGAACGCGTCGGAGAACAGATGCTCCAGGCCCACTTTGGCGGGCAGGCTGTTGAGACCGATATTGGCGAGCAGGCCGGCGAGCAGGCCACCGGCGAAGCGCGCCACGTACCAGGTGACGAACAGGATCAGCGCCGCCGCGAAGATATTCGGGATGGACATCATGATCATGCCCAGCATGTCGGTCGCGGGGCCGGAGATGGCGCTGATCTGAAGGGCATCCAGCGCGGCGATCAAAGCCGGCACGAACACCAGGATGAACACCAGCGAACCCACCAGACGGGAGATCTCCACCGACCCTTTCATGCCGGCGGATTCACCCAGCTTGTCGGCGCCGATGGCGGCGAGCAGGTTGGACACCAGACCGCGCAGAATCTTGGCGACCAGCCAGCCGGCGATGACGATCACGGCGGCCGCGAGGATGTTCGGCAGCATGGTCAGGGTTTCATTCACCATGTTGCGCACCGGGTCGAGCATGCCTTCAAGCTGAAACACGCCCAGTACCGCCGGCAGGAACATCAGGATCACCAGCCAGAACAGCACATTGCCGACGTTCTCCCCGAGCGGCGACATGCCCGCCTGTTCAACCAGCTTTTCATCCCACTGCGTGGCTTTCAGCGCCCGATTGGCGATGGCCTTCACCATGGTGGCGGCCAGCCAGGACACCAGCAGCAGCAACACACCGGCCAGCAAATGCGGCAGATAAGTCATCACCTGCGCCATCATTTCCGCGAACGGCCCGGAAAGCTGCTCAAGATTGAGCGTGTTGAATACCCCCAACAGGGCGACCAACAGCACGAACCAGAAAACCCCCAGGGAGACACCCCCTTCGAGGTCCATCGGTTTGCCGGCGGCATCGGCCACGAACTTGTTGACGTGAGCCAAAGAAAGCAACTTCAGACTTCCTGATCCCCCGCGCATTGGCAATGGCACTGTACCGTAGCCCGGTACAGGCGTGCGGCGCGCTGACTCCCCCCTTTGGAAAAGGGGGGCTGGGGGGGATTTAGCGGGCGTTCAGTGGCGGCTCGACC
>JAURYL010000019.1 GCA_030653935.1 Pseudomonadota bacterium
CGGCGCGAAAACAAGCGTGCGTGGAATTTCGCGCCGCAAGCGGACGCTCCTACCGCCTTGTTTTATCGTCGGGGGTGTCCATCGAGACATGATTGTTAACCAGTCTTCCCGCTTCCAGCCGGAGTTGCCGCTGGCACAGCGCGGCCAGGGCGGCGTCGTGGGTGACGACGATGAGGCTGGCGCCCTGGTCGCGGTTCAGTTCGAACAGCAGGTCGATGATTTGGGCGCCGGTGTGGACGTCCAGGTTGCCGGTGGGTTCGTCGGCCAGGAGAATGCGCGGCGCCACCGCGAAGGCGCGGGCGAGGGCGACGCGCTGCTGTTCGCCGCCCGAGAGCTGCGCCGGGCGGTGGCGGACGCGCTCGCCGAGGCCGACCCGATTCAGATGCGCGCCGGCCACTTCGGCGGCGTTCGCCTGGCCGGCGAGTTCCAGCGGCAGCATGACGTTTTCCAGGGCGGTGAGGCCGGGCAGCAACTGGAACGATTGAAAGACGAAACCCATGCCGCGCCCGCGCAGCGCGGCGCGGCCATCCTCGTCGAGATCGAACAGGTTTTCGCCATCGAGCAGCACCCGGCCGATGCTGGGAACATCCAGGCCGGCGATCAATCCCAGCAGGGTGGATTTGCCGGAACCGGAGCTGCCGACGATGGCCACGCTCTCGCCGGGGTTCACACTGAAGGAAACATCGGCGAGGATGTGCAGCGGTTCCTCGCCCACTTGTACCGATTTACCGAGGTTTTCGATGTCTATGCGCATTAAGGTGTTTTGTCTGTTGTTGTTGCTGTGCGGGCCGGTATTGGCCGCGCCCACCGTGTTGGTGTTCGGCGACAGTTTATCCGCCGCTTACGGTATTCCACGCGAATCCGGCTGGGTGAGTCTGCTGGAAAAGCGTCTCCCCGGTTACAAACTGGTCAACGCCAGTGTTTCCGGAGAAACCACGGCGGGGGGACTGACCCGGCTGCCACAGGTGCTGGCGGCGCATCGGCCGGAGATCGTCATCCTGGAACTCGGTGCCAACGACGGCCTGCGTGGCCTCTCCTTGCGGCAGACCAAGCGCAATCTGGAGACCATGGTGGATATGGCAGAAAAACACGGTGGCCGCGTGCTGCTGGTGGGCATGCGCCTGCCGCCGAACTATGGCCAGGCCTACACACGCAAGTTCCAGGCGCTGTTCGTGGACGTGGCGAAATCTCGCGATGTACGGCTGCTGCCGTTCCTGCTGGAGGGCATGGCGGAGCGGCGCGACCGCTTCCTGGCCGACGGGCTGCACCCCGATGCCGCCGCGCAGCCCTTGTTGTTGGACAATGTCTGGCGTGAGCTGAAGCCCATGCTCAAGGAGAAATGATGGAAGCGCGCCTGATCGAGATCGAAATCAAACTGAGTTATGCGGAAGACACGCTGGAAACGCTGAATCAAACCGTGTTCCGGCAGCAGGAACAGATCGACCAGTTGCGGATGCTGGTGGTCCGTCTGACCAATCAGATCCAGGACCTGACGCCGCCGGAACGGCGTGAGTCGCTGGACGAGCGGCCACCGCACTACTGACGGGATTCACCGCGAGGAAATGATCTCGTGTGGAGGTAGCGCCGGCGTCAGGAAAAAGCCGGCTGGATGCCGGCGCTACTTTTTACGGGATGCCGTTTACTGCATGACCTGCACCACGATCCGGCGGTTGCTCCTGCCGGATTGGCCGGCGGCTTCGACCGCGCCGTAGGACATCACCGACATGCGGAACAGCGGGATCAGGCATTTCTCGTTGAGGTAGTTCTTGACCACCTCGGCGCGTGCCTTGCCGAGCGCATAGTTGCTGTCATCGGCGCCGAAACCCTCGGTATGGCCTTGAATCTGCAAGTGGTAGTTGGTGCCAAGTGCTTTCAGGCGAATGGCGAGGGCGTCGAGTTTGGCCTTGTCCTGGTCGCCTAGGTAGGGCGAGTTGATCGGGAACAGGGTCTTGTCTTCGGTGAGGGTGACGGATTCGAGCACCTTGCCGAACAGCTTGCGCTGGCCGAGGCCGGTGGCGTCGAGCGCGTCTTGAGCCATGCCCGCGACTTCCTCAAGCCGTTTGGTCAGGGCGGCCAGACGGGCGTCGTAATCGTTCATGCGGCTGCCGGCGGCGGCCGCCTGCTCACGCAGCGCGGGCAGCGCGGCCTGTATCGTGGCGGCCTGCGCGAGGGCTTCGCTCGTTTGCGCGGCCACCTGATCGAGGCGCTGACCGCCCGCGTCGATTTTCGCGTTCAAGTCGGGCAAGGCCGCTTCCACGGCTTCGGTGCGCGCCAGGCCGTCGCTGAGCTGCCCGGCCAGGGCTTCCAGTTCCGTTTCGGTATCCTCCAGGCGTTCATCCAGTTCCGCGGTTTCCGCTTGCAAGGCCTTCGACTGCTCCGTGTCGCGTTGATCGATTCGGGCGGACAGACGGTCCAGTATTTCCCCGGTTCCCTTGTCGCGCTCGCGCAGCGCCGCCAGCGTGGTTTGCATGGCAGCGGTCTGGGCGAGGGCTTCGTTCGCTTGCGTGGCCACCTGATCGAGACGCTGGCCGCCCGCGTCGATTTTCGCGCTCAAGCCGGGCAAGGCCGCTTCCATGGCTTCAGTGCGCGCCAGGCCGTCGGTGAGCAGGCTGGCCAGGGCTTCCAGTTCCGCTTCGGTATCCTCCATGCGTTCATCCAGTTCCGCGGTTTCCGCTTGCAAGGTCTGCGTCTGTTCCATGAGACGTTGGTCGAGTTGAGCAGCCAGGCGCGCCAGCCGTTCTTCGTTTTCCCGTGCCTGTTCGCGCAAGGTGGTCTGCGCGGCGGTGGCGCGCGTGGCCGCGGATCGGGATTCCTCGGTGGCTTCGCGTAGGCGCTGCTCCGTTTGCTCCAGCCGCGCGGACAAGGCCTGATGCGTGGCAGCGGCGGCGCTGGCCTGAGTTGCGGCGGTTTCGCGCAGGCCGCGAATATCGCTGTTCAGGGTGTCGAAATGCCTTCCAAGTTGGCCGATCCGCGCCAGAGTGGTTCCGGATTCGGACTGAAGCTGCGCTTCGAGACTGCCAAGACGCTGGTTGGCGGTTTCCAGCGGATTGACGTCTTTCTGTTGCGAGGCGCAACCGTAAAGCGTCAGCAGAGCGGCCGAGATGGCGAGGGTAAGCAGGCGTGCGGTCATGAACAACTCCTGATGCGTCAGATTAAAAAACGGGCGCGCGTATGTTGGCGGTTGCCGGTAAAGGTTTCCTTGATCTTAACCAGATTCAATCACGTCTCCACAGGCAATGATGGTGGCCATTATTTGGGTGAATACGTGAGGCCGGGGTAGGAGCGGGCTTGCCCGCGATAAGCGGTGGTTATCGCGAACAAGCCCGCTCCCACGGCTGACCAGCTGATGGAATCAGGATCATTCGTGGCGGCGTGTCGCGGCCTGAATGAGCGCCTTAATGGGCTTGAACGGTCAGAAACGCTTGTCCAGCAGTTTCATGTCGCTCTCAGGCGGGTCGGCCGACAGTTCAAAGCGATGCACCGCCACGGTACGGCCATATTCAGTTTCCACCGTGATTTTCCACTCGCCCGGTGCCAGGTTCTGCTTCCAGGTGTAACCACGGTAGCCGCCCTCGCGACCGCCGACCAGGGCGAAGCCGATGCGCGGCCGCGTTTCCCAGCCACGCTCTGTGTCGTAGTGTTGCCAGTGGTGGTACAGCCGGGTATCGAGCCCACCCGGCGCGAAAATCGCGGACACGCAATACAGGCGTTCGCCCGGCTTCAGATGTATTTCCTTGGAGACCTTGCGCCAGAACACCCACCAGGGCGTTTTCTCCTGGCCTAGATGATAGAGGCCGTCCCGCTTGGCCAGGTCGTGGCCGACCGCGATGTCACGAATCACCAGCGGCACCGGCGGGATCACGTCGAGGGCATAGGCCAGCAGCAGGCCGCCGGCGACGGCCCAGACCGGCTTGATCCGGCCCGGCTGCCCCGGTGTCTTCAGCCGCAGCCAGTGGGCCAGCCCCGCACCTGCCAGGGTGCTGAGCAGAAACCACCAGGGCGATATGCCACCGACCACATGCGGGATGACAAAATTCAGCAACAGCATCGCGCACAGGCCGAACAGCGCCCAGGTCAGTGTGAAGCGCCGATAACGGTCTTCCAGGAACTCGTTCGCCACCAGCAAGCCGCCCAGGCCAAGCACCCAGAGCGTGGCGAACAGATGGCTGGAACTCTTGAAGTAGAAGATGAACAGCGCGGAGAACAGTCCGCCAAACAGGAATTGCAGCAGCAGATAAGGGCCATTCGTCCACCACCACGGCTTGACGACTTCAATCTCTGGCTGAGTTGCGCTGGCTTCCCGCCGGCCGAGATACCACAGCAGACCCGCCGCCCCGCCCAGGTAGGCGCTCAGCAGCCAGAGATCCATCGGCGTGACCGAACGCCCCAGGGTCACCGCATCCCAGATGAACCCGGCGAAGAAGGCGATGACGGGCAGGAAGCGGCGCAGCCCATGCAGGGAAAACTCAAGTCCAAGGGCGAGCGGGCGCGTCATGGCGGGCGAGGCTGCCGGTCAGTAGATCAGGTTCAACATCAGCATCACGACCACCAAGAACAGGACGGTCATGATGCCGCCGGCACGCAGGAAATCGGTGACCTTGTAGCCGCCCGGACCCATGATCAGGGCGTTGACCTGATGGGTGGGCAGGATGAAGGAGTTGGAGGTGGCCAGCGCCACGGTGAGCGCGAACACCGCCGGATTGGCGCCGGCGCCGATGGCGATGTTCACCGCCAGGGGTACCAGCAACACGGTGGCGCCGACGTTGGACATCACCAGAGTGAACAAGGTGGCGAGCACGGCAATGGCCAGTTGCAGCACCCAGGTCGGCACGCCACCGAGCAGGCTCAGGGTTTGTTGCGCGATCCAGGCGGCGGTGCCGCTGGTTTCCACCGCCATGCCCAGGGGAATCAGACTGGCCAGCAGGAACACGGATTTCCAGCTCACCGCCTGGTAGGCCTCCTCGATGCGCAACACGCCGGACAAGATCATGCCGACCGCGCCGGTCAGCAGCGCGAGCGAAAGACGAACATCGGTGAACAGCACCATGAACAGGGCGATACCGAAGAAGGTCAGGGCCGGCGCCACCTTGTTCGGGCGCAATTCCTCATGCGGGTATTCGGTGGTGACGACGACGAAATCCTTGTCCTTCTGCAAACGATCAAGCGCTTGCCAGGTGGTGTGCACGACCAGCGTATCGCCGGCCTGCAAGGGAATATTGCGGATGCCGTCACCCTCGCGCAGGGTCTCGCCGTTACGATGCAGCGCGACCATGGCCATGCCATAGGTCTTGCGCATCCAGACATCGCGCGCGCTCTTGCCGATCAGGCTGGAACCGGGCGGAATCACCACTTCGGCGATGCCGGCCTTGGTCGCGGCCAGCGCCTCGGAAAAGGTCACCAGGTCGCCGCGCAGTTCCAGTCCATTGGCCTTGACGAAGGCGGCTAGCCGCTCCGGCGCGGCGAGGATGCCGAGGATGCTGTGCGCTTCGATGCCGATATCGCGGGCCAGGCTGCCGGGGCCGACGCGCAAGTCCTCGCTGCCACGCAGGGCGGCGATGATGCGCACCTTGCCTTGCAGTTCCGCCTCATCCATCAGCTTGCCGACCAGCGGGCTACCAGTCGGCACGACTACTTCGAATAGGCCGTAATCGAGGCCGTAGAGGTCCTGGAAATACTGCATGGTGTTGATGCTTTTGCTCGTTTCGTCGATTTTTTCGCTGGGTAATACGAAGCGTCCGGCAAAAACGAAGTAGGCGATGCCGCTGACCAGCAAGGCGATACCGATGGGGGTGACCGAGAATAGCGACCAGGTTTCCATTTGCTGCTCGGGCGGCAGGGCCATGTTGGAGGTGTGGATCAGGTCATTCAGGAGAATCAGCGGGCTGGAACCGATCATGGTGATGGTGCCGCCGAGAATGGCGCAGAAACCCATGGGCATCAGCAGACGCGACATGGAGAGACCCGTGCGCGCGGAGATTCGGCCGACCACCGGCAGGAACAGGGCGGCCGCGCCGACGTTCTGCATGAAGCTGGAGATGATGCCTACGGTGCCGGATATAGCCGGGATGATCCGGCGCTCGGTGCGGCCGGCCAGCTTCAGGATGGTGCCCGCCACCTGGCCCATCAACCCGGTCTTGTCCAGGCCGGCGCCAATGATCATCACCGCGATGATCGACATCACCGCGTTGCTGGAAAACCCACGAAACAGTTCGGCGGTGGGTACCAGCGGCTGTTTCAGACCCAGCAAGTCGCTGAACGAACTGATCAATCCCAGCAGAACCAGAATACTCACCCCCGCGACATCGACACCCACCACCTCGAAGGCGAACAGAAATACGGTCAGCAGCAGAATGGAGATCACCACGGCGATCTCGATACTTGGCACCACAGAGATGGCCATGACTCCGAAAACAATGAAGGCTATGGCGGCGATAAGCGTGGTTGTTGGAATTTTTGGCATGCTTGTGTCCAGTTCCGCTGGCTGAGGAGGGGTACTCCGGCGCCTGGTTGAAGTGTTCACAGGATCTTGTGAATCCCGTGGGAAGGCAAAAAGTATAAGGGGTCTGTCTAGCCCCCCCTTTGCCGTTATGAAACCAGATGGTTAACTCGTGTCAGATGGCATCAGTAACCGATTCCACACACGAGTTGATGTGCTGCTTGGCTTTCGTCGAACCCAGGGCAAAAATATTTTGCCTGGTAGCGTGTGCCGTGCGCACGGTTTGGCTTGTTCCAAGCCATCCTTCCCCGCGTGTTATCCATCGTGCGCATGGCGCACGCTGCGGAGTAGCGCTCATTTGTCGGGTAAAGATCAGAACAAATTCGCCGGCCGTTGAATCAGGATGTTGGGCAGTCGCTGAAAGCGGTTATGTAGACTGTAGGGCCAAGCTGATGACCGACTGGCCCCGTCCAGTTGCCGAAAATGCGGAAATCCCGGGAGTCTTTCCCTCGGAGTGTCGCCGCTTCAGGCGCGCAATACGGGTATGGATTTCGGGTTTCAGCGCTCTCACGTTCAAGGAGCCAGCACCATGTCCATGGGTGTATCCCGCTGTCTGTTACTAGCCTTGCTGGGTGTTTTCCTTTGGCCGGTCTCAGCCCTGTCGAGAGAGGCGCATAAAGCAGAGGCGGCGCCGATCAAGTTCGAGCAGGCCCGGTTCAACCAGGAACTGGGCAATGGCCACCTGTACTTCATGGCCCACGACTACACCCCCGCCGAAGACCGTTTCCTGCCGCCACCCCGCCATCTGAAACCGGCGCCGTTTCTGTCCTTTGAGCTGCGCCCGGACATCGAGACCTACAACATCAAGCATTACCGCGACTTGCAGCGGAAGTATCCGAAGTATCAGAAAGGCAAGCCGGCCTTCGGCAGCAAGGAGTTGATGCTCAAGGAGAAGGACCGGCTCGGACAGCAGCGCGTCGTGCGGCTGAGTTACGGCGGCCAGACCCGATATCTTTGGGGTAGCCGCCACAGCGACACCCATGTCGTGTACACGGGCGACACCCGCTTCTATGGTCTGACGTCCGGCAAGCACACTGTCCAGGCCACGCTGTGGCTGGAGAACGGCTACCGTTTTGATGGCGACTTCACGGTCACGGTGGATGCAGTCGACCCGCGCCAGGTGAAAAGCCTGGAGGAGGATGAGAGTCGCGACCTGCCGCGCAGCCGGCAACGGGCGGAACGGGCCAACGCCCGCTTCAACGACTGGACCGGCCACCTGCGCGCCTTGCTGAAATACGTGCCTGACGCCGTGAAGTACCAGGGCAGGACCCCGGAACAGTTGCAGCCTTATTTCGACGAGATCTACGCCATGGTGGCGGGCATCCCCACCTTCGAGGCGGAGCGGCACTGGCGTTCCCAGAACGACAGGGAGACCTGGGAGTCCTACCGCACCCGGCAGTACGACCACTACCTGAGCGAGTACGCGAATCTGATCGCCCGCTACGGGGGGCGCGACCGCCTCTGGGAGGCTCTGGACTACGCCAACCAGTTGGAGGCGGTGGGGCGCTGGCCAAATGGCCTGTTGGGCCGGGTGGCCAACAGTTATTACGGCTACACCGGCGATCACCTGATGACCCGGGTATTGTTGCAGCGCTCCTTCGACAACAGCATGCGGGTGGCGCGGGACAACCAGGCCAGGGGCAACTTCTTCGGTTCCGCCTTCGTGGACCATCGCAAGGATTGGCCCAAGCTCCTGATGCCTTACCAGGAGCGGGGTCCCGTCGTGGTCCTGGAGCCCCCTCCGGAACCCGAAACGGCAGCGGTTGACACCGCCGTGCCCCTGGCGGACGACGCTCTGGAACGGATTCGCCGCATGGATGAAATCCTCTCGGGCGTGGAAGAACGGCTCCAGGCCGGGCTGCTGGAGATCCAGCTCAAGACCCAGGGCGCGGCCGAGATCCGCCTCACCATGAAGGAGCTGTCGAAACGGCGTGGCGATGAGCAGGACCCGGCGCTGAAGAAGAAGATGCAGGAACGCGTCAACGCCAACCGCCGCCTGTTGAAGGACTCCGCCGACGAACGGCGGGCCGAGGTGGCCCAGCTCACCGCGCTGATGCGGGAGACCGTCACCCGGGTCCAGGCCCTGTACGAGCCAGGCGGCTTCGGCGAGGTGGAACCCCACGCCCGCACCCGCATGGACGCGGCGCTGGCCCGGCAACGCATGCTGGAGATGCAGATCGCCCTGGCCCAGGGCCTGCCCGGCGAGGCCATCGTCCTGGCCCGGGCGCAGCGCCTGGAGTACCGCATGGGGGGCATCAGCTACTACATCGAGGGCATGGCCCATCTGCAAAACAACGATCCGGCCTCCGCCCTGGATACCTTCCGCATGGCCCGGGAACGCAACCTCGAATCGCCGGGACAGGGCTTCGAGGCCCTGGTGCGCGCCACCGAGGTTCGCATTTTGCGCACCCTGCAACGGATGTCGCGCCTCAGCGAACAACAGTTCCGCGCCGACTACGACCGCTGGATCGGCAACAAGGCCAACCTGCACCTGGAGGAGCAGGACGCGGTCTGGTCGGAATATGTCTGGGACGCGGTGGCCAACCGGGGCTGGTACGACACCGTCAGCGGCGTGTTCGGCGCCCAGGAGGCCCAGGCCCGGGGTGACGAGGTGGCTACCGTCGCCGATGACATGGCAAAGAACTATCTGGGCCTGAATGTGCTGGCGGAACTGCGCAAGCACTACCCGTTGGACACCATTCGCGGCATGAACGCGGACCAGTTCAAGGCGGCGCTGGCCGCCCGCTGGCCAGACCGGGAAATCAGCGAGGAGCAGGCCCAACGCATGCGTGCCGTGGCCGTGCATGCCTTCCAGATTCCGGATGTGCAAGTGGTGGCCGGGGGCGACACCCTCGGGGCAGGCGACATCCTCTCCGCGCCCCTGGTGCGGCGGCTGCAAGCCGAAAACCTGGTGGACCATGTCTGGTCGCGGGGCTGGGAACTGGCCGCCGAGGGCGGCAATACCCTGATCAACGGCTGGTCCGTATTCACCACCCTGGCCCCCAGCGCCAAGCTGTCCATGCTCAAGCACTCGGGCAAATTGCGCGGCTACCGGCAGGCCACCGCCGAACTGGAAAACGTGGCCAGCCTGGGCGAGTGGTTCACCGCCTCGACCCCCATGCAAAAGGCGCTGGAAAGCATGGCCAAGACCAAGGCGGGGCAACATGCCCTGCAGGTGGCCGCCAAGGTGCATGACATCTCCGAGGACAGCCTGCGCGGCGCCATCGCCGTCAACGCCGGCAATTTCGCCGCCGGTTATGCCGCCAACCAGATGGTCAACAAGCACCTGGGCAAGGAGGCGGCGCTGCTGTTCGATCTGTTCAGCATGGTGGGCGGCGCCTCGCCCGAGGTCTACGGCAAGGCCTACAAACAGATGTCCATGCATGCCGACGAGGCGGCGGCTGTGGCCGGCAACATGCGCCGTCTGGCCCAGTCCACCGCGCGCCAGGCCAGCCAGTTGGACGATGTTCTGGCGCGCACCCGCCAGGCGCTTGATGGGCCGCCCAACCCGGCTTTGGTCGCCGAATTGCGGCAAACCCTGCAAGCGCTGCCGGACTTGCCGCCGGAGGCCACCCGCCGCGCCGCCGCCGCCCTGGATGCTATGGAGAACGGCGCCACGGTGAGCGCGCGGCAATCCCTGACCGATCTGGAACGCGCCGGCCAGCGCCTGACCACCCGTGCCCGGCAGGCCGAGGCCATGGCCGAAGGCATGGAACAGGCAGCCGCCACCCTGCCCGCGCCAACCGCGGCCACCCGGCAGGCTCCGCCAGGGGCGACCCGCCAGGCCGCGTCGGCACCGGCCGGCGTCACCCGCCGGGCAGAGGGCGCCGCGCCGCCGGCCGCCGGCCCGCGGGCCACGGTGGTGCCGCTGGAGGCAGGGGGAGTAGGTAACCCTGCCGGACCCACCCGCGCGGGCATCCAGGATGCGGCGGGCAATGCGGCCGTGGGCGAGGCGGTCCCGGGCGCCGAGGCCACGGGTGCGCTGCCCGACCCGGCCTACATCAACGAGTCCTATCCGCTCCGGGAGCGCCTGGGCCAGGGTCGATTCACCGCCGATGCCGGCAACCCCCTGTACCCGGCCGACCGCGCCTTGCTGAATGGCAAATTCGACGAAGCGCTGAACGAGTACCAGGTGCTGCTCACCCGGCATGGGGATGACGCGGCCCTAATACGGCAACTGGAGGAGAAGATTCAGTTGGCCCGGCGGCAGCAGGCCCTGGCCGCGCAACGGGTCGCCGGGCAGGCCGAGGGCGGGCCGCGCCTGCATGACGGGTCAGGCAAGGCAAATCTCAAGCAGGTGGAGGCCATCGTCGCCGGCGAACAGCCGGGCGCCTTCATCAAGGTCAGCCAGCATGCCGGCACCGGCGGTTCCGCCTCGGAGCCCTGGTTCGTTGTGGACGAGCACGGCAAGACCTTGGCGGTGGTGAAGAAGGCGGTGGGCTTTGGCGGCCACCCCGAGGGCGCTATCGAGGAGATGGCCTCCCTGCTCAGCGAGCGGCTGAATCGCGGCGGCGTGCCGCGCACCCGCCAGCACGTGCTCCAGCGCCCGGGCAGCCCGGCGCCCGAACGCATGATCGTGACCGAGATCATGCCCGAGGGGCCGGAACTGAAAGCCGCCGCGCTGTCGCCCGCGCAACTGCTCCGGCACAAGGACGAGATCGCCGAGGACTTTGTGTTTTCCACCTTCCTGGGGGACGGTGACCGCCATTTCGGCAACTACCGGGTCGCGTCGGATGGCCGGCTGATTCCCTTCGATTACGGCTTGGCGGATGTCTTGCCCAACCATGGCCGCTACCGCAACGCCCTGTATGGGGAACTGGCGGAGACCGTGCGCCAGAACCAGGATGAACTGGTCAGACTGAAATCCCAGCTCGCCAACCTTCCGGAAGGCGGCCAGCGCCATGCCGATCTGGAGGCGCTTGTTCAGCGAACCGAGGGCGATATCCGTATCAACACCTTCAACCGCGACGTCAACAGCCTGTACCACGACGCCAATTTTCCCACGCCGCCCACGGTGGACTCGCCGGCTTTCCGCGATTACGTGAAGGCCCAGATGCGCCGCCACATCAAGCACGGCACCCGGGGCTGGGATGCCCAGGGCGGGGTGCTGGCCGATGGCATCGGCCTGGAGACCCTCAGCCCCCACCTGGAAAAACTGCGCGGCCGCCTCGACAGTGGCGCCATTGACGAGATCGTGGACCGGGCCTTCGCCAATGGGCCCCACAAGGGCTACACCAAGCAACTCCTCAAGACCCGGTTGGAGGTCATGGAAGAGGTGCTGGAGGAGTTCTTCCCCAGGATGCCGCCAGCGCTCTCGGCGAAGATTCTGCCGTGGCCACTGCGGCCTGCCCAGGCCTCGCGGCCGCCGCTTTGGGCGTGGGACTTGCGGCTGGCTGCTTAGGGAAGCGCTGATTTATTCCGACATGCCCGCGAAGGCGGGCATCCAGAGACTTGCGATAACGGGCGTCCCGCCGCAGCCTGCCCTCGAATGGGTAGTCGAGGTCGGAAACGACGGATGGGGAATAAATCAACGCTTCCTTAAGACGAAACGGCGGGCGTCAGCGCTTCAATTCAACGGGTACCGCCTGCACGCGCCAGATGTCGCGGCAATATTCGGCGATGCTGCGGTCGGAGGAGAACTTGCCCATGCGGGCGACGTTGAGGATGGACATGCGGGTCCAGCGCTTCACATCCAGATAAGCCTCGCCAACCCGGTTCTGGCTCTCGGCATAGGCGGGGAAGTCCGCCAGGGTCAGGTAGTCGTCCTGCTGGATGAGATTTTCCAGGAGCGGCCGGAACAGGTCGCGGTCGCCGTGGGAGAACAGGCCGCTGCCGATCAGGTCGAGGGCGGCGCGTATCTCCTGGTCGTCGCGGTAGATGTCCCAGGGGCGGTAGCCGGATTGCTTCGCTCGGACGACTTCCTCGGCGTTCAGACCGAACAGGAAGAAGTTTTCCGCGCCCACTTCCTCGCGAATTTCGACGTTGGCGCCGTCGAGGGTGCCGATGGTGAGGGCGCCGTTCATGGAGAACTTCATGTTGCCGGTGCCGGAGGCTTCCTTGCCGGCGGTGGATATCTGTTCGGAGAGGTTGGCGGCGGGATAGACGTGCTGGGCCACCTTGACGTTGTAGTCCGGCACGAACACGACCTTGATGCGGTCGCGGATATCAGGGTCGCGGTTGATCACCTCGGCCACGGAATTGATCAGCTTGATGATGAGCTTGGCCATGACATAGCCCGGCGCGGCCTTGCCGCCGAAGATGAAGGTGCGCGGGGCGATGTCCAGGCCGGGGTTCTGCTTGAGGCGGTTGTAGAGGGCGACGATGTGCAGCACGTTGAGTTGTTGCCGCTTGTATTCGTGGATGCGCTTGGCATGGATGTCGAACAGGCTGTCCGGGTCGATGGCGATGCCCTGGGTGCGGGCGATGAAGTTGGCGAGGTTGGCCTTGCGTTCGCGCTTCACCACCTGCCAGCGATCCTGGAAAGCGGTGTCGCCGGCGAATTTCTCCAGGCCGCGCAAGCGCTCCAGGTCGGTCACCCAGCCTTCGCCCAGGCTTTCGCTGAGCAGCCCGGCTAGGCCGGGGTTGGCGAGCATGATGAAGCGCCGGGGCGTGACGCCGTTGGTCTTGTTCTGGAACTTCTCCGGCCAGGTGTCATGGAAGTCGCGCAGCACGGTTTCGCCCAGCAAGCGCGTGTGCAGCGCGGCGACGCCGTTGACCGCGAAGGCGCCGACGCAGGCCAGGTTGGCCATGCGAACAAAGCGTGTGCCGGTCTCGTCGATGATGGAGAGGCGCGCGATACGCGCGTCGTCATAGGGATAGCGCAGGCGCATGTCGTCGAGAAAACGCCGGTTGATCTCGAAAATGATTTCCAGATGGCGCGGCAGCAGGTTCTGGAACAGGGGCAGCGGCCACTTTTCCAGGGCCTCGGGCAGCAGGGTGTGGTTGGTGTAGGCGAAGGTGCGGGTGGTGACGCCCCAGGCCGTGTCCCAATCCATGCCGTGGCAGTCGAGCAACAAACGCATCAGCTCGGCCACCGCGATGGTGGGATGGGTGTCGTTGAGCTGGGCGGCAAATTTTTCGTGGAACTTGTCCAGCGGCAGGCCGGTGCCGAGGTGGATGCGCAACATGTCCTGCAGTGCGCAGGAGACGAAAAAATACTGCTGCATCAGGCGCAGGCGTTTGCCGCTGTCCGCGTCGTCGTTGGGGTAGAGCACCTTGCTGACGGTTTCCGAGCGCACTTTCCGCATCACGGCGCCGGCGTAGTCACCTTGGTTGAAGGTCTGGAAATCGAAGGACTCGGGGGCTTCGGCGGCCCACAGACGCAGGAGATTCACGGTGTTGACGCCGTGCCCGAGGATGGGCGTATCGAAAGCGACGCCCCTGAAGATGTCCTGGGAGACCCAGCGCGTGCGTGTCCGGCCTTCGTCGTCGCTATAGATTTCCGTGCGGCCGCCCACCTTGATCTCGAAACTGACATTGGGGCGGCGCACTTCCCAGGGGTTGCCGAAATGCAGCCAGGTGTCGCTGGTTTCCACCTGCCAGCCGTCGCGGATGATCTGGTCGAAGATGCCGTATTCGTAGCGGATGCCGTAGCCGATGGCCGGTATCTGCATGGTGGCCAGGGAATCCATGAAACAGGCCGCCAACCGCCCGAGGCCGCCGTTGCCGAGGCCGGGTTCTTCTTCATGCTCCAGGATGCCGTCCATATCCAGGCCCAGTTCGGCCATCGCCTCGCGGGCGGCTTCCATGACGCCGAGATTGACCAGGTTGTTGCCCAGATGCGGGCCGGGCAGGTATTCCGCCGAGAGGTAACAGACCGTGCGGCAGTTGCTTTCCCGGTAGGTCTGCACGGTGTTCACCCAGCGCAGCAGCAGTCGGTCGCGCAGGGTATAGGCCAGCGCCTGGTAGTGGTCGTTGGGCGTGGCGATTTCCAGAAAGCGCCCCTGTACATAGAACAGGTTGTCCAGAAACGCCTGCTTGAGGGCGCCTGCGGAAAGGCCGGTGCGGGTGGGTTCGTGGACGAGCGTGGCTTTGTTCACGGGGTTGGGGGCGTGCACTTTTTTCATGATTCCTCCTGTGGAGCGTGAGCCCCTACGTTGCGTCAATCCCAATCAGATTCAACCAAGTCGTTGCGCCAACTCCTCACGAATCACGCTGCTCAAATCGGCCTCATCGGATTCAACGTGGACGATCAGAACAACGACGGTGGACAACAGACCAATGCCGATCAGGCGTTACCCGCCTTATGAGGCGGGTAGTCATCGCTGGTCCTCGTGTCATTTCGACAAGGGGGGCATCTTCGTTATATCCACCAGCTTGCCATCGACTCGAACAAGGCATGGGGTCCGGGTTTGTATGGCAATTTCACGGGCGCGCAGCGCGGCACGTTTGATGGCATGTTCCGAGCCGAGCAGGTCGGGGGAGGTGGGGCGCTTTTTGTTGGGTGTGCTCATGCTTCCGCGTCGCTCCAGTCCAGGGGAATCGGTTCACTGCCTGAATTGTCGTAGTGTATCCAGGCATCCACAACCGGCTTGTAGTGCCGATGGAAATTCTCAAGACCACGGGCGAAACGACGGCGTACGGCTTCTTCCGGGATGTCGTGGCCGCCTTGGGCGACCCGGGCTTTGACCCGGGCGATAGCGGTTTCGGGCGAGTCCAGGGAGAGAAAAAATAGTTCCACGTGGTATCCAGCTTGTCGCCACTCGGGGATGCGGCGTGCGTAGCCGTGACCGGATAGGGTGGTTTCAAAGGCAAAGCTCTCGTACTTTTCGGCCTTCTCCGCAATCTCGGTCAGCATGATGCGGCCTGCCTGGATGGCGGCGATATCCGGGTTGAATGGCGACAACCCGGCCGCAATCAGGTCGGCATTGATGAATACGGGAAGTCCGGCTTCCTTGGGCAGAAATTCCCGTGCGAACGTCGTTTTTCCGGCCCCGTTGGGGCCGGCGATGATGATGACGCGTGGGTTTTTGTCCATCACCGGCTGATCGGCTTGTACCGTATCCGCTTCGGCTTCGCGCCTTCCTCGCCCAGGCGGCGTTTCTTGTCGGCTTCATATTCCTGATAGTTGCCGGAGAAGAATTCCCAGTGGGACTCGCCTTCGCAGGCAAGGATGTGGGTGGCGATGCGGTCGAGGAACCAGCGGTCGTGGGAGATGACCAGGACGCAGCCGGCGAACTCCAGCAGGGCGTCTTCCAGGGCACGCAGGGTTTCCACGTCGAGGTCGTTGGAAGGCTCGTCGAGCAGCAGGACGTTGCCGCCCTGGATCAAGGTCTTGGCCAGGTGCAGACGACCGCGTTCGCCGCCGGAGAGGCTGCCGACCAGCTTGCCCTGGTCGCCGCCCTTGAAGTTGAAGCGGCCCAGATAGGCGCGAGCGGGCATTTCGAAGCGGCCGACAGTGAGGATGTCGGCGCCGTCGGCGACGGCATCGAACACGGTCTTGCTGTCTTCCAGGCCTTCGCGTGATTGGTCGACCGAGGCGACTTTCACGGTGGGGCCGATGTCGATGCCGCCGCTATCGGGCTGTTCGCGGCCCTGGATCATGCGGAACAGGGTGGATTTACCGGCGCCGTTGGGGCCGATGATGCCGACGATGGCGCCAGGCGGTACCTGGAAGCTGAGGTTGTCGATGAGCAGGCGGTCGCCGAAGGCTTTGGAGACGCCGTTGAACTCGATGACCTTGTCACCCAGTCGCTCGCCGACCGGGATGAAGATTTCCTGGGTTTCGTTGCGTTTCTGGTATTCGACCGAGTTGAGTTCCTCGAAGCGGGCCAGACGCGATTTGGATTTGGCCTGGCGCGCCTTGGGGTTCTGCCGCACCCATTCCAGTTCCTGCTTCATCGCCTTCATGTGGGCGTCGATCTGCTTGTTTTCAGTTTCCAGGCGGGCTTCCTTCTGTTCCAGCCAGGCGGAGTAGTTGCCCTTCCAGGGAATGCCGTGGCCACGGTCGAGTTCGAGAATCCACTCGGCGGCGTTGTCGAGGAAGTAGCGGTCGTGGGTGACGGCGACCACGGTGCCGGGGAAGCGCACCAGGAATTGTTCCAGCCATTCCACCGATTCGGCGTCGAGGTGGTTGGTGGGTTCGTCCAGCAACAACATGTCGGGCTTTTCCAGCAACAGCTTGCACAGCGCCACACGCCGTTTCTCACCGCCGGAGAGATTCTTGATGAGCGCGTCCCAGGCGGGCAGGCCGAGCGCATCGGCGGCGATTTCCATCTGGTGTTCGGCGTCGCTACCGGAGGCGGCGATGATGGCTTCCAGGCGCCCCTGTTCCTCGGCGAGCTGGTCGAAGTCGGCATCCGGTTCGGCGTAGGCGGCATAGACCGCTTCCAGCTTCTGCTGCGCTTGCATGACCTCGCCCAGGCTTGCTTCGACCTCGTCGCGCACGGTCTTTTCCGGGTCGAGCTGCGGTTCCTGCGGCAGATAGCCGATGGAAATGCCGGCCAGGCGCTGCACTTCACCGTCGAATTCCTTGTCGACGCCGGCCATGATTTTCAGCACGGTGGATTTGCCCGAGCCGTTCAGGCCCAGCAGGCCGATCTTGGCGCCGGGGAAGAAGGACAGGGAGATGTCCTTGATGATCTGGCGTTTCGGGGGAACGATTTTGCTCACGCGGAGCATGGACATTACGTATTGGGCCATGAGGAACTCGGAGTGGGGTTATAGGAGAAGGATGTCGCCGCCGTATTCGGCCAGGCGCCGATCCACGGTGACGAGACGTAAGTGTTCGAAACGCGCCTGAGCAATCAACAGCCGGTCGAACGGGTCGCCATGCAGCAAGGGCAAATCCACGGTGGCCGCACTTTGTTCAGGGGTGATCGGTAGTAAATGGATGCTTCCGGCGCGGCAGGCATCCAACATCCGCGTCGGATGAATGTCCAGCTTGCCGAGCTTGAACTTGATGGCGACTTCCCAGACCGAGGCCGTGGAAATCGAGCAATCGGATTCCGCGATCAATTCTTGCGTCGCGTGATCGAGACGCGGGTTCCCGGTCAGCCACCAAAGCGCGACATGGGTGTCCAGCAACAGCCGCTGCATCACTCGCCGTCCAGAAACAGCGCGGCGATTTCCGCATCCAGCTCTGGAGAAAATGCCTCATCCAGATTTTGCGCGTCCGTGTTCAGACTGGCCCAGCCACCGGTCCGGCGCTGTTGCTCTTCCACCGCCACCAGCCGCACCGCCGGCACGCCATGATTGGCGATGATCACTTCCTCGCCGGCCTGCGCGGCTTTCACTAGGCGCGAGAGCTGGTTCTTGGCTTCGAGCATGTTGACTTGCATGTATCAATCCTTACCGGGCGGAATGTGCGAAGTCTAGCCGACGGCCATGTGTCTGGCTAACTTGGCTAAGTTGCTGGCGTGTGCTGCCGCCGCGGGTGGTACGTCAAGATCGGCCTTTCGTTTTCCTCCCTTCCTGCCGACAATCCGCTGCATTCACTCAGGAGCCCAATCCATGGCGCAGCCGCTTTGGTATTTACGTCACGAAGGCAAGACCGTTGGGCCCTATCCACCGCCTCGGGTCGAGGAGTTGCTGCGTGCCGGCGAGGTTTCCGGCGATTGGGAAATCAGCCTGGACGGGCGCGATTGGCTGCTGTTGCGGGAAAGCGGCCACTTCAGCGTCAAGCGGGCGGCCTCTCGGCCGGAACCGGGGGGCGGCCAATCCGCCTGGGTCGAGGAGCGTCAGCGCGCGCGTGAACGTTGGCGGGGGGAGGGTGAAGAGGATCTGGTGGCGCATGATGCGCGACTCGACGAGGCGCGGCGTCAGTCTCTCGGCCTGGATCAGCAACGTACCGAGCAGTTGATGGCCGCGGAACGCACGCGCCGGCCCTCGTTCGTGATTGGCCTGCTGGCGTTGGCTGTGCTGGCCGGCGTTGGTGTCAGCGTCTGGCTGGGACAAAACGAGCAGCCGATCAAGGCTTCGCTCAGTCAGGCGGTGGACTGCGCGACCGCCGCCGGCGAGGGGGTCAACTGGAGCGCTTGCGACAAGCGCGGCGCGGCGCTGGCGGGTGCTTTGTTGCGTAACGCGCGCCTGGACAAGACGCGGCTGGAGGATGCCCGGATGGCCGGCGCGGTGTTGGAGTACGCCAGCGCCAAAGGCGCCAATCTGCGCAATGCCGATCTGCGTGGGGCGAAGCTCACGGCCGCGGATCTGGCCGGCGCGGATCTTTCCGGGGCCGATCTGGCTGGCGCCAATCTGCGTTATGCGGTGCTTGATGGCGCCCAGTTGGCGGGCACCCGGCTCGACCATGTGGTCTGGAGCGATGGCCGTACCTGCGCTCCCGGCTCGGTGGGAAGTTGCCAGTGATACTGACCTCGCGCGCCAATCCCGGATATCAGGCCTTGCGCGCGCTGGCGGAGGATCGTCGCGCGCGGCGCCAGGCTGGCGCCACCTTGATCGATGGCGAACATCTGCTCGAAGCCGCCCTCGCGGCCGGGATCACGCCGCGTCGCCTGGTGTTCTCGGCGGGCGCCCTGGCGGGCCATCTGGCCGCCTGGCAGGCGCGCTTGCCCGAGGTGCCGTCGCTGGTTTTGTCCGATGCCTTGTTTGCCTCGCTGTCGCCGGTGGATTCACCGACCGGCGTCCTCGCGGAAATTGCCATTCCCGTCTTGGCGGAGGATTCGGCGAACTTCGTGGTGCTGCTGGAGGATGTTCAGGACCCCGGCAACCTTGGCGCGCTGTTGCGTACCGCCGCCGCCGCCGGGGTGGAACAGGCCTGGCTATCCACCGCCTGTGCCGATGCCTGGTCGCCCAAGTGCCTGCGCGGCGGCCAGGGCGCGCATTTTCGCGTGGTGATTCGTGAGCGCGCCGACTTGCCCGAGGTGGCGCGGCGTTTCCCCGGCGTCATCCACGCCGCCGTGCTGGGCGCGCGAGCTTCGCTGTTCGAGCTGGACCTGCGCGGCGCCGTGGGCTTTGCATTCGGTAACGAGGGCGCCGGTCTGAGCGAGGCGCTGCGCTCGGCCGCCAGCCCGTTCACCATTCCCATGAGCGACCGGGTGGAGTCGCTGAACGTCGCGGCGGCCGCCGCCATCTGCCTGTTCGAGCGGGTCAGGCAAGGCGGTTGACTGTGGGGCCTGTGTAGCGCCGGCATCCTTGCCGGCGTCTTTAAAGAGCCGGCTGGAAGCCGGCGCTACAAAGGCGACCACGAGATTTGTCGCAGTGACTCCCCCCTTTGGAAAAGGGGGAGGAAGGTCACGCCACCGGCAAGCTCACTGTTTTGAGTGACTGTTTGATCAACGCCGCGATCTCTTCCACCGAGCGGGCGGTGGAGTCGACGACGGGCACGCCGGCGTCCCGCATCATGACTTCCGCCCGGTTCAATTCGTCGCGGCAGGTTTCCATCGACGAATAAGGGCTGTTCGGCCGCCGTTCCGAGCGGATCTGCGCCAGCCGTTCCGGCACCAGGGTGAGGCCACGCAGCTTGGGCAGAAAACGCAGCAGCGAATTCGGCAGGCCAGGCTGTTCGAAGTTTTCCGGAGTGAGCGGGTAGTTGGCGACGTTCAGCGAGTACTGCATGGCCATGTACAGCGAGGTGGGCGTTTTTCCGCTCCGTGAGACGCCGACCAGAATGACATCAGCGCGCTCGTATTTCTCGATGCTGAGACCGTCATCCGCCGCCAGGGCGAAGTTCACCGCGTTGATGCGCGTGTAGTAATCGCTCTGATCGCCCATGCCATGAAAACGGCCACGCAAGGGTGCCGGCGGATAACCGATTTCGCCCACCATCATGCCCAGGAAGTGGCCGTAGATATCCATCACCAAAGCCCCGCAAGCACCCAATGCTGCACGTGCGCCAGGATCGGTCAAAGTTGAGTACACGAGTGGCTTGAGACTTGATGTTTTCCAGGCCTCCCGGACTTGTTGCGCTGCAATATTCGCTTTCTCCAAATTATCGACGAAGGGTAGACTTGTCGCCGCGAAAGCTTCGTCGGGAAATTGCGAGAGGAGACTCTTGCCGATGATCTCGGCGGTGATGCCTGTGTGATCGGAAACAAAAAATACCGGACGTGTGGGTTTCATGGGGGTAGGGCGCTGTGTTTGTGAAAACGTTCTGAGGACTCGAAGATGGACCAGCCATTTGACTATATCGCGCGCTTTGAAACCCTGTCGATGCACGATGTCGACAAGGTCGGCGGCAAGAACGCCTCGCTCGGCGAGATGATTCATAACCTGACCGACAAGGGCGTGCGCGTCCCCGGCGGCTTCGCCACCACGGCCGACGCCTTCCGCGAATATTTGTCGCATAACGGTCTGGCGGATCGCATCGCCGACAGGCTGACCACGCTCAATGTCGATGACACCATCGCCCTGGCCGAGGCCGGGCGCATGATTCGCGGCTGGATGATGGAAGCGCCGTTGCCGGCCGGGCTGGAGGCGGGCATTCGCCACAACCACCGTTTGATGTGCGCGGAAGCCGAAGAAGACCTGCTGTTCGCGGTGCGCTCCTCCGCCACCGCCGAGGACCTGCCCGATGCCTCCTTCGCCGGCCAGCAGGAAACCTTCCTCAATATCAAGGGCGCCGACAACCTGATCGACGCCGTCAAACTCTGCTTCGCCTCGCTCTACAACGACCGCGCCATCGCCTATCGCGTCCACAACCATTTCGAGCACGCCGTCGTCGCCCTGTCCGCCGGTATCCAGCGCATGGTGCGTTCCGACCTCGGTGCGGCCGGCGTCATGTTCACCATGGATACCGAATCCGGTTTCCGCGACGTGGTGTTCATCAACGGTTCCTACGGCCTCGGCGAAACCGTGGTGCAAGGCTCGGTCAACCCCGACGAGTACTACGTGCACAAGCCCAAGCTGCGCGAGGGCAAGCGCGCCGTGGTGCGCAAGAAACTGGGCGACAAGGCCATCCGCATGGTCTTCTCGCGCGAGTCCGTGGCCGAGCGCTCCACCGTGCTGGAAGACGTGCCGATGGGCCTGCGCCGCCAGTTCGCGTTGACCGATGACGAACTGCTCGAACTCGCGCGCTATGCGCTGACCATCGAGGAACACTATGGCCGCCCGATGGACATCGAGTGGGGCCGCGACGGCATCGACGGCAAGCTGTACATCCTGCAGGCGCGTCCGGAAACCGTGAAATCCCGCGACGGCAACGTCCAGGTTCGCTTCAACCTGCTGGAAAAAGGCCCGGTCGTCACTCATGGCCGCGCCATCGGCAGCAAGATCGGCCAGGGCAGGGCGCGCATCATCAAATCCATCGACCAGATGCACGAAGTGCAGCCCGGCGACGTGCTGGTCGCCGACATGACCGACCCGGATTGGGAACCGGTGATGAAGCGCGCCTCTGCCATCGTCACCAACCGTGGTGGCCGCACCTGTCACGCCGCCATCATCGCCCGCGAGATGGGCGTGCCGGCGGTGGTCGGCACCGGCAACGGCACCACCACAATCCAGGACGGCCAGGAAGTCACCGTTTCCTGCGCCGAGGGCGAGGATGGCTACGTCTATGACGGCCTGCTCAAGTTCGAGAAGACCGAGCGGGTCGTTCAGGCCATGCCCGAGATTCCGGTCAAGATCATGATGAACGTCGGCAATCCGGAACAGGCCTTCCATTTCGCCACCTTGCCGCACGAGGGAGTAGGCCTCGCTCGCCTGGAATTCATCATCAACAACGCCATCGGCATTCACCCCAACGCCGCTCTGGAATACCGCAAGATGCCGGAGGAGGTGAAAGCCGCCATCGACAAAAAGGTTTTCGGCTACGGCGATCCGGTCAATTTCTATGTGGAAAAGCTGGTGGAAGGTATCGCCACCATCGCCTGCGCGTTCTGGCCGAAGCGGGTCATCGTGCGCATGTCAGACTTCAAGTCGAACGAATACGCCAACCTCATCGGCGGCCCGCAGTTCGAACCGCATGAAGAGAACCCCATGCTCGGCTTCCGTGGTGCCGGCCGTTACGCCAGCCCGCAATTCCAGCGCGCCTTCCAGCTCGAATGCCGCGCCATCAAGCGGGTGCGCGACGACATGGGCCTGACCAATGTCGAGATCATGCTGCCCTTCGTGCGCACCCTGCATGACGCCGACGCGGCGCTGCGCGTGCTGGCGGAGAATGGACTGGAGCGCGGCAAGGACGACCTCAAGATCGTCATGATGTGCGAGATCCCCGCCAACGTCCTGCTCGCCGACGACTTCCTGCAACGCTTCGACGGCTTCTCCATCGGCTCCAACGACCTCACCCAGCTCACCCTGGGTGTGGACCGCGACTCCAGCCTGGTGGCCGCCTCCTTCGACGAACGCAATCCGGCGGTGAAGAAACTGCTGTCTGAAGCCATCGCCGCCTGCAAGCGCAACGGTAAATACGTCGGCATCTGCGGCCAGGGCCCCTCGGATCACCCCGATCTGGCCGACTGGCTGATGGACCAGGGCATCGACTCCATGTCACTCAACCCGGATACCGTGGTCAGTACCTGGATGCGGTTGGCGGGGCGCAATAA
Organism: Pseudomonadota bacterium; assembly: GCA_030653935.1. GTDB lineage: Bacteria > Pseudomonadota > Gammaproteobacteria > Burkholderiales > Thiobacillaceae > PFJX01. The sequence continues at coordinate 22,933 of JAURYL010000019.1, forward strand.
AAGCTGATTGATCCTGCGAACCATGAAAAAAGCCCGGCTAACCGGGCTTTTTTCATTCTGGAATCCTCGGTTGGTTACATGGTAGGAGCGGGCTTGCCCGCGATAATCGCCCTGATTTCGCGGGCAAGCCCGCTCCTAGTGCGCCCGTGAAGGCGCACACACAGCACGGTGTAAGTCCGTGTCGGGGTAAGCCAAGGCCCCGTAGCTGAAGGTAACTGCGTCGCTGCGAAGCGGGGTGGAGAGCAACCGGAAGCGAACTGGCGGT
>JAURYL010000027.1 GCA_030653935.1 Pseudomonadota bacterium
TCCGCGACCGAGTGGCGCAAATGGCGGTGAAGCTCGTCATCGAACCGATTTTTGAAGCAGACTTCTGCGACCACTCGTACGGATTCCGGCCCAAGAAATCGGCACACGACGCCGTCGACGACATCGCCAACGCGCTCTGGATGTCCACCTTGTTGACCAGGGTGACAAGGTTGGGTGCCGAGAAACGGCTATGCCCCCTTTGCGCACGGGCAGACCATGGAACCTGCGCGGCATGTCGGCGGCACAGGCTGCTACAGGAGCTATCTGATGGACGGAGGGTATGTCAGGCATGTCTTCTGGGTGGCGAGATTCCCTGTCCAGTTTGCATGAAGCCCATGCCCGCCGGCCGAGGCAAGCAGTGTGAGACCTGTTACCCCAATGTCTACGCTGGCAAGATCGCCGAAGCCAAAGCCATTGCCGGTGGCATCCAGGCCGAGCGCATGAAGCAGATGAAAGGCGCGATGGCTTGTAAGTGAACCAATCCGCATGAAGACGAACGGCCCCGGTGGGGCCGTTCGTCTTCATGCGGTCTGTGCCAGGCGAGCGTTATGCCGGTCGGGTGGCCATTTCCTGTTCCAGTACTTCCGCCGGCACCGGTCTGCTATACAAAAACCCCTGGTAGGCCAGGCAGCCATGTAACTCCAGGAAATTGCGTTGCTCGCCGGTTTCCACACCCTCGGCGATGGCATCGAGGCCGAGACTGCCGGCCAGTGAAAGAATCGCTTTCACAATCACGGCATCATTGGGATCGTGGGTGATGTCCAGAACAAAGGATCGGTCGATCTTGATCTGGTCCAGGGGCAACCGTTTCAGGTAGGCCAGCGAGGAATAACAGGTTCCGAAGTCGTCCAGAGAAAAACGCACTCCCAACTTCCTCAGTACTTCCATTTTGCGGATGCTTTCCTCGACTTGATGCAGAACCATGCTCTCCGTCAGTTCCAGTTTCAGGTGGCCGCACGGTATGGCATTCAATTCCACCAATTCCCTGACGTGAGCGACGAAATCCGGGTCCTGAAACTGGCGGGCGCTGACGTTGACCGCGACCGTCAGCCCGGCCATGTCCGGGTTGTCGCGCCAGTCCTTGATCTGTCGGCAAGCGGTTTCCATAACCCATTTCCCGATGGGCACGATGAGGCCGGTTTCCTCGGCCACCGGAATGAAGTCCGCTGGCGAGACGGTGCCCTGCTCCGGATGCTGCCAGCGGATCAGCGCTTCCACTCCCATGCCCTTGCCGTGCTGGTCAACCTGCAACTGGTAATGCAGGCGGAACTCGTTTCTCGACAGTGCCAGGCGGATTGATTGCTCCAGTGCCCCGCGTTTTTCGAGGACGGCCTGCATTTTTGGATCATGGAAGCGGATGGTGTTGCGGCCATCACTTTTCGCCTGATACATGGCCGCGTCGGCGTAACTGACGAGGTCTTCCAGAGGCCGCCGACGACCGAGAAACAGGACGATGCCGATACTGCTGGAGATGTGGTGTTCAGTGCGATCCAGCACGAACGGTTGCCCGAGGCCGGCGCGAATGTTTTCCGCGACGACCTCGGCCTGGACGGCGGCTTCAGTGGCTTCCTGGCTGAGATCTTCCAGCAGCACCATGAACTCGTCGCCACCCAGGCGCGCGATGGTGTCCTGGTTTCGCACCAGCGAGCGCAACCGGTTGGCGACCTCCCTGAGCAGCTTGTCGCCCTGGCCATGGCCGAGGGTGTCGTTGAGCGTCTTGAAGTGGTCGAGGTCCAACAACAGCATGGCGCCATGCAGGCCATTACGCTGGCTGGTGGCCAGCGACATCTGCATCAGGTCCATCAGCAGGTGGCGATTCGGGAGACCGGTCAGGGCGTCGTAGTTGGCCTGGGTCCAGATCAATTTGTCCTTCAGTTTCTGTTCCGAGATGTCTTCGATGATCGTCCAGACGTACTGCCGGTTCGCGCCGCCTCGCACCTGGATGGCGTTGGCCCGTACCGGCATCTGGCTGCCGTCGCGACAGCGTATGGCTTTTTCATAGGGACCATTGCGGCCATCCCGGGCGAGCAGTTCGTAGTGCCGCGCCTCCTCCTCCGCGAATTCAGGGGTGGTCAGGGCGCGGCAGTCGAGCGCTCGAAGTTCTTCTTCCGCATAGCCGGAGATGCGTAGGTAGGCCGCGTTGAATTCGACATGAAGACCCTCACGGTCGGTCAGGGCGATGCCGAGTGGCGACAGCTCGAACAAGGTGCGCAGCTTGCTTTCGCTATCGGCCAGCGAGCATGCGAGTGCCCGGGACTTGTCGGCCAACAGCAGCAGCAGCGTGCTCACCAGCGAGGCGACCAGAAGCGAAGCCACCATGCCCGTCAGCAGATAATCCGGGGCGATTCTTCCCAACAGCAACCAGCTCATCGTCGCCACGATCACTTCGGTGGCGGCCACGGACAGCGCCACCACGGCAATCCAGTGCTTCCAGGATTTACGGCTCAGGAGGAAATTGGCGAGTCGGAGCATTGCGCGGTCCTGGCCTAGTTCGACTCACACCTTGCTGCGCATGATGGGTTCGGCATGAAGCATTTCCTCACTGACGATCTGTTCACAAATGAATAAAGTGATAACTCTTAGTCGGAAGGCATATGCCCAAAGTCATAATAGCCGATAAACCCGGTGTATCATACGGTATGTAATTTCCATTGCGTATTTGCCCGAGGTACCGCCACCGATCCCGGATCGGCATCACCCAGGTTGGCTGTAGGGTTGAATCGGGCGGCTTCTTGGGGGACATTCCCAGGCATTACCGACTCACCCGAGCCCGACCGTGGAAGCCCATTCCCTTGCCCCCGAAGCGCATTTCATCGAGAAAGAACCCTATTACGAAGCCGTCGGCAATGAGATCGCCATCTACCTGGCGGCTTATGCCAACAAACTGCCGATCCTGCTGAAAGGGCCGACCGGCTGCGGCAAGACCCGTTTCATGGAACACATGGCTTGGCGCCTGAAGCGGCCATTGATCACGGTTTCCTGCCATGACGACCTCACCGCTTCCGATCTGGTTGGGCGCTATCTGGTCAAGGGTGGCGAGACCGTGTGGATGGATGGGCCGTTGACCCGGGCGGTGCGCGTGGGCGGCATCTGTTACCTGGATGAGATCGTCGAGGCGCGCAAGGACACGATGGTGGTGATTCACCCCCTGGCCGACGACCGTCGCACCTTACCCATGGAAAAGTTGGGCCAGTTGCTGGAGGCCTCGGATGATTTCTGCCTCGCCATTTCCTACAACCCCGGTTACCAGAGTGTTCTGAAAGACCTCAAGCAATCCACCCGGCAGCGCTTCGTCGCGCTCGAATTCGATTACCCGGCGCCAGACCTGGAAGCCCGTATCGTCGCCAATGAGTCCGGCATCGATCCCGCCCTGGCTGAACGCCTGGTGCGCTTCGCCCAGACCACCCGCAACCTCAAGGGCGCCGGCCTGGAGGAGGGCGCCTCGACGCGTCTGCTGGTGCATGCCGGAAAGTTGATTGGCAGCGGCATCGACCCGGTGCTGGCCTGCCGGAGCGCCGTCGCCCAGGCGATTACCGATGACGCCGACATGCTGGCGGCGATTCAGGAGCTGTCATCCTCATTGTTCTGAGCTGGTATGCAGTCATATACTTGGTCAAGTACATGACCTTTATTGGAGCGTGCCATGCAAACCATCAACATCCACGAAGCCAAGGCCAAGCTGTCTGAATATCTGGCCGCCGTCGAGGCGGGCGAAACGGTGGTGATTTGCCGCCGCAACGTGCCGGTGGCGGAAATCGTGCCGATCCGCAAGGCGCGCAAGGAGCCGCGCCCGGTCGGCCTGGCCTGCGATGCGGGCTATGAGATTCCGGCGAGCTTCTTCGATCCGCTGCCTGACGATCTGCTTGCCGCCTTCAACGGTGAATTGCCCGATCCGCTGCTGGACAACATGAATCAACCCGTGCCTTCGCGCATCGCTGCCGAATCGCCTACTCGTTACAAGAAGTGAAAATTCTGCTCGATACCTGCGCGTTTCTCTGGTTGATCCGTGGCCGCCCAGAGGCCAGCCCTATCGCGAGAGCCCTGTTCAGCGATGCCGGCAACACGATCTACCTCTCATCGGTATCTGCCTGGGAAATCGCGGTCAAGCACCGTCTCGGCAAGCTGCCCCTGGGCGATGTGCCGGTGCGTTATGTTCCCAGTGAGCGCGACAAGCATGGTGTCGAAGCGCTGCCCCTGCTTGAGGCGGATACGCTGGTGCTGGACAAACTGCCCGTGCTGCACAACGACCCCTTCGACCGCATGTTGATCTGCCAGGCCATCTCCCAGCAGATGACGCTCCTGACACCCGACCCCCTGATTACCCAGTATCCGGTGCTGACGCGGTGGTGATGCAGAAGCTGCGCGTGCACCCCACCAGCCGTCATTCCCGCGAAAGCGGGAATCCAGTGCATACATCAAACTGCAATCAGGCCCACGACCTGGATTCCCGCTTTCGCGGGAATGACGGGTGAGCATGAACGCCGCAGCCATCACCCTGCTGCTGGAAGACCTGCTGGAAGCGGATTTCTCGTTTCGCAAGGTGGGGCCGACAGCCGCGCTGCTGGCGACGCTGTCCGAGGACGAGCAGAGCTTTCTGCTGACCTGGATCAAGCGCATCGCCAGTACCAATCTGGAAGTCGCCTGGCAGTTCGCGCGGCGCGCGCCGGAACTGATCGGGCGCATGGACCGCCGCCTGATGGAAGCCTGGGCGGTGGGCGCTTGCGATACCTATGATCGCCAAGGCTTGCGCCCCGCGCTGCAAGTGCTGGAGGAGGCCGACCACTACGCCGAGCGGCAACTGGAAATGACCGCCGGCGTGCTGTTCGAGGATGTCGCCGGCGTGCTCGGCAATTTCGTGCGCGGCCTATCCGGGCGCCCCCTGCGTCTGGAGCAGGGGGACAGTATTTATACCGATACCGAGAAAATTTACCTGCCCGGCGTGATTGCCCGCTTTCCCGTCACGGCGGACAACTTCCAGCTGGCCAAGGCGGCGGTGGCGCTGCTCTGGGCGCAGGCCCGTTTCGGCACTTTTCACGCCGACCTCGCCGTGGCCTGCGAGGATTTTCCCGAGCCGCGACGCGCTCTGGCACAACTGCATGGTTTGGAAACTCTGCGCTTGTCGGCGCGCCTCGCGCGCGAATTGCCGGGGCTGCACCGCGAGATGGAGCGGCTGAAACAGCAGTTGGGCGAGGGGCTGCCGCCAGGCTGGGAAGCCATCGCGCGACGTCTGGCGCAACCGGAGGCCGCGCTGGAAGACAGCCTTGTTCTTCTCGGTGATGCTCTGCGGCTGCCCGACTTCGTTCCCTGGTGCTACCAGGGCGAACTGAGGCCGGAAGCCGTGGCCGCCGCCTTCGCCGCGCGCCGGGACAAGGAGAAGGCCCGGCTGCGGGTGAAGCTGGCCGAGCTGCTGGAAGAGAAACGCGGTCCCCGTGGCCCGGATCAGGCACGGCGAAGCCCGGAGAAAGACCCCCCAGAATTCGCCGCCGAGATCGACGACGAAGAAGGTCGTCTGGACATGGAAATCACCCTCGACGGCGCGCCCATCGCCCCGCCGGACGACGTGAAGGCCCTGCTTTCCTCCGTCTACCTCGATTTCGGCGAAATCCCTCCGGAATACCTGGTGCCGGCCGGCGACGGCGAGTACGACCCCAGCCTTCTCGGCGAGCAAAGTGCCGACCCGGATTCAGTCTGGCAAGGCACTTACCATGAGGAAGGCGCGCTGTTCTATCCCGAGTGGGATATGGGCCGCGAGCACTACCGCAAGAACTGGTGCGTGGTGCGGGAAAAGGACGTGCCGCAGGTGCATGACGGCTTCTATCGGGAAACCCTGGAGAAACACGCCGGCCTGGTGAAACACCTGCGCAAGAGCTTCGAGGCCATGCGCGACGAAAACCGTTTACTGAAACGCCAGGTCGATGGCGACGAGGTGGACATCGACGCCCTGGTCGAAGCCCTGGCCGACGCCAAGGACGGCAGCGAAATGAGCGACCGCCTGTTCGTGCGCCAGCACCGGGCGGAGCGCAACATCGCCGTCGCCTTCATGGTCGACATGAGCGGTTCCACCCGCGGCTGGATCAACGAGGCGGAGCGCGAGGCGCTGGTGCTGCTGTGCGAGGCGCTGGAGCGACTGGGCGACCGCTACGCCATCTACGGCTTTTCCGGCGTCACCCGCAAACGTTGCGAACTGTTCCGCATCAAGACCTTCGCCGAGCCTTACGGCGACGAGGTGAAGGCGCGCATTTCCGGCATCCGCGCCCAGGAATACACGCGCATGGGCTTCGCCATCCGCCACTTGTCGAAATTGCTGAACGAGGTGGATGCGGCGACCAAAGTACTGATCACGCTTTCCGACGGTCGCCCGGACGACTATTTCGACGGCTATCGCGGCAAGTACGGCATCGAGGACACCCGCATGGCGTTGTTGGAAGCACGCCGGTCGGGGGTGCATCCGTTCTGCATCACCATCGACCGTGAAGCCCGAGATTACCTGCCGCACATGTACGGCGCCGCCCGCTACATCATCCTCGACGACGTGCGGCAACTGCCGTTCAAGGTATCCGACATCTACCGGCGGCTGACGCGATGAATCGCCGCTTGACAGCGGCCAGAAGGTTCAATAACCCAGAAAACACCGTTGGCCGCTTCGATCCACCGGCAGCCCGCGTCGCTACTGTTTGGCTGAATCCGCGTGGCTGATGTAGGAGCGGGCTTGCCCGCGATTGCAGGCTACGCATGGCCGCGTCACCCGTGCTCGAATGCTGTGCAGGGTCAGCGGACAGCCCCATAAAGTAATATGACTGCCGTGCCACGACCTCAATCCCGCCCCGCCCTGGACCATTAATCATGTCGGTAACCCTGCAACAGATCCTCAATGCCGCGGTGCAAACCGTCGAGGCGGCCACGACGCTGGCCGAGGTCTGGCGGCGCATGGAAGAGTTGCGCATCAGTTGCGTGGTGGTTCTGGAAGGCCGGCGGCCGCTGGGGATATTCACCGAGCGCGATAGCGTCGGCCTGGTGGCGCGCGGCGGCTGGCGGGAAGACGCGGCAATCGGCGAATACATGCGGGAACCGCTGCTTGCCGGCAATCCGGGCATGGACATCCATCGCGCCTATCAGCTCATGGCCGCGCGCAATGAACGCTATTTGTTGCTGGTGGACGACGCCGGCGACATGCTCGGCCTGGTCACCGAAGGCGATCTGCTACACAGCATCGGCATGGAGCATCTGGTACAGCCGCGCACGGTGGCGACGGCGATGACCGTCAAGGTCGTTACCCTGGGCGAGGACGACAGCCTGCTGGACGCCGCCCGCGCCATGGCGGATCGGGTACTGAGTTGCCTGGTGGTGGTTCGCGATGGTCGTCCGGTCGGCATCCTTTCCGAACGCGACATCGTGCGTCTGTCGAGGCACGGCGGCGATCCCGCCCAGGCGCGGTTGGGCGTGGTGATGAGCCGGCCGCTGCTCACGATCCAGGCCGAGGACCTGCTGGCCCTGGCCATGCACCGGATGGAACAGTCCGGCATCCGTCGCCTGGTGGTGGTGGACACGGCGGGACTGTTGATCGGACTGCTTACCCGCCACGATCTGGTGAAAGCCCTGCAGGAACATTATGTCGAGTTGCTGCAAGCCACCATTGATCGGCTGGAAGAAGACCTCACCGTTACCCGGGATCACCTGAAGTCGGTGGAACACCGGCTGCTGGAGCGCAGCGTCATGAGCCAGGTGAACGACGCCGTCTTCGTCGTGGACCTGGATGGCGGCCGCGTGGTGGAAGCCAACGAACAGGCGGGCGATCTGCTCGGCTACAGCCAGGCGGAAACGCTGGGTCTGCATTGCCATGGTTTCGCGGAACTCTGCGGCGGCGCGGAAAACTGGCCGGCATGGGCGGCGTCATTCGCGCGGCGCGGCATCCAGACCGAGGAAACCCGCTTGTGTCGCAAGTCGGGCGAATGGTTCCCCGCCGAAGTCAGCCTGCGCCACGTGCGCGACTCCGGTCATGACTTCCTGGTCGCGGTGGTGCGCGACATCAGCCAGCGCAAGCACGACGAGGCGCGTATCCGCCTGGATCGTGAACAGCAACGGGCATTGCGGGAAATCCTGGAAATCGGCATCGGTGATGGTGGATTGCGCGAACGCCTGGAAGCTTGCCTGGATCGCCTGCTGGCGGTCTCCTGGCTGACCCTGCTGCCCAAGGGCGGGATTTTCATCATGGAAGCGGGCGGCCTGCGTCTGCGGGCGCAACGCAATTTTTCGCCGGAAATTCAGGCCAGTTGCGCCCGCGTCGCGCTCGGCCACTGTCTCTGTGGTCGGGTCGCGGCGAGTGGCCGCACGGAGTATGCCCATTGCGTCGATCACCGCCACGAGATCACTTATCCCGGCATGGCCGACCACGGCCACTACAGTCTGCCGCTGGCGGCGGCGGGTGAAATACTTGGGGTGCTGGTGCTGTACCTGCCGGTGGGGCATCCGCGCATCACCGAGGAACAGGAGTTTCTGGAGGCCGTCGGCGAAGCGCTGGCCGGCGTGCTGCGGCGTGATCGGGCCGAACAGGCCGTCACCAGCAAGGAGGCGGAGATCCGCCTGCTGCTGGACTCTACCGCCGAAGCGATCTTCGGCGTCGATATGGACCTCCGCTGCACTTTCGCCAATCGCGCTTGTTTGGAAATGTTGGGCTACGGCACGGTCGAGGAATTGCTTGGTCGGCGTATTCACGAATTGATCCACTACGCGCATGCCGATGGCAGGCCCTACCCGGAACACGAGTGTCCGGCCCTGCCGGGGGAGGGCCTGCGGGAAAAACGCCATGTGGAAAACGAGGTGTTCTGGCGCAAGGACGGCACCCCGCTGCCGGTGGAATACTGGTCGCACCCGGTCGTGCGTGAAGATCGCCTGGTCGGCGCGGTGGTGACCTTTGTCGATGTCAGCGAGCGCAAAGCCGCCGAGGACAAGCTGCGCCTGGCCGCCAAGGTGTTCGACAGCACCCTGGAGGGGGTGATGGTGACCGATGCCGAAACCCGCATCCTCTTCGTCAATCGCGCCTGCACCACGATTACCGGTTATAGCGAGAGCGATCTTGTCGGCCAGTCCCCGAAGGTACTCAGCTCCGGTCGGCATGACGACCCGTTCTATCGTGAAATCTGGCGCGTAATCAATGAAGAAGGCGGCTGGCAGGGTGAAATCTGGAACCGTACCAAGACGGGTGAGGAATATCCGGAATGGCTGTCGATCAGCGCCGTGCATGACGACGCCGGCCGTGTGGTGAATTACGTCGGGGTGTTTGCCGACATCAGCCAGATCAAGCGTTCGGAGGCGCAGCTCGAACATCTGGCGCACCATGACCCGCTCACCACCTTGCCTAACCGCACCCTGTTCCAGTCGCGTCTCGCCCACGCCATCAACGTCTCACAGCGCCACGGCAGCGGTTTGGGCCTGCTGTTCATGGATCTGGACGGGTTCAAGAACATCAATGACAGCCTCGGTCATCCGGCCGGCGACGAATTGCTACAGGCCATCGCCCGGCGCCTTTCCGACAATCTGCGCACGGTGGATACCCTGGCGCGCCTGGGTGGCGACGAATTCGTGGTGCTCCTGGAAGACCTTGAAAGCCCCAGTGAAGCCGCCGTGGTCGCCCATAATCTGCTCACCCTGTTGCGCCAGCCCTTCCATCTCAGCGACGGCCGGGAAGTGTTCAGCGGCGCCAGCATCGGCATCAGTCTGTTTCCGGACGACGCCGCCGATGCCACCCATCTGGTACGCAACGCCGATGCCGCGCTCTATCAAGCCAAATCACAGGGACGCGATACCTATCGTTTCTATACCGAGGCGCTCACCCGCGTCGCCAACGAACGTCTGCAACTGGAATCGCGCCTGCGTGGCGCCCTCGAGCGCGGCGAGTTCATCCTGCACTACCAGCCCCAAATCTCCACCCGTGATGGCAGCCTCCTCGGCGCCGAAGCCCTGTTGCGCTGGCTGACACCGGAAGGCGAACTGGTGCCGCCGGCCCGCTTCATTCCCCTGGCGGAGGAGACCGGGCTGATCCGGCCGCTCGGTGAATGGGTGATGCGCGAGGCATGTACCCAGTTCCGCGCCTGGTTCGATGCCGGCCTGCCACCCATCAGCCTCGCCGTGAACCTGTCCTCGCGTCAGATCGAACAACGTGATCTGGTGGAACGGCTGCAAGCCATTCTTGAGGAAAGCGGCTTTCCGGCCCACCTGCTGGAGCTTGAACTCACCGAAAGCGCCATCATGGCCCAGGGTGAACAAGCCCCAGCCGTGCTCGCCGCGATCAAGCAACTCGGGGTGAGTCTCGCCATCGACGACTTCGGTACCGGCTATTCCTCCCTCGCCTACCTCAAGCGTTTCGCGGTCGACAAACTGAAAATCGACCGCGGCTTCATCCGCGATATCCCGGATGATGTCAACGATGTGGAAATTGCCGCCACCATCATCGCGATGGGCAAGAACCTTAAACTCAAGGTCCTCGCCGAAGGAGTGGAAACCGAGGCGCAACTCGCCTTCCTGCAACTTCATGATTGCGACGCCTGGCAGGGCTACCATTTCAGCAAACCGCTGCCGGCCGCCGACTTTCTCCAGCTCTGGCAGCGATTGCGGCGGACATGACCGCGCCAGGCGCGATACCCGTAACTCAGGAATACCCGGCATGAACCAGCAACTCAGCATTCCCTTCGACATCCGTCCGGGAGGCTATTACAGCAACGGCTCCTATGGCCGCGCCTGGGGGGTGCGCCAGGTGCTCGAGTTTTCCCTCGACGCCGAAAGCGGAGAAGAAACCGTGTCATTCAAAGGCATCGCTGGCACCTGCCGGCGCAAGACCGGCTTATGCACCTTCGACGAATTCCGTAAGTGGGCGCGCTATGAAGTCGCCCTCAACGAAAACTCCTGGCAACGCATCGGCTACATGGAAGAAGAGTTTCCCGAGGAAGAGGCGTAGCGCGTGGGTGTGGTTACCGCTGCGAGCCGCATCGATCGCGTGTTGATGCGGTAAGGCCACCACACCGGAAACCGTTTTTCGGCATGCTCATCACCAAGAAAAAACCGCCCCGTGGGGCGGTTTTTTCTTGGGTAACAACCGGCGGCTTTACTTGGCCTTGCCGACGATCTCGATTTCCACGCGACGGTTGGGTGCGTGGCAAGTCCGCAGTTCCGGCTTCGCCAGGTTCTTGTCGCACTCGGCCACCGGCTGCGTATCACCCATGCCGCTGGTGATGATGACACCGGGTTTCACGCCTTTCGCCACCAGGTAAGCCTTGACCGACTTGGCGCGCGCTTCCGATAGCTTCTGGTTGGACTTGCTGTTGCCGGTGGGGTCGGCATGGCCGACAACCTTGATCTGATCGACACTGGCCATCATGCCCTTGATCTTGGCAATGACTTCATCGAGGCTGGTCTTGCCGTCCTTGGATAGATCCTTGATACCCGACTTGCCGAGCATGAACAGCGCGTCACCCGCCAGGATGACCTTGTTGCTCGCGGCCGCCGGCTCGGCAGCGGGAGTGGCGACCACGACGGGCGCCGGCGCGGCGACGGTCTCCACCTTGGCCTTGACCGGTTCGGCGGCCTTGACCACCGGAGCCGGCGCCGTGCTGGCAGCGACCACGGGCTTGGCGGCCTCGACGGGAGTGGCCGCGATGACGGGCTTGGCGGTCTCGACCGGAATGGCGGCGACCACAGGCTTGCTCGTCTCGACCGGCTTGGCGACAACCGGCTCGGTTTTGCTGACGGGCGCCGGCGCGGCGGCGGCTTCAACCACGGGCTTGGCCGCCGCAATGGCCACCGGCTCAGCAGCCTTCTCGGCGGGCTTCGCCGCAGGCGCTGTCGGCGTTGCCGGCGCGTAGGCGGACGCGGGATTAAAGGCCGGAGCGGTCACCGGAAGGGCGGGCAGGCTGATGGTGGGCAGACCGACGTTCGGCAGCGTCGGCAGCGCCGACAGGTTGATGCCGGGGACGAAGCCGGAGAGATTGCCCAGCATCGCGACCGGGTCCCACATGCTGAAATTACCGGCGCCCTGCACCGTGGGCTGCGGCGCCCAGGTCAGCCAGTTGCTGGTGCCCTGGCCATAGCCATAAGGGTTCACCACGGCGCCCATCATGCCGGTGTAGAGGGCGGGGTTGGCCATCGTGCCCGCCAGGTTCCAGGCGCGTGGATCGAGGCCGGCCATGCCCCAGCGAATATAGGTATTGGGGTTCAACGTCGACAGCAGGGTGTTCCACAGCTTCGCGTCAACCGGCAGCATCGCCCAGCGCATCATTTTGCCCGGGTCGGAAAGCTGGGTGAGCAGCGCGGTGTAGAAATTCGGGTCGCCGGTCGCGGCGGCCCATTTCAGCAGGACGTTAGGGTCGGCGAACTGCGTGAGGTTACGCATGGCGTCGGGATGCGCGGCGGTGTTCATCATATTCAGCCAGCCGCCCGGGTCCATCATGCCGTTCATCATGGCAACGTAGAAACTGGGTTCGGTCACGGCATTGGTCCAGGGCACGAACACCTTGGGGTCCTTGAACGCGGACAGGTTGCGCGAGAAATCCGTCATCCGCGCCAGCCACTCTTCCGGGCTCTTCGGCATGGCGGTCTTCGCCACCTCGCGCGCGGCGGCCTGGCCGGCGAAGGTGGGGATATCAGTGGTACCCATGGCGGCCAGAGCGGGGGTGGCCGCCAGTGCGAGTGCAACGGTGATCAGTTTCAGTTTCATGGGGTTTCCTTTTCGAAAATACTAGAAAAATCAATATATTAGAAATTTGTTGCATTCTAACAACAGTGGCTTGCCCGGGTAAATCAGCGGCGCTTGTCTCCGGAAAGTTGCCCGCATCGATGTTGCGGATTATCTGAATCTGGCCATCTCGTCGGGCTTTGGCGTCGTTGGGTAAGCGCGTGGCGGGGGTAGAAAGTGATCGCCGCGTGACACCGGAGACGGCCAGGCCGCGTTCCAGGGCTTTCATGATCTTGTCGCCAGCATGCTCTGCCGCTGCTGCAACTTTCGCGATAAGCTTTGCCGACACCCATTCCTCTTGATCTCCGATGCCTACCGTGCTGCGTTTGCTCAATTGGCGATTCCACTTCTACTCGGACGAGGGACACGAGCCACCGCACATTCATGTCAGGACGCCTGACGGTGAGTGCAAGTTTTGGTTATCCCCGGTACGGTTGGCGCGTGTCGAGGGCGTGCGGCCCGTCGAAGTACGGCGTATCGAAACTGCGGTTATTGAACACGAAGCCCTTTTCCTGGAGAAATGGTATGAGCACACCGATCGTTGAACTTGATCCGCGCGTGGTACAGGCCTGGGTGACCGGGCGGATGATCTTTATCGAACTCACCGACGGTAGGCAAATTGGATTCCCGGCCGCGCGTTTTCGTTTACTCGCCAGCGCATCGGATACGGATCTGGCCAAGGTCGAGGTTTGTCTCAATGGTGCGGCACTGCGATGGGAAGCATTGGATGAAGACATTACCGTCCGGGGAATTGTCGAAGGGCGGTTCCAATTGCCGCTTGCAATGGCAGCTTGAAGCAGAGTGAATGCCGTGAATGGTTGAGGCGGTGGGATGACCATGATGACGGCGAAGGAGCCTGAAGATTGAAGTCCGAATGTCACGAGATTCAAGCTGGCGTGACCGGGATGGTAGTGAGGAGCGTCTTTATCCGCCGTCTTATGTGCGTTTCTTTCTTGTTCATCCCAATGGAACCGTGTCGACGCTTTGATTTGTCGGCGGGAGAAAACAAAACGGGCCGGCAAAAGCCGGCCCGTTTCACTTGCTGAGGCAGTTCAGGATCAAACGATCAGCGGCACGATCATCAGTGCGACGATGTTGATGATCTTGATCAGCGGGTTGACGGCGGGGCCGGCGGTGTCCTTGTAGGGGTCGCCGACGGTGTCGCCGGTTACCGCGGCTTTGTGGGCCTCGGAACCTTTGCCGCCGAAGTTGCCTTCTTCGATGTACTTCTTGGCGTTATCCCAGGCGCCACCACCGGTGGTCATGGAGATGGCCACGAAGATGCCGGTGATGATGGTGCCGACCAGCACACCGCCCAGGGCTTGCGCGCCAAGGGTGAGGCCGACGATCACGGGGACCGCGACCGGCAGCAGGGAGGGAACGATCATTTCCTTGATGGCGGCCTTGGTCAGCATGTCGACGCAGGTGCCGTATTCCGGCTTGGCCGTGCCTTTCATGATGCCGGGGATTTCCTTGAACTGGCGACGCACTTCCACCACCACGGAACCGGCGGCGCGGCCGACGGCTTCCATACCCATCGCGGCGAACAGGTAGGGCACCATGCCGCCGATGAACAGGCCGATGATGACCATGTGGTTGGACAGGTCGAAGGTCATGGCCTGGGCCAGGGGGTCGGTCAGCAGCGCCTTGGCATTGATCGCGTGGGTGTAGTCGGCGAACAGGACCAGAGCGGCGAGGCCGGCTGAACCGATGGCGTAACCCTTGGTGACGGCCTTGGTGGTGTTACCCACGGCGTCGAGGGGGTCGGTGATGTTGCGGATGCTGTCGTCGAGACCGGCCATTTCGGCTATGCCGCCGGCGTTGTCGGTGATCGGGCCGTAGGCGTCGAGGGCGACGATGATGCCGGCCATGGACAGCATGGAGGTGGCGGCGATGGCGATGCCGTAGAGACCGGCCAAGTCATAAGCACCCCAGATGGCGGCGCAGACGGCGAGGACGGGAGCGGCGGTGGACTTCATCGACACGCCCAGGCCGGCGATCACGTTGGTGCCGTGGCCGGTGGTGGAGGCTTCCGCGATGTGGCGCACCGGGCTGAACTCGGTGGCGGTGTAGTACTCGGTGATCCACACCATGGCGGCGGTCAGACCGAGGCCGATGAGGGTGGCGAGGTACAGGTTCATCGAGGACACCATTTCGCCTTCGATCATCACGCCATCACCCATCATGCGCATGGTGATGGGGTAGAAGGCGACGGCGGCGAGGCCACCGGAGACGATCAGGCCGCGATACAGCGCGTTCATGATCTTGCCGCCTTCGCGGGCTTTCACGAAGTAGGTGCCGACGATGGAGGCGATGATGGCGAAACCGCCCAGCACCAGCGGGTAGATCACCGCTTCGGGGGAACCGGTAATCATCAGGCCGCCCAACAGCATGGTGGCGATGATGGTCACGGCGTAGGTTTCGAACAGGTCGGCGGCCATACCGGCGCAGTCACCGACGTTGTCACCGACGTTATCCGCGATGACGGCGGGGTTGCGCGGGTCGTCTTCGGGGATGCCGGCTTCGACCTTGCCCACCAGGTCGGCGCCGACGTCGGCGCCCTTGGTGAAGATGCCGCCACCGAGTCGGGCGAAGATGGAGATCAGCGAACCGCCGAAGGCCAGGCCGACCAGGGCGTGGGTCGCTTCACCGGTGGTGGCGCCCGCGTACATGGTGAGGACGGCGAAATAGCCGGCGACGCCGAGCAGGCCAAGACCCACGACCAGCAGGCCGGTGATGGCGCCGCCCTTGAAGGCGACGTTCAGCGCGGCGTTGAGGCCTTGCTTGGCGGCCTCGGCGGTACGCACGTTGGCGCGCACCGAGACGTTCATGCCGATATAGCCGGTGAGGCCGGAGAGGACGGCGCCGAGGAGGAAGCCGACAGCGGTTTGCCAGCCCAGAGCCGCATAAATGGCGACCAGCAGAATCGCGCCAACGATACCGATGGTAGTGTATTGCCGGTTCAGATAGGCCTGCGCGCCCTCTTGCACGGCGGCGGCGATTTCCCGCATTCGATCGTTGCCGGTGGGCAAACCGACAATCCACTTGATGGAAATGGCCCCGTACACCAGGGCCAAACCCGCCGCCACAAGGGCGAACATCAGACCTTCATTCATCGCTACGTCTCCTGGAAAAACATCAAATATCAATAAGTTTCACGCGTCGCGCCAACCAGGCTCCCCCACCCTGTTGCCGCCATGCTCGCCCGGCTTGAGCCAGGTCTTGATGGGTACCGTACTTTCCGCCGTCCTTCCCGTAGTCACGGGGCGACGGCTACTTACATGTTCTTGCCCAGCGCCAAGCCACCTTCGAACCGTGTGCCGCGTTCGAAGCCGAAGATCTGGTCCAGATGCATTTCCTGGATCAGGCCGTCCACCGCCGCCTGGCCGTATTCCTTCTGGACTTCGGAAAGAATCAGCTTGGCCGAGTTGGCGTTGTAGAAGCCGCCGAAATTCGCCTGGACTTTCAGCAGTTCACGAGCGCGGGTGAGTGTCATGGCAGATTGGTACAAAATAACCAAGGGCGCTTGCGGCGCCCTTGATTTTTGTCATTACAGCTTGAATTCCGGCAGCTTTTTCGCCACAGCTTCGTTTTTCAGCGTGGTGTACTTGGGCAGGCCGTTTTCATAGGCGGGGTAATCCTCGCCCTGGATCAGGCCGGACAGGTAGTTGCGGCACTTGTCGGTGATGCCGAAGCCATCCTCGCTGATGAAGTCGCGCGGCATGAATTTCTCGACGTTGGCCACGTCTTTCAGTTCGGCGGCGCCGATTTCCCACTTGTAGGGGGTATCGGACAGACGCACGACGGTGGGCATCACCGAGTTGCGGCCTTCCAGGGCCAGGTTGACGGCGGCTTCGCCCAGGGCATAGGCCTGTTCGACGTCGGTCTTGGAGGCGATGTGGCGGGCGGCGCGTTGCAGGTAGTCGGCCACGGCCCAATGGAACTTGTGGCCTAGCGCTTCCTTGATCATGTTGGCGACCACGGGCGCGGCGCCACCCAGCTGGGCATGGCCGAAGGCGTCACGGGTGCCCTGCTCGGCGAGGAACTTGCCGTCGGGGTAATGGCAGCCTTCCGAGACCACGATGGTGCAGAAGCCGTGTTCTTTCACCTTGGCATCGACGGCGGCCAGGAACTTGGCCTGGTCGAATTCGATTTCCGGGAACAGGATGACGACCGGGATGCCCTGGTCGGCGACCAGACCACCGGCGGCGGCGATCCAGCCGGCGTGGCGGCCCATCACTTCGACCACGAAGATCTTGGTGGAGGTCTTGGCCATCGACTTCACGTCGAAGGAGGCTTCCAGGGTGGACACGGCGATGTACTTGGCGACCGAGCCGAAGCCGGGGCAGCAATCGGTGATGGGCAGGTCGTTATCCACGGTCTTGGGCACGTGGATGGCCTGGATCGGGTAGCCCATGGACTCGGAAAGCTGGGAGACCTTGAAGCAGGTGTCGGCAGAGTCGCCGCCACCGTTGTAGAAGAAGTAGCCGATGTCGTGCGCTTTGAAGACTTCGATCAGGCGCGCGTATTCGCGCTTGTTGGCTTCCAGGCTCTTCAGCTTGAAGCGGCAGGAACCGAAGGCGCCGGAGGGGGTAGAGCGCAGGCCGGCGATGTCGGCGTCGGACTCTTTGCTGGTGTCGATCAGGTCCTCGGTGAGGGCGCCGATGATGCCGTTGCGGCCGGCGTAGACGGTGCCGATCTTGTCGGCGTGCTTGCGGGCGGTCTGGATGACGCCGCAGGCGGAGGCATTGATGACGGCGGTGACACCACCGGATTGTGCGTAAAAGGCGTTTTTCTTGGTCATTGCTAGCTCCAGATTCGTAGGGTGCGCCGCGCGCACCCTGTCAAAAGGTGCGCGCGGCGCACCCTACGTGGTTTCCTTGGCGCGCCTGGCGTGGGCGTCTTCCTGCACTTTGAGCAGGGTGATCAGGCAGTCGCCGAGGTTGTCGTACTCTTCCTGGCCGGTGCCGAAACGGTCTTTGACGGAATAGAAGAACATGGCCCGGTAAGCCGCCGCGCCGGTTTTCGACAGCACGAAGGCGCAGCCGTCTTCTTTCCAGTACATGGCAGGGCAGAGCGCGAGTTCCCGGTCTCCGGGAGAGAGACGGATTTCCGTCTCCACTTCCTGGACCTCAATTTCCTTGCCGAAACGTTCCCGCAGGCAGGCTTGCGCCAGCACCCGGTCGGATGCGGAAAAACCGGGAATGCTCATGCTTACTTCTTGACCGAATCCAGGGCGGCGAAGCAGGCGTCGCGGATGCCGTCGACAGAGCCGACACCTGCGACCTTGAAGTACTTGGGCGCGCCGGCGACGCCGGTGTTGCCCCAGTCGGAGTAGTACTTGACCAGGGGTTCGGTCTGGGCATGGTAGATGTCCAGGCGCTTCTTCACGGTTTCTTCATGGTCGTCGTCGCGCTGGATCAGGGCTTCGCCGGTGACGTCGTCCTTCATGTCGACCTTGGGCGGGTTGAACACGATGTGGTAGGTGCGGCCGGAAGCCACATGCACGCGACGGCCGGACATGCGCTTGACGATTTCCGCGTCGGGCACGTCGATCTCGACGACGGCGTCGATCGGCACGCCGGCGGCCTTCATGGCGTCAGCCTGGGGGATGGTGCGGGGGAAGCCGTCGAACAGGAAGCCATTGGCGCAATCGGCTTCCAGGATGCGGTCCTTGACCAGGCCGATGATGATTTCGTCGGACACCAGGCCGCCCGCATCCATGATCTTTTTCGCGGCCAGACCCATCTCGGTGCCGGCCTTCACAGCGGCGCGCAGCATGTCGCCGGTGGAGATTTGCGGAATGTTGTAGCGTTCCTTGATGTAGTTGGCCTGGGTGCCTTTGCCCGCGCCGGGGCCGCCGAGAAGAATCATACGCATGGAAAAACCTCTTTAAATCAGTCCCTTGCGGGATGGTTGGGATTGGTACGGAAAAACCAGAGCGGCCGGTAGGGTATGCGTCCGGCCGGGTCAGGAACACTCAATTTTTTGTATTTGGTTATAAGGTCAGGTTATTGAGAACCATTTGCCGCGGTGCAGCATGGAAAATGCCGGCGCCACATCAGCGTGTGGCGCCGGAGTCCGACTTGTAGCGCAGGCGTCTCGCCTGCTTTGTACTTCTGATCCGGCTCACGAGGCAGGCGAGACGCCTGCGCTACATACCTGCTTCGGCTAATGGACAATCCGGGTTGAACTCAAGCGATTCATTCGCCCTGTTGGCGCACCAGCAGTTCGACGGTCATTTGCAGAGCGTCGAGACGTTTTTCCAGTTGTTCCACCCGCTCGCTCATGCCCTTGTCATATTTGTTGGCGCAGGGGGTGCCCGCTTTCGGGCAGGGGCGGCCTTCGCCCATCATCATCTTGCCCGGCATGCCGGCGCCCATCCCCATCCCCATCCCCGGGCCCATGCCTGGCTTGACGCAGGGCGGCTTGCTCGGCGCGGAGAGGTTTTGCGGCGTCGCCGCCGTGGCGGCTTCAGGGGCGGCGGCGGGTGTGTCGGCGGCGGTCGCGGGCAGGGTGGTGAAGGCGGCCAGGGTCAGCAGGGCGATCAGTGCGGTCTGTTTCATGGGTATCTCCTCGATGGATGAGTATTCACTCGGCGATTGGCCGAGATGCCGAGACGTGGCCGATCATGGATTGGTTCCCGCGCGGAACAGCGCGCGCACTTTCTCCAGGTCTTCCGGTGTGTCCACTCCGGGCGGAATGACGTGGCCGGCCTCGATCACCATGATGCGGTGGCCATGCCAGAGGGCGCGCAGTTGTTCCAGAGACTCGTATTCCTCGATCACCGGTCGGGGCAGGGTGGGGTAGTTCTTGAGAAAGCCGACGCGGTAGGCATAGAGGCCGATGTGACGGGCGACGGGCAGTCCCTCGGGGAGCGAGGTGCCCGGCGTCGGGGCGGCGGCGGCCCAGGCATCCCTGGCCCAGGGGATCGGCGCGCGGGAGAAATAAAGGGCGTAACCATCCTTGTCGGTGACCACTTTCACCACGTTGGGGTTGAACGCCTCGGCCGCGTCGTGGATGGGATGGCTGACGGTGGCCATGGCGGCATCCGGATGCGCGAACAGGGCCATGGCGACGGCATGGATCAGCGCCGGGTCGATCAGTGGTTCGTCGCCCTGTACGTTGACCACCACGGCATCATCCGGCCAGCCGAGCTGGGTTGCCACCTCCGCCAGGCGGTCGCTCCCGGAGGCGCAATCGGGCGAGGTCATCGCCACCGCGAAACCCGCCGCCGTCACCGCGTCGGCGACGCACTGGTGATCGGTTGCCACCCACACGCCGGCGGCACCGCTGGCAATGGCGCGTTCGGCGACGCGTACCACCATGGGTTTGCCGTGAATGTCGGCGAGCGGCTTGCCGGGCAGACGGGTGGAGGCATGGCGGGCGGGTATGACGGCGTAGAAGGGGGTCATGGCGGCAGGCGAATGAGAACGTGATACAGGATTGTACGGGCGGCGCAAACTGGAAATACCCTGCCCAAGCCTCAAGTTTTTTCCACGCCTGCCGATACACTAAGCACTTGATTCCTCGGGAGGCCGAAGAACACCATGAACCAGCATTTGCCCCGCCGCATGACGCGCCAGTTACTGGCGGGTTTTGCGTTGCTCATCACGTTGATGCTCGGTCTGATCGGGCATGCGGTGTGGCAGATCGGGGATCTGAAGGAGCGGATGCGCGACATCGTCGAGTTGCGCAATCAGAAGATTCAACTCGCCACCGATTTGCAGGAGGCTTCCTACAATCGTCACAGCGCGCTGGTCTATCAGGCGGTGGCCCGCGACGCCTTCGAGCGCGACGAATACTTCCAGCAATACATCAAATGGGGTTATCAGGTGGGCCTGGCGCGCACCACGTTGAAGGCTTTGCCGCTGGATGAGTTCGAGATCGACAACCTGAAGCGGCAGGACGGCCTGGTGGGACGGATCATCGATGAGCAGGAGATCATCAGCGATCTCGCTGCGCGCGGTGTGATGGAAGAAGCGTTGAGCCGATTGGCGGCGGATCTGCGCCCGCTCAATCTGGAGTACACAGAAATCGTCGAATCATTGCGCCGTTACGAACGTGACCTGATTCGTACCGCGCTGGAGCAGACGCAACAGGCGACGCATCAAGCCATCAGCCTGCACCTCGGTTTGGGCGCGGTGCTGATTCTGCTGGCCGTGCTCGTTTCGGAACTCACCCGACGGCTGCTGCGCCGTCATGCCGTGACCATCTTCGAGCAGATGCACCAACTGGAGCAGGCGGGGACCCGGCTCGAACACGAAGCCACGCACGACCCGCTCACCGGGCTGGCGAATCGGGTGTTGTTCTACCGGCGCCTGGAAGAAGCGATGCTGCATGCGTCCGAGGAGGATTTCTCGTTGGCCATCATGTATATCGACCTGGATGATTTCAAACTGGTCAACGACTTACACGGCCACGCGGCGGGGGATGCCATGCTGCAAGCGGTGGCGGATCGGCTGCACCATGTGGTGCGGATCGCCGACACGGCGGCGCGGCTGGGCGGCGATGAATTCGCGCTGCTGTTCGTCGGCGTCCAGGAAACCGATGAATGTCCGCTCCTGTGCGACAAGGTAGGCAAAAGCGTTGGACAGCCGATGGAATTCGAAGGCGTCCTGTTGTCGCCCGCGTGCAGCATCGGCTACGCCCTCTATCCGCGCGACGGACTCAGCGTGGACACCTTGCTCCACGCCGCGGATGAACGGATGTACCAAGCGAAGCGGGCGCGGAAGGCGAAGCGGGCGTAGAGGCCCGCTAGCGGGCCGATAGGCCCACGACCAGCGTCAGCAACAGCCCACTTTCCACCCACTCCACCCCCGCGCCCAGCGCGTCCCCCGTCATGCCGCCCAGGCGCGCGCGCAGATAGGCGCGCCAGCCGAGTAGCAACAGCGGAGCGATCAGCAAGGCGGGTACCCAGAGACTCGCCAGGGCCAGCGGCACGGCCCAAGCGCCCATGCCGCCGAAACCGATATTCCAGGCGAAGCGCTCACCCAAGCCGGGCTTGATCGACGGCAGGCGCGCCCAGAGCAACGGGCCCAGGCGCGCCCAGGCGGGAATCAGGAGCAGCGGCCAGAACAGCCCCGCTTTGGCCAGCAGCATCAGCAACACCAGCTTGATCAGAAGCTGCGCCACCAGCGCGGTGACGCCGAAGACGCCGAGATGCGGGTCGGCCAGCACGGTCAGCAGACGATCCTTGTCACCATGCGCCGCGCCCAGCGCATCCGCCAGATCGGCGAGGCCGTCGAGATGCAGCGCCCCGGTCAGGCCGACCCAGGCCAGCAGACCGAGCAGGGCACCCAACCAGGGGTCGACTTGCGTTCCCAACCACACCGCCGCCGCCAGCAGCGCGCCGAGCAACAGCCCCACCAGGGGAAACCAGATCGCCGCGCGCGCCAGTTCCTCCGCCTTGAAATTCGCCAAAGTGGGCATCGGCAGCCGGGTAAGAAACTGGAGGGCGAGGATCAGGCCGCGCATGCGTTCAACGACAACAATATCGGCGCCTCGCCGGCCAGGAGAGAAATCTGGAAATGCGCGGCTTCCGGCAGGGCGATCCGGTAAACATGGGAAGCGGGCAGGCCGATCAGTTCGGTCAGCAGCGCGCGCATGACGCCGGCATGGGTCACCAGCAGGTATCGGCCGCCTCGCGCATCGGCCAGCCAGGCCTCCCAGCCCGCGCGGACACGGTCGCGTAGTTCCATCAGATTTTCACCCCCGGGCGCCGCCACCTTTCCTGCGGAGGATCGGAACAGTTGATGTTCGACTGGGTTGAGCAGTGCCGCTTCCTCCGGAGTCAGGCCTTCCCAGTCGCCGAAGGCGATTTCCTGGAAAGCCGGGGACAGGCGCAGCGGCACGCCGTGGCGTTCGGCCAGATGCCGCGCGAACACCTGGCAGCGTTGCAGCGGCGAACTGGCGACCTGTAGGAGCGGACCGTGTCCGCGATAACCCGCGTCAATATCGCGGACGCGGTCCGCTCCTACAGTGGCCCGCGTCGCCGCCTCCATCTGGCTCCAGCCGAGTTCGGACAAGGGGTCGTCCTGGCGCCCGCGATAGATGAATGGCCGCCCCTCGACGGCGCCGTGGCGCAGCACGGTGACAACGGTGGCGCCTTCAATTCCCACCGCTTACTCCCGCTTCCGCGAACGTCGCCATACCGCCATGCAGTTCACAAGCCAGGCGCAGCAGCGGCAACGCCGTTGCCGCGCCACTGCCCTCGCCCAGGCGCATCTCTAGGCGCAGCAGCGGCTCCGCGTCCAGAGCGGCGAGCAGGCGGGCATGGCCGGGTTCCGCCGAGGCGTGCGCGAACAACAGCCAGTCACGCACACCGGGATTCATCCGACAGGCCGCCAGGGCGGCGGCGGTGGTGATGAAACCGTCCACCAGCACCGGCAAGCCCAGTTGCGCGCAGGCGATATAAGCACCCGACAACGCCGCGATCTCGAAGCCGCCCAGGCAGCGCAGCGCGGCATGGGCGAGGTCTACAGTTCCCCCCTTTCCCAAAGGGGGGTTAGGGGGGATTTGTTCGGTTTTGGTGAAACCATGCAGCGCCAGCGCCTTGTCGATTACCGCCGCCTTGTGGCTCACCCCGCCGCTATCCAGCCCGGTGCCCGGCCCCGCCAGTTCCCCGCCCGGCAAACCCAGCAACGCGCAGGCCAGAGCCGCCGCTGACGTGGTGTTGCCGATGCCCATCTCGCCGCCGATGAACAGGTCGCAGCCGTGGGTGATCGAGCGCTTCACCGTGCTGTGGCCCAGGTCCAGGCAATGCACCAGTTGCGCCTCGCTCATCGCCGGGCCTAGCGTGAAGTTGGCGCTGCCGTCACCGGCCTTGGCCCAGAGCACGCCGGGCAGTTGCGCCTTCGCCAGGGTGCCGGCATCCACCACTTCGAGATGGGCGCCGGCCGCGCGCGCCAGCACGGAAATCGCCGCGCCGCCATTCACGAAATTGGCCAGCATCTGCTGCGTGACTTCCTGCGGGAACGCCGAAACGCCTTCCGCCACCACGCCGTGGTCACCCGCGAATATCGTGATCCAGGGCTGCTCGATGCGCGGTTTCACCCGGTATTGCATGGCCGCCAGTTCCACCGCCAACTGTTCCAGACGGCCCAGGCTGCCGGGCGGCTTGGTCAGGTTGTCCTGGCGCAGGCGGGCGACCGCGCGGGCCGATTCATCGAGGGGTTTGACGGGTTGTTGCCACCAGAGGGCCATGGGTTTTCCTTGCTTATCAGACGTTGGGCATTGGCGTAGGTTGGGCAAAGCGCAGCGTGTCCAACGAACCGCCGCCATGTTGGGCACGCTGCGCTTTGCCCAACCTACGAATTCACGGATTTCATCGCCAGCGGTAGACCCGCCGCGACAAAAGTAACGGTGTCAGCCAGGCGGGCGATGTCCTGATTCAGCCAACCGGCTTCGTCGACGAAACGGCGGCTGAGTTCGCCCATCGGAATCACGCCGAGGCCGATTTCATTGGAGACCAGGAGGATGTCGCCGGCCAATGTCGGCAAGGTGGCGAGCAGGGCGGCGCGTTCCCGCGCGAACACCGCCTCGCCGGCTTCCAGCAGATTCATCAGCCACAGGGTCAGGCAATCCACCAGCACGCATTGCACGCTGCCGGCGGCCTGGCGTAGCGCCTCGGCCAGATGAATGGGTTCTTCCACGGTGCGCCAGTGGGCCGGGCGTTCGGCCTGATGCCGGGCGATGCGCGCGGCCATCTCGGCATCGCGCGCCTCGCCGGTGGCGATCACCGTCACCGCCAGGCCGCTACGTTCAGCCAGGTCCTGCGCATGGCGGCTTTTTCCCGAACGGGCGCCGCCGAGGATCAGGATGAGCTGTAGCGCCGGCGTCCCGCCGGCATCCAAGGCCTGATCAGAAGAACGAAGCCGGCTGGAAGCCGGCGCTACAGGCTTCATTTTCCCGGCAGCGGTGCCAGCAGGGCGCGCAGGTCTTCCTCGCCGAACTTGCTCATCGCCGCCGCGTCCTCGGACAACACGCCTTCCGCCAGGGCGGCTTTCTTTTCCTGGAGGGCGACGATGCGCTCCTCGATGCTGCCCGCCGCTACCAGTTTGTAGACGAACACCTTGTTCTTTTGTCCGATGCGGTGGGCGCGGTCGGTGGCCTGGTTTTCCGCCGCCGGGTTCCACCAGGGGTCGAAGTGGATGACGGTATCCGCCGTGGTCAGGTTGAGGCCGACGCCGCCGGCTTTCAGGCTGATGAGGAACACCGGCACGTCGCCGTCCTGGAAGCGGCCGACGACTTCCTCGCGGTTGGTGGTGTCGCCGGTGAGGCTGACATGGGCGATGCCGGCCCGGTCCAGTTCCTCGGCGATCAGGGCGAGCATGGTGGTGAATTGGGAGAAGACCAATACCCGCCGGCCTTCCTCCACCAGTTCCGGCAGCATGTCCATCAGCAGTTCCAGCTTGGCGCGTTCCTTGACCTTGGCCGCCGCCTGGATGGTTTTCAGCAGGCGCGGGTCGCAACAGACCTGCCTGAGCTTGAGCAGGGCGTCGAGGATGACGATCTGGCTGCGGTTGAAGCCCTTGCTGGCGATTTCCTCTTGCACCCTGGCGTCCATCGCCGCGCGCACCGTTTCGTACAGGTCGCGCTGGCCGCCTTGCAGTTCCACGTCGCGCACGATGATGGTTTTCGCCGGCAGTTCTTTCGCCACGTCTTCCTTTTTGCGCCGCAGGATGAAGGGGGCGATGCGGCGCGCCAGCAGGTCGCGGCGCAACGGGTCGCCGCGCTTTTCGATGGGCGTGCGCCAGGTGGCGGTGAACTGTTTGCTGTCGCCGAGAAAGCCGGGCAGGAGGAAATCAAACTGCGCCCACAACTCGCCCAGGTGGTTTTCCAGCGGCGTGCCGGTGAGGCAGAGGCGGTGCCGCGCTTGCAGTCGGCGCACCACGCCGGCGGCGCGAGCCTTGGCGTTCTTCACCGTCTGCGCCTCGTCCAGGATCAGGAAGGCGTAGCCGTGGCGCGCCAGTTCCTCCTCGTCGCGCCAGAGCAGCGGGTAGGTGGTGAGGCAGACATCGTGTTGCGGAATCAGTGGGAAGGCATCCGCGCGCGCCGGGCCGTGCAGGCTCAACACGCGCAGATCGGGCGCGCACCGCGCGGCTTCGCGTTTCCAGTTGAAGATCAGGGAAGTGGGCAGCACTACCAGGGCCGGCTGGTCGAGGCGGCCGGCCCGCTTCTCGGCCAGCAGGTGGGCCAGGGTCTGCGCGGTCTTGCCCAGGCCCATGTCATCGGCCAGGATACCGGCCAGATTCTGTTCGCGCAGGAATTGCAGCCAGGCCAGGCCTTCGCGTTGGTAGGGGCGCAGTTCCAGCTTGAAACCTTCCGGCACCGCCACGGTTTTGATGCCTTGCGCCTGCTTCAGGCGCCGCGCCATTTGGAAAATCTCGTCCTCGCCCTTGAATTGCCAACGGGTTTTGTCGGCGAGGAAATCCAGGCGCGGCGCGTCCAGGGCGGAAACCCGCAGTTCGCCGTCGGCGGGCAGCGCGTCGAACAAGTCGATGAGGGTGGCGGCCAGGGGGGTGATTCG
Source organism: Pseudomonadota bacterium (assembly GCA_030653935.1). GTDB lineage: Bacteria > Pseudomonadota > Gammaproteobacteria > Burkholderiales > Thiobacillaceae > PFJX01. The sequence continues at coordinate 26,256 of JAURYL010000027.1, forward strand.
TTCCGCCGGCACCCGCACCCGCTCGCCGGTGGGGGTGTGCAGGATCACCGGCGTCCCGTCGGCGATGTTTTTCAACAGCTTCGCGTCCAGCCAGCGGGGTTCGCGGTGGAACAGGTCGGCCAGCAGGGGGGCGAGGCTCAGGCGCTGGCCTTCCACCAGGATGCCCAGGTCCAGTTTGAACCAGCCGTTGCCTTCCTCTTCCAGGTCGGCCTCCCAACTTTCGGCTTCCAGAACGTGGTGGCGGAAATCGCGCGGGTACTCCACCACCCAACCGGCGGCGGCCAGACGCGGGGCGAGATCGGCAAAGAAGCGCTGCCAGACGGCTTCGCTCTCCAGGCCCAGCTTGCCGGTTGGTGTTGCGCTGGCGTAACTGAATGCGCGGACGGGCACCGGGGCGAAGCCGAGTTGGCGCAGTTCTTCCTGCCGCGCGGCTTCCACCGCCAGGTCCCGGTTGATGCGGACGGCCTGGCCGTCGGCCAGGGTGACGTATTGCTTGCCGTCACCAGGCGTGGTTTCCACACCCTGATCGCCGTAACGGAAGGCGAGGCTGGCGTAATCGTAGAGGTGGGGCCGGTAATCCTGGCAGGGGGGATAGCCGCGATGCGCGGTCCAGTTGCTGAAGGCGCCGCTGGTCAGTTTCAGCACCGGTAGCGGCGGGCCTTCGAGCACGGCGAGGGCGGCGTTTGTCGCCGGTCGCGGCAGCTCCGGCGCCGCCTCGGCCAGCAGTTCCGCCACCACCGGCAGGTCGCCCAGGCTCAGGGGGGGTAGGTCCAGCAGTCGGCTCAACAGGGCGGTGTGGTCGCCGCACTCCAGCGGCCCGGCCTCGCCGCCGGCGGCGTCCAGATACCAGAGCGGATCGGTGGGCAGCAGGTGGGCGGCGGGCGGATCGGCTTGCAGCGTGGCGAGGGTATGGCCCGCTTGATCGAGGCGCCAGTTGAGGCGGCCGGGGCGCGCCTCGCCCGGTCGCAGGGGCAGACAATGCCAGTCGGAAAGCGAGTAATTGCGCCCCAGGCTCTCCACCACCCAGGCGCGGCCGCTGGCCGTGGTCGCCGACAGGATCGCTGCCCCGCTGGCGCCTTCCAGGACATGGTCGTAGCCGTAATATTGTTTGCCGCTCAACCGGCGCAACTGGCGCAGGATGTCGAGGTCTTCATGCGCCACGAACAGCGGCGGCTCGATCAGGGCGCGCTCGATGTTGTCCCAGCCCTTGCCGGCGGGCTTGCCCTCGCTGACGCGCCCCTTGAACAGCACCAACCGTGCGTCGCCTTCCAGCGCGGGCGGCAGAATGAAGTAATGCAGGGCGTCTTTTGACTTGCCCGCCTTGCGCGCGGCGGTGGCCGGCCGCAGCGCCGCGCGGGTTTCCTCGGCCCAGGCGAGGATCGTCTTGCTCGGCCGCGCCGGGGTCGTGTCGGGCTGGCCCGGTGAACGACTTGCGAGTGCCGCCACCAGCACCGCCACGCAGTGCTTGCAGAACCGCCCCACCGGGCAGGTGCAATTGGCGTCGATCTGGGCGATGCCATTCCCCTGATAAAACGCGATGTGCACCGAATAGGGGAGGCGCACCCTGCCTTGCACCTGGGCGATGATTTCCGCCGATTGAACGAGCAGATCGCGCACTCTGTGGCCGTAAGTCTGCGCCTTGCGAATGGTGTGGGGATCGAACCAGCGGGCGATGTCGGTCGGGCCGTAGTTTTGTGTGGGGGAGGTCATGACAGAAGGCGAAGAAGAGTCTGTGTGTCGAGATGATATTCGACCGCATCGGCCAGACGGTCGATGGCGGCCTCGCGCAGGGCGTGGATGTCAGGGGCGGGTGATTCGCTGAGGCCCGCCCAGGCCAGCAGCGCATCGGCGGCGGCGGGGGTGTCGAAGAGGCCATGCAGATAGGTGCCGGCGACCTGGCCATCGTCCGCGAGGGCGCCATCGGCGCGGCCATCCAGCCAGGCCAGCGGCCGTTGCAGCGCCGCGCCGCTGCTGACGCCGGCATGGATTTCGTAGCCGGAAACGGGGGCGTCGTCGAACGTCAGCCGCCCCGCCACATTGCGCAACTGTTTTTCCGCCGCCAGCGTGGTTTCCATCTCCAGCCAGCCGAAGCCGGCGCTGGAACCGGGGTCGCCCTCGATGCCGAGTGGGTCGTGGATGGCCCGCCCCAGCATCTGGAAACCGCCGCATATCCCCAGCAGCTTGCCGCCGTAACGCAGATGCTTTTGCAGGTGTGCTTCCCAGCCGCGTTCGCGCAGAAAGGCGAGGTCGTCGCGCACCGATTTGGAACCGGGCAGGATGATCAGGTCGGCGGGCGGTGGCGTCTCATCGATGCCGACAAAGCGGAAATCCACCCCCGGATGCAGGCGCAGCGCATCGAAATCGGTGTGGTTGGAAATACGGGGGAGGACGGGAACTACGACGCGCAACAGGCCCCCCTCCCCCCTCGGGGGAGGGGTTGGGGGAGAGGGAACACGCGTCGAATTGGCCACCGTCGTTCCCTCTCCCCGGCCCTCCCCCGGAGGGGGAGGGAGACAAGCCGGCAACGCATCTTCCGCCTCCAGATGCAGCCCGTGCAGATACGGCAGCACGCCCAGCACCGGCTTTCCGGTTTCCTTCTCCAGCCAATCCAGACCACCTTGCAGCAAGGCGATGTCGCCGCGAAAGCGGTTGATGACGAAGCCCTTGACCCGAGCCCGTTCCGTTTCAGACAGCAGCGCCAGGGTGCCCACGATATGGGCGAAGACGCCACCGCGGTCGATGTCGGCGATCAGGATTACCGGGCAATCCACCGCTTCGGCAAAGCCCATGTTGGCGATGTCGCCCTCGCGCAGATTGATTTCCGCCGGGCTGCCGGCGCCCTCGACGATGACCACCTCGTACTGCCGTGAGAGGCGTTCAAACGACTCCAGCACCGCCGCCCGCGCCACTTGTTTGTAGTCGTGATAAGCCGCCGCTTCCATATTCGACAAGGCGCGGCCCTGGATGATGACCTGGCAGCCGGTATCGGAATTGGGCTTCAACAACACCGGGTTCATGTCGCTGTGCGGTGCCAGGCCACAGGCTTGCGCCTGCACTGCCTGGGCGCGGCCGATCTCACCGCCGTCCGCTGTCACCGCACTGTTCAGCGCCATGTTCTGCGGCTTGAACGGCGCCACCTTGACGCCGCGCTGCTTCAGCCAACGGCCCAGCGCCGTCACCAGCGCGCTTTTGCCGGCGTCGGAGGTACAGCCCTGGACCATCAGACAGCGGGCGGTCATAGCGGTGGGTTGACCCAGTTCTCCACCTTCAATCCGGGGTAATCCTTGAAGTCGGTTTCGTTGTTGGTAATCAGCGTGGCGTCCAGGCTGATGGCGTGGGCCGCAATGAGCCGGTCGAGCGCATCGCGGCGGCGGTCGCGGACGGCGGCGCGCAAGCGGCCAAAACTCTCGGCGGCGGCTTCGTCGAAGTGTTGTATCGGGATGCGTTTGATCAGCAGGTTGAGCGCGCTTTCATTTTGGAACCGGGTGTCCGTGACCATTTCCAGGCCGGCGCGCAATTCGGCGTAAGTCACGATCGACATGACGGCCTCGTCCTGGCCGAGTTGGGTCAGGCGTGCCAGCACCTCGGGCGGATGTGCCTTCATGACGTAGATGCAAATGTTGGTATCCAGCATGTAGGACATCGCGCTCATTCCTGCCCATCGGCCGGCGCGACTTTGCCGAAATTGCCCCAGTCACGTTCTTTCTGCTCGTGGAATTCGCGGCCTTCCGGCATGAAATCTGGTGTGAACATGGCGAATATTTCGGCCAGATCCGCCAGGGTTTCTTTTTTCACCGGCCGCACCACCAGGGTGTTGCCTACCTGCTCGATCTCGATTTCCTGCCCCGCCTCGACGATGGCCAGTTCCTTGGGAATACGCACGGCCAGCGAGTTGCCGCTCTTGAATACACGGGTCAGCATGTTGCTCTCCAGGGGTTGTGTATATACGGGATATACATGATCGAATCGAATCTGGTCAAGGCGAGATTTTCGCCAGCGCGGCATCCAACCGGGCCCATTCGGACGCCGTTCCCGGCAACCCGAAACGCAGGCTGGCGGGGTGCTCGAACAATCGGGTGAGGATGCCGCGCCGTGCCAGGGCGGCGTGAATCTCATTGGCGCGCGGGGTTTCCACGCGCTGAAACAAGGCGCTGCCGCCGCTGGGCGGCAGGCCGTGATGCGCCAGAACATCGGCCAGACGCGCAGCGGCCGCGATCAGCTTCGGCCGGGCGGCGTCCTGCCAGGCGGTATCGCGCAGGGTCAGGGTGGCGATATGGCGCGCGGGGCCGTTCAGCGCCCACGGCCCGAGGAGGTCGTGCAGGCGTTCCAGCAAGGCGGCTTCCGCCAGCACGAAGCCGACCCGCGCGCCGGCCAGGCCGAAGAACTTGCCCAGCGAGCGCAGCACGATGAGACCGGGCAGATGGGCGTGAGCGGCCAGGCTGAATTCCGGCGTGGCGTCCATGAAGGCTTCGTCGATCACCAGCCATCCGCCGCGCGCGGCAAGGCGCTCATGCCAGGCCAGCAGGGTTGCCGGCGCATAGGTCTGGCCGGTGGGGTTGTTGGGGTGGATGAGGACGAGGACGTCGTAGGAGCGGGCTTGCCCGCGATCAAGGGCGGCTATCGCGGGCAGCGGAGTCGTTGCCGCTTCAGCGGCTTTACGAATCCGGCGTGCCCCTTGCGGGTGCAAGCCCGCTCCTGCGGGTATGTCCACCACCTCATGCCCCGCCTTCGCCCAGGCATGGGCATGTTCCGCGTAGCCCGGTGCCACCACCCCCACCCGGCAGGGGGCGCGCAGCAGCGGCAGGGCCTGGATGGCGGCCTGCGAACCGGCCACGGCGAGCGCGTGACGTGCGCCGTAATAGGCGCAGGCCGCCTCGCTCAGGCCGTCGTCGTCTTCCGGCAGACGTTGCCAAACCAGCGGCGGCAAGGTTGGAACCGGCCAGCCGTTCGGGTTGATGCCGGTAGACAAATCCAGCCATTCGGCGAGGGGTATGCCGTATTCGACTGCCGCCCGGCGCAGCCGGCCACCATGTTCAAGCAAGAAGGTTCTCCCACAGGAAATTCAGAATGCCAGGTAGGAGCGGGCTTGCCCGCGATAGCTCCCTCCAGGCCAGCGCACCGAGGCCAATCACGGCCAGCCACAGCAGCACGCCGTGGCGCACCAGGGCCAGCGCGCGTTCGATGTCCGCCGCCTCGGGCGGGTTGCCGACGCCCAGCACCGGGCGTTCATGCCATTCGCCTTGATAGCGCGCGCGCCCACCCAGGCGGATGCCCAGCGCGCCGGCACCGGCGGCCATCACCGGGCCGGCATTGGGGCTGTCCCAGGCCGGCGCCTGCTCACGCCAGCAATCCAGGGCCTGCCGGGTTTTGCCCAAGATTGCGTAGGTGAGCGCGGTGAACCGTGCCGGAACAATGTTGAGCATGTCGTCCAGGTTCGCCGCCGCCCAGCCGAACTCCAGATAGCGCGGGGTCTTGTAGCCCCAGGTGGCATCCAGCGTGTTGGCGAGGCGGTAGAGGATGGCGCCCGGCGCGCCCGCGACGAGGAACCAGAACAGGGCGCCGAAAACGCCGTCACTGCCGTTTTCCAGGGTGGACTCAATGGCGGAAGGGGCGATTTCCAGGGTTTCCGCGTCGCGGCTGACGATCCGCGCGGCAGCCGCCCGCGCCGCCGCTTCGTCGCCACGCGCAAGGGCGGCGATGATGGGGCGGACGTGGCCGTGCAGGCTTTTGTGGCCGAGTGCGAAATACAAGGCCCAGACAGAAAACCCCAAGCCCCAGACGCCCGGCAGTGCTGCCAGCTCGCTCGCCAGCCAGGTCGGCGGCAGTGTCAGCAGCGCCACGGCGAACACCCCGCGCCAGCGATCCGGCACATAAATGCGCCGTTCCAGCCAGGCCGCCAGCCGCCCGAAGCCCACCAGCGGATGCCAGCGGCGCGGCTCGCCCAACAGCCAGTCGAGTACTACGGCGGCAAGCATGAGCGGAAAGATCGTCATCAATAGGGAGTCGGCGTGCTGCCCGCGCCCGCCGGCCAGCGGTTTTCGAAAAGAATGTCCGCCAAAGGCAGGCGCCGGCCCCAGCCGGCATCCTCGAACATCGGGCGCGGGTAGAACGCCGCCACCCGGCCGATGCACAGGATGGCGAGCGGCCGCGCGCCGGGCGGCAGGCCGAGCAAGGTGGCGACGGCATCCGGCTCGAAGAACGACACCCAGCCCAGGCCGATGCCCTCCGCGCGGGCGGCCAGCCACATGTTCTGGATGGCGCAGCCCAGCGAGGCGATGTCCATCTCCGGCAGGGTGCGGCGGCCGATCAGGTGTTTCTCCCGCCCCGGCATGAGCGTGGCGACCAGCACCTCGGCGCAATCGCGGATGCCCTCGATCTTCACCTTGCGGAATTCATCGTTGCGCGAAGGCAGCGCCTCCGCCGTGGCGAGGCGTTCCGCATCGACATGGGTGTGCAGCGACTGGCGCAGCGCCGCATCGGTGATGCGGATGAAGCGCCAGGGCTGCATGAACCCGACCGAAGGCGCGAGGTGCGCCGCTTCCACCAGCCGCTCCAACGCGCCCTCGGGCAGCGGGTCGGGGAGGAAATGGCGCATGTCGCGCCGCTCGCGAAAAACGCGCCAGAGGGCGTCGATCTCGCCCTGGTTGTAGGCTTCGGCGGGCATGGGTTCAGGCCTTCATGCCCGGCATCAGGGTACGCGGGCCATCCGGGTCGGCCTGAGGGCGGGCACGGCGCGCGCGCTGGTAAAGGGCCAGGGCCAGGCCCAGGGTGGCGATGGTGGCAACAACGGCGATCAACATGGTCAACACTCCTTCATGGATGAAACGACGAAATGCCGGCGAGACGCCGGCGCTACAGGCATTCATGGGTGAAACAAACAAGAGGGGCTTCGACGCCTAAAATGCCGCACACCCTTGACCTTACTGCGAATTCTTCATGACCTTTCCACACCGCTTCCTGCTGGCAACGATGTTGAGCTGCATCGCCGCCACCGCCCAGGCCGAAATCGTGATCCGCGACGACACCGGCGCGACGCTGCGCCTGCCCGCCGCCGCCCAGCGCATCGTCAGCCTGGCGCCGCACCTCACGGAAAACCTGTATGCCGCCGGGGCGGGCGAACGCCTGGTCGGGGCGGTGGACTACAGCGATTTTCCCGAGGCGGCGAATCGCATTCCGCGCGTCGGCGGCTACTCGCGGCCGGATATGGAGGCCATCGTGGCACTCAAGCCCGACCTGGTGCTGACCTGGCAGAGCGGCAATGCCGATGCCGTCGTCGCCAAACTGAAAGCACTCGGCCTCACCGTCTATCAAGCGCAACCCGACCGCCTGGAAGACATTCCGGCCGGCATCGAGAACCTCGGGCGTCTGGCCGGCACGGAAGCCGTGGCGAACAAGGCGGCGGCGCATTTCCGCCGGCGCCTTGCGGATTTGCGCGGGCAATACGCCGGCCGACCCGCCGTGCCGCTGTTCTATCAGGTCTGGCACCGGCCGCTCCTGACCGTGGGCGGCAGCCAGATCATCAGCGATGTGATTCGCCTGTGCGGCGGCGAAAACGTCTTTGCCGCGCTCCCGTCCAAGGCGCCCGGCGTCAGCATCGAAGCCGTGCTGGCCGCCGACCCGGAAGCCATCGTCGCCAGCGGCATGGGCCGCGATGCCGTGGTGGGCCTGGAAGACTGGCGTGCCTGGAAGCGGATGAAGGCGACGGCGCGCGGCAATCTGTTTTTTGTGCCGTCCGACCTCATGCAGCGCCCCACCCCGCGCCTGCTCGACGGCGCTGAACAGCTTTGCCGGTATCTGGAGACGGCGCGCGGGCGACGGTAGAAAACCCCGATTCACGGCGTGCGCCAGCGCAGCCCCGGATAACGACTGAATCCCCGATCTGTCGTTATCCACTCGCAACCCGCTTCAATCGCCAATGCGGCATGGTAAGCATCGGGAATCAGGTTGCCTTTGGCGTTTGCCACTTGGCACAGCTTCAGAAAAATATCCCAATGTCGTGCTTGTGGAGACACCACCACGCAATTGGCTTGAGAACGAATGGCCCCGACAAACTCCAGGGCATCTTCCAGCGCACTGGGGGGGTCGAATATCTTGGGGTGCGTGACAATCCGCAAGAAACCGCTGAGCACCAACTCCGAAACGGCAAAAGAGGCATCCGAGTTGACCTGGTCTTCCAGCCACTGCCGATACCTGCTGTGGTTTGGCGAGTCCTCGCGGTGGGCATACACCAGGACGTTGACATCACACATCAGCATTAGCGGGTCTCCATCAAGTCCAGTAGGGCGGCGTTATCGTCCAGATCGACGCCGCGCAGCATGCCGCGCCCATTCACGGTTTTCAGCTTGACCTGTTCCGCAGGCGGGCGTTTGGGGCGGGCCAACAGCTTCTCGCGTAACACCTCTTCCAGTAATGCGGTCAGGGTTTTTCCACTCGCCTGTGCGTAACGGCGTGCCATTTCGTGCAGGTTGTCATCCAGTTGTATCGTCGTTCTCATGGCGGCCACCCTCTAAAGCATCAATATGCGCATTGTAGATGCGCCAACATCAAAGCAAATCACTTCGGCATCTCCGGCACAAACCAGCGCCTGGTTTCATCGCGAATTTCTCGCAACGGATGGCCGTAAAGCCGGGACAGCCTGGCCGCGTCCAGTACCGCCGCACTGGCGCCCAATTCATGTTCGCCCTCGCCATGCAGCAACAGCGCCTGGTCGCTGAAATGCGCGGCCAGATTGATGTCATGCAGCACCATCACCAGCGCGGCGGCCTCTTCTCGAACGCGGCGGCTGACCAGTTCCAGCACCGCGATCTGGTGGTTGAGGTCGAGATGCGCCAGCGGCTCATCCAGCAGATACACCTGGGGTTGCTGTACCAGCAGAGTGGCGAGCGCCACGCGCTGACGTTCACCACCGGAAAGGGTGTGGATCGAACGCGCCGCCAGTTCGGCAAGACCCACCGCCGCCAGGGCCGCGCGCGCCAAGTGTTCATCCGCAGTACTTTCCCAATCCCAGCGCGACAGATGCGGGTGGCGGCCGATCAGCACGGTTTCCAGCACGCTGGCGGCAAAGGCATCGCCCTGGTGTTGCGGCAACAGGCCGCGAAGCTGCGCCGCGCGGCGCGGGCCGAGGGCGGCGTAGGTCTGGCCGGAAAGCATGACTTCACCCGAATCCGGCGCGCGCAAGCCCGCCAGGGTATGCAACAGCGTGGTCTTGCCGACGCCGTTGCGGCCGAGGATGGCGAGTCGGTCGCCGGGGTGGAGGGCGAGGTTCAATCCGCGCACGACCGCCTTGCCGCCGATGGAAACGGCGAGATCGTGGGTCGCCAGCAGCGGCGTGTAGCGCCGGCGTCCCGCCGGCTCGTTCGTCTGATCGGATGTACGAGGCCCGCTCATGCCTGCTCCACCTTCGGCGCACGGGCAAGAAGAAACAGAAACACCGGCACGCCGATCAACGCCGTCAGCACGCCCACCGGCAGTTGCTGCGGCGCAATGATGCTGCGCGCCAGGGTGTCGGCCAGGGTCAGCAGCGCGCCGCCGGCAAGCGTCGCCGCCGGCAGCAGCAGGCGCTGATCGTTGCCCAGGGCGAGGCGCACCAGATGCGGCACCACCAGGCCGACAAAGCCGACGCTGCCGACAGTGGTGACGGCGGCGGCGGTGAGCAGCGAGGCGAGGAAATACAGCACCAGACGCAGCCGGCCGACGTTCGCGCCCAGGGTGCCGGCGAGCAAGGGGCCGCGCGTGAGCAGGTTGAGTTCGCGCGCGAAGAACATCGCAACCAGCAAGCCGGCCAGCAGGATCAGCAGTACGAAGATCGGATTCCCCGCTTGCGAGGCATCGCCCATCAACCAGAACAACATGCCGCGCAACTGCTGGTCCGGCGCCAGCGAAAGCATCAAGGCCACCGCCGCACCGCAGCCGGCGGCGACGATGACACCGGTGAGCAGCAACCGGGTCTGCGTCCACGAACCGTCTCCGCGCGCCAGGCCGAAGACCAGCCACATCGCCGCCAACGCGCCAACGAACGCGGCGGCCTCCAGGCCGAAGCCGGCGCTGACGCCCAGCAGCATCGCCGCCAGCGCCCCCACCGCCGCACCCCCGGAAATACCCAACACATAGGGGTCGGCCAACGGATTGCGCAACAACACCTGCATCAACGCCCCGGCCAGCGCCAGCAGGCCGCCGCAGGCGAAGGCGGACAGCGCGCGCGGCAATCTGAGGCTGCGCACCACGTCAACGGCCATGCCTTCACCGCCGCCTTTGCCTTCTCCGAGCAGCGCCGCCCACACCTCGCCCGGCGCCAGCGCGACACTGCCCGCCGCCAGCGCCAGCAGCAGACTGGCCAGCGCCGCGACGGCGAGCAGGGCAATGACGAGCAGGGCGCGGGAGCGGTTCATGCACTCCCCCCTTTCCCAAAGGGGGGCAGGGGGGATTTTCGGACGCCCACGCGCGCGCAACCCGTGAAGAAATCCCCCTGAATCCCCCTTTGATAAAGGGGGAAGCCACTCTCCCCAGCCCCTTCACTCATATCACCAGCGAACGCGGAAAGAGCCTTTGGGAAAGGGGGGTGAGTTGCGCGGTGGGGTCCGTCGCAAGTCACAAATCCACCCCCGCCTGCGCCTTCACTCCGGCGCGATACGCATGTTTCACGTCGGCGATCTCGCTCACCGTGTCGGCGGCGTCCAGCAACGCCTGCGGCGCGGCGCGGCCGGTGACGACAACATGCTGCATGGTCGGGCGGGCGGCGAGGTCATTGATTACGCTGGCTACATCGAGCCAGCCGTACTTGAGCAGGTAGGTGAGTTCGTCCAGCACCACGAGTTGGATGCCGGGGTCGGCGAGCATTTTTTGCGCGATAGCCCAGCCTTGCTTTGCGGTGGCCATGTCGCGCTCCAGGTTCTGCGTGTCCCAGGTAAAGCCCTCGCCCAGGACATGCCATTCGACGCCGGCCTGTTTGCCGAGAAAAGCTTCCTCGCCCGTGTCGGAACGGCTCTTGATGAACTGCGCCACCCCCACCTTCATGCCGTGCCCCAGTGCGCGCGCCACCATCCCGAAGGCGGAGGAGGACTTGCCTTTGCCGTTGCCGGTGAGGATCAGGAGCAGGCCTTTTTCTTTGTCGGCTTTGGCGATGTTCGCGTCGATCACCGCTTTCTTTTTCGCCATGCGCGTGGCATGGCGGTCGGCTTGGTCGTTCATGAGGTCTCCTTGATCGGTAAAGGTAGCCCGGATGCAGCGCAGCGGAATCCGGGGGTTTTTAGACTTCGGGTCATGCTTTGAATTTTGCGTAAATCCCCGGATTCCGCTGCGCTGCATCCGGGCTACGGAACTACAAGATCAGAACGTCGCCTTCATGCCCAGACGCCAGTTGCGGGTGAAGTTGACCGGATAGATGGCGTCGTCTCTTATCCACATGCCATTCCTGTGCTTGAACAGATTTTCCACGCTGGCGAACCATTCGAGGTTGTTATGGCGGTAACGGTAAGCGACATCGGTGGACTGGTAGGCGGCCTGCTTCTGGGTGAAGGTGTTGGCGAAATCTTCGGCGGCGTAAGCCGTGCTGTGCCAGGCGTGAGTCAGATTCAGGCTGCTCGCCTTGTTGATCGCATAGGCCAAGCTCAAGGTGGCACCATGCCGTGGCACACCGGGCAAGTCCTTGCCGTTGTATGCGCCGCCACCTTCGTTCTCGCGGTCGATGATGGCGCGGGTATAGGCGTAATTCAAGCTGACGGAGAACGGTTCGGAAACCCGCCAGGTGTCCTGCAACTCCAGGCCATATTTATGCGACTTGTCGATGTTGGTGTTGGTGCTGGGCAGCGGCCAGGTTTGCTTGAAGTAATAGATTTCGTCTTCCATCTCCGCGCGGAAGACCGTGAGCTTCAGCCGGTTGCTGGCGGTGATGTGATTGAGGCCGACATTCAGGGTGCGGCTCTTGGCCGGGTTGATGAAGCTGTTGAACGTGCCGCCAAAATTAAAGAAGCGGTCGATGTCCGGTGCCTGGAACGCGCGATTGTAGTTGGCGAACAGGCTCAAACGATCATCCAGGCGCTGGTTCACGCCGACGTCCCAGGCAGTGAGGTCGTGATCGGCCTTGAGCGCGGCTCCTGCATTGGGGGTGTAGGTGTATTCGACGTTCTCGGTTCGCGCCCCGGCGGAGAGTGTCGTTTTGCCAAGCCGATACTGGCCTTGCGCGAACCAGCCCGTGTTTTTCTTGCGGGTGTCGTTGGAGGCACCAATACGGGTGCCGTCAAAGGTTTGAGCACCCGCTGTAAGATCAAATGCGCTGCCCCGGTATTGCAGCGCCAGGTCGTCGGCGCTGTAGTCGTAATTCGCCACGCCCCATCCGTTCAAGTACTCGGACAACTTGTCCTCCTGGCTGTGGCTGGCGCTGAGGCCCCAGTTCCGGGTGAGATCCAGCCCGGCTCGAACGTGCCATAAATCTGATTCGAAGATTTGCGGGGTATAGGTGTTGCCACTGTTTTGTGCGGGGTTGGCGTTGAACTCAGCCTGGGTGAGCGCGCCGACATAGCGGGTGTTGATCCGGGTGCTGGCCAGGTCGAGTCCCAGTTTCAGCCGCTCCACCGGGCGTAGTTCCAGTCCGCCACGCCAGGTGCGGTTGCTGGAAGCGTCCTTGTGGCCGGTGATGTCGGCATCGCTGTAGCCATCCGTACTGGTGGTGTCCGCGCTGGCGCTGAAGCTGGCTTTCTCGTTTTTCAGCCCCGCCGTGACCGTGGCATTGCGCGCCCCGAAGTTGCCCGCCGACGCCTGCACCGAAACGCCCTCATGGGTGCGCGTGACGATCTGGATGGAACCCGCCGTGGCGCCGTCGCCGAACAGCACCGAGCCGCTGCCCTTGGTGATCTCGATGCGTTCGATGTCAGCCAGGGGAATCGAGCCGATGAGTTGCCCCACCATGTCGATGTTATTCATCCGCCGACCGTCCATTGTGACGGCGATGTTCTGATAACCATCGCCGATGCCGTAGCCGCGCATGTCGAGTTTGGGGGCGAATTTGTTGCCGTAGCTGGGCAACACCTGCACGGAACTGTGTTGCGCCAGATAGTCGTACAACGTGGCGGCGCCGGACTGTTCGATCGCGCGCCGGGTGTGGACCTCGGAGGTGTAAGGGGCGAGGACATCCGGTGTGGGGATGCGCGTGGCGCTGACCACGATTTCATCAAGAGTAGGAATTTCCGCAGCCTGGACAGGCAGGGTGAACAGGCCGGCAATGACTGCGGCCAATGTGGTGCGTTGCATGGTGAAACTTCCTTTTTCGTTCCCGGCGTCCCCGCCGGAAAAAACAAAAAACGCGGGCCGAAAAAGGCTTTGGGGATGGGGAAGCCGTGCTCCCTCACCCCGGCCCATTCCTGGAAGGAATGGGGGGGAAGTGCTGCCCTCCGCAGCCCGCGTACCTTGCTTCGGGCCGGTCTCCGGGCTCGCGCTTAGGGTTTTGCAACCCGGGTGGTTCGCCTTCCCGTCCAGAGGACAGTGGCATGGTGAACGACCGTTCAGCGCTTACCGTTGCGGGGGCAGCACAGGCTTTGAAGATGAACTTCGTACCTGTTTCCCGTTTCACTCCTTATCAGGGAGCACCAGAAGCGGGCGGCAGTTTAGGTGTCGGGAGCGGGGACGGCTATCCCCCTGAGGGGGTAGGGATCAATCCCGGCTGTACGTGCCGCCGGACTTCAAATTGCGCTGAATGGCGGGCAGCTTGACCGCGCCTTCCACGGTGCAGAAGTAGTGGTGGAAGAGCTCGCGGCGGAAGTCGTTGAGGCTGCGGCCCCGAATCGGTTCCCACTTGGCGTAGCGGTTGCGTGACCATTCGCCGCCACCCTTGCCGTCGCTTCGCCCGAAGGCATAGAGCTTGCGTTCGCCGCTGGTGCAACGCATGCCTTCGAAGCTGACGGTTTCGGCGCCGGAGGGGCTTTTGATCACCATGCCGTAGCGCACCACGCCATCGTCGCTGGCGGTGACCGAGGCGTAGTCGACGAAGAATTGATTGCTGGAGCGCGCGCCGAGGGTGATGGGGATGAAGTTTTCCGCCTTGGGGTAGGGCGGCAACTGGTGTTGCAGTTCCTGCCACTTGGTGGTGTCGTCGAATTCGTATTCGAACTGGTTCCAGTTGTTGTTTTCGCCCCAGATCAGCGGGTTTTCCGCAGCATGAGAAGAGAGGGCGAGGAGGGTGATCAGCAGGGTGAAGAGGGGACGCATGGCGGACTCCGAAACGAGGGGCGCATGATAACGCGGTCATCAGCCCGGTGTAGGAGGCCCGCTTGCGGGCCGATCACGGTGACCGCGCGAAGTGCGAACGGCGTCCTTCGTGGAAGCGTGGTTCGGCCCGCGAGCGGGCCTCCTACGCCAGGTCGGCGGCCAGAGCGGCGCGCAGGTTTTCCGGCAGGGGGTCGAGGCTGACGCTCAGTTTGCGGTGGTCGATGCCGGCGGCGATGGCGGCGCCGTTCTTTGCCGCCGCGACCATCTCCGGTGTCAGTTCGAAGCGCATGAAGTGGACGGAAGCGGTCTTGTCGTCGCTGGAGCGGTCGAGGTCTTCGTTGGCGATGGGGTGGACCCGGTCGAAACCATCGATCTGCATCCAGACGGCCTGCTCGACGCCGAGCAGTTTCGCCAGGGCGTCACGGCGTTCGGCTTCGTCGCCGTATTCGATCATGAAGGTGGCTTTCCAGTTGTGGCCATCGGGAACCAGCGGGTTGTAGACATCGAGTTCCTCTTGAATGCCCTTCGCTTCGAAGATGCGTTCGATGCGCAGCATTTCCTGCACCTGGTATTGCATGGTGAGCGCGTCCTCGAAGTAGAGGGCGGCGTGATCGCCCAGCGGCACGCGACGGTTCTTCTTGTGGGCGATCACTTTGGCGCGGAATTCCGAGCGGATCTCGGCGTATTTTTCCAGGCTGTAGAGGTCTTCGCGGGTGAGTTGGGGCATGGGGTCTCCTTGGAACACCGTCATTCCCGCGCAGGCGGGAATCCAGTGAACAATTCTGGTGGTGGCTTGATAACGACCTAGCCCGGATATTGCGTGAATTCGCGTGATATCCGGGCTAGATTCCCGCCTGCGCGGGAATGACGGCCTGGTCACAAGCCATAGGCTTTGCGCAGCAGGGTCATTGGATGTTCCGGCGTGCGACCGTCCTTCATGGCGTTTTCGATGTGATGGCCGGCCATCGCGCAGTCGCTGCCGTAGTGGTCGGCTTTGGCCTGGGTAACGCGACCAACCACCGGTTTGACGATCTTCATCGCGAACGCATGCGATTCCTTCTTCACCGCGTAGGTGCCGTCGTGGCCGGAGCAGCGTTCGATGATTTCCACTTCGGTATCCGGCACCAGGGCGAGTATTTCGCGGGTCTTCTGGCCGATGTTCTGCACCCGTTGGTGGCAGGCGGCGTGGTAGGCAACTTTGCCCAGGCCCTGCTTGAAGTTGGTTTTCAACTTGCCTTCTTTGTGCCGCAGCATCAGGTATTCGAACGGGTCGAAGAAGGCGGCCTTCACCTTTTGCACGTCCGGGTCGTCCGGGAACATCAGGGGCAGTTCCTGCTTGAACATGAGCACGCAGGAGGGAATCAGGGCGGTGAGATCCCAGCCGGCGTCGACCAGTTTCGCCAGTTGCGGGATGTTGGTTTCCTTGGCGGCGATGACGGCGTCGAGATCGCCCAGTTCCAGCTTGGGCATGCCGCAACAGCGCTCCTTTTCCGCCAGGGTGACCGGGATGCCGTTGTGTTCGTAGACCGCCGCGAAGTCTTCGCCGATGCCGGGTTCGTTGCGGTTCATGTAGCAGGTGGCGAATAGGGCGACCTTGCCTTTGGTGCGGCCGGCCGGCTCGCCGGGGGTGGCGTCGGGCAATTTGCGCAGACGCGAACGCAGCGATTGGCTGTGGAAGGTGGGCAGCCAGGCCTCGGCGTGGATTTCCGCCACGGCTTCCATAGCCTTGCGCGCCGGGGCGAGCTTGTTCACCGCGTTGATCAGCGGCGCCACCACGGGAATACCGGCCAGGTTGCCGACGGCGTCGGTGCTGGTGAGCACGCGGTCACGCAACTTGATGTCCCCTTTTCTGAATTTCACCACCTTGGCGCGCAACATCAGGTGCGGGAAATCCAGGTTCCACTCGTGCGGCGGCACATAGGGGCATTTGGTCATGTAGCAGAGGTCGCACAGGTAGCAGTGGTCGACCACTGTCCAGTAATCCGCTTTGGCGACGCCATCCACTTCAAACGTTGCGGATTCGTCGACCAGATCGAACAGGGTGGGGAAGGACTGGCACAACGAGACGCAGCGGCGGCAGCCATGGCAGATGTCGAATACCCGCTCCATCTCCGTGTAGAGGGAGGTTTCGTCGTGGAAATCGGGGTTGCGCCAATCGAGGGGGTGGCGGGTGGGGGCTTCGAGATTGCCTTCACGGGTGGAGGTGGCCATTGCGGCTCCTTGCGGGTTGCTGCAAAAGAAGTCCGTGCATGCACGGACTTCTTTTGCACCCGGCTTGCGCCGGGTGGGGTGGATCAGGCGTCGAGTTCGTTCAATGCCTTCTGGTAGCGGTTGGCGTGGGAACGCTCCGCTTTGGCCAGGGTTTCGAACCAGTCGGCAATTTCG
This sequence comes from Pseudomonadota bacterium, assembly GCA_030653935.1. Taxonomy (GTDB): domain Bacteria; phylum Pseudomonadota; class Gammaproteobacteria; order Burkholderiales; family Thiobacillaceae; genus PFJX01. The sequence goes on from JAURYL010000027.1 coordinate 42,840, forward strand.
TCGAAACCTTCTTCGCGCGCGGCTTTGGACATGCCGGGGTACATGTCGGTGTACTCGTGCGTTTCACCATGCACGGCGGTTTTCAGGTTGTCGGCGGTGGGGCCGAAGGGCATGCCGGTGGCCGGGTCGCCACAGACTTCCAGATATTCCAGGTGGCCGTGGGCGTGGCCGGTCTCACCTTCGGCGGTGGAGCGGAACAGGGCGGCGACATCGTTGTAGCCTTCCACGTCGGCCTTGGCCGCGAAATAGAGATAGCGGCGATTGGCCTGCGATTCGCCGGCAAAGGCGTCTTTCAGGTTCTGCTCGGTTTTTGAGCCTTTCAGTTGCATGGCGCTCTCCTGATTGAAGTTCCCGGCATGGTCCCGTGCCAGGCAGTCGGGTTGTTTAGATCAGATCTAAAAACATAATTAACTATATGTTTATGTGTTTACTACTGTCAACGTAGTTGGAAGAAGATAGGCGTGGGCGGCGACCACTTGTAGGGCCATCTCGCGCTTTCGTTACGAGGGATGGTGTCGGTAAAAGCAATTAAGTCGATACGCCAAGGATAGACGAGAAAGCCTTTCGCCCCGCCGTCGCTGGTGAGCTTTGTCGCCAAGGCGATTGCTAGCGCCTCAGAGGTTGTGAATTAATTGAAACCGGCGGGAAGATCCACCGTCATTCCCGCGCAGGCGGGAATCCAGGTTGTATATCTAATTGATTTTAAAGGTAGTCAGCCCTACGAACTGGATTCCCGCCTGCGCGGGAATGACGGTAGGGTGGGCGCAGGCAATTTTTCACAGCCTCTCAGCAAATAGGTGCACACCTACCGCCATCAATCCCACACAAGAATGACGGTAATTCAAACGCTTATCGCCAGAATGATTTGCGGTGCTATTGCCGCCACGTTCGCCCCCGTTATCCGGCGGCAAAGGCATAATGCCGCTATTAGTGATTTTTTCATCTGGATATTCGCCGTGAAGCCTATCGCCATATTTCGTCACGCGCCCCACGAAGGTCCGGGTCATTTCGCCCATTTCTGCGATACCAACGCGCTGCCCTGGCAGTTGTTTCGAATCGATGCCGGCGACCCCGTCCCCGCCGTGCCGGATGCGTTTTCCGGTCTGGTGTTCATGGGGGGGCCGATGAGCGTGAATGATGACTTGCCCTGGATCGCGCCCACGCTGGCGTTGATTCGCGCGGCGGCGGCGGCGGGCATTCCGGTACTCGGCCACTGTCTCGGTGGGCAGTTGATGGCCAAAGCTTTGGGCGGCTCGGTGGGTGGCAATCCGGTCAAGGAAATCGGTTGGGGCGGCACTCGGGTGCTGGAGTCGTCGCTTGCGCGGGCGTGGTTTGGTCCGGTGCGGGCATTCGAGGCCTTCCACTGGCATGGAGAAACCTTCTCCTTGCCCCCTGGCGCCGAGCGCATCCTGGAAAGCGACTATTGCGCCAACCAGGCCTTCGTGCTGGGGTCGCATCTGGCGCTGCAATGCCATGTGGAAATGACCGAAGAGATGATCCAGTCCTGGTGCGCGGTAGGCACAAGCGAGATCGCCGCCGCCATCGCCAGTCCGGCGGTGCAGACACCCCGGCAGATGCAGGCCTTGAACGCGACCAATCTACCCGCGATGCGGGCGGTGGCGGAGCAACTTTACGGGCACTGGGTGCTCGGGCTGCAAAGGTGAGTGAAGCCATCATCACGCTGCCGCGTCTGCGTTCGCTGATCGGCTTGAAGGTGCGCCATCAGGGCGAGGTCTGTGTGGTGATCGAGGTTCTGGAGTCGCCGCCTGTTCTGGTTCTGGAAGCGCAAACCGCACCCGCCATGCAGGCCGACTTGCATGGCCGTCCCTGGGAGTATGGGCGGGAGCATCGGATCGTTCCGGTGTTGAGCGAGGACGGCACAGCCTTGCACGATGCGTTGCTGGACTTGGATATTCTTGATTGACGCCGCCCGGTGGGGGCGGCAGGATGCCGCGACAAAGAATAATTGAGGAAGAACAATGTGGGTTGATGGCTGCGTAAGAATCAGTTCCTGGGTGGGCCGGGCACCATGCCTATGGTGTGTGGCGAATGGCGGGTCGGCAGCCTGTCGGGTTTCCCTCGTCGCCAACGCGGCGTCCGCCGACTGATCGTCATCGACATGTCAACTTATCCCGTCGAGACGAACAGCCGTTGTCTGAATACGGCCCAGGTGCCGGTCATTGCCGGATTCGGCGTCATGATCCTGCTGCTGTTCGGGGTCGCGGCCATCGCGGTTTCGCATATTCGGATTCTTGGCACCGAGTTGAACGCGATCGTCGTCGAGCGCAACCTGAAATCCGAATTGGCGGCATCGATGAAGGCGCTGCACGATGCGCGCTACCAGACCATCCTGCTGGCCAGCAACCTGAACGATCCCTTCGAGCGAGACGAGCAGTGGTTGCGTTTCTCCACGCTGGCGCGCGATTTCATCATGCAGCGTGACCGCTTTCTCGCGCTCCCGCTCGATGACACGGAACTGGCGGCCTGGGGCGAGGTGCGCAAGCAGTTGCCGATCGTCGAGCGTATCGCCAACGAGGCCTTCGACATGCTTCGGGCGGAGCGTCTGGACGCGGCCAAACGGCTGGTCAGGCAGGACCTGAAACAGCATCAATCCCACATGATGAGCCAGTGGGATGGCTTGGTGGACATCCAGCGGGCCAAGAACGCCGATGCCGTCAGCGAGGCGTCCGCCGCCAGCGCCCGCGTTCGCCAACTGGCGTTGGGGCTTTCCGCAGTAGCACTGCTGGTTGGTTTAGGTGTGGCGGTGATCGTGGTCCGGGTCAGTCGCCGTATGGAAGCCGATTTGTTCCAGGAACGTGAACGCGCCGTGGTGACCCTGCTTGCCCTCGGCGACGCCGTCATTCGTTTCGATCAGGAAGGCCGGCTCAATTATTTGAATCCGGCCGCGGAGACGCTGTTGGGCGTGGACACCGAGAAATCCAGCGCCAGTCTGCCCGCCGTCGAGGTGTTGCGCCTGTTCGAGCGGGAAAACCGCGCCGATCTGACGACCACCATGCTGGAAGAGATACTCAAAGGGTTGCCTTTCGTTCTGCCGCCGTCCGCCTGTCTGTTGTCGGCGCAGGGCATGGAATACGAGGTGGAAGGCAAGTGTTCGTGCATCCATGGCCCGGATGGCGGGGTGATCGGCGGCGTGCTGGTCATGAGCGATGTCACCGAAGCGCGCGAATTGCAACGCAAATTGCTCTGGCACACGGATCACGACGCGCTCACCGGGCTTGCCAATCGTTATGCCTTCGAGGATCGCCTGCGACAGTCCCTTGGTGGCAAGCGGGCGTCGGAATTGACTTCGACCATGCTGCTCGTCGGCCTGGCCCAACTCAAGCAGTTGCGGGAAAAGGCGGGTCACGTGTGCTGCGATGACATGGTGCGTCAGATCGCGCACCTGATGAATCTGCGGGTGCGGGACTCGGATTTCCTGGCGCGGCTGAGTGAGGATGAGTTCGGGATTCTGTTGCAGGCCTGCCCGGAGGAAATGGCTACCCGCATCGCCGGCCAGATACGCGATAGCGTGATCGGCTTCCGACTCGACCGGGAAGGATGCAGACATCATGTCGGCGTGCATATCGGCATCGTCCACCTGGACGAACTGTCCCGGGAGGAATGCCTGGTCGCGGCCTATTCGGCGCTGCATGACGCGGAACGCAAAGGTTTGGGGAGCGTGGTCATTTATCGCCAGGACGGCAATGAACTCCTCGCCGAGGTGGAGGCCGCGTGAGCCGGGTCGCGGGCCATTGCTCATGAGGCTGCTCGCCGGGGACATCGGGGGTACCCACACGCGTTTGGCGTTGGCGCGACTCGATGGCGCCAGGGTGGAAATAGAAAAAGTCGAACGCGTCCTCAATGCCGGTCTCGCCGGTATGGAGGTGCTGCTGGCGGATTTCCTCGCGCAATGCGGCCCGGTCGATGCCGGTTGTCTCGCGGTTGCCGGGCCGACCGACGGGCACAGCGCGCAATTCACCAATCTTTCCTGGCGCATCGATGCCGCCAGTCTGAGCGCGCGTTTCGGCGCGCCGTTTCGCCTGGTCAACGATTTCGCCGCCGTCGGCTGGGGCCTCAATACCCTGAAAGAGCACGATGTCAGCATTCTGCAAACAGGAAGCGAGCGGCTGGCCGCGCCCCGTGTCGCGCTCGGCGCCGGCACCGGGCTCGGTGTCTCCATCTGTGTCGCGCAAGCGGGGGTGCGGCGGCCACTCGATTCCGAGGGCGGCCACATCGGCTTCGCGCCGACCGACGCCGAGCAGGATCGTCTGCTCGTCTGGTTGCGCGGTGAACATGGCCGGGTGTCGGTCGAACGCCTGCTCTCGGGGCCGGGGTTGATCGACCTCTACCGCTTCTGTCTGGATGAGGCCGGGCGCCCGCCCGTGAACGATCCGGCCGACCCGGCGGCGGCGAGCGCCATCAGCGCGGCGGGGCTGGCAGCAAGCGATGCCGAGGCGGTGCGAGCCTTGCGTCTGTTCGCGCGCGTCTATGGCCAGGTTGCGGGCGATCTGGCGCTACTGGCGCGCGCGGAAGGTGGCGTCTTTCTCGCCGGCGGCATCGCGCCACAGTTGCTGGAATTGCTTGGAGCGGGCGATTTCATCGCCGGCTTCCGCGCCAAGGGACGGTTTTCGGAGTGGATGGAAAGCGTCCCGGTCAAGGTCATCCTCGACCCCGACATCGGCCTGAAAGGCGCGGCGCTGGCCGCGACCCAGCGGTAGGGCGGAACGCGAAGCGGTTCCGCCGGAGTCAACGGCGGATTTCGTTCAGGGGTGCTTCAACGCCGCTTCCAGCGTGTTGCTCAGCAGGGTGGCGACGGTCATCGGCCCGACACCGCCCGGCACCGGTGATATCCAGCCGGCGCGCTCCTTCGCGGCGGAAAATTCCACATCGCCGCAGATACGGCCGTCATCCAGACGATTGATGCCGATATCGATCACCATGGCGCCTTCCTTGATCCATTCCCCCTTGACCATTTCCGGGCGGCCCACGGCGGCCACCACGATATCCGCTTGCGCCACCTGTACCGGCAGGTCGCGGGTGGCGGAATGGCACACCGTCACGGTGCAGCCGGCGAGCAGCAGTTCCAGCGCCATCGGCCGCCCGACATGGTTGGACGCGCCCACCACTACGGCATGTTTGCCACGCAGCGCTTCGCCGGTGGTTTCCAGCAGGTGCATCACGCCGTAGGGGGTGCAGGAACGCAGGGTGGGCTTCTTCACCGCCAGGCGACCGATGTTGTAGGGGTGGAAGCCGTCCACATCCTTGTCCGGATGAATTCGTTCGATCACCGTCTCGTCGTCGATATGCTCGGGCAGGGGCGCTTGCACCAGGATGCCGTCGACGGTCGGGTCGTCGTTCAACTGGTCGATCAGCGCCAGCAGATCGCTCTGGCTGGTGCTGGCTGGCAGGTCGTGGGAAATCGACAACACCCCCGCCTTCGCGCAGGCCAGACGCTTGTTGCGCACATAGATACTGGAGGCCGGGTCACCCCCCAGCAGAATCACCGCCAGCCCTGGAACCCGCTTTCCGGCGGCGCGCCGTTCCTCGACCTCGAGTTGGATGTCCTGGATCAGGGCGGCGGCAATGGCTTTGCCATCGAGAATACGAGCGGTCATGGCGGGAGCGGACTGATTGAAACCGCGCAATTTTACTGGAGCGCCCCGCTCACCGGCATTGCTTTTCCCCACGTCGGCGGGTATATTTCCGCGCCTTCGGGGTGTAGCGCAGCCCGGTAGCGCGCTTGCTTTGGGAGCAAGATGTCGGAGGTTCGAATCCTCTCACCCCGACCAGTCGTTCCCGGTCAGGTAACTCCGAAAAGCCCACGGGATTCTGCCCGTAGCTCAATTGGATAGAGCACCAGCCTTCTAAGCTGGGGGTTACAGGTTCGATCCCTGTCGGGCAGGCCAGATTTCAGGAGTGCTTCCGCTGCTGAAATGGTTGTTGGAAGTTGTTGTAGTTGGTTGCATCACTGGTGGTGGTAGCTCAATTGGTAGAGTCCCAGATTGTGATTCTGGCTGTTGTGGGTTCGAGTCCCATCCATCACCCCAGATATTCAGTGCGTTAACGTGGCTTTCCGGGTACATGTCCCGGCCACGTTGAGCGGTCGGCGCAAGGCCGGCTTTCATTCGCTCCCCCATTCCAGATCGCTTGTCGCCATGCCGGTTTCCCGCGTGCTGGGGGACAATGGCGTTCGGCTGTTTCCCCAAGGAGTCGACGATGCTGTTGTTGATGACCGACTATGGCTGGCAAGACCCCTATGTCGGCCAGGTGAAGGCGGTGCTGGCCACGCATGCGCCCGGCGTGGCGGTGATCGACCTGCTGCATGCCGTGCCCGATTTCAATCCCCATGCCGGCGCTCACCTGCTCGCCGCCTTGTGCCGTGATCTACCCGCCGGGGCCGTGGTTCTGGCCGTGGTCGACCCCGGTGTCGGCGGCCCGCGCGCGGCGGTGGTGGTGGAAGCCGATGGCCGTTTTTTCGTCGGCCCCGACAATGGCCTGCTCTCGGTGCTGGCCGGGCGGGCACAGGCCGCGCGCATCTGGCGCATCGACTGGCGGCCGCAACCGTGTTCCGACTCCTTCCACGGCCGCGACCTGTTCGCGCCCATCGCCGGCTGGATCGCGGCGGGTGATTTCCCCGCCGACAAACACACGCCGGTCGCGGAACTCGAAGTCCGCTTCGACACGGCGGAATTACCGCGCATCCTCTACATCGACCACTACGGTAACGCCTGGAGCGGCATCCGTGGCGGCATCGCCGAGCCGGGTTCCAATGTGGAAGTGAAGGGTCATGTCCTGCCCTGGCGCCGGGTGTTCGTCGAAGCCGGCAAGGGCGAGGCGTTCTGGCATGTCAACAGTTCCGGGCTGATCGAGATCGCCGTGAACCGGGGCAGCGCGGCGGAGAAACTGGGCCTCAAGGTGGGCGATCCAGTCAGGCTGCAGGGGGCGCCGGAAACCCAGGTGCATTGAACTTCAGACTTCCTGATCCCGGCCGGGTTATGGCCGTGCTTTCAGGAAGCATGAATGGCACGAAGCACGAGCGTTTCCAGGTAGCCCCCGGATGCAGGCCGCCCACAGAAGGTTCAAGCGGGAACCCCCCTTTTCCAAAGGGGGGAGTCAGCGCGCCGCACGCCTGTACCGGGCTACGGTACAGTGCCATTGCCAATGCGCGGGGGATCAGGAAGTCTGAACTTGT
>JAURYL010000036.1 GCA_030653935.1 Pseudomonadota bacterium
CGCCGTGGTAGACGCGCACGTGGCCGTCGATATACAGGTAACCGGCTTCATCGGGATCGCCCTCCATCCAGGTTTGGGCCAGTTCATGCATCCAGGCCGCCGGATCGCCCGTGCTGGCCATGAGGCTGATTTTTTCGCGCAGGGTGCGGACTTCCGGTATCCGGTCGATCCCGATGACTTTGCCCAACTCACCCGGGGACTGGTGGCGCAGGCCTTCCGGACGGCGGATGCGCGCCAGCGCCATGAAGCCGAGCGTCAGCAGGATGTGCAGGCAACTATAGAAGCCGGCCGGGAGCTTGAGATGCCGCCCGATGCCGGACAACAGTCCGTTGGCGCACAGGGCGGGGAGCCCGGCCAGAAGGCCGCCCAGGCTGAGGTCGGAGACGGCTTCGAAGCGGGTGGTCGCGCTTTGCGCCAAGCCGATGGCGGCCGCCATACGTTCGTTGACGCGGGTACAGGCAGTACCGATTCCGTCCGCCGCCTCGGCGTCGATGCGACTGCGTTCGGCCTTGGTGGTGGCCGTCTCCGGTTGCATGCCCTGTGCTGCGGCGGGTTCCGCTGCCGCGATCAATGTCTTGCGCACGATGGCTTTGCGCAGCGTGGATTCGCCTACCCCGGCAAGGCGTGCAACCTCAGCCGGGTTGTGACCAGCGGCCAACAGCCCGGCGCATTCGGCGGCCTTCTCGGCCGTCATGACGCGCGGCTTCCTCGCCGGGGCCGGCCGGTAAAACGTGCCGGGCCCCTGCTCTCGGTACTGCGTCATCCAGTTCATCAAAGTGCGGTGGGGATATTTGCGAGCGCTGCGTTCCAGCTCTGCCGCACGCACATGCCGGTTGGCCATCAGGTTGGACAGGGCAAACCGCTCACCCGCTGCGTCGTCCTCCGCATGCGAGAAGTAGTTGTCGCCGCCAACGAAGTAGGTGACCCACTTGTCTTGACGAAGAATGCTGAGCATCGGGTTGATCCGCTCTGCACCTTCCGGAAATCCCGGTAGAAGTATCTGCGTCATATGCCAGTCCTGCCGCTTCAGTAAAAATCAGTTTGGCAATATTGCATGATCCAATGCAAAGAAGTGTGCCATCGCAATTTCCGGTTCAGGGGCGGGTTTACTGGTAGGGATCAGGAAGTCTGAATCTCGCGCGCAGCCACTTTGCCATGCAGGATTTCCAGCGTGGCGATGGCAACCCAGGCTTCACGTCCTTCGTTGAGCACGACATGAAAGTGTGGAGGCGCGTGGTCTCGCGGGTTGATGGCAACCCGGCAATTTGAAAAGCACTGGATGACTGGAATGGGACTAGACGCTAGTGCAATGGTTGCACACATGCAATTCAACTTCCGGCGCGTGTTGTCCATTGCACCGTCATGGGTCGCCCAAGCGGGGTTAGGTCATGCAATCACACATTCAGCCTGAACCGCGACCGTCACTTACGGCCGATCAACAGCCGCTCACGCCGCCAGCCTGTTCGTCTGAAACGGGTTGAGAACGGCCAGCACGCAGACGATAAAAAACGGTCGTTCAGGAATTCCCGCTTCCTGGATGCGGTGCATGCCAGCAACGGCTGAGCCGACGAGCTTCATGGCACCCAAGTCGTTGCCGGTGCATTCGCTTGGGCCGGCGGCTCTATTGCCACGAGAGGGGTAACGGGTAGATCACCCCATGAGCGGTTATCCTTGCGCCCCCAACCTTCCTCGCTTCCAGCCCCTCTCATGAATAGGCCCATCATTCGAGCATCCCGTTCAACGTCGGCGGCCAAGTTGACGGTTAACCCTAGGTAAGCGGGGAGATAACCATGGCCGATTCCGAACTGCACAAGGGCGCCGCCAAGACCGCGCGTATTCCGATCAAGATCGTGCCGAAGCCGCGCATGAAGTTGCCGGCTTGGATCAAGGCGCAGGCGCCGTCGGCGCCGGAGGTGGTCGAGCTGAAGGCGATCTTGCGCCAGGCAAAGCTGCATACCGTGTGCGAGGAGGCGTCTTGCCCCAATCTGGGTGAGTGTTTCCGCCACGGCACCGCGACCTTCATGATCCTGGGCGATCTGTGCACGCGGCGTTGCCCGTTCTGCGATGTCGGCCACGGCAAGCCGTTGCCACCCGACCCGGAGGAGCCGCGCCATCTGGCGGAGACGCTGGCCGCGATGCGCTTGAAGTACGTGGTCATCACCAGCGTTGACCGCGACGACCTGAAGGATGGCGGCGCCGGACATTTCGTAGAGTGCATTCGCGCCGCTCGCGCCGCTTCGCCGGGTACCCGCATCGAAATTCTGACGCCGGATTTTCGCGGGCGCCTCGATGTCGCGTTGGACATCGTCGCCGCCGAGCCGCCGGATGTGATGAACCACAACCTGGAAACCGTGCCGCGCTTGTACAAGGCCTGCCGCCCCGGCGCCGATTACACACATTCGCTGTTGCTGTTGCGGCGCTTCAAGGAACGCTGCCCGGGAGTGCCGACCAAGTCCGGGATCATGCTGGGCCTGGGTGAGACTGACGAGGAAGTGCTGGAAGTCCTGCGCGACCTGCGCGCGCATGACGTGGACATGCTCACCATCGGCCAGTACCTGCAACCCTCCGGCCACCATCTGCCGGTGGAGCGCTTCGTGCCGCCGGATCAGTTCGCGGAATTCGAGCGGATCGCCCTGGAGATGGGCTTCAAAAACGTCGCCAGCGGCCCGATGGTGCGCTCCAGTTATCACGCGGATCAGCAGGCGGCGGGGGTTTGAGGGACAAGGCGGGCGAGGAAGTCGGTGAGCGGCGCGATGTTCTGGGCGACGCTGGCTTCTTCCAGCGCGGTTATGTAGGCGTCGCGCTCCTCGACCGGGACTACTGTCCACGGATAGCCGCCGGCTGCCAGCATCACATTCATCAGGAAGCGCCCCATGCGGCCGTTGCCATCCATGTAGGGATGGATATTGACGAACACGAAGTGTCCGAGCACGACGCGCACGGACGGTTCGGTTTCCTCGCGCAGCAATTCGAATAAGGCGGGCATGAGATCCCGCACCGCTTCTCGGTTGGGCGGGACATGCATCGAGCGCCTGATATAGACCTGATCATTGCGGTATCCGGCAAGGTCGGCGGGTTTGAGCAGACCGACCGTGACGCTGGGGGCGAACATCTCCCGATACCAGACGCGGTGATCTTCATCGGCGACCGTGCCGGGATTTGCGTTCTGCAACACTTTTTCCACGCTCTCGCGCACGGCCTGGAAAGCCTGCCAGTAACCACGCGCCGCCATGGCGTTGCGCTGGTTCCGGTCGTCCTCTTCCGTGTCCGGGTTCCAGTTGCCTGTGCGGACCCGCTCGATCAGTTCGCGATTGACCCGATAGCCTTCAATCGAGAGCGAGTGGTAGGCATCGGTGAGATAAGTCTCCTCGACCTGTTGCAAATAGGCCTTGGTCTCTTTGGGCATACCCGGTGCCTTGGGGAAGCGCTCGATCACCGGTTCCCGCATCTCCTGCCACATCAGGCGGAGGCGGTTGACGTAGGGCGAAGTCTCGCGTGCGCTCAAGATCGCCGGTGGGCGGGTCTCGAACGGATCTTTTTCGCGCACGTCGTAACCCGCCGCGCGCATGGTCTCGATGATCTCGTCCGCGATGCGGGTGCGTCCGAGATTACGGAACGCTCCGGCGAGTCGGCCCGCGATGGTGCTGTGGCCGCCTTCCAGTAGCCGGCGCAGGATGTCGGAGGCATCCTGCACCATTGACAGCGCGGCCCGCGCATCGGTCGGGTTCTGGGCGTAGAAGCCGGGCGCGCAGGCGACCAGTGCCGAAGGCGGCGAGAACAGGCGTAGACCGTTGTTCTTTGCGATATCCCGCTCATCCGGCAATGAGGCGCGGACATCGAGCAGGGAGGTGCCGTGCGGGAAGTGGGTGATGTTGTTGCGGGCTTTCTTCGCACGCACCAGAAGCTGGCGCGGCACGGTCCGGTTACCGGCATGGAGAGAGAGGGACTGCTCCGGGGAAAGGCACCACGCCTGATCAAAGCGCTCATTCAGATAGGCGGCGCAGAAATCCCAGTAGGAGGCATACCAGGCCGTGCTTTCCCCGGCGATCTCATCCGGGCGGGAAGGGATGTGCCAGCCCTTCATGACCTCCTGGAGGAAGCCACCCTTGATCAGCCGCTCCCGATGGGTGCGGGTCAGATCGCCCGAGCGGATCGCAACGAGGCCGCGATCTTGAAGCGCATGCAGCGCTTCGAGCGATTGCGCCAGTTTTTCGGAAGGGGTGGCCATGGTCTGCGTGTGTCCTGTCGCTTGTTGTGCTGTGCCTTAGTTCGCTTTATATGCTGTAACAAATCGCGCTTATTGTGTTGATCTATATTTAGCTTATTCTGCTTATTATTTGTGTACAAGACTGTTTCTTTCTGAGAAAGACCCGGGAATTTCGTCTTCCAAGGGTGACATAAGGTGGACGTCACTATGGTGGAGAACGCGCATCGGGCAGGGACTGGAATGGCGAATTGAAGGCGAGCAGCCGGTGATTGACATGTTCCCCGTATCACGGAGAAGGAAGACGACTGCGTGCAACGCGAGCAACTGACGATTTGGTTCCAGTCCGTGCGCCACCTGCCTCCTGTACAAGCCGCTTACCCGCCGCATTTCTCCAATATGGCCTACGCCGGTCTTTCGGTACTCTGGCGGAATGGGCGGAAGCGCCCGTGGGCGTGGTGGCGCGGATCATGGGCCGAAAGCCCTCCGCCATCGCCGAAAAGCACTACCGCCACCGCTCCCTGGGCCTGCTCAGGATGTGGCATATCAAAATCGAAGTCTGGATTCTCGAACAGGCCGGTATCGCACAGCCGGGCGAAACTCAGGAAGGCCTCAGGCTGGTGAAGCGTTGATTACCGTCGATGCCATATTGGTATCGTTCTAGGGTTGACTCTTGCGGATTATTGCCCTGTCCACCCTGCGCGATTTCTGGGAAAAGCGCCCAGATGCCGAAACATCGCTACGAGCATGGCATGCCTTGGCAAGTCGGTCGGACTGGTCGACGCCGGCGGACATCAAGGCAGCCTATCGGAGTGCCAGTTTCACCGCCGATAACCGGGTGGTGTTCAACATCAAAGGCAATGACTACCGACTGGTGGCGGCGGTCCGCTACGAGAAGGGGCTGATGTATATCCGGTTCATCGGCACTCATCGCGAGCACGACAAGATCGACGTGGAAACGATTTGAAGGAGGCAGGCATGGAACTGAAGCCCATCCGAACCCAGAAGGAATACAAGTCCGCCCTGGCCGACGCCGAGCGTCTGTGGGATGCGCCGGCCAAGTCGCCCGAAGCCGACCGGCTCGATGTGCTGGCCATGCTGATCGAGGACTACGAGCGCCGGCATTTCCCCATTCCCGACCCCGACCCCATCGAGTTTCTAAGCCCAAAGTGGTTTTCGAAGGCGGCAACGTCAGCCGAAGTGGTGATTTCGTCGGCACACAATCCAGCCTCAGCTTGCTCACAACGCATCACAAACCGCACGAGCGCCTCTTCACCACCAGCAACGCCACCAGTGCCGCCTCGGCCCTGTGTGCCCGCATGGCGGCGCAGTTGATGGCGGCCTACCCGCAACTGCGGCCCGAGACCATCCGGGCGCTGATCGTCCATTCCGCCGCATGGACCGCTGCCATGCGGCGGATGTATCTACCCGCTGGCAAGCCCGCCACCAAGAGTGACTATGCCCACCTGATCCGCCACTGTAGCTGGGGCGTCCCGGACCTGGAGCGCGCCCGCTGGAGTGCCGCCAACTCCCTCACTCTGATCGTGGAAGACGCCCTACACCCCTACAAAAAAGAGGGCAGCAACATCAAGACCCGTGACATGCGTCTGCACGCCTTGCCCTGGCCCCAAGAGGAACTGGAAGCCCTGGGTGAAACGGAAGTACGGATGCGGGTCACCCTGTCCTACTTCATCGAACCCAACCCCTCGGCGCGCGGCACAAGCTCGAAATTCCACTACCCCTCCCACCGCCTGCGTTTCGACGTGCGCCGTGCGCAAGAATCCACCGAGGAATTCATGGCCCGGGTGAACGCGGCGGCGGCCCTGGAAGAGGACGAACAGGCCAGCAACCCGAAAGACCCGAACTGGTGCCTGGGCGGCCAGCAGCGGCACAAGGGTTCGCTCCACCAGGACATCTGGACCGGCAGCGCCGCCGACCTCGCCAGTCGGGGCACCCTGGCCGTCTACCCCGCCATGGGCTGGTGGCGCACCCGGCCCAGGCTGGAACGCTTTAATCGCCCCGCCCGCTACAGCCTGATCGTTTCCATCCGCGCGCCGGAAACCGAGATCGACCTCTACAACGCCGTCGCCGCACAAATCCCCGTGCCGGTGACCATCACCACCTGACCCGCACACTCATGGATTACCAGGAACAAAAACAACTCGAAGACGACCTCTGGGAGGCCGCCGACCAGTTGCGCGCCAACTCCAAACTCACCGCCAGCGAATACTCCATGCCGGTGCTGGGCCTGATCTTCCTGCGCCACGCCACCACCCGCTTTGATGCCCTCCTGCCGGAAGTCGTCAAGACCATCCCCGCCCGCGCCAGCGGCGCCCTGCGCGAGGAACGCATCAAACTCGGCTTCCAGGGCAAAGCCGCCATCTACCTGCCGGAAAGCCCGTTACGACCATCTCGCCAACCTGCTGACGGGATTGATCCTTACTCCTATCTTTATGAGGTACTGGAGTCGCATGAGATCGTTTTCTCCGATGCCACCGGGGCCGCGCGGCAAAGCTGCCATGACGGTTGCTTCGACTGGTCGCGTTTCGAGCAGGACTGGCGCGAGGAACAGGACATGCAAGTCGTCAGAGAGATAGCGGAACGGATGCTGGGAATGGGCCTGGATGACCGCTCAGACTTCAAGGCCGCCTTGTTGGCGGCGTATCGGGCGGGCAAAGCGAACAGCGCCACGTAATCTTATGGGTTCGGTTAGCCACCTGGCCCGCTTGCGAGGTGGCGGCGCTATCGGTGCGACTCAGGGCAGGTTGGTCCTGGCCGCCTGAGCAGCCCAGGTTCCCGGCGCTCGCGGAAGCGCGACGTCGAGAGGGCGCTGCCTTTGACGGTCTGGCCGGCGATCCGCACGTCGGCTTCTTCGCCGAGGCGCAAGTTGCGCGGCCTGGGCGGCCCCGATGGGCGCGCGTAGTTCCCAATCAAACGAAAAATCAAACGGGCCAGGCTCGAAACGAATCCAAGAGATGGTCGAGTGGGAACTGCCGGATCGATTGAATGCCTGCTGCGGGGAACGCGAGCATCGGGCTGGAACCGGCTGAGAACGGAAGTCCAAGCCGCTACAGTGATCGTCTCAAAGTCGGCCATTCCGGTCAGTCACCCTACCCGTGCGTGATCGTGTGAACGTCGGCTATGTGGCGCTGGGCCGGCGGACAGCTCACGGCCAGGAGCAGCCATTCGGTCTCCGGGAATTTTTCCGGGCTGAGCGTCAGCATCGCCTCACATTGCAGCCCTTCATAAAATCGGGGGCGGCCTCAGAAATTCGTCCATAACGGCTGTTCGTCCCGACTTGATGCCGGCCATTCACCAATGGCTACTTTCTTCGGCAACGAAGAAGCGGTACTGACCCCGAATATCCGCCCGTTACGCGCCGCACCAACGGCTGCAAACAGCAAGAGTTGGCAGCTTTGCAGCCCATAGCTGCATTACCTCGATTTTTTCCTACACCGCCCCCTTACAATCGGGCGGATTCAAATATGACGATGGCGGGTGTGGCATGGCAGCAGCTGGCTTCAGACACATTCCCTGCGGGGCGGCGGTCAATGCGAGCGAGGCGCTCGCCATCGAAAAACTCAAGAACAAGCTGCAAGGCATCTCCGGTCCCTGGGTACTGCTCTCCAATCTCAGCCATTCCAGCCATGCCTCGCGGCTCTCGGATGAAATCGACCAGGTTGTCATCGGTCCCCCTGGGGTATTCGTGGTCGAGGTCAAACACTGGGATGCTGCCTGGCTCAAACAGAACCCCCAGACCGTCGACAACGAAGCCGACCGCATTAACGACAAGGCCAAACGGATTGCCGGAAAGCTGAAAACCGCCTTCGATCCCGGCTTCGTGGCGCCACGGTTGTTGCTCACACGCGGCGGCACTGGCATGCAGGTGGGGCAACGCATCAAACACCGTGGGGTACCGGTATTCGGACTGGGCGAGTGGCGTGAACTGGTCGAAGCCGATGCCGCCGTGCAATTAACGTCCGAGCAAATCGAACGCGCCGCCCTGGTTCTGGAGCCAAGCGCGCGCGCCTCACTGACCGGCGACCTGCGCAGCTTCGCCGGGTTGATCAATCTGGAGCGCATCCCCACGCTGGACGCGCCTTTTCACCGCGTTTATCGCGGCCAGCATCCCACCCGGCGCGACAAGGTCGTTCTGCACCTCTACGACCTCTCCGCTGCCGACGGCAAGGATGCTGAAAACCGGGCGAAGCGCGAATACGAAGTCATGCAGCACTGGCAAAAATCGCCCTATCTGCCCAGCTTGCTCGACTCTTTCCAGGAAGCGGAGCGTTATCCAGGCGAGTTGTACTGGTTCTCCATGGTCGATCCGGCCGCGCCCACCCTGGCCGAACGTGCCCAGGATGCCCATTGGAGCCTGGATGACCGCCTGCGCTACGCCCGTGAAGCGCTGTCGGCCCTGGCCGGATTTCACCAGCCGGTCGAGGCTGGGCTGCCGTGCCTCGTCCATCGCCGCATCACCCCGCAGACCTTGCGGGTACGCCACAACGGCCGTCCCTTGTTCACCGATTTCAGCGTGGCCCGCCTCGATCAGGCGCTGACAATTTCCCTCGCTCCAGAGGATTTCGGCGAGGACACGCCCTATGTCGCGCCGGAAGTCCGGCAAGGGGGGCTGGCGGCGGCCGATGCCCGCTCCGACATCTATGCCCTGTGCGCCAGCCTGATGCCGCTGTTTGCCGGTGACGAAGCCCGCGCCAGGGAAGCGCGTCAGTTCCTGGAACAAGGTTGTGCCCAGAATCCCGAAGGCCGCGAGTCACTGGCCGACCTGGCCGCCGTGCTGGAGCGGAACACCGCGCCGATTGCCCAGGCACAACCGGAACTCCCCGCCCCGGAATACTGGGATGAAGACACCGTGGTGCCTTTCCAGAATGCCAAATACAAGATCGTCAGTCGTCTGGGGCGCGGCGGCATCGGCCAGACTTTCAAGGTGGTCGAGGTGGATGCGAGCTCCGACGAACGCTACGGCACCTACGTCGCCAAGCTGATCCATCACGAGGCGGATGCCGAACCGGCGTTACGCGCTTATCGCAAGGCGCGCGCCTACACCGTGCATCCACACCTTTCCGCCATTCACGAAATCGCCCCGGACTGGCGAGCTGACCGTTTCGTCGCCTTGTTGAAATGGGTGGAAGGCATGCCGCTGGCCGATCTTGCCGGTGTGCTCGCGCTGCACGCGGAGGAGTTGGGAGAAACCAGCCTGCAAGACTTGGTGCTGCGCTGGCTGCGTGATCTCTGTGATGCGCTTTGGGCGTTGCATCAGGTGGGTTTGGTGCATGGCGATGTCAGCCCGCGCAACCTCATCGTCCAGGGTGGCGAAGTGGTGTTGACCGACTACGACACCGTCACCAACGCCGGCAGTGCCGCGCGCAGCCGAAATCCCTTGTATGCCAGCTACAGCGTGGAAAGCGGTGCGGCGATCCAGGCCAGCGATGATCTTTTCGCCCTGGCCGCCAGCTTTTTTCATGTGTTGTTCGAGCGCGAGCCCTTCAACTTCGCCGGGCAGCGCATCAAGAACCGTGGGCTGAATTGGGAAGGGCTGGAAAGCGCGGGACTGGAGCGGGTCGTCGAGTTTCTGAATCGCGCCACCAGCACCATCGAGGCCAATCGATTCACGGATGCCCGCGTCGCGCTGGCTTTTCTCGCGCCCACCCCATCGGGCACGGTCGAGCCACGTCTTCCGGCGCCGACATACAGCGAAAACACCGCGCCGCGCCTGGCCGAATTGCTCTCGGCCTACCCTGGCTCCCGCCACGGCAACAGCGAAACCCGAGGCCTCGATTCGACCTTCGCCGCTGACACCTACGTGGAAACCCGGCTGGATCATGTGCTGCGGCAAGAACTCGAACAGGATAAGGTCAAGCTCGCCATCCTGTTCGGCAATGCTGGTGACGGGAAAACCGCGTTCTTGCAGCATCTTCTGGCGGGGCTGGGCTTGTCCGATGTCCACTCATCCCAGCGTGTGCAGGCGCATCGCTTGGCCGATGAACGCCAGTTGACGGTCAATCTGGATGGTTCCGCCGCCTGGCAAGGCCAGTCGGCCAACACCCTGCTCGACCAGTTCTTCCTGCCTTGCCACGACCTGGTTTTCGACGGTGCAGCCAGCAACCCCCGCGTGCTCGCCATCAACAGCGGCAAGCTGCTGGAATGGCTGGAGACCCAGGACGACAGCCCGCTGACGCGGCAACTCTACGGCGTGCTGTTCGAGACCGACGACGAAGACGAGCCGGTGCTCGATTCGCGCATTCGCCTCATCGACCTGAACCGCCGTTCCCTGGTGGGCGGCATCCAGGCCGGCGAAATCCGGGTGGATTTCCTCACCGCTCTGCTGGATCGTTTTCTCGGTGTCGGCCTGAAACAAGACCCCTGGGCCGGCTGCGCCACCTGCATGGCACAACACCGTTGCACCGCCTGGCATTCGGTGCAGACCTTGCGCGCACCGGACATCGGCATGCGTCTGCGCGCCCGCCTCGCGGATGCACTGCAAGCCTGTCACCTGCGCGGGGAAGCCCACATTACCGCGCGGGAACTGAGGGCGGCGCTGGTCTTCCTCTTCTTCGGCGTGCATGACTGTGGAGAACTCCATGCCAACCCCGAGTTGATGCCACCCCGTTATTGGGATCGCGCCTTCGCCGCCGATGCGTCGCAACGCCAGGGTGAACTGCTCGCGGAACTCGCCCGTTTCGACCCGGCGCTGGACAGCAACCCGCTGCTGGATCGGCATCTGCTCAGGGAAACGCCGCACGGCCCCGACGACATCGCCGCCGCCCTGGCCTCCGCCCGCCGCCGTGCCTGGTTCGAATGGGACGACGCGCGTTACACGGCGCTGCAACTCCCCGCCGATGCCCTGCCGCTGTTCGGCGGCCGCCACCTCGACCGTTTCCGCCGCGTGCCGCTGATGAACGAGGATGAGCGCGAAGCCCTCTGCCGTGAGCTTTGCCTGGGTGTCGCCCGCCTGGAAGACCTGCCCGAGGCCGCCTTCGCTCGCGAGATCGGCCTACCGCTGCGCATCCAGCCGCGCACCCCCACCGAAAGCGCCTTCTGGGTGGTGAAACTCTGGGAACGTTTCCACCTGGAAGCGCCCTTGCCGCGTACCGCCGAAGGGCTGGAAGCGCTGCATACCCACCTGCTGTTGATCTATCGCTACGCGGCTGGGGGCGAGGAACGTTTGCCTGTCGGCCTGGAATTGTTCCACCTGCTGCTGGCCCTGAAAGACGGCGCCCAGTTGGCCGGCGCCGGCCAGGAAGGCGTGTTCGCCCATCTGGAAATCTTCACCCAGCGCCTGGCCCAGGAAGACGCCCGCGAACTGCACGGCTGGCATCCCGGCGATGAAGCCAGCGTGTTCCGGGTGCGGGTCGAGGCGCGGGATGGCCGGCAAATATTGGTGAGGGAGGCGGCATGAACACGAAAACCATCGTCGAGAACGTATTGACCCCGGCGCGTGCCAAGGAGTTATGGAGCGCCAACTATTTCACGGCGCTCCCCTTTACCCCCCAGCACTTCGAGGTAGGCAGTCTGTTGCCGGCCATGCTTTACATGGCGCGCTGGGGCCACCGGCGTGGCAAGGGGCATTTCATCGAGACCTTTGGCCGTCAGGATGCCCAGGGAAAGGCGCAACCGCCCCGGTTGGTCGATGTGGCAAGTGGCTTGCTCACCCGTGCTGGCGGCGAATTCGACGGCTTCGCTGGCGACCACGGCCCGGCCATGCTGGCCGATCTGCTGCTCACTTATTGCCTGGAGAACAAGGAGCATGCGCTGGGGCATGGTGAGGGGGTGCAGCGGGTTTTCCCCACGCATTACCTGGCGAGTTGGCTTGATTTGCCCAAAGAAGTAGCCAACTTGCGCGGCGTCCCCGAAATGCTGACGGCCCTGCTGGCCTGGCAGGACAAGGGCGGAACGCTTGCCCAGCGTGCCAGCAAGGCTTTTCCTGTTGGTGGTGATTTCAGCGAGAGCCCGCTGTTGGCCTTGTTTGGCCGCCATGTGGAGATCGACGGCCCCGCCGCCAACCTCGCTTCCGACCGTTTCATGGAACAAACCGCCGACGATCTGGGTGTGGATGAACTGCTGGCGATACGGTTGGCACAGGTCTGCGGCCACGCGCCCGGCAAGGTGCCTGGCGCGGGTGCGGACATCCCCAACCGCTGGCCCATCGCCAAAACCGCAGCCAAGTATCTGCGCGGCGATCTGTCCACCTTCATCGAGGCCTATGGCGCATCGCTACCGCGTCAAGCCTTCCTGCCCATGCTGGAGGCGGGAATAGGCCTCGGCATGGCCAACCTGCTGTTTTCCACCATGGTTTGTCTGTCCGACTGGGCGCTTACCGGTGCCGTTCCCAAAGACCAGCAGCCGATGCCCTTGTTCGTGGACTGCTCGCACGGTCTGGACGCCAAGCTGCGCAATGTCTCGGAAGCGGGGATGAGCGAGGCGCTTGCCCGCTTTGAGCGCCTGCCGGTGCTGATGATGCTGGCGCGGGTGTTGGACGACCGGGTTAGCCACCATCCCAGGCTAATGAACGATCTGCCGCCCCGGCAACCCGACGCGACAGCCTGGCTCAATCTGCTCGGGGAGGTATACCGGGAGCGGCACGACAGGGCCGAGTCAATCCTGGAAAGACTGGAAGAAGACTGCGGCCGCCTGGCGGACGAACTGGAAAAGGCAGATGAGGCGCTAGAAGTGGTGCGGGCGTTGCGCAACGACCAAGTCAATTCTGCGTTGAGGTTAGCGGAAGCGTTGGCGGAGCTTATTGGCTATCAGCAACAGGGACAAAATTACTTGAAGGCACTGGACAGCAGCCTCATGCCCAACCGCCCCAACGGACTCGCCTTCAAACGGCGTGTTTCCCGCAGCGAAGCCGGCACGAAGAAGTCTGTAGACCTGCGTTCCATCGTGCTGTCCCACGCTCTGCTGGACTTTCTGGTGCATCGCCATCTGCGCAAGGACGGTGAAGGCAAAGCTGCGCGGCCCCTCACTCTGCTCCGCTTCCTCGACATTCTGCGCGACCACTACGGGCTGTATGTGGACCGCGAACCGCCAGGCATGTCCGTGCCGCAAGACCTGCTGCGTGCCAACAAAGCCTGGCTGGAACGCCGCTTGCGCGACCTGGGCCTGCTGGTGGGGGTGAACGATGCGGAGTCGATGAAGCAGTTGCGGGCGCGGTTTGTTGTGCCGGCAACGGAAGATGGGAAATAGCCCGTAAAGGGGTAAAAAGATGGGGAAGAAACGTCGTAAATCCAAGGTAGTACCAGGCGTTAGTACAGCCAACGCAAGCGGCTTGTATGGTTACCACGATCCCAAAATGCTTCCCCCGCAAGGCAGGATACCCGCGCCCTCGAAGAGTCTTGTTGGCCGAACAGAAGCGCCAAGTCTCGGCATAGGTGATGTGGTTAGCCATGAGGGAATGACCATTGGTCACACTGTTGTGGCGGGCTACATGGTTAACTTTGTCGCGACCTCATGCTCCTGTGGTGGCGAGAACCCGAATTGCTACAAGTGCGATGGAACTGGTTATTACGTCGTGGAGCGGCCGGGTTGTGAGGTTGTCGCCCACTGCGAAGGAAAGAAGAAAAAACGGAAATCAAAGAAACGTGTTGCATCGACCGAGGCAAGTTTCTCGAACGATGCTCGGGGCGGCGACTATGCGATACGGGAAAACGGGCGTTTCTTGAGTAATCCGCTGCATGACGATTACGACGATGAATCCACCTCGTAGGTGCGTGATTCCTCGATTGAATGTAGCCTAACAAGCTTCATTTGTAGCTAATTAAACTACATCGTGCTTGCTTCCCTATTACTTGGCTCCTACCGCCAGAAAGTGCTGGCCCTCCTGCTGTTGCATCCGGAGCAGCACTTTCATGTGCGGGAAATCGCCCGCCTGACCGGTACCTCGGCCGGCACGCTGCACAAGGAACTGGCGCGGTTGGCTCTTGCCGGGGTGCTGAGTAGGGAGGAAGTCGGCAATCAGGTGCGCTACGGCGCCAATCAACAGTGCCCGATCTTTCCGGAACTGGCGGGGATATTGCGCAAGACGGCGGGGCTCGCGGATGTGTTGAGAGAAGCTTTGGCCGGCTTGGGTGGGCGCATCGCGCTTGCGCTGGTGTTCGGCTCCGTGGCACGCGGGGAAGAAGGGCCGCGCAGCGATGTGGATGTGTTGCTGGTGGGTGAGATCGGTTTCGCCGAGGTGGTTCGCGCGCTGTATGAAGCACAGGCGCGCATCGGCCGGGAGATCAACCCAGTGGTGCTGTCGCCCGCCGAGTTTCAGGAAAAGGCGAGTGCGGGCGACGCCTTCCTCGCCGAGGTGTTGAACAACGAAAAACTGTTTCTGATGGGAGATGAGCATGACCTTGGAAAACTTGTTGGCGATAAAGCGGTTGCAACGGCATGAGGCCGGGCGCGCCGCCATTCTGAAATTGCTGGCGGCGGCCGCGCGCAATCTGGCCGACGCCAAGGTCACCACGATCAGCGCGGAAAACCGCTTCGACGCCGCCTACAAGGCCATCCTGCAATGTGCGATGGCCGCGCTCTGGGCCAAGGGTTTCCGCACATCCACCAGCGAGCCGGGCCACCACCAGACCGCCATCCAGGCACTGCCCCTGACTCTGGCACTGGACAGCGCCACCGTCATCGTTCTCGACGCGCTCCGCAAACAACGCAATCTGAACGACTACACCGGCGACGGCGTCAACGATGCGCTACTCGCCGAGTGCATTGCCCAGGCGGAAGCCCTGTTGCAGCACGCCCGCACCACCCTCGGAGTGTCTTGACATGCCCCTGAACGAAAACGCGGCACCCATCCTGGCGCTCGCCTTGAAAGAACTGCTGGGGCCGGCCTTGCCTGGCAGCATGGCATTCATCCGTTGCCTACCCGGCGAGGTGGCGCGGGAACTGGCGGCAGATCAACGCTTCCTGGTGCCAGGTTGGCGGGTCGCAGTGGTCGGCCAGACGGCGGATGAAAACATCCGCGCCATCACTGCGGACCAGGCGGTGGAGTGGCGCGAGGACAAGGCGGAAGCGGTGCTGTTGCTGGTGGATACCGCGCAGGCCGGTGCCGGTATGGACGGTATCTACGGCGCGGCGCGTGACATCGCTGAAGCAGAATTGTTTGCCACGGCGAAAAAACTGGCGCGTGAGAAGCTGGCACACGGCGGCAAGGGTTTCGCCGACAAGGCTTTGTCCAAGGCGCGCCGGCTGGCGCGTAACAAGACCTTGTCGCCTTGGCGCGAGTTCGCCTATCTCTGCCGCGCCGCCTACAGCGAGGGAGGTCTGGGTGCGGCCTTGCCGGAAATCGGCCTGTGGCCGGTGGCGATTGAGGAAAATGCGGATGACGACGACCTGGAGAAATCCGCCCGCCTGGTGGAACGCCTGCTGGCTGGCAACCGGCAATCGGCGGAAACGCGGGTGGCGGGCCTGCAACTGCCGGCGGCGGATGAAGCGGTGGGCCGCGAGTTGGCGGAGTTCCTGCGCGAGGCGGACAGTCTTTCTCGGCTGGATGCGCTGGCGAGGGTGGAAGGGCGGGAGGCCTTGTGGCTGAACAACCTGCGCCCCGGCTTGTTCGATAGCCAGGCCTTGCAGTCGATTCGCTGGGTGAATTGGCGCGGCAAGAGCGGCAAGCCCGCAGCCTGGTCCGGCCTGGGTGTGGATGCCGATGACCGTCTGGTGTTCAAGCTTGCGCTGACGGATAACCCGCAACAGCGGGTGCGCCTGGAAGTGCGTTGGGAGACAGAGCCCACCACCTTGGCGAAAGGCGCTGTGGATTACACGGTGGAAATCCGCGCGGGTGGCGACGCGCTGGCGGAGAAAACCGTCAGCCACATCGTGAAAAGCCCGCAGAAATGTGTTTTCACTCAGGACGACTTCGGCGAACTGGGTGAGAGTGCCCGCTTCGAGGCGGAGGTGGTGATCCGGGCACTGACTGCGGAAGCCTTGCTGGAAGGCGATGACCAGGAAAGCCCGTTTCGCGCCTTGAGCAAGGATTTCATTCTGTGCTTCGGCGAAACCGACAAGCCCGCCAAAACCAGTGCCGGCAGCGTTTACCCCACGCTGGCATTGGCCGCCATCCAGGTGGCGAAAGAGCGGGAGGAGTTCGACCGGTTGGCCGACAACCCCGGTGACAGGCAAGCCTTCAGCCGGGATGCCAAGGGCTATATCGCCTGCCGCGTGGACGGCAAGGCAGCGCGAGTGCTGTGCCCGAATCTGTTGCTCGACCTGGCGGCTGACTGGGTGGGGCATGGCGGCGAATCGGGTCGCTGGCGGCTCAAGGTTCGGGCGGATGGCACGCCCGACGGCAAGCCCGAATTTGTTCCGGTGCCTCCAACCAGCGACGAGGCGGGAAGACGCTTTGCCCAGATTTCCAGAGATTTTTCCCGTTGGCTGGCCACCTCCAGCCAGGGGCCTCTGGCGGTGCTCTATACGGAACGCAAGATCATCAACGATTACGTCAACGCCGCCACCACCTGGTGGGATTCCGCGCCCGCTCGCGCCACCCTGATTCACACTCTGGAAGTCGAAGGCGTGGGCGGCCAGCGCATCGGCCTCATCGTGTTGCCCACTCATCCGCTACGTGTCGCCTGGCAACAGAGTTTCGACATGCTGGTGTGGCGCCATCGTTATGAGGAAGGCGCGCCGCCGACCAAGGTGGCCAAGCTGCTTGGATCACTGATCGGCGCCCATTACCCGGCCATGCTGCCGGGTTTCAAAGAAGGCGAGGCCTTCGTGTTCGCCGACAGCCTGGGCTTTCATACCGTGGCGATGACGGCCACCGACGATGCCGAGCCCAAGGCCACCGTGGCCTTGCTCTCCCGTCTTCTGGGGGATGGCGATGCCAAGGGCGAGGAATTGATGGCCCCTTCAGTAGGCAAGAGCGCTTCCCAACTACTGGGCGAAGAAGTCGCGCGTTATCTCAACCTGCACCCGGAAACCCGGCGCGTGCATGTCCATGCGCTGCGCCCAGGCGATGCCATGCCCGCAGCGCGTGCCCTGGGTTGTGCCTTGCGCGGTGCTGAGGCTGCCGAGGTGGATGAAGACGGTGAAGCGCGGGATGGTCATGCCAAACGCGCCTTCGTGCTGGATCTTTTCCCGGCCCCATCGCTGGCAAACGGCCGCAAGAGCATGGTGGGACGATTCCTGTCCGCCACCGCCGAGCGTCGCCGCAGTGGCGCCGGGGCGGTGCCGGAGGAAGATCGCTGGCTGCTGGACAGCGTGACCCGCCCCGGCGGCGTGAGTCTGCCGCGCCTGGCCTGGGCACGGCGCGAGAGCGTAACCCCGGCGACGCCGGCGCATCTGGCCCTGGCCTTCGACATCTTCACCACCCGCCTGGAATGCGTGCCGAAAGCCAGTGTCCCCGATGCCGCGCTGGAAGTGCATGGCCTGGCCCTGACGCCGGAACGCCGTTTCGAGGCAACACCGGTGCCGCGCTGGGTGTCGTCGATCCCGACTGCGCCGGAAGGCGATAAACATCCCGTCGGGCGGGGTTTTTCCGAGCGATTGGTGAAGGCGCATTCCGCGCTGTTGCGCTGTGTCGCCAAGCGCATGGGCGCGGGCGAGAACGACTGGCCGGTATTGATCACCGAAGTGTCATCCGACCAGGGCGAGATGTTGGCGAGCCTGCACCGGCTATGCGATTGGGTGGTGACGGTGGACCGCCATGCCGGCGTCGAGTATTTCGACTCCCCGCGCGATCTGCCGAAGTTGTATGAGGCCTACCTGATCGACTGCGTGCCGGAACGCGACGACCTGGGTTTTCTGCAACTCATCACCTCCACCAGTTCGCTCGACGAGATCGTGCGGCTGCTGGATGCCGCCCTCGGAGAAATGGGTTTGTCGGTCAGCCCGCGCAACTGCGCCTTTCTGCTCGATGCGCTGAAAGCGGTGAGCGGCCGCCTCGCCTTGCGCCTGACCCAATCCGGTACGGTGGCCCAGGAAATGGTGGCGCTGGCGCTGACGCAAAGCCATTGCGCGGGGGGCGGGGAAGAACCCTGGCTTTCCCTCAAGGAAGGTTTCTTCGTGCCCCTCGACGATGTGCCGGAATTGTTCCGAGCGGTGGGCGAGAGCAAGGACAAGGACGAAACCGGTCAGCGCGCCGATTTGTTGTATGTGACGGCGGGCCGGCGCGGCGGCTTGAAGTTCAGCTTCGTGGAAGTAAAGTTCCGCCGTTACCTCAAGACCGCTCGCGCGCTGGACCTTCTGGAGATGATTTCCAGCCAACTCGAAGCGTCCTGCCAGCTCTGGGAAAAGCTGTTCGGGCCGGACACCGCGCCGCTGGAAAAGACCGTGCAACGCGCCCGTCTGGCGCGGGTGTTGCGTTTCTACGCACGCAAGGGACGCCGCCACACGCTGACGGAAGAAGCGTTTTCCCGCATCGACAAGGAACTGGATAAGTTGGCGCGCGAAGGTGCCAGTTACGGGCTGCCGACCTTGCTGGAACAGGAGCGGGCCAAGGTAGGCCTGGTGTTCTGTCCGGAATATGGCGGGGCGAAACCGGTGGAGATTGGCGCGGACATCTGGTTGTTCGGGCCGGTGCGGCTGCCGGAGACCCAGCCGGGTAGGTTGGGCAAAGCCGAAGGTGTGCCCAACGATACCGACGGTGATGTTGGGCACGCTGCGCTTTGCCCAACCTACGTTGCTAACCAGGAGGCACCGGGGAGTGAGCCGGTGCGCGCGGCGCACCCTACGCCGAATCCGCCTGCAAGCGAGGCGGATGGGAGCGGTTCGGGTGGTGTCGAACTTCTCCTCGGCCAACGAGACGGCAGCGACGAACCGGTGCATTGGCGGGTGAGCATCCAGGGCAACCCGCATCTGCTGATCGTCGGTTTGCCGGGGATGGGGAAAACCACCTGTTTGATCCAGCTTTGCCGGCAATTGATGGAGGCTGGTATTGCGCCCATCGTGTTTTCCTACCACCAGGACATTGACGAGAAACTGGGCGCCCTGTGGGGCGATGCGCTACGCACCGTGAGTTATGCCGGCCTGGGCTTCAACCCGCTGCAAGTGGTGAGCGATGCACCGCTCGCCTACATGGACAACGTGACCCTGCTGCGTGACAATTTCGCGGCCATCTTCCCGGACCTGGGCGACGTGCAGTTGGGCCGGATGCGCGAGGCGATCAAACAGAGTTATGTAGTCCAGGGCTGGAAAGTGGGCACCCAAGGCGAAATCCCACCCTTCTCTGCGTTCTACGACTTGCTCAAGGCCGACCCCAAACCGGACAAGGGACTGATGACCCGGCTGGCGGAGTTGGCGGATTACGGATTGTTCGAGTCCACCACCGGTGCGCCCAGCCTGCTTGACAGCGCAAGCCCCGTCCTGGTGCAAATCCACAGTTCGCAAAATGAAGTGCTGCAAAGGGCGTTTTCCACCTTCGTGCTGCACAACCTCTACCAGTCCATGTTCCGGCGTGGCACGCAAAGCCGCATCACCCACGCCATCATCTTCGACGAGGCGCACCGCGCGGCCCGCTTGAAGCTGATTCCGACCATGGCCAAGGAGTGCCGCAAATATGGGCTGTCCTTCGTGGTGGCATCGCAGGAGGCGAAGGATTTCGACTCCTCCCTGTTCACAGCCGTTGCCAACTACCTGGCGCTGCGGGTCAACGAATCCGACGCCAAGTTGATGGCGAAAATCTTCGCCCCTTCGGACAAAGTGACGCTCTACGCGGATCGGATCAAACAGATGGCCAAGTTCAAGGCCTGGTTTTATTCGGAAGGGATGCGGGCGCCGGTTCCTGTGGCGCTTGGGAATGGTGAACATTGATGGCCTTGGTACTGGCTGGCCTCCGAGAGTTGTAATGGGACTACATGGCCTTCTGACAACTCTGGGTCGTTCGTTCTGCCAAGATAGCCAGCAGCCACTGCGTTGGTCTTGTCCGTCAGAAGCTGTCCGAGGATATGGATTAAGCCGATTTCCCACTGCGGTCATTCGCCAACAATTTCTCGGTTCCAGCACCGTCCGCAATGGCCGGTAAGCCGGTATCCGCCTCGAATTTATGAATGGCGGCTTGAGACCAGTTAGTTGCCCGTCAAGACGCTGAAAGTCGAACGACTCTTCCGGGTCGTCAAGAGCCCGCCGACGGTAAAGGAAACAGTCATTCATGAGCGGCTACCATCAGGTCAGGGCCAGCGGCCAGTCTGGCCGATCAAGAGACGGTCGCCGAAGCCTGGAAAACTTCTGCTTCGGGCTGATCGCGCCAGTTCCCTGCTTCGAGTAGCAGACGCTCAACCTTGAACTGGAATTCCGGCTCGAATGGCTGGACAGGCCAGGCAAGACTCCTCGGCCTGTTCGCCCTGAAAGTCAGCACTGTGCTCGACATCCGCCAAGTGGCGGCCGTGCCTTGTTGTCCCGGTTACTCGGACGGCAAGGCACGCCGCGATCACCCCGCCGCCGTCAATCGACTGTCTCCGAAGCCAGCAGCACCACCGGGAAGGTGGCGAAAAGCTGTCCCAGCGCCAGTTGGCCGGCTGCCGCGTGGCGCTCGCCGGTGAAGGCGTTGCGCCAGGCGGTGCCGGCAAGTTCGACGGGGAGTTCCAGCACCGAGTCGCCCCACACCTCGGGCCCCAAAGGCAGGATGGGGTTGTCGCCGAGGAGGCGGGCAGGCAGGCGCGGGACCAGGGTGATCAGGGTGTGATCGCCGTGCCGCCGGGCGTAGGCGCAGGCGTGGAGGGCGCGTTCTCCACTCACCGTCAATGGCAGGTAACTGCCGTCGCGGAAGACTTCGGGCCATTGCTGGCGCAGGGCGAGGGTTTGCCAGAGGGTGTAGAGCTTGATGCGGCCGTCGCGCATGTCGTCGAGCAGGGGGCGCAGGCGATCCGGCCATTGTTCCGGCGGCGCCTCTACCAATGCTTTCGTTTCGGCGAGCAGGTGACGGCGTTGCTCGAAGTCCACCGGCCGGCGGTTGTCCGGGTCGACCAGGTTGAACTGCCACAGTTCGCAGCCCTGGTAGATATCGGGCACGCCCGGCGAGGTGATCTTGATCAGCGTCTGGGCGAGGGCGTTGATCAGCCCGTGGTGGCTGATGGTCCGCACCATCTCCACGAAGTCGGCGAGGAACAGGTTCTTTTCACCGGGCGCCAGCAGGGCCTGGATGAAGCCGCTCACCGCGCCTTCGTATTCGCCGTTCACCTGCACCCAACTGCTGTGTTCCTTGGCTTCGCGCAGGGCCTTGATCATGTAGGCGTCGATCCGCGCGCGATAGTCGGCCAGGGCGGCGTCGTCGAGCGGGGTCAGCGGCCAGGTGCCGACCAGGGTCTGATAGAGCAGGTACTCGTCGTTGCGCGAGGGCGCCTCGACCTTGTCAATCAGGCGTTTGCGGCCGCGATTGAGGCGGCGCCAGCGGCGCAGCATCAGCTTCCACGCCGCCGGGATTTCGGAGAGCACGTTGAGGCGGGCGCGCACATCTTCGGAGCGCTTGCTGTCGTGGGTGGAGGTGGCCAGCATGTTGTGCGGCCAGCTGAGGGCGCGGGCGCGGGTGGCGCCGTGGAAGGCGGCCACGGAGATACCGAAACGGCGCGGTTCGCCGCCGACGTCGTTGAGCGAGGTGAGGCGGTGGTAGCGGTAGAAGGCGGTGTCCTCGACCCCCTTGGCCATCACCGGCGATGAAACCTGCTGGAATTTCATGGCGAAGGCCTGTACCCGCTCGCGGAACGAGGCGCCGCGGCCACGGGCGAGGTCGCAGGTCAGCACGCCCTCGACGAAGTCGTAGATGCCGGTGTCGGCCAGCGGGCTGCGTTTCTTGGCCACGGCGATGGCCCAGGCGATGTGGCGGCGGTCGTCGGCGGACAGCTCGCCGTGGGCGACATAACTACGGTAGACCGGGAAACAGGCCACCACTTCTTCCAGTGCCTCGCGCAGGCCGTTGAGGGTGAAGTCGCAGGTGTCGCGGCTGGCGGCGGCGACGCGCCAGTAGGCGAGGCGGTAGCCCTGCTCGCGGATCAGTTCGTGCAGCAGGTCGAAGCTGGCGGGTTGGCCGGGGGTGCCGTTGAGTTCCGCGAGGTTATCGGTGATGTGATGCCCAATCGCGGCCTGCGCGTCACTCAGGGCGGCGAGATGGCGCTTGTGCACTTCCTTGTCGCGTTGTCGCTCGGCCATCCGTGCCGGGTCGCTGTCGGTGCGCGCCGGCAGGTGGCCGAAGGCGGTGAGCAGGGCTTGCAGTTCGCCGTACTGCTTGCTGTGCTCGCCGAGCGCCGTCGCCAGGCGTTCGCACCGGTGGCCGATGATGCGCGGATAGCTCGCCGGGTCCACCGGCAGCCGGTGTTGGTAGTAGAAGAGGCTGAATTCGCCGCGCGCCGCGTCGTATTCCAGGCGCAGTTCGCCACGGTTCAGAACGGTGCCGTAGTGGTCGCCCAGCAGCGGCAGCAGCACCTTGCCGGTGAGGTCCGGGTTTTGCGGGTCCCAGTCGATGTCGAAGAAGGCGCCCCAGGCCGAGGCCGGGCCGTTCTCCAGCACGTCCAGCCACCAGGCGTTGTCGGCGCCCATGACGCCCATGTGGTTGGGCACCACGTCGAGAATCTGGCCGATGCCGTTCGCCTTCAGCGCGGCATCGAAGTCCTCGTAAGCTTGCGAGTCGCCGATTTCCGGGTTGAGCCTGGCGTGGTCGACGATGTCGTAGCCATGGCCGCTGCCTGGCCGCGCTGTCAGGTAGGACGAGGCGTAGCAGTGGCTCACCCCCAGTTCGGCGAGATAGGGCGCCATGGCCTGGGCCTGGGCGAAGGTGAAGTCGCGGTTGAACTGGAGCCGGTAGGTGGCGCGCGGAATGACCGCCACGCGGTTGACCGGCGGCGGTGCGTCGCGCGGCGATACCGCGCTGCCGCGCGCTTGGCGCAGCGTCTCGCCGAGTTCTCTGAAACGGCCGTCGTCCAGCCAGTCCTCCAGGTCCAGCGGCAGGCGCCGGCGCCAGTTGGGGTGCTGTGCGTCAAGGCTGCCCGGCAGGTTGACCTGCTCGACGAGGCCGAGGATGTCCTCGGGTTGCACCACCAGAATTTGCGCCGGCGTCCGCGCCAGGTAGGCGTGGATGGCGACCATCAGGGCCGGCGTCATTTCCGGCGCGGTATTCGGATGGATGCTGGCGCCTTCCGGCAACAGGCCTTCGCGCTCCAGCGCCACCAGGAAACGGGCGCGGTCCTGGGCGCGGTTTACCACCAGCGGGCCGTATTGGTCCGGGTCGCTGAACAGGCGCAGCGCCGCGCGGGTGTCGAGGTCGCTCCCCTTCCAGAAGCCGGCGAGCGTCGGCAGGTCGTGGGTGCTCACCGCCACCAGCGCCTGGCGCGGGTAGGCGGTCGGCGACGAGAAACCGCCGGCCGCGTCGCTCTCGAACAGGAAGGGCCGGTAGGACAGCACGCCGGCGGTGGCGAGCAGCGGCCGCAAGCCCTCGGGCACGGTGCC
This sequence comes from Pseudomonadota bacterium, assembly GCA_030653935.1. Taxonomy (GTDB): domain Bacteria; phylum Pseudomonadota; class Gammaproteobacteria; order Burkholderiales; family Thiobacillaceae; genus PFJX01. The sequence continues at coordinate 23,588 of JAURYL010000036.1, forward strand.
CAGGTCCTCGCCGATGATCAGACAGCGGTTGCGCTGGCTCTCCAGCGCGAGGATGCCGAGCAGATCGTCGAGCGGGTAGGACACATAGGCGCCTTCCGTCGGCGACAGGCCGCCGGGCACCCAGAACAGGCGCGTCAACCCCATGACGTGGTCGATGCGCAGCGCGCCGCAGTGGCGCATGTTGGCGCGCAGCACGGCGATGAACGGTGCATAGGCCGCTTCCCGCAGGCGGTGCGGCACCAGCGGCGGCAGCCCCCATTCCTGGCCGAAATGGTTGAATTCGTCGGGCGGCGCGCCGACGTGGGCGCCGATGGCGTAAGCATCTTGCCAGGCCCAGGCCTCCGAGCCGCCCGGGTTCACCCCCACCGCCAGATCCTGGTAGAGGCCGACGCCGAGACCGCGGCGCCAGGATTGCTCGCCCAGGGCATCGAGCTGTTCATCGGCCAGCCATTGCAGCCAGGTGAAGAATTCGACGCGATCGGCGTGTTCCGCCGCGAACGTCGCCACCGCCGCCGATGCGGGGTCGCGGTAGGCCTCCGGCCAGGCCGGCCAGCCCCAGGCGGCGGCGCTCTCGCGGCGGAAGTGTTCCTGCAGGGCCTCGAAGCGGGCGTGCTGTTCCAGCGCCTCGCCCATTTCCGCGCGGAAGCGGCGGAAGGCGCGCGCGCGCTCGCTGTCGTTGCCGAGGTGCTGCTCGCGGAAGTGGTGGTAGAGCAGGGCCAGCACTTCGAGCTTGGCGGTGGACACTTCCTCATAGGCGACCTGCTCGCTGGCGCGCAGCCGCCGCAGCCGACCCTGGAAGCGCTCGGAGGCGACCAGATTGCGCGCCACGGCGCACTCGGCATATTCCGGAACCGCCTCGACGTCGAGGTAGAGGATGTTGACGAAACAGCGGCTGGAGGGGCTGTAGGGGCTGACTCGGGTGGGGTCGTCCGGGAACAGGGCGTGCAGGGGGTTGACCCCGACCACGCCGCCGCCGGCCGTGGCCGACAGATCGACCACGGCGCGCAGATCGCTGAAGTCGCCGATGCCCCAGTTGCGCCGCGAGCGCAGGCCGTAGAGTTGCACCGTCGGGCCCCAGACGCGGCCTTCGCCTTGCACCGCCTCGGGCTGATAACAACTGGCCGGCGTCGCGATCAGGGCCATCATCGCCTGGGCCTGGCCTTCTCGCCCTACCTGCTCGATTTCGAGACGGTGATAACCGGAGCTGTCCAGAGGCGGCAGGCTGAGCTCGCCGCGCAGGAACAGGGCGCCATCCAGGTTTTCTTCGCCCAGTCGCGGCAGTTCGGTGGGGATGAAGTCGCCGCCGCGCGTGGCGCCGTCCTCGGTCGTCAGGAGCCAGCGGTGCGGTTTGCCCGCCCGCGCCGCCGGCAGCGTGACCGGCACGGCGAGGGGAGAACCGGCGGCCAGCACCATGACCGGCGGTAGCTGCCGGCGCCAGTCCTGTTCCTCGATGTCGCGCAACAGCAGCGCGGGGTCCGCCTCGGCCGGGAAGTGCATGGCGGCGAGCAGGGCGTGCAGGGTGCGTTCCGAGGTTGCGTGGCGCTTGCCCCAGATGTCGTGGTACTCGGCGGCGATGCCGCAATGGGCGGCGAGTTTCGCCAGGGCTTCCTGGGTCGTGGTCATGAGTGTTTCCTTGTTTGGGCCGTTGGATGCGGTTCGCTCAGTTTTTAGTCGCTTGATCCCAAGTTGGACAAGCCGGAACCGAATGGCGCGTATAGCGTAGGTTGGGCAAAGCACGGCGTGCCCAACAAAACCGTCGCGATGTTGGGCACGCTTCGCTTTGCCCAACCTACGGGCTTCCTTGTTGCTGTCGTAGGTCAGGTTGCGGTTTTATCGCTACCTGACGATTCATTGAAATGGGTAGGACGCACGTCAGGTAGCGATGAAGCCGCAACCTGACCTACAGAGCTACGTTGCGCTCGTTTGCAGATGCCAGGCCACCGACCAGGGCGGCAACTGCCCGGCAGCGAGTAGGGCGGCGTCGAGATTGGCGGTGGCGAAAAGCAATTCGCCAGCGGCGGGCGATGTCGCGACCACGTCTTCAGCGAAATTCGCTTGCAGCGTCAGCAGGCTGCCGTCGCCCAGGCGCCAGCGCAGATCCAGCGCGCGTTCCGATAGCAGCGTCAGTTTCGGATCGCCGTTGCCCATGCCGGCCAGGCGTGGCGCGATCCACTGTTTGCGCCGCGCCAGCAAGCGCCGGTGCAGGTCGAGCACGGCCTGGTGCGGCGCCTGTTCGATGCTGCCCCAGTCAAGCACGCAAGCCTCGAAGGTGGCCACCGCGTTGGGGTCGGGGATGCGTTCGCGCGCGGCCGGGTCGGCGAAGCGGGCGAAACGCGAGAACTCGCGCCGCCGGCCCTCGGTCACCGCGCGCGCCAGTTCCGGGCCGAAGTCGCAGAAAAACAGGAAGGGCTGGGCGGCGGCGAATTCCTCGCCCATGAACAGCATCGGCGGCTGCGGCGCCAGCAGCAACACGGCGGTGACGGCTTCCTGGATCAGTGGCGCGGCGAGGTGGTTCAGGCGTTCTCCGAAGGCGCGGTTGCCGATCTGGTCATGGTTCTGCAGGAAATTGATGAAGGCGCCGGGCGGCAGGTGGGCGCTCGGTTCGCCGCGCGGCTGGTCGTGGTCGAAGGGCGAGGGCTCGCCCTGATAGGCGAAGCCCTCGGCGAGACAGCGGCCGAGTCGGCGCATCGGCTCGCCGGCGTAGTCGATGTAATAGCCGTCGTCCTCGCCGGTGGCGAGGACGTGAAAGACGTGGTGGATGTCGTCGTTCCATTGCGCCGTGGCCTGGCGCGGCACTTCTCCGTCCCGTCCCAGATAGCGCGCCTGGTTGCGCTCGTTTTCCAGCACCATGTGGACGTGGCGCTCCGGGATGGCGCGGAAGGCCGCCGCGAGTTCCTCGATGATGTCCGGTTTGCTGTCGTCGCGGATGGCGTGGATGGCGTCCAGCCTGAGGCCGTCGAGATGGAATTCCTCCAGCCAGTAGCGCACGTTGTGGACGAAGAAGTCGCGCACCGGGCGGTTGTTGTCGCCGTCGAAGTTGATCGCCGCGCCCCAGGGGGTTTCATGGCGCGGGTTGAAGAAGTCGGCGGCGTAGGCGTGCAGGTAATTGCCCTCGGGGCCGAAGTGGTTGTAGACCACGTCGAGCAGCACCATCAGGCCGCGCGCGTGGGCGGCGTCGACCAGGCGCTTGAAGTCTTCCGGGCGGCCGTAGGCGGCGTCGGGCGCGAACGGCAGGACGCCGTCATAGCCCCAGTTGCGTTGTCCGGGAAAGTCGGACACCGGCATGATCTCCAGCGCGGTCACGCCCAGTTCGACCAGATAGTCGAGCCGCTCGATGACACCGGCGAAGGTGCCCGCCGAGGTGAAGCTGCCGATGTGCAGTTCGTAGAGCACCGCCTCTTCCCAGGGGCGGCCGCGCCAGTCGCCATCGGACCAGTCATAGACGGCCGCGTCGATCACTTCGGAGGCGCCGTGGATGTCGTCGGGGTTGTAACGCGAGGCTGGGTCCGGCACCAGGAGACCGTCGGGCAGACGGAAGCTGTAGCGGCTGCCGGCGCGCGCCGTGGCCACGGTCAACTCGAACCAGCCGTCACCGACGGCAGTCATCGGCAGTTCTTCCGTTTCGTCGAGCCGCAGCGTCACCGCCGTGACACTGGGCGCCCAGAGGCGAAAACGGACGCCGCCGGCGGCGAGCGGGGTGGCGCCGAAAGGCATGTCGTGCTGGCGTTTCATGAGGGTCTCCGCTGGACAAGAAGGGCGAGGGAACGGCCCGCGAGGGGATAGTCGGCGCCATCCGGGAATGCGCCATTGGTTTCTTCGCCAAGGTGGGTGTCGAGGACGCATTGCCATTCGCCGCCCTCGCAGAGCAGGGGCAGGCGGAAGGGGATGGTCTCGTGGTGGCTGTTGAACAGCAGCAGGAAATTGTCGTCGCGGATCGGCTGGCCGCGCCGATCCTGTTCGTTCATGGCCTCGCCGCCGAGATAGACGCCGAGGCAGCGGGCGAAGTCGTGCGCCCATTCCTCGTCGTTCATCTCGTGGCCATCGGGCTTGAACCAGTGGATGTCCTTGATGCCCGTGCCGTGGATGGCGCGACCCTGGAAGAAATTGCGGCGGCGGAATACCGGATGCTCGCGGCGCAGGGCGATGACCCGCTGTGTGAATTCAAGAAACTCCCGGTCTGCGGCGGATAGCTCCCAGTTCACCCAGCTGATCTCGTTGTCCTGGCAATAGGCGTTGTTGTTGCCGTTCTGGGTGCGGCCCATCTCGTCGCCGGCCACCAGCATCGGCACGCCCTGGGAAAAGAACACGGTCGCCAGCAGGTTGCGTTTCTGCCGCGCGCGCAGGGCGTTGATTTCGGCGTCCTCGGTGGGGCCCTCGGCGCCGCAGTTCCAGGAATTGTTGTTGTCGGTGCCGTCGCGGTTGTCCTCGCCGTTGGCTTCGTTGTGCTTGCCGTTGTAGCTCACCAGATCGTGCAGGGTGTAGCCGTCGTGAGCGTTGACGAAGTTGACGCTGGCGTAGGGCTTGCGGCCGCTGTGATCGTAGAAGTCGCTGGAGCCGGTGAGACGGCGGGCGAAGTCACCGATGAGGCCGCCGTCGCCCTTCCAGTAGGCGCGCATGGTGTCGCGATACTGGTCGTTCCACTCGCCCCAGCCGGCCGGGAAATTGCCCACCTGGTAACCACCCTCGCCCAGGTCCCAGGGCTCGGCGATCAGCTTGACCTGGGACAGCACCGGGTCCTGCACCAGGATGTCGAAGAAGGCGCCGAGGCGGTTGACCGCGTGCAGCTCGCGCGCCAGGGCGGAGGCCAGGTCGAAGCGGAAGCCGTCGACGTGCATCTCCAGCACCCAGTAGCGCAGCGAGTCCATGATCATCTGGAGCACGCGCGGATGTCGCAGGTTGAGGGTGTTGCCGCAGCCGGTGTAATCCATGTTGTAGCGACGGTCATCGCCGACCAGGCGATAGTAGGTGGCGTTGTCCACGCCCCTGAACGAGAGGGTCGGGCCGAGGTGGTTGCCCTCGGCGGTGTGGTTGTAGACCACGTCGAGGATGACCTCCATGCCGTTCGAGTGGAAGGTCTTGACCATGGTCTTGAACTCGCTCACCACGCCGCTGGCGCTGAAACGATGGTCCGGGGCGAAGAAACCGAGGGAGTTGTAGCCCCAGTAGTTGGCCAGACCCCGCTCCAGGAGATGGCGGTCGTCGACGAAGGCGTGCACCGGCATCAACTCCACCGAGGTGACGCCGAGGCGTTTGAGATGGTCAATCACCGGCGCCGTCGCCAGGCCGGCATAGGTGCCGCGCAACGGCGCGGGAATGCCGGGGTGCTTCTTGGTGAAGCCGCGCACGTGCATTTCGTACACCACCATGTCCGACCAGGGAATGTTCGGCGCCTTGTCCTCGCCCCAGGTGAAGGCGGGATCGATCACCCGGCACTTGGGCATGCCGGCGGCGTTGTCGCGGCGGTCGAAAGACAGGTCCTCGCGGCGGGAGCCGATCTTGTAGCCGAAATGGGCATCGCTCCATTTGATCTGGCCGACGATGTCCTTGGCGTAGGGTTCGAGCAACAGCTTGTTGGGGTTGAAACGGTGGCCGTTCGCCGGGTCGTAGGGGCCGTGCACGCGGTAGCCGTAGAGCAGGCCGGGGCGCGCCTCGGGCAGGTAGCAATGCCAGATCAGATCGGTGCGCTCGCGCAGTTCGATGCGTTGCAGTTCGCGCCGGCCGCTGGGATCGAAGATGCACAGTTCGACGCGGGTCGCGTTTTCGGAAAACAGGGCGAAGTTGACGCCCTCGCCATCCCAGGTGGCGCCGCGCGGAAAGGGGGCGCCGGGCCAGACGGCGGTGATGGGTTGACTCATGGTGGGTTCCTAAATCTGGTAGCGGGTCACGTCCGGCACGTCCAGGCCCTTGGGTACCACCACCACGCCGCCCTCGCTGACGGTATAGCGGGCGCGGTCCGCCACCGGATCGAAGCCGATCCGGCTGTTCGCGGCGATGTCGTTGTAGCGGTCGACGATGACCCGCTTGAGGCGTGAGCCGCGGCGGATGATGGTGTAGTCCATGATCATGCAGTCATCGATCTCGACGTCGTCTTCCACGATCACCTCGCGGCGCAGGATGGAGTTGCGGATGCGCGCACCCTTCACCTTGGAGCCGGCACCGATGGCGCTGTTCTCGAGTTCGCACGAGACGAAGCGAGGCGCCGGCCCCTGGTAATTACTGGAATTGACGAACCACTGCGGATTGAACAGATCGAAGCGCGGCTGGTCGCCCAGCGCGTCGTGGTGGGCGGCGTAAAAGGCGTCGAGGGTGCCGACGTCGCGCCAATAAGGCTGTTCCTCGTAGGGGGCGATGCCGGGGATGCGGTTGTCGGCGAAGTTGTAGGCGAATACCCGGTGGCTGTGAATCAGGCGCGGCAGGATGTTGCCGCCGAAATCGTGTTCGCCGCGTTCCTTCGCTTCGACCAGGGCCGTAAGCAGGACATCGGTATCGAACAGATAGTTGCCCATCGAACCATAGGCGCGGCTCGGGTCGGAGGGCATCGGCGGCGGGTTCTTCGGTTTTTCCAGGAAGCCCTTGATGCGGCCGTCGGACGCGGTGTCGATGATGCCGAAGGCCGAGGCCTCCTTCAGCGGCACCGGAATCGCCGCCACCGACACATGCGCCGATTTCTGGCGATGGAAATCGACCATCTGCCGCACGTCCATGCGGTAGGTGTGATCGGCGCCGAACACCGCGACCATGTCGGGCGCGTGGCGCTTGATCAGGTTGATGTTCTGGAACACGGCATCGGAGGTGCCCTGGAACCATTTCTGGCCCTCGCTCATCTGCGGCGGCACGACCGTGACGAACTGGCCGGGACAGGCATTGGCCTGGCCCCAGGCCTTGTTCACGTGCTCGATCAGCGATTGCGACTTGTACTGCACCATCAGATAGATGCCGCGAATCTCGGAATTCATCAGATTGCTGAGGACGAAATCGGCGATACGGTAGCGGCTGCCGAAGGGCACCGCCGGCTTGGAACGTTCAGCCGTGAGCGGATGCAGACGGGAACCCTGGCCGCCGGCCAGGACCATGGCGAGTACTTTCATGATGAACTTCCTTCCTGGTGGCCCAGGGTACGCAGCAGACTGAACAGCGGGATGGGCAGCCAGTCTGGCCGGTTGTCCATTTCGTAGCGCAACTCGTAGAGGGCTTTTTCGATGACGAAGAACTCGATCAGCCGCGCGCTCGCGGCGGCGTCCGCCGGCCAGGCGGGGCAGCCTTGCAGGTTGTCGCGGTAGCCCTTGAGGAAGGCCGCGCCGACTTCCAGTTCCCACGTCTCCACCAGGGGGCCGAGCCGGTGGCGGTCGCCGGGGCGCTCTGTGGTGGCGCGGTTGGTGGCCACCGCCGAGGCGTAGCTGAAGGAACGCAGCATGCCGGCGACGTCGCGTAGTGGCGAGTGCTTCTGGTTGCGTTCCGCCATCGGCCGCGCCGGTTCACCCTCGAAGTCGGTGATGATGAAATCGTTTTCCGCCATCAGCACCTGGCCGAGGTGGTAATCACCGTGGAAGCGCGACTTGGCGGCGGCGATGCCGGCCAGGGTCGTCGGCGAGACGCGCTCGATCAGGCCGGCGCGCAGCCCCAGCAGATGGTCGACGGCGGCGCGTGTTTCATCCGGCAAGCCATCGCGGCGGCTTTCCAGGCTGTCGAGCGTGGCGACGGCTTCCGTGCGCAGATGCTCGGACCAGGCCGCCAGATCGTCCGGCGTGATCGGCTCGGGCTCGAAGGCGGCGTCGCCGGTGGCGCGGCAGAAAGCCTGGTGCAGCTCGGCGGTGCGCTGGCCGAGCAGTTCCATCAGGGTGAGGAAGTAGTTGTGCGGGCTCTCGCCGGTGTCGGCCGCGACCGGCGCGACTTCGGCCAGGTGCTCGGCGAGGAAGCGTTCGAGGTAGTCGACGGTGAAGTTCCAGGCGGAACCCTGGTTGCGCATGTAGGCCTGGAGGATCGCCAGGGTCAGCACCTGACCATCGGCGCGGCGGAACTCCACGGCGCCGGCGACCGGCACGATGTGCGCGTAGGGCGATTTTTCGGTGAGGAAGCGACCCACTTCCACTTCCGGGTTGGTGCCGGTCTGGAGCCGGCGATAGCCCTTGAGGAAGAGTTGCTCGCCGAAATAGATCGCCGTGTTGCTCTGTTCCAGCGCCGGATGCCGCACCGGCGCATCGATACCGGCGGCCAGTTCGGTGAAGACGTGGCCGGAACGGAATTCGACCTGGCCCTCGCCCAGCGGCAGATCGAGGTTGGCGCCGATACCGCGCGCCAGGGCGCGGCAGAAACGGTCGTCGCCGAAGGCGCCGTAGAGAATGCCGGTGCGGTCCTGTTGCCGTACCCGCGCCAGGGTCCAGGTCGCCAGCGACTGGAGCAGGCCCTCGTTTTCATCGTCCTCCCAGCAGATCGCCAGGGGCAGGAAATACAGCTGTGGCTCCAGGTCGGCGCAATGCACCTCGAGGACGGTGAGCAGCCAGCTGCCCTCGGCGGTGTTCCACTCGCCCTGTTCCAGGATGGCGATGCGCTCGATGGCGTGGCCCTTGGCGGCGAACCAGCGCTTGCTGGCGAGGTAGGGCGCCAGCACCTTGTGCTGGAGTTGTTCCTGGGTGGCGGCGGCGATGGCGCCACGCACGGCGCTGGTGCCGGCGCGCTTGCCGGAGAAGGTGTTCCAGCCCTCGGTGAGCACCAGGATCGGCAGCGCCGGCCGCGCCAGGTGCTCCTCGTGCCAGTAGGGCACCTCGGCGTCGACCGAGAGGCGGAAGGCATAAGTGCCGTAGCCTTCCAGGGTCAACAGGTAGGGCAGTTCGCCGATCGGCGGGAAGGCACTGCGGCCGAGCAGTTCCACCGGTACCCGACACTTGTAGGCGGCCAGGTCGAGTTCCACCGGCTGCGCGTTGCGTGAGAGGTTGACCACGCACAACAGCGTCTCGTCCTGATACTCGCGCACGTAGGCGAGGATCTTGCGGTTGCCGGGCGAGAGGAACTGGATCGTGCCGCGGCCGAAGGCCTTGTAGTTCTTGCGCACGGCGATAAGCCGCTTGGTCCAGTGCAGCAGCGAGGAGGGGTTGCGCGCCTGCGATTCGATATTGATCGCTTCGTAGCCGTAGATCGGGTCCATGTTGGGTGGCAGGAACAGCCGCTGCGGGTCGGCCTTGGAAAAGCCGGCATTGCGGTCCGGGCTCCATTGCATCGGCGTGCGCACACCGTTGCGGTCGCCGAGATAGATGTTGTCGCCCATGCCGATCTCGTCGCCGTAATACATGATGGGCGAGCCGGGCAGGGTCATGAGCAGGAAGTTGACCAGCTCGATCTTGTCGCGGTTGTTGTCCATCAGCGGCGCCAGACGGCGGCGAATGCCGACGTTGACGCGCATGCGCGGGTCGGCCGCGTACATCTGGTACATGTAATCGCGCTCGCGCTTGGTGACCATTTCCAGGGTCAGCTCGTCGTGGTTGCGCAGGAAGATGGCCCACTGGCAGTTGTCCGGGATGTCCGGCGTCTGCTGCATGATCTCGACCACGGGATGGCGGTCTTCCTGGGCGACGGCCATGAAGATGCGCGGCATCACCGGGAAGTTGTAGGTCATGTGGCATTCATCGCCGTCGCCGAAATACTCACGCACGTCCTCCGGCCACTGGTTGGCCTCGGCCAGCAGCATGCGGTTTTCATAGTGGGCGTCGATCACCGCGCGCATCTGTTTGATGACGTCGTGGGTCTCGGACAGGTTTTCGTTATTGGTGCCCTCGCGCACGCACAGGTAGGGGATGGCGTCCAGGCGCAGGCCGTCGACGCCCATGTCCAGCCAGAAACGCATGATCTTGATCACCGCCTTCACCACGTCCGGGTTGTTGTGGTTCAGGTCGGGCTGGTGCGAGAAAAAGCGGTGCCAGTAATAGGCCTTCGCCTCGTCGTCCCAGGCCCAGTTGGATTTTTCCGAGTCGGTGAAGATGATGCGGGTCTCGGGAAATTTCTTGTTGGTCTCCGACCAGACGTAGAAATCGCGCTTGGCCGAACCCGCCGGGGCGCGGCGCGCGGCCTGGAACCAGGGGTGCTGGTCGGAGGTGTGGTTGATGACCAGTTCGGTGATGATCTTGAGACCGCGCCGATGCGCTTCCTGGATGAACTCGCGGACGTCGGCGAGATTGCCGTACTCCGGATTCACGTCGTGGTAGTCGGAGATGTCGTAGCCATCATCCTTGAACGGCGAGGGGTAGAACGGCAGCAGCCACAGCGTGTTGACGCCGAGGTCTTGCAGATAGTCGAGCTTCTCGGTGAGGCCCTTGAAGTCGCCGATGCCGTCGCCGTTGCTGTCGTTGAACGCCTTGACGTGCAGTTCGTAGACGATGGCGTCTTTGTACCAGAGGGGGTCGTTTTCCCACGTCGTTTCGACCGGGCTTGGGTTGTTGTTGTCCATGATTACCTTTGCTTATAAGAAGTAGTCGAAATCGCGTTCGCTGCGCAGACGGCGGCGCAGACGCAGGATGTGCACCGGCGAGGCCTGGGGGTCGAGGCGCACGAAATTGCGCGCGCCCTGCCAGAGGAAACGGGCGCCGGAGAGCAGGTCGTGCGCCTGGTAGGGGGTGTCCTCGGGCAGGCCGAGGTCGTCCAGCGGCAAGTCGATCCAGCCGGCCTGGACGTTGTGCGGGTCGAGGTTGGCGACCATCACCAGGGTGTCGTCGCCGGCGGTCTTGCTGTAGCAAAGCATCAGCGGGTTGTCGATGTCGTGGAAAGCCAGGCTCCAGTCCGAATGCAGCGCCGGGTTCTCGCGGCGGATGCGGTTGAGGCGGGCGATGTAATCGCGCAGGCTGTCCGGCCGGGTCTGATCCCGCCAGCGCAACTGAAACTTCTCGGAATCCAGGTATTCCTCGCCGCCCTGCTTGAGCGCCTCACTTTCCATCAATTCGTAGGCCGGGCCGTAGATGCCGTAGTTGGCGCCCAGGGTCGCGGCCAGCGCCACCCGCAGCAGGAAGCCGGGGCGGCCGCCGTATTGCAGGAATTCCGGCAGGATGTCCGGGGTGTTGGGCCAGAGGTTGGGGCGGAAATACTCGCGCGAGTGGTGGCGGGCCAGTTCGGTGAAGTACTCGATCAGTTCCTTCCGCGTGTTGCGCCAGGTGAAGTAGGTGTAGGACTGGGTGAAGCCGAGTTTCGCCAGGCGATGCATGATCCGCGGCCGGGTGAAGGCCTCGGCGAGGAAGATGACGTCCGGGTGTTCCGCCTTGACGCCGTTGATCAGCCACTCCCAGAAGGGAAAAGGCTTGGTGTGCGGATTGTCGATGCGGAAGATGCGCACGCCCTCGCCGATCCAGTGGTCGACCACGCCCTTCAATTCTTTCCACAGCGCGTCGCTGTCGGCGCACTCGAAGTCGAAGGGATAGATGTCCTGATACTTCTTGGGCGGGTTTTCCGCGTACTGGATGCTGCCGTCGGGGCGGTGGCGGAACCACTCGGGATGCTCGCTCACATAGGGGTGGTCAGGCGCGCACTGGAAGGCGATGTCCATGGCGACTTCGAGACCGCGGGCGCGCGCCTCGGTCACCAGATGGCGGAAATCCTTGGCGCTGCCCAGTTGTGGGTGGATGTCGCGGTGGCCGCCCTCGGCGGCGCCGATGGCCCAGGGGCTACCGGGGTCGTTGGGGCCGGCGGTAAGCGTGTTGTTGGGGCCTTTGCGGAAAGTGCGGCCGATGGGATGAATCGGCGGCAGGTAGAGCACGTCGAAGCCCATGGCGGCGATTTCCGGCAAGCGCTTTTCAACGTCTGCAAAAGTGCCGTGTTTATCAGTCTCCCCACAGGAGCGGGGAAACAGCTCATACCAGGCGGAGAAGCGCGAACGCACGCCCTCAACCACGACTTCCAGGATACGGCCGTACTCGGTGACGAACAGCCGCTCGCCATGCGCGGCCATCAGGGCGGCCAGACTCGCGTCTTGCGCCAGGGTCTGACCCGCTTCGGGTGTGGCGGCAAGCAGTTCGGCGGCCGATTTCCTGAGTTGGCGGCGCTCATCGCCGTCGGCGTGGTCGGCGGCGGCATCCAGTAACTCGGCGCCGATTTTCAACGCGACCAGGATGTCCTCGGCGTCCGTGCGTCGGGAAAGATCGTGGCGCCAGGTCAGGAAGCGATCCACCCAGGCGATGACGGTGTATTGGTGGCGGCCGAGGGCTTCGACCTGGAAGGCGGCCTGCCAGCGGTCGTTGCCGGTGGCGGTCATCGCCACTTCGCGCCAGGCCCTGACGCCGGCGGGGTGATGCAGCAGCAACGCGCGCAACTGGTCGTGGCCATCGGCGAACACGTCCGCCTCGACCATCACTTCCTCGCCAACGACGCGCTTGATCGGGAAACGGCCGGCGTCGACCTCGGGGCTGACCCGCTCGATCATCGCGCGGGCGCGGTCGGCCTTGGGTAGGGTGGATTTCTTCATGCTTTATGCCTCCATTGGCCGAGCCGTAGGAGCGGGCTTGCCCGCGAAACCACGGCGCTTATCGCGGGCAAGCCCGCTCCCACAGCACTTTGCTGGTTCATGCCGATTCTCCGGAAACCTGTTTCAGATACACCACCCCGAGCGGCGGCAGCGTCAGCGAGAGGGCGTGGTAATAGCCTTGCGCCGCCACCGGCGAGGCCTCGACACCGCCGAGATTGCCGACCCCGCTACCGCCGTAGAGCGCGGCGTCGCTATTGAGGATTTCCTTCCAGTAGCCGCCGTGGGGCACGCCGACGATGTAGTTCTGCCTCGCCACCGGGGTGAAGTTGCAGACCACCAATACCGTGTCCTCGGGCTTCTTGCCGTGGCGCAGGAAGCTGATCACGCTTTCCTCCCAGTCGTGGAAGTCCACCCAACTGAATCCCTCGGGCGTGAAATCCTTCTCGTACAGCGCCGGTTCCGCGCGGTAGCAGCGGTTCAGATCACCCATCCAGCGCTGCGCGCCGGCATGCAGGGGATATTGCTGGACATGCCATTCCAGGCTCTCGTCGTGCTGCCATTCACGTTTCTGGCCAAACTCGCAGCCCATGAACAGCAGCTTCTTGCCGGGATGCGCCCACATGTGGCCGTAGAGCAGGCGCAGGTTGGCGAACTGCTGCCACTCGTCGCCCGGCATCTTGCCGATCAGCGAACCCTTGCCGTGTACCACTTCGTCGTGTGACAGCGGCAGCATGAAGTTCTCGGTGAAGGCATACCAGATGCTGAAGGTGAGCTTCTCGTGGGAATACTTCCGGAACACCGGGTCCTGCTGGTAATACTTCAGCGTGTCGTGCATCCAGCCCATATTCCACTTCATGCCGAAACCGAGGCCGCCGGCATAGGTGGGGCGCGACACCATCGGCCAGGCGGTCGATTCCTCGGCGATGGTCAGGGTATCCGGGTGATCGCGATACACCGCCTCGTTGAGCCCGCGCAGGAAGGACATCGCGGCCAGGTTCTCGCGACCACCATGCTCGTTGGGAATCCATTCGCCCGCCTTGCGGCCGTAGTCGAGATAAAGCATCGAGGCAACGGCGTCCACGCGAATGCCGTCGATGTGGTACTTGTCGAGCCAGAACAGCGCGCTGGACATCAGGAAGGCGCGCACTTCGTTGCGGCCGTAATTGAAGATGGCGCTGTTCCATTCGGGATGGAAACCCTGGCGCGGATCGGCATGCTCGAACAGATGGGTGCCGTCGAAGTAGGCGAGGCCGTGTTCGTCGCTGGGAAAGTGCGAGGGCACCCAGTCCAGGATCACGCCGATACCGGCCCGGTGCAGTTCTTCGATCAGATACATCAAGTCCTGCGGCGTGCCCTGGCGCGAGGTCGGGGCGAAGTAGCCGGTGGTCTGATAGCCCCAGGAGCCGAAGAACGGATGCTCGGTCACCGGCAGCAATTCGACGTGGGTGAAGCCGAGGTCAAGCATATGCGCCACCAATTGCGGCGCCAGCTCGCGGTAGCTCAAGGAACGATTGCCGTCCTCCGGCACCCGCCGCCACGAGCCCAGATGCACTTCGTAGATCGACATCGGCGCGTCCAGCGCGTTGGCCGCGCGGCGGCGTCCCATCCATTCCGCGTCGTTCCAGGTGTAATCCATATCCCAGACGCGGGAACCGGTGCGCGGCGGCACCTCGCTGAAGCGGGCATAGGGGTCGGCCTTGTCGACCTGGTAATCATTGTCGCGCGCGACGATGCGATATTTGTAGCAGTCGCCGTTGCCGATACCCGGCACAAAGCCTTCCCAGACGCCGGAACCGTCGCCTCGCGCTTGCATCGGGTTGGGTGAGCCGTTCCAGCCGTTGAAGTCGCCGACCACCGACACCGAGGCGGCATTCGGTGCCCACACCGCGAATTGCACGCCGGCGACGCCGTCCCGGTTGGTGAAATGCGCGCCGAGTTTTTCGGAAAGGCGCGCATGCGTTCCCTCCTTGAACAGAAAGATGTCGTGCTCGGTGAGCTGGCAGCCCATGTTCTGTGTGGCGGTTTGATTCATCCAAGGCCCTCCTGGGCAGTATTTCATGCGGTGGGCGGCGGTCGATCCCGGTAGGAAAGACAGCGCCCCGCCGTTTCAAGAAAGCGGGTGGCGATGGCCGGTAGCGCCATCGTGATTCCGGGCTGCTGGAAAAAAGTGTTGACTTTATGCAGCCGGCAGATGTTATCGTCTGCAAACATTTTGCGTGAAACATGTTTGCACAATAATGCTTGCTCGGCAAGCGAAAGGAGCTCGTGGCGGTGGACCAAGGAACAATGAATAAGTGCGGAGCGGCGACCGAAAAAAACGCCGCCAATGGCTCGAAGGACGAGCCCGCGCCAGCGGTGGACAGCGCCGAGGAAGCCTTTGGCAAGCTCCTGCAATTGGTGCGCGCGGTGCAGTCCGGCATGCGGAACATCGACGCCAGCCACGGCCTGAGCGGCTCCCAGGTTTGGGCGCTCTGGCAGATTTCCGCGCAACCCGGTCTGCGCGTCACCGAACTGGCCGAGGCGCAACAACTCCACCCCTCCACCGCCAGCAACCTGCTCGACAAACTTGAGACCCATGGATTGGTGCGCAGAGAGCGGCGCGACACGGACAACCGCGTGGTCCGTCTCTACCTCACAGACGCCGGCCTCGAACTGGCCAAGAACCTTCCCGGCCCCCTGCAGGGCCGCCTGCGCCAGGCCTTGCGAGCGTTGCCGCAAGTGGAGTTGGCGGGGTTGCTCAATGGGGTGACGTCGGTGCTGGAGCGCATGAACGCGTCGCCCCGGTAGCGTGCGCCATGCGCACGCACATGTAGCGCCGGCTTCCAGCCGGCGTTTTTCAAAACTGTCAGCAGCCGATGCTGTAAAGGGCGCATCGAAAAACCCGTCATTCCCGTGAATGCGGGAATCCAGTGTGTTGATTTCACTGGGTTCCCGCATTCGCGGGAACGACGAATTGGGGGTTATTCGAGGTGCCCTAAAGACGCCGGCTGGAAGCCGGCGCCACACGCGGTGCATCGGCCATGTTTCTTCGGAACGATTTGTGGTGGCTGGCCGATTACTCCGCGCTTTACGCGGCCACATAAAAACAAGCAAAATCCATGCATCAACTTGATTGGTGCATCAATGGAAATTGAATTGACGGCCCTCGTCGACCTCCAGGCGGGGCACCCGTTCAGGGGAAGCGTCCCCGAGGACCCCGACGGCAACGCCTACGCGCTACAGATGCGGGATATCAGTCCCGAAGGCGGCGTCGTCTGGTCGGGGTTGGTGCGCACCTCGCTGGAGAAGCACAAGAGCGCCGTGTGGCTGCAACCGGGCGATATCGTTTTCGTCGCGCGGGGCATGCGCAACTACGCCTTGTGCCTGGAAGAAGTCCCGCTGCCGGCGGTGTGTTCCCAATACTTCTTCCTGTTGCGGGTCAAAGCGCCGAATCTGCTCCCCGAATTCCTCGCCTGGCAGATCAACCGGGCACCGGCGCGGCGCTATCTGGCCAGCCATGCCGAAGGCACGGACCAGTTGAGCATCCGCCGTGGCGTGCTGGAAGCCCTGCCCATCGTCGTGCCTGGGCTGGAACAGCAACAGCGCATCGTCGCCCTGGCCAAGGATGCCGGCCGCGAGCGGCAAGTGCTGGAAACCCTGATTCATAACCGCGAGCAACAACTCGACGCCCTGGCGTTCGAGCTGCGCGCCGCCCACCCACTCAATCGGTAAACCAACATGGCAGACAGCCAAATCAACCAGGACGCCATCAACGCCGCCGTCTGGAACGCTTGCGACACCTTTCGCGGCACCGTGGACCCCAGTATTTACAAGGACTACGTCCTGACCATGCTGTTTTTGAAATACATCTCGGATGTCTGGCGGGACCACTACGACGCCTACAAGACCGAGTACGGCGACCACCCCGAGCTGATCGTGGAAATGCTGAAAAACGAGCGCTTCGTGCTGCCGCCCGCCGCCAACTTCTATGCCCTGCACGACGCGCGGCACCAGCCCGGCAACGGCGAGCGCATCGACAAGGCCCTGCACGCCATCGAGGAAGCGAACATCGGCAAACTGCGCGACGTGTTCCAGGACATCAGCTTCAACGCCAACAAACTGGGCGACGAAGCCCAGAAGAACGACATCCTGCGCCACCTGCTGGAAGACTTCGCCAAGCCCGAGCTCAATCTGCGTCCCAGCCGCATCGGCACCCTGGACGTGATCGGCAACGCCTATGAATTCCTGATCAAGAATTTCGCTTCCAGCAGCGGCAAAAAGGCGGGCGAGTTCTACACGCCGCCGGAAGTCTCCCGGCTGATGGCCCTGCTGGTGGCGCCCCGGGAGGGTGATGAAATCTGCGACCCCACTTGCGGCTCCGGCTCCCTGCTCATGAAATGCGGCCAGCTCGTGCGTCAAAACAGCGGTACGCGCAAATATGCCCTCTACGGCCAGGAAGCCATCGGCAGCACTTGGGCGCTGGCCAAGATGAACATGTTCCTGCATGGCGAGGACAACCACCGCATCGAATGGGGCGACACCCTGCGCAACCCCAAGTTGCTGGATGGCGACGGCCTGCTCAAGCACTTCGACATCGTTGTCGCCAACCCGCCGTTCTCGCTGGAAAAATGGGGCCATGAAGGCGCCGAGGCGGACAAATACAAACGCTTCCGCCGGGGCGTGCCGCCGCGCACCAAGGGCGACTACGCCTTCATCCTGCACATGATCGAAGTGATGAAGCCCGGCACTGGCCGCATGGCCGTCGTGGTGCCGCACGGCGTCCTGTTCCGGGGCGCGGCCGAGGGCAGAATCCGGCAAAAGCTGATCGAGGAAAACCTGCTCGACGCCGTCATCGGCCTGCCGGAAAAACTCTTCTACGGCACCGGCATCCCCGCCGCCGTCCTGGTCTTCCGCAAGAGAAAGACGGACGACAAGGTGCTGTTCATCGACGCCAGCCGCGACTACCAGGACGGCAAGAACCAGAACCTGCTGCGCGAGCGGGATCTGGAAAAAATCCTCGCCACCCATGCCGTGCGCCGAAGCGTCGACAAATACGCCCACCTCGCCACCCCGGCCGAGATCGCCGAGAACGACTACAACCTCAACATCCCCCGCTACGTCGACACCTTCGAGGAAGAGGAAGAAATCGACCTGATGGCGGTGCGCGCGGAACGGGAAAAGCTCAAGGCCGAACTGGCGGTGCTGGAGGAGCGGATGGCGGGGTATTTGAAGGAGTTGGGATATGAGTAAAACCCGGCAACCTTACGAAGACATCGTAAGGTTGAAGCGCGAGGAAATGATTCAACCCGTGACGAATCGTCACGGGTTGGACGGCAAAGGGGGGGGACAAGTTGTCCCCCCCCCTTGTCGCGGAACCGCTTCGGCAGGCGGTTCAACCGTACGAAAAATTCGTACGGTTGATTCATCACGGCTTGAGTGGCAAAGGGGGGAGGCAAATTGCCCCCTCCCTTGTCGGAGCGACGAGATGAACAAGCAGCCCATCACGTCCCCCGAATCCCCAAATGACAAGGGAGCCTGTAAACCATGACCAAGCCAACCAAGCGCGCAACGGTTGCAATAAATGCAACCGTTGCGCCGCCTCTCGAAAACGAGCCTGCCCGCGGCGAACTGTTGCTCTACACGGCGGAAGACGGTGGCGGCCAGTTCTATCTGCGGGCCGAGGGCGGCACCGTCTGGCTGACCCAACTGGAATTGGCCGAACTGTTCCAAAGCTCCGTGCCCAACATCAACATCCACATCCGGAACCTGCTGGCCGAAGGCGAGTTGTCGGCGGAGGCAACTATTAAAGAAAACTTAATAGTTCGATCAGAGGGCAAGCGCACCGTAAAACGCCCCGTCAAGCTCTACAACCTCGACCTCATCCTCGCCGTCGGCTACCGGGTGCGCTCCCCGCGCGGCACCCAGTTCCGCCAGTGGGCCAGCAGCCACCTCAAGGAATACCTGATCAAGGGCTTCGTCATGGACGACGCCCGTCTCAAGGAACCCGGCGGCTGGGACTATTTCGACGAACTCCTGCAACGCATCCGGGAGATACGCGCCTCGGAGAAGCGCTTCTACCAAAAGGTGCGCGAGCTGTTCGCCCTCGCCAGGGACTACCGGGACACTCCGGAAACCACCGACCTGATCTTCGCCGAAGTCCAGAACAAGCTGCTCTATGCCGTCACCGGCAAGACCGCCGCCGAAATCGTGGTGGACCGCGCCGACCCCGGCCAGCCCAACATGGCCCTGCAAAGCTGGAAGGCCGGACGGGTGCGCAAGGCCGACGTCATCGTCGCCAAGAACTACCTGCACGCGGAAG
Organism: Pseudomonadota bacterium; assembly: GCA_030653935.1. Classification (GTDB taxonomy): domain Bacteria; phylum Pseudomonadota; class Gammaproteobacteria; order Burkholderiales; family Thiobacillaceae; genus PFJX01. The sequence continues at coordinate 42,325 of JAURYL010000036.1, forward strand.
AAGTGGACGAACTCAACCGCCTGGTCACCATGTTTCTCGACTACGCCGAAGACCGGGCGAAGAAGCGCCAGGACATCGCCCTGGCCGACTGGCGGCAATACACCGCCAACTTCCTGGCCTTCAACGAGCGCGCCCTGTTGCAGGGGGCCGGCGGCATCCGCCGGGAGGTGATGGTGCGGATCGCCCATGAACGGTATGAAGCCTTCGATGCCAAGCGGCGGGGAGAGGAGGTGCGACTGGCGGATGCGGAGGACATCAAGGAGTTGGAGCAGGTCGGGCAATCAATGGCGGGAAAGGTGGGAAAGAATGGTTCCTAATGATTGGAAAGCTCTGCACCTTCGCAGCCTGATTTCTTCGCTTGATGGAGGAGTGAGTGTAAATGGGGAGGATCGTCAAAAGTTACCAAACGAAAAAGGCGTTCTACGGGTTAGTGCGGTTTCAAATGGCGAATTCAGTTTCCGGATCAAAGAAGGTGTTGACGCTGATTTCGACTTCTTCCGGCACTATTTCGAGGCAGGACTCCTGAACGAAGAAATTTCGGGCATCGCACAGGAAGGGGCGCGCAATCATGGTCTGCTGAATGTCGGCATAGGCGATTTCTTCAAGCTACGGCTGCATGTGCCGCCGGCACCAGTTCAACGCAAGATCGCCGAGGCGATCAACGTGGCCGAGGCAGAAGAACGGCTGTTCGAATATCAGTTGGAACGCTTCCAGATCGAGAAACGCGCCCTCATGCAACAACTCCTCACCGGCAAACGCCGCGTGAAACTCGACCAGCCCGCCGAGGCCGCGCCATGACCGTCCCACAAACCCGCGAGCAATACAGCGCGCACATTCCGGCGCTGCATCTGCTGTGCAATCTCGGCTGGCAATACTTGAGCGCGGCGGACTGTCTGGCGCTGCGTGGTTCCACCCGTGAAGTCATCCTCAAGCCGCGCCTGATCGAGGTGCTGCAAAGCCGGCGCTTCGAGTACAAGGGCGAGTGGTTTCCGCTCTCGGCCAATGCCATCGAGCAGATCGTGCGCGAGGTGTCGGCGTTGAACCTGGGTGAGGGGCTGTTGCCGGCCAACGAGCGGCTGTACACGCGGCTGGCGCTGGGGGTGACGGTCACCGAGTTCATGGCGGACGGCAAGAAACATCAGCCGACCATTGCGCTGATCGATTGGGCCAACCCCGAGGCGAACCGTTGGGAGGTCAGCGAGGAGATGGCGGTGCTGTCGGCGCAGGGCACTCATCACCGCGTGCCGGATGTGGTCGGCTTCGTGAACGGGATTCCGCTGCTGGTGATCGAGGCGAAGCGGCCGGAGTCGGGGAATCAGAACAAGTCGATGGTGGACGAGGGCGTCAGCCAGCATCTGCGCAACCAGCGTCAGGACGAGATTCCGCATCTGTTCGCCTATGCCCAGTTGCTGCTGGCGGTGAGCCACGGCGAGGGGCGTTACGGCACCACCGAGACGGCGGCGAAATTCTGGTCGCGCTGGCGCGAGGAGGCATTCGACGAGGCGTTTGACGACAAACACATGGCGGCGGTGAAGAACCGGACGCTGGACGCGGCCACCGTCGCCGCGCTGTTCGCGGGCAAGCCGGAGAAGCTGCGCGCGTATTTCACGTCGCTGTGGTCGCGGCCGATGTTGCCGACGGATCAGGACCGGCTGCTGGTGAGCCTGCTCACCCCGGCGCGGCTGCTGGAGTTGCTGCGCTTTTTCATCCTGTTCGATCGCAAGGTGGGCAAGGTGGTGGCGCGCTATCCGCAGTTCTTCGGCATCCGCGCCCTGCTCGCGCGCATCGAGCAGCGCAAAGCCGATGGCGGCCGCGAGGGCGGCATCGTCTGGCACACCACGGGCTCGGGCAAGTCTTTCACCATGGTGTTTCTGACCAAGGCGCTGGTGCTGCACGACAGCCTGAGTGCCTGCCGGGTGGTGGTGGTGACGGATCGCCTGGACCTGGAGGATCAACTCGCCAAGAACTTCATCAGCGGTGGCGCCTTCGGTTCGCCGCTCTCGACCCGCAAGGAAGGCGAGAAGGCCAAGGTGAGCTCGGGGCGCGAGCTGGCCCGGCGCATCGGCTCGGGCACGGAGCGGATCATCTTCACCCTGGTGCACAAGTTCAATACGGCTTCGCAACTGCCGGAGTGCCACAACCCGTCTTCCGATCTGATCGTGCTGGTGGACGAGGGCCATCGCAGCCACGGCGGCGAAAGCCACGAACGGATGCGCAAGGCCTTGCCCCACGCGGCCTATGTGGCGTTCACCGGCACGCCGTTGCTGAAAAAGGAGAAGGCCGCCAACAAGTTCGGCCCCATCGTGCATGCCTACAGCATGCGCCGCGCGGTCGAGGATGGGACGGTGTCGCCGCTGCTGTACGAGGAGCGGGTGCCGGAACTGACCATCAACGAGGCGGCGGTGAATCGCTGGTTCGACAAGATCACCGTCGGCCTCGCGGAAGCCCAGCGCGCCGACCTGAAACGGAAGTTCGCCAACAAGGGCGCGGTCTACGGCTCGGCCAACCGCATCGAGCTGATCGCCTGGGACATCGCGGTGCATTTCAGCGAGAACATCAAGAAGCTGGAGATGGGGCTCAAAGGTCAAGTTGCCACCACGAGCAAGCTGGACGCCATCCGCTACAAGAAGTATCTGGACGAAACCGGGCTGGTGAGCAGCGCGGTGATCATCTCGCCGCCCGATACCCGCGAAGGCAACACCGAGGTGGATGAGAGTGGATTGCCGGAGGTGCAGAAATGGTGGAAGGAGCACGTCGGCAAGGACCCGGAAGCCTATGAGCACAAGGTGCTGGCGGATTTCTCCCGCGAGGGGGCGCCGGATTTGCTGATCGTGGTGGATCGGCTGTTGACCGGGTTCGACGAGCCGGCGAACGCGGTGCTGTACATCGACAAGCCGCTCAAGGAACACAACCTGATCCAGGCCATCGCCCGGGTGAATCGCCTGCATGAAGCCAAGCGCTACGGAGTGCTGGTGGATTACCGGGGCATTCTCAAGCAACTGGATACGGCGATACGCGCCTATCAGGACCTGGAAACGCGCACCCAGGGCGGCTACGAGTTGAGCGATATCGAGGGGCTCTACAGCCAGTTCAGCACCGAGTACAAACGCCTGCCCGGCCTGCACGAGGCGCTGTGGGCGTTTTTCCGGGAGGTTAAAAACCGCCGCGACCTGGAGCAGTACCGGCAGGTGTTGATGCCGAAATTCGCCCCGGACCCGAGCGGCGAGGCGGGCGAAACCTACGACACACGGCAGAAACTGCGCGAGGACTTCCACGAGGCGCTCACCCAGTTCGGCCTCTGCCTGCAAACCGCCCTGTCGTCGCGCGGTTTCTACGAGGACAACAGTTTCTCGGAACAGGATGTGCGCACCTACAAGGAGGATCTGCGCTTCTTCATCAGCCTGCGCGGGATCGCCCGGCGGGATGCCCTGGAGACGGTGGATTACAGCGTCTACGAGGAGCAAATTCGGCGCATGGTGGACAAGCAGGTGATCGGCAAGGAAGTACGCGAGCCGGAGGGCGTCTACCTGGTGCACAAACTGGGTGGGGAAACCGACCCCGGCACCTGGAGCGAAGAGAAGACCCGCAACGAGACCGACCTGATCCGCACCCGCCTGAAACGAACCATCGAGCAGGAGCTCGCCGACGACCCCTATGCCCAGAAGGTGTTCGCGGAGCTGCTGAAACTGGCCATCGCCGAAGCGGAGGCGATGTTCGACCACCCACTCAAGCAGTACGCCCTGTTCAGTCAATTCGAGGAACAGGTGGCGCGGCGCGAGGTGGCGGGCATTCCCGACCATTTCGGTGACAACCCCCATGCGCGCGCCTATTTCGGCACTTTCAGGCTGGTGCTGGGCGACGCCTGTTTCGACGCCGGCGATGCGGACGAGACGGGGCAATACGTCGAGGAAGCGCGGGCCATCGACGCGGCGGTGCGCGATGCCGTCGCCGAAAATTCGCTGAACCCGCAGAACATCGAAGCGGCGATCCGCAAAGCTCTGCTGCCGCGTTTGTTCGCGCTGATGGGCCTGGAGAAGGCCAAGGAAGTGATCGAGCAGGTTATCCACATCACCCGCATCGGCCTGAGTCGCGGGAAGCTGTGAGCGTGCGACGCTTCATCCACTACGGCGAGGCGCGCATCGGCTTCACGATCAACTTCGTGGCGCGGCGAGCGAAGCGGGTGGCGATCCACGTTCATCCCGATGGCGCGGTGGAAGTGGATGCCCCGGAAGACACGGAAGTCGGCGAGGTGGTGGCTGCCGTGCGCCGCCGCGCCCGCTGGATATGGCAGCGCCTGCGCGCCTGTCGTGAGCGCGCCCGGCATGTCCTGCCCAGGGAGTATGTGAGCGGCGAGAGCCACTTCTATCTGGGCCGGCGCCACCTGCTCAAGGTGAGCATTCAGCCCGCGCAGCCCCAGGGCGTGAAATTGCTGCGCGGCAGACTGGAGATCAGTAGCCGTTCAAGCGCGGCGGACAAGGTGCGCGGCTTGCTCGAAGGCTGGTATCGGCATCGCGCGGGGGAGGTGTTCGCCCGGCGCCTCGCCGACTGCGCGGCGAAAGTACCGTGGCTGAAAACCGCCCCCAACTTTCGCCTGCTGACCATGCGCACCCAATGGGGCAGTTGCTCACCCAAGGGCGAACTTCTGCTGAATCCGCTTCTGGTCAAAGCGCCGGGGCAATGCGTGGATTACGTGATCTTCCATGAGCTGTGCCACCTCAGGGAGCACAACCACAGCCCGAAGTTTTATGCCCTGCTCGGCGCGCAGTTGCCGGATTGGGAAAAGCGCAAGGCCGAGCTCGATGAATTGGCGGAACAGCTGTTGAATCGGTGAAATCCACGCGCCCTTGGGGGGCACTGTGAAACAGCCGGCATCGAAGCCCCGCGCTTGATGCGGTTCGCTGCGCTCACCACATCCTACGTCCCTGATATCGGCAAGGTTCCCCCCTTTGAAAAAGGGGGAAGTCACCTTCTCATCGGCTTTCACGCAGTACTGTTTGATGCGGTTCGCCGCGCTCAGCACATCCTACGTCCCTATCGGAGGCAATGATGGCGCCCGCTCCCACATCCACTGCAAGCCCGACGCGCGGTTACCGTCGTTGCGCCTCGTGCAGCGCCGCGTCGACCAGGTCGGTGAGTTGCTGGAAGCCGAAGCTGGGCAGGGGGCGGCCGTTGACGAAGAAGTCCGGGGTCTTGGTCACGTTGAGGGTGTTGGCGTCGGCCAGGTCTTGTGCGATCAGCGCGGCGACTTCCGGGGCGTTCATGTCGATCTTCAGTTGGTCGATGTCCAGACCCAGGCCTTCAAGGTGCGGCCAGACCAGGTCGACATTCGCGACGTGGTGTTCCGTCCATTCGGCCTGGCTGTTGAGCACGGCTTCCAGCGTCGGCCAGAACTTGCCTTGTTTGCGCGCGGCTTCCAGCACCGCGACCACTTTGTCCGAGCCGGTGTGGAAGGGGGTAAAGCGCAGCACCAGGCGGATCTGGTCGGGATGCTCGGCCATGAGTTCCTTGACCCTGGGGTAGAAGACTTTGCAGGTCTCGCAGGCGGGGTCGAGAAATTCGACGATCACGACCGGCGCGTCCTGCTTGCCGAGGGCCGGCGAATGCATGCGGATGAGGGCGTCACTGTTGCTGTCGGCCAGTTGTGTCGATTGTTCCACCTGCTCGCTGGTATAGAACAGGGTGCCGACGACGAAAGCCAGCAGCAGTCCTACCGCGGCGAAGATGAAGAGCGTTTTCTGACTCATTTTGAACCCTTGAAATGGGTCGCCAGAAGCATGGCGACGATGAATGAGAAGGCCAGCACGGAAAGCAGCGGGATGTTGATGAAGCCGAACCAGACTACTTGTAGATCAGAACAGGGCACCCCCTGGCGGCAGGGTTGCAGGTTTTCCGGGATGAGGCCGCCGACCAGGGCCAGATGATAGACAGCCAGCAGCCAGCCGGAAAGCGCGAGCGGCAGGGCGTAGCGAATCACCTTCGGGTCGAATGGGAACAGTCCGGCGGCGAGCACGAGAACCAGCGGGAACATGCAGATCCGCTGGTACCAGCAGAGCAGGCAGGGGGTGTAGCCCATGATTTCGCCAAGGAACAGCGCGCCCAGGGTCGAGGCGGTGGCGAGTAGCCAGGCGAGAAAAATCAGGGTCCAGCCGGGGCCGGGCGAGTCATTGAGCGTGGACATGGGGTTCTCATGGGGTGGAAGGCCGATACGCTTTGTTCGTCAACCCGTGGCGTGGCGCGGCGGGGATGGTGTAAGGTGGCCGAAGCTTACCGCCAGAACTTCAAATGATCGACCCGCCCAGAGCCACGCCCACGCAGCCCGACCCCGACCTGGTCGAAGCGCTGGCCCTGCTGGGCAAGCCGGATTTCCTCCTGGCGGTGCACGACGCCAGTTTCCCCGGGATCGAGGGCGAGGATGGCGGACGGGGCAGTCCTTACGGCGCGGGTGGTCTGGCGCTGGCCGATTTCGCGCGTTCCCTCGGTTTCACCGGCCTGCAACTGGGGCCGCAGGGGCAGACTTCCCCGATCAATCCCTCGCCCTACGACGGCACCCTGTTCTCCCGAAATTTCCTTTCCCTGGACCTCGCCGCGCTGGCGCGAGACCCGGAATGGGGCGGGTTGCTGAGCGAGGCCACCTGGCGCGCGCTGGCGGATGGCAACCCTTGTCCCGACGGGCGGCGGGTGGCCTACGCGTATGCCTTCCATGCTTATGCGCAGGCGCTGGAGGAAATCCACAACCGCTTCAGCGCGGCGCGCGACCGAGGTGAGCCCGAGGCGATGCGGATCGCATGCGGGTTGGCCACGCTCTGGCAAGGCAATCGCTGGCTGCGCGACGACGCCTTGTATGAAGCGCTTTGCCTGGAACACGGCCGCATTCCCTGGCGGCACTGGCCGCGACAAGGGGAGGGCGCGCTGGATTGGCAACTGCCGGTTTTGTCGGACGCAGCGGCCGACGCGCGGCGGCTGGAACTGGAACAGAAATATGCGGTGATGCTGGAGCGTCATGCCCTGGTCCAGTTCATCCTGTTGGAGCAGCATCGGACCTTCCACGAGCGCATGCGGGCGCTCGGCCTGAAGCTCTATGGCGACGTGCAGGTGGGGTTTTCCCAGCGCGATGCCTGGGCGCGGCAGGCCCTGCTGCTGCGCGACTACTACATGGGGGCGCCGCCCAGCCGCACCAATCTCGCGGGCCAGCCCTGGAACTACCAGGTGCTGGACCCGGCGCTGTATCTCGATGCGGAGGGCGGGCCCGGCCCGGTGCTGAATTTCGTAGCCGAGCGCATGGGCAAGGTGCTGGCGGAGTTCGACGGCCTGCGCCTGGACCATCCGCACGGCCTGGTCTGTCCCTGGGTCTACCGCATCGACGATCCCGATTCCTACCACGCGGTGCAGTACGGGGCGCGGCTGTTCTCCTCGCCCGACCTGCCCGACCACCCCGGCCTCGCGCGCCATGCCATCGTCAGTCCGGAGCAATTGAACCGGAACCGGCCGCGTTATGCCGACGACTGGGTGCGCGACCTGGACGCCGCGCAGGAGGGCCGTTACGCGCTGCTGCTGGATGCGCTCATGGCGCAGGCGAGCACCCACGGGCGGCGCCGCGAGGACATCCTGTGCGAGGTGCTGTCCACCGAGCCATTGCCGTTGCGGCGGGCTCGCGTGCAGCACGGGCTGGGCCGCTTCCGGGTGACACAGAAGGCCAACCTGGCTGATCCCGGCGATGTCTATCGCGGCGAGAACGCGCGACCCGAGGACTGGATCATGGTGGGCAACCACGACACCCCGTCGATCTGGCGTCTGGCGCGGGCCTGGCAGGGAACGGCGGCGGGGCGTGAACAGGCCGCCTATCTCGCCAGCCAGTTGTGGCCGGATGACCCCGATCCCTTGGCGGCGATGCTCGCCGCCGACCCTTGCAAGCTGGCCCATGCCAAGGTGGCGAAGCTGTTCCTCACCCGCGCCCGCCACGTCATGTTGTTCTTCGCCGACCTGCTCGGCATGGAGGAGACCTACAACGCGCCGGGCATCGTCAGCGAGGACAACTGGACGCTGCGGGTGCCGCAGAACTTCGCCCACGCCTATGAACACGACCGCCGCCAAGGCCGCGCCCTCAATCTGCACGCCGCTCTGGCGCTGGCCCTGCGCGCCTGCCCGGAGATTGCCGCCGAGGCGCTGATCGCCCGGCTGGACGCCAAGGCGGGCTGGCGCGTCGACGCATGAGGAAAGAAAGACGATGAGCTTCATGGCCGACCCCCTCTGGTTCAAGGACGCAATCGTCTATGAGTTGCACCTCAAGGCTTTCTTCGACGCGAACAACGACGGCATCGGCGATTTCGCCGGCCTGATCGCGAAGCTGGACTACCTGGAGGAGCTGGGGGTCAACACCATCTGGCTGTTGCCCTTCTACCCCTCGCCGATGCGCGACGACGGCTACGACATCGCCGACTATCACAATGTCCACCCCATGTACGGCGAGCGGGATGATGTGAAACGGCTGATCGAGGCGCTGCACCAGCGCGAGATGCGCGTCATCACCGAACTGGTGATCAACCACACCTCCGACCAGCACCCCTGGTTTCAGGCCGCCCGCGCCGCGCCGGCCGGCTCCGCCAAGCGCGACTTCTACGTCTGGAGCGACAGCAAGCTGAAATACCCGGGCGCGCGCATCATCTTCACCGACAGCGAAGATTCCAACTGGACCTGGGACGACGCGGCCGGCGCCTATTACTGGCATCGCTTCTTCTCGCACCAGCCCGACCTCAACTTCGACAACCCCGAAGTGGTCAAGGCAATCATCCACGCCATGCGCTTCTGGCTGGACATGGGGGTGGACGGCCTGCGCCTGGACGCCATTCCCTACCTGATCGAGCGCGACGGCGGCAACTGCGAGAACCTGGCCGAGACCCACGCGGTGATCAAGCAGATGCGGGCGGTGGTGGACGAGCATTACCAGGGCCGGATGTTCCTGGCCGAGGCCAACCAGTGGCCGGAGGACGTGCTGGAGTATTTCGGCGACGGCGACGAGTGCCACATGGCCTACCACTTCCCGCTGATGCCGCGCATGTACATGGCGCTGGCGCAGGAAGACCGCTTCCCGATGGTCGACATCCTCAACCAGACGCCGCCGATTCCGGACAACTGCCAGTGGGCGCTGTTTCTGCGCAACCACGACGAGCTGACCCTGGAGATGGTCACCGACCGCGAGCGCGACTACATGTACAAGGTCTACGCCAGCGACCCGCGCATGCGGGTCAACGTCGGCATCCGCCGGCGCCTGGCGTCGCTGCTGGACAACGACCTGGACAAGGTCAAGCTGCTCAACTTCCTGCTGATGACCCTGCCGGGCACGCCGATCCTCTATTACGGCGACGAAATCGGCATGGGCGACAACATCTATCTCGGCGACCGCAACGGTGTGCGCACGCCGATGCAGTGGAGCCCGGACCGCAACGCCGGCTTCTCCCGCGCCGACCCGCAACGCCTCTACCTGCCGCCGATCATGGACCCGGTGCACGGCTATCAGGCGGTGAACGTGGAAGCGCAGACACGGCATCCCTCCTCCCTGCTCAACTGGATGCGCCGGCTGATCGCGGCGCGGCGCGGTCACCCGGCCTTCGGGCGCGGCACGCTGAAGCTGCTGGCGCCGGGCAACCGCAAGGTGTTCGCCTACCTGCGCGCTTATCAGGATCAGACCCTGCTCTGCGTCGCCAACCTCTCGCATTCACCGCAGCCGGTCGAGCTGGACCTGCGCGAGCACAGCGGCCGGGTGCCGGTTGAGCTGAGCAGCCGCAACGCCTTCCCGCCCATCGGCGAACTGCCCTATCTGCTGACCCTGCCGCGCTTCGGCTATTACTGGTTTGAACTGTCTCAGGCGGCGCCACCGCCCACCTGGCATGAGGACCTGCCGCCTCTGGAGAGCGTGCCGGTGCTGGTGCTCACCGAGCCGCGCGGTTTCTTCCAGCACAAGAAAGTTGAAATGCCGGGCTACGAGGAGCTGATCGCCGCCGACGCGAAGCGCAGCCTGGAGGACGTGCTGCTGCCCCGTTATCTGGCGCAACAGCGCTGGTTCGCGGGCAAATTTGTCACCCATGCCCGCATCGACTTCCAGCCCCTGGGCGCCTGGCAAAGTGAGCATGGCCGCTGGCTGTTCGCGTGCTGCCGGGTCGGCCTGGCCGGCGGCGAGGCGCAAACCTATTCCCTGCCCCTGGCGCTGCGCTGGGGCGAGCCGGAGTCGCTGCCGCCGGAACACCTGCCCAGGGTGCTCGGCCGGGTGCGGCGCAAGGCGACGCCGGGCTTGCTGCTGGAAGCGCAGGCGGAGACGGCGTTCTGCCGCGACGTGGTGGATGGCATCGGCAAGTACCTGAAGCTCGCCCTGCCCGGCGGCCGCCTGAAATTCACCCCCACCCGCGCCTATCCCGACTGGGTGTCGGCGCCGGCGGACTGGCCAGTGGCTTATCCGACGCTGGAGCAGAGCAACACCACGGTGATGCTGGGCGACAAGTTGGTGCTCAAGCTGTTCCGCAAGATCGCGCCCGGCCTCAATCCGGAATGGGAAATGGGGCGTTTCCTCACCGAGCACACCTGGTTCCATCAGGTCGCGCCGGTGCTGGGGGCGCTGGAGTGGGCGCCGGAGCAGGGCGAACCCACGCTGCTCGCCATCCTCCAGGGCTATGTCGAGAACCAGGGCAATGCCTGGGAATACACCCAGAGCTACCTCGCCCGTTTCCTGGAAAACCGGCAGGCGGCGCGGGATACGGGGGGCGCCACGCCCGAAACCTCGCCCCATGCCGCCTATTGCGCCCAGATGCGCCTGCTCGGCCAGCGCACCGGCGAATTGCACCAGGCCCTGGCCGTGCCCAGCATCGACGAATCCTTCGGTTCCGAGCCCCTGGCCGAGGGCGAGGCCGAGGCCTGGTCGGCGCGGGTGCGCCTGGACGTGGCCGGCAGCCTGGACATGCTGGGCGCCGCCCTGCCGCGACTGGCGGAACCGGAACGCGACCTGGCGCGGGCACTGCTCGAACGCCGCTCGGTGCTGGAAGCGCTGGCGAGCGCGCCGCTGCCGGAGCGGTTGCGGCTGATCAAAACCCGCTACCACGGCGACTACCATCTGGGCCAGGTACTGGTCAGCGGCAACGATTTCGTGATCATCGACTTCGAGGGCGAGCCGGCGCGGACCCTGGCGGAACGGCGGCGCAAAGGCAGCCCCCTACGTGACGTCGCCGGCATGCTGCGCTCCTTCGACTACGCCGCCGCCGCCGCTGGCTGCCGCCCCCAGGGCGAGTCGCAGGCCGCTTGCGCGGTGATCGCACAACTGATCGAGTCCTGGCGGCGTGAGGTCAAGACTGCTTTCCTCGAAGGCTGGCGGGCGGGCATCGGCGGCTGTGCGGTCTGCCCGCGCGACCCGGAACAGGCGGACGCGCTGATTCGCCTGTTCGTGCTGGAGAAGGCGTTGTACGAATTGAGATACGAACTTGAAAACCGGCCACATTGGCTGGCCATCCCCCTGAAGGGGGTGATGGAACTTATGGAGAAAGCATCATGAAAAAACCCAAAGTCCTCGCATTCGTCATGGCCGGCGGTGAAGGCAGCCGCCTGAGCCCGCTCACCCTGGAGCGTTCCAAACCTTCGGTGCCTTTCGGGGCGCGTTACCGCATCGTCGACTTCGTGTTGTCCAACCTGGTCAACTCCGGCATCCACAGCATCTACCTGCTGGTGCAGTACAAGTCGCAATCGTTGATCGAACATGTACGCAAGGCCTGGGTGCTGCCGCCGATGCTGCCGGAGTACTTCGTCACCGTGGTGCCGCCGCAGATGCGTTTCGGCCAGGAATGGTTCCAGGGCACGGCGGACGCGATCTACCAGAACATCGACCTGATCCGCCAGCATGCGCCGCAGATGGTGCTGGTGTTCGGCGCCGACCACATCTACCGCATGGATGTGCAGCAGATGATCGACTTTCATCTGGAGAACAAGGCCGCCGCCACCGTCGCGGCCCTGCCGGTGCCGCTGAAAGACGCCTCGGCCTTCGGCGTCATCGACGCCGACGTCGAAGGCCGCATTCGCGGTTTCCTGGAAAAGCCCAGCCAGCCGCCGGCGATGCCGGACCGGCCCACGCACGCCTACGCCTCCATGGGCAATTACCTGTTCAACACCGAAGTGTTGTTGGAGGCGCTGGAAAAATCCCGCGCCGAAGGCGGCACCGACTTCGGCAAGCACGTGCTGCCGGACCTGATGCAGGGCGGCAAGCTCTTCGCCTACAACTTCGCGAAAAACAGCGTGCCCGGTGTTCGCCCCTACGAGGAAAAAGCCTACTGGCGCGACGTCGGCACCCTCGATGCCTACTTCGAGGCGCACACCGACGTGCTCGGCCTGGAGCCGCGCTTCGACGTGTTCAACGCCCGCTGGCCGATGTTCTCCAGCAGCTACCAGGGGCCGGCGGCGCGCTTCGCGAAGGCGGATCTGGAAAACAGCATGATCAGCGCCGGCTGCCTGATCGACGGCGCCAAAATCAAGAACTCGGTGCTGCGCCGCGAGGTGGTGGTGGAGCCGGGCGTCGAGATCGAAGACTGCATCATCATGGATTACTCGATCATCAAACGCGGCGCCAAACTCAAGCGCGTCATCGTCGACCGCTACAACGTCATCGGCGAGAACGAGCGCATCGGCTACGACCTCGAACAGGACCGCAAGCGCTATCACGTCACCGAGTCCGGCATCGTGGTCCTGGCCAAGGGCGAACGCTACGGCTCCCTGCGCGGTTCCTTCGAGGGCGAGGATTGATGCGCGAGCACGCCATCTGGCCCGGTAATCCCTACCCCCTGGGCGCCACCTGGGATGGGAGCGGGGTCAATTTCGCGCTGTTCTCGGAACACGCGGAAAAGGTGGAGTTGTGCCTGTTCGACCCCAAGGGCCGTCGCGAGATCGCGCGCATCCCGCTGCCGGAGCGGACCGATCTGGTCTGGCACGGCTACCTGCCGCAGGTTCGCCCCGGACAGCTCTATGGCTACCGGGTGCACGGCCCCTACCAGCCGGAGGCGGGGCACCGCTTCAACCCGAACAAGCTGCTGCTCGACCCCTATGCCCGGGCCATCGACGGCCAGATCAAATGGTCGGACGCGCATTTCGGCTACAAGATCGGCCACCGCCGCGACGATCTCTCCTTCGATCGTCGCGACTCCGCGGCCGGCATGCCCAAATGCCGGGTGATCGACGCCGCCTTCACCTGGGGCGACGACCGGCCACCGAAGACCTCCTGGCACGAAACCGTCATCTACGAGTTGCACGTGAAGGGCTTCACCCAGCTCAACAAACTGCTGCCGCCGCCCCTGCGCGGCACCTACGCCGGCCTCGCCAGCGAACCGGTGATCGAACACCTCAAGCACCTCGGCGTCACCGCCGTGGAACTGATGCCGGTGCATGCCTTCGTCGATGACCGCCACCTGGTCGAGAAAGGCCTGCGCAACTACTGGGGCTACAACACCCTCGGCTATTTCGCGCCGGAAGCCCGCTACGCGGCCGGCGAAGAGATCGGCGAGTTCAAAAGCATGGTCAAGACCCTGCACGCCGCCGGCATCGAGGTCATTCTCGACGTGGTCTACAACCACACCGCCGAGGGCAACCACCTGGGGCCGACACTGTCCTTTCGCGGCATCGACAACGCCGCTTATTACCGCCTGTTCGGCCGCGACCCACGCTACTGCATGGACTACACCGGCTGCGGCAACACCCTGAACATGATGCACCCACGGGTGCTGCAACTGATCATGGACTCGCTCAGATACTGGGTGCTGGAAATGCACGTCGACGGCTTCCGCTTCGACCTCGCCAGCGCACTGGCGCGCGAGTTGCACGAGGTAGACAAGCTCGGCGCCTTCTTCGACATCATCCACCAGGACCCGGTGCTATCGCGGGTCAAGCTGATCGCCGAACCCTGGGACCTGGGCGAGGGCGGCTATCAGGTCGGCAACTTCCCCGTCGGCTGGACCGAATGGAACGGCCGCTACCGCGACGTCATGCGCGACTACTGGCGCGGCGAGGGCGGCCTCATCGGCGAATTCGCCACCCGCCTCACCGGCTCCTCCGACCTCTACGCCCACAGCGGCCGCCGCCCCTACGCCAGCATCAACTTCATCACCTGCCACGACGGCTTCACCTTGCGTGACCTGGTCAGCTACAACGACAAGCACAACGAAGCCAACGGCGAAGGCAACCGCGACGGCGAATCCCACAACCGCGCCTGGAACTGCGGCGTCGAAGGCGAAACCGAACTGCGCGCCATCAACACCCTGCGCGCGCGACAGCAACGCAACCTGCTGGCCACCCTGATCTTTTCCCAGGGCGTGCCCATGATCGCCTCCGGCGACGAATTCGGCCGCAGCCAGGGCGGCAACAACAACACCTACTGCCAGGACAACGCCCTCAACTGGCTGAAATGGGAAGGCGAGGACGCGGATCACGAACTGTTCGAGTTCGCCGCCGCCTGCCTGCGCCTGCGCCGGGAACACCCGGTGCTGCGCCGCCGCCACTTCTTCCAGGGGCGCTACCTGCACGGCACCGAGGTCAAGGACATCCACTGGCTGAAACCCAACGGCAGCGACATGACCAACCAGGAATGGGAACACCACTACGCCCGCTGCCTCGGCGTCTACCTGGTCGGCACCGCCATCGGCGAAACCGACCTGCGCGGCCGCCGCATCGAAGACGACGACTGCCTGCTGCTGTTCAACGCCCACCACGAACCCCTGTCCTTCGTCCTGCCCAAGCGCAACGGCAACGACGCCACCTGGACCGCGCAACTAGACACCGCCCGCCCCGACGGCCTCGCCCTGCGCAAACGCTTCAGCGGCGGCCAGTCCTACCCCCTCATGGCCCGCTCCTTCGTCCTGCTGCTCCTGCCCAGGGAAGCGGCTTGAGTTGGGTTGATCCCGGAAAACGCAGGCGGCCTTGTCTTATCACCGACACGCGCGTCCACAGGCGTTGCGGGCCTTGATCGCACAATCGTTTGTGTGAATCCGTGTAGTACCTGTAGGAGCGGGCTTGCCCGCGATTGGCGGCGGTTACCGCGCTCCCACTGAGTATCAGGCAACAGACGCGACGGGGAAAACGGCTCTATGTGATTCGTAGGGGCGGGTTTGAAACCCGCCCCTACCCGCGACGCAACGGGGGCTATCGCGGGCAAGCCCACTCCTACGATCTCCGTAGCGTGCGCTGTGCGCACGATTCAGGTCCCGCAAAGCCCGGCATGAACAATCGTACGCGCGGTGCCCGCTACCATAGCCGGTATGCAGGCGCCGGCGTGACCTGCCCGCCGAACTGGCTCGACTACCCAATGCAAACGACATGGTTCCGGGAAAACACCTAATTGCCATTGATCAAAAACGCCCACTTCAGTCGATGTGCCCACCAGCCAGCTTGCAATCGAGAGCGAAGTCATCATTCAGCAATTCAATGAGACGCCACTCGATTTCCTGGTGGCCAACTACGCACTCAGCTACCCATTCGTCTATCAACCCGATGATGTCATTTTGCTGTTGCCCTATATGGCATTTCCGGACGATCAAACGAAACAGCAGCTGACTGAATGGATTGCCCATTTCTGGCAATCCGGTGAACAGATTCAGACTTACACCCTGTTACAACGACTTGCCAACTACATTAATCAAACACTGTCGTATCAACGGCGGGAAGAACCCGGCGTGCAAACTGCGGCGCAAACACTGGCTTATGGCACCGGCTCGTGCCGTGACTTCGCGACCCTGTTCATGGAATCGGCCCCGACGAGCCTGGTTATGGCCGCGATGTTTCCATTACACACCCGCTACTTCATCGCCCCGCCGGTATACAAGGCGGCGATCAAATCGGACTGCGTCACCATGCCGACCAGGCGGGCATCGGCATCGACCACCGGGATATGGTGCAGGCCCTTGTCCGACAGCATCTGCACCAGTTCGACAATGTGCATGTCCTCGCGCGCGGTCACGACCGGCGTGGCCATGATCTGGCCGACCACCTCGGGTTTTTCCGAGGCGACGCCGGGCGTGCGGCGGATGAAGCGGATCAGCTTGTCCTCGAAGGTTTCGTAGGTTTTCAGGTTGGCGCGCTTGATGAAATCCACCAGGGTGATGACGCCGATCACGCGGCGAAACGGGTCGATCACCGGAATCGCCTTGATCTTGTGGTAACGCAACCGCGCCCAGGCTTCTTCCAGTTCGGTGCCGTATTCCGCCGTGGACAGATCGCGCGACATGATGTCGGCGCAGGTGATGTTGCCCATCTTGCGGCGGAAGGCGTGGATGCCCGCGCGGCTGTAGACCCGGTCGAGATCCGCCTCGCTGATGTCCAGGTAGGTATCGAGATCGCGCAAGGCATTGCGCAGATCGGTGCGGTCCAGGCCGAGGCGGTCGAGCGGCGTCGGGTCGTTGTGGCGATGCCGCTGGTCTTTCCGGGTATTCGGCCGGGCGGGATAGCGATGTCCGGGCATCAGGTTGTTGATGACCAGGGCCATCAACAACAGCAACAGTACGTTCAGCCCCACCGGCTCCAGCATGAAGCGGAAGCCCTCCGCGTGAACGGCATCGCCACCCAGTACAGCCACCAGCGCCACCGCCCCACCGGGTGGATGCAGGCTGTGGCTGAAGTGCATGGCGAGAATGGCCAGTGCTACCGCCGCCGCTGCCGCCGCCCAGGGATCAGCGATCAATAGCGCGCAGACCACCCCCACGAAAGCCGCAATCAGGTGGCCGCCCACCAGTGGCCAGGGTTGTGCCAACGGGCTGTTCGGGGTGACAAACAACAGAATGGCCGAAGCCCCCATGGAGGCCACCAGAACCAGCAGGCCGGCCCCTGCCAGAAATTGGCTGCTGACATAGCCCACCGCCAGCATGGCGACGAACGCGGCCAGCGTGGAACGCAGTTTTTCCCCTACGCTGAGCGGGGTGGACTCGGTAACCAGATAGGGACGAAGTCCCGACAAGAACTGCCTGAGTGCGTGCATGAAACGACCTTTCCCGTGCCTTTATCCAGGTCGGCATTATGGGTGAAGCGGTTGGCACGGGGGTTCCCCCCTTTTGCAAAGGGGGGCAGGGGGGATTTTCGGACGCTTAAACTGGCACAACCCTTGGAGAAATCCCCCTCAATCCCACTTTGAAAAAGGGGGAGGCAAAACCCTCGGGCGCTTTCTGTCGCATCACCCGCCAACGCGCGCCGCGCCTTCTAGAATCACGGCCTCCCTTTCCCTGCCGAGAGCCCCATGAGCACTGAACTGCGCCACGGCTATTGCGCCCTCTGTATCTCCCGCTGCGGTTGCGTGGCGACGCTGGAAGATGGCGTGCTGACCCGCGTCGATGCCGACCCGGCGCATCCCACCGGCCAGGCCCTGTGCGTCAAGGCCAAGGCGGCGGCGGAAGCGGTTTACGCACCCGATCGCATCCTGCACCCGCTGCGCCGCACCCGCCCCAAGGGCGAAGCCGATCCCGGTTGGGAGCGCATTTCCTGGGAGGCCGCCCTCGATCTGATGGCCGCCAAGGCGCACGCCGCGATCGAGCAACACGGCCCCCAGGGTCTGGCTTTCGGCGTCGCCACGCCGAGCGGCACGGCGGTGGCCGACAGCTTCGCCTGGATCCACCGTCTGGCCCATGCCTGCCATAGCCCCAACCTGATTTTCGCCACCGAGAACTGCAACTGGCACAAGGACTTCGCCCCGGCCTACACCTTCGGCGCCGGCATCGGCATGCCGGATTACGAACACACCGGCTGCATCCTGTTGTGGGGCTTCAACCCGTCCACTTCCTGGCTGGCGCAGGCGACGGCGGTGCAGCAGGCGCGCAAACGCGGCGCCAAGCTGATCGTGGTCGATCCCCGTCGCGCGGGGCTGGCCGCCGCCGCCGACCTGTGGCTGCGCCCCCACCCCGGCAGTGACGCGGCGCTGGCGCTGGGGCTGGCCCATTGCCTGATCGAGTCAGGGCGCTTCGACCGTGAATTCCTGGCGCGCTGGAGCGATGCGCCCTTCCTGGTCGGCGAAGACGATGGCCGCCTGTTGACCGAAGCCGATCTCCACGACGGCGGCAACGCGGGTCATCCCCTGGTCTGGGACGAGGAGAAGGGCGCGCCCCTGCCCTGCCCGCCGCGACCACCCAATGCCACCCCGGCAACCCGCCTGGCCTTGCGCGGGCGCTTCACACTGCAAACCCCGCGCGGCGCGGTCGTCTGCCGCCCGGTGTTCGAGCGGCTCGCCGAACGCTGCCGCGCCTGGCCCGCCGCCCGCGTCGCGGAAGTCACCGGCATTCCCACCGAACAAGTCGAGGCGGCCGCGAACCTGATCGCCGGCAATCTGCCGCTGTCCTTCTTCACCTGGACCGGCACCTGCCAGCACGGCAACGCCACCCAGACCGGCCGCGCCATCGCCGCGTTGTACGGCCTGACCGGCTGCCTGGACGCGCCCGGCGGCAATGTCTGGTTCAGCAAGCCGCCAGTGGCCGATGTCATGGGTTTTGCCTGGGTCACGCCCGAGGAGCGGGCGCTGACCCTGGGCCACGACGAACGCCCGCAAGGGCCGCCGCAAAAAGGCTGGATCACCAGCCGCGACCTGTTCCGCGCCGTGGTGGAAGGCGAACCCTATCCGGTGTCCTGCCTGATCTCCTTCGGCAGCAATTTCTTGCTCTCCAAACCCAACACCCGATTGAGCGAAGCCGCCCTGAAGCAGCTCGACTTCTTCGCCCTGACCGAATTGGTGGAAACGCCGACCGCGCGCTACGCCGACCTGTTATTGCCGGTGTCCAGCGCCTGGGAGCGGGAAGGCCTGCAAGCCGGCTTCCAGGTGAGCGCGGCGGCGGAAGCGCATGTGCAACTGCGCCCGGCCCTGGCGCCGGCACAAGGCGAGAGCCGTTCCGATACCTGGATCGTGTTCGAGCTGGCGAAACGCCTGGGCCTGGCCGAACAGTTCTTCGGCGGCGATCCGGAAACAGCTCTGGCCGCAATGTTGGCGCCGGCCGGCCTGACCCCGGAAGCCCTGCGCGCCGCGCCTGGCGGCATCACCCTGGCGCTGGAAACCCGCTACCGGAAATATGAGCGGGACGGTTTCGCCACACCCAGCGGTCGGCTGGAATTGCACAGCGAACGACTACGCGGCGTCGGCCTCGACCCGCTGCCCGATTACGTCGCGCCCGCCACGCCGAGCGACCCGCGTTTCCCCCTCACCCTCACCACCGCCAAGTGGCCGCAGTACTGCCACAGCCAGCAACGCAACCTGCCCTCTTTGCGCCGCCGCATGCCCGAACCCCTGGTGGAACTGCACCCCGAGACGGCGGCGGCACGCGGCATCGGCGAAGGTGACTGGATCGAAGTAGCCACGTCGATGGGCGTCATGCGCGCCCGCGCCCGGCTGGACCGGCACCTCGCGCCGGAGGTGGTCTGCGCGCAGTACGGCTGGTGGCAATACGAAGATGGCGCGGGTGACGCCAACCGGCTGATCGACGGCGAATGCTTCGACCCGGTGGCGGGGTCCAACAGCTTGCGTAACTTCCCCTGCCAGGTGTCGCCGCTACTCAGCCCGCGTGGGGCGCAATGAGCGTAGCGCCTGGCGTCGGCAGCGCGACCATTCGGCGTAACGCCCGTTGTTTATGGTTTTTTTCCCGTTAGCTCGTGACGCGGACTGGCAAGGTTCCCCCCTTTGCAAAAGGGGGGTTAGGGGGGATTTGCGGACGCTCAAACTGGCTCAACCCTTGGGTAAATCCCCCTCAATCCCCCTTTGCAAAAGGGGGAGGTCACCCTCCCATCGGCTCACGCGCAGATCACAAGCTAACGAGAAAAGAGCGAAGAAACGCGGCCAATGCACCTCGCGTGTAGCGCCGGCTTCCAGCCGGCGTCTTTACGGTAAAGGCTGCTGGCCGTTTTGAAAGAAGCCGGCGGCAAGCCGGCGCTACATGTGCGAGAAAGTCTTGATTCGCTCCTGCGTGGGGCGGATGGCGGGTGGTGGTCAGGTGTCGGGGCGCGGCGAATCACGGCGTCTTGAGCGTGCGCTTGCGTTCCTTGGTGTAGCGCCACCAGGGCAGCGGCGGTTCGCCGGCCATGAAGCGGGTGGCGGCGATGAAGGTGTCGAGCAGGCAGGGGTCGTGGAGAACGCCGGTCTGGGTGCACAACTGCTGGTAGAGCACATAGGGGTCCTGGCCCTTGAGGTCGGCCGGCAAGTGGATGCCGAGTTGGCCCAGGTGCCCGGCGACCACCGGGCCGATGTTGGGGATGGCTTCAAGTTCCTGGGCCTGATCCGCCGTCTTTGCTTTCTTCATGTTCTCGTTCCTCCAAAAAATCCATACCTCCCGGGGTATTCCCGCAGGGCGCGTCACTGGCACCAAGATCGGCGGGGTGAGGGTCTTTTTACACGAAGCGGGACTCGGGTCGAGTGGAGAGTGATGTCGGCCGGTTGGCAGCGCGCCCGGTTTGCGGTTCCATGTGGCCATTGCCACGCTTTTTTCGGAGCAGTCCTGCCATGGATATCATGTTGTTCGCGCCGGCCGACGGTGCCCCGCGCAAGCTTGATCAGATCGAGTCTCTCCCCAGCGAGGGTTTCGTCTGGCTGGATTTCAACCGCGTCCAGGAAGTGGGCTGGCATGAGCCGGTGGAACGCCTGTGCGCCGGCAGGATTCACGAGGGGCATGTCCGCGACAGTTTGAATCCCGCGCACCCGTCTTTTTACGACAGCACCAGTGGCTACGACATGGTGATTTTTCGGGGCCTGGCGCCGGAAATGGAGAACGACGAGTTCAGCACGCATCCCATCGTGTTCTTCCTGTTCGAGCGCATGCTGGTGACGGTGCAGCCGGGCGAGAGCCGTTCGGTGCGCTCGGTGAAGGAGCGGATGCTTGACCAGGGCGGTCGCGTGCCGGTCGATCCGGCGGCGCTGATGCATATGATTCTGAACGCGATGGTGGATCGTTTTCTGGCGTTGCGCGAACCGCTGACCAGGCAGATGGAAGTCTGGACGGAACGCTTGATCGACCCGCGCCACCATACCCACAAGTGGTATCGGGTGCTGGATCACCGCAAGCAACTGCGTCGCCTGGAAATCCTTTGCGATGAACAGGAGGACGCCATCGTCACTTGGCGCGACAGCACCCGCCAGGATATCCGCGAGGGCTTGTTCGTGCGTTACACCGATTTGCTGGAACACATCCGCCGCGTCGGCAAGTTCGCCAGCAGCCAGCAACAGGAAGTGGAAGGCCTGATGCAGTTGCATTTCTCGGCGGTGGCGCACCGCACCAACGAAATCATGCATCTGCTCACCGTGCTCTCCGCCATCTTCCTGCCGCTTGGCCTGATCGCCGGCATCTACGGCATGAATTTCGAGCACATGCCGGAACTGCATACCCGCCATGGCTATTTCATCACGCTCGGCGGCATGGCGCTGCTGGCCGCCAGCCTGCTGACCTGGTTCCGCTGGAAGAAGTGGGTTTGAGTGAAACCAGCCCCGCCCGCCGGCGTCGGGCGGGCGCCTCTCAGCCGCTGCTGCGCAGGCTCAGCGCCAGCCAGAACATGCGGCGGGTGGCTTCTGCCTTGCGCGCGGAACTGGTCTTCGACTGGACGCTCGGCGCCGGTGCCGTGGCCCCGGCTTGCGCGGCTCCCGTCTGGCTCGGGCGCGATGTTTCCGCCCGCGCCATTCCGACCGTCAGCAACATCATCAAACCTATCAGAGCGATTTTCATGGTCGTCTCCCGCTTTGCCGTCTTCCACCCAGCGCGGAAGACCATGAGGCAAGGCTAGGGGGCTCGGCCGCGCCGGGTAAGCGACCCGGTTGCGACTGGGTTGGCCCACCTGGTTGGCTTGTGGGTGCCGGGGGCTTGGGGTAAGGGAGTGCTCACCTTGCCAGGACGCGGCGGGGCGAATACCTTCACGCGAGGCGTTTGCCGGGCTTGCCCTTGTTCCGGGGCGAACCGGCCGCATATTTCGGCTTTATTGCCTGGCCGCCTGGTCAGCCGATCAAGACCATTACTTCGAGGTAATACGCATGACTGTCTGGACTGAATTTCTGGCCGCCCAGGGCGCCACCCTGGAGGGCGATGTCGTCGCCAGTTTCGGCGCCGCCGCCGAGGAATTGCTCGCCGCGCGCGATGGCGCGGTCCTCGCCGATCTCTCCCATTACGGTCTGATCGCGTTTTCCGGCGAGGACGCGCAAACCTTCCTGCATGCCCTGATCACCAACGATCTGCGCAACCTTGGCGAGAACGCCGCCGTGTTCGCCGCGCATCTCTCGCCCAAGGGCCGCATGCTGGCCAATTTCCTGGTGATGAAGCGTGACGGCGACCTCCTGGTGTTGTTGCCCGCGTCCCTGCGCGAGGCCATGCAGAAGCGCCTGTCCATGTACATCCTGCGTTCCAAGGTGAAGGCGCGCGACGCCGGCGGTGAATGGGTGCGGCTGGGCGTATCCGGTCCCGATTCCGATGCCGCCGTGGCGGCGGTGCTGGGCCAGCCGGTGCCGGCGGGGATCATGAGCATGGCGCGGGCGGACGGCGCGTTCGCGGTTCGTCTTGGCGATCAGCGTTTTGATCTGTTGGTGACGCCCGATGCCGCCGCCGCGACCTGGGCCGCCCTGGCCGCGACGCATCGGCCGGTCGGCGCGCCGGCCTGGGATTGGCTGCTGGTGAACGGCGGCATTCCCGCCGTGCTGCCGGCGACGCAGGATCATTTTGTGCCGCAGATGGCGAACATGGAGGCGTTGGGCGGCTTGAGCTTCACCAAGGGCTGTTATCCCGGCCAGGAAATCGTGGCGCGCAGCCAGTACCTGGGCAAGGTCAAGCGACGTCTGTATCTCGCCCATGTCGACGCCGAGGCGACCGCCGGCGTGGAACTGTTCAGCCCCGACCTGCCCGACCAGGCCGCCGGCCACATCGCCAACGCCGCCCCGGCGCCTGGTGGCGGCTTCGACGTGCTGGCCGTTTGCCATAGCAGCAGCGAAGAGGCCGGCGAAGTGCATCTGGGCGGCCGCGACGGTCCCCGTCTGACCTTCCGTCCTCTGCCTTACCCGGTGTGAGCTTCGCTTATTACATCTGGTACCGGGTGCGCGCCGATGAGCGCGAGACCGAGACCGTCATCCGCCACATGATGTCGCGTCTGGCCTGCCGTAGCGGCGTCGCCGGCCGCCTCCTGAAAAAACGCGAGGAGCCGCGCCTGTGGATGGAGGTGTACGAGGGCATTGCCGACCCCGACGCTTTCGCGTTGCTGCTGGCGCGGGCGGTGGATGAGTTCGATGTCGAAATGTTCTGCGAGGACAGCCGCCACAGCGAATGCTTTCACGGCGATGGCGCAACGGTGTCTGCGGCTTGCGCCAGGCCGGGGCATGAAGAAGCACGGTAGGACGTAGGGTGTGGTGAGCGCGGTGAACCGCACCATGTATCGTGAACGTGCTTGATGCGGGCCGGCGGGGTTTCCCCCCTTTTGCAAAGGGGGGCAGGGGGGATTTTCGGACGCTTGAACTGGCACATCCCTTGGAGAAATCCCCCTCATTCCCCCTTTGAAAAAGGGGGAGGCCACCTTCGCATCGGCTTTCGCGCATATCACCAGCAAACGAGCGTCAAAGAAAAACGCCGGCATGAATGCCGGCGTCGCGTTGGAAACGAGGCGAGCCCCGTTTACAAATCGCCGTTGGCCGCCGCGTGCATGATGTTGTCCATCTTGTCGCGGATGTCGGTGGCATGTTTCAGCAACTCACTGGGGGCGCCCATCTTGCCGGAGATGGAATCGAGCCAGGAGGTGTTCCAGTCCAGGCTCAGCACCCAGATATTCTTGTCCGCGTCTTCCATGATGGCGATGCGGCAGGGCAGGTAGACGATGGCTTCCGGGGCGTATTTCAGAATCTCGCGGCCGGCGGCGATGTCGCAGTAGTGGTAGACCTCCATGCGCGGCGCGTCCTTGTCGCCCAGCACCGCCTGGATGTCCTTCCACATCAGGCTTTCACCCACTTTCTTGAAGTTGAGCTGGTTGGCGCGCAGTTCCATGGACTGCTTGATGTCGTCGAAGCTCAGGCCTTTCTTGGCCGGGTACTTGATGGCCATCATGTTCATGACGTCTTTCACGTCCATGCGCGCGACCATGCCCATCATCGGCATCATTTTTTTCATCATCGCCGCCTTCTCTTCTGGCGGGATGGTGCGTGACATTTCATAGGGCCGGGTGCCGCGTCCACCGGGGGAAACGGGCAGCACCATGGGGCCGGCGGAAATCGGCACATGGGTCAGGTAGGGGTTGGCGGCGGGCGCTTGTTGCGCCAGCGTGGGGGTTGCCAGGGAAAGGGCCAGCGTGGCGAACAACATGTGCGTGGTGTATTTCATTTTCTTCATCCTTCCTCATGAAAAAACGTTCGATTATTCCGGCGGTCTGCCGGGTTTTGGCGGCGCCGGCCAGATTCTGATCGGGAAGATCGAATCCGGCTTGGCCGATACTTGATCGGCCCGGTATTGCCGGCGTCGCGCAAAATCCGACAGGTTGCCAGGATTGGCGAGGTCATCCTCCTCGTCAACGCGCGGCGGCGGGTTCCACTTGCTTCAACAACATCTGCATCAACGCGGCCGGGTCCATCGGCATCACCGGCATCGCGTTCAGCGCGGGCGCCGCCGGGGCGGCTGCGCTGGTTTGCGTCGCGGGTTTGCCGGCCGCCGGTTTGGCCGCTGGCGTCGCGGCCGGTGCGGGTGTGGCCGCCGGCGGCTGCATCAAGAATGCCGGGAACGGCAACTGGGCGGCGGGCTGGCTGGTCGGGGGAAGCTGGCTAGGCGCGGGCGCGGCGGGTTGCGTCTTCGCTGGCTGTATGGGTGAGAAGAACATGGCGGCCGGGTTCTGCGAGGCGGGTGCTGGCGCGGGTGCCGGTGCAGGCGCGGCGGCGGGCGGCGGCATCATGAACGACGGGAATGAAGGCTGCGCGGCGGGTTGTCTGGGAGCGGTGGGTTGTTCCGGGGCGGTGGGGCGCGCGTTCGCCTGCGGCATGGGGGGGAAGAAAGAGGGGGCCGGACTCTGTGCCGGTGGCGCGGCCTGGGGGGCGAATCCCGGGAGCATCATGAAGAAGGGCACACCGGATTGCTGGGTGGGGGGCGCCTGGAATGGGTAGCCCTGTTGCATCGGATAGCCCTGCTGGGTCGGGTAGCCTTGCTGCATCGGATAACCCTGCTGCATCGGATAGCCCTGTTGGCTCGGGTAGCCTTGTTGCATCGGGTAGCCCTGCTGTGCCGGGAAAAAGTTTGGCAGGGCGGATTGCGGCGCGGCGAAGGGCAGCGCGGGCATATTCGGAATGGATGGGGTGAACGACGGGCTGCCATAACGTTGGGGCGCGTAAGCGGGTGCGCCATAGCCGGGCAGCGAAAAAGGCATCGGCGAGCTTTGCTGGGCGAATGGATTTCCGGAGAAGGGGCCGCCCGCGTAGGGGTTGGTCAGCGGGTTGACCAGGCCGCCGGTGAGCAGGCCGGGCGCCATTTGCAGTGCCGGTCCTCCGAGCGCGCCGATCGCCGCCAGTCCACCCAGGCTGAGCAGGGGGTTGGAGAGGGGGTTGATGCCACCATACCCGCCGTAGCCGCCATACCCGCCGAACGGGTTGAACGAGGGCGTCGGCGCCAACATGGCGAGCGGGTTCATCATGTTCTCGAAACCAGCCTGTGCCGAGCCGGCGATAGCGACAAACAATAGCGGAGCGAGGCGTTTCATGGAGTCTCCAGGGGAGTAGGGGGTGGAGAACCGGGATTCGGTGTCTCTCTTGGGCGGCCGGTGGTGGAACCGGTGGCAACGCCCCCACCGGAATCGGTGTGGGGCGGCTTGTCGCAGTGTTACAGGTCGCCGTTGGCGGCGGCGCGCATGATGTTGTCCATCTTGTCGCGGATAACGACAGCATGGTCCCACAGCACGTCAGGCGTGCCCATCCGGCCTTTGACGGAATCCAGCCAGGTGGTATCCCAGTCCAGGGTCATCACCCAGATGTTCTTGTCCGCGTCTTCCATGATGGTGAAACGGCAAGGCATGTAGACGGCGGATTCCGGGGAGTATTTGAGCATTTCCCGGCCGACGGCGATGTCGCAGTAGTGGTAGACCTCGATGCGCGGCGCATCCATGTCGCCCAGCACAGCCTGGAAGTCTTTCCACATCGGGCTCTCACCGACTTTCTTGAAGTTGAGGCTGTTGGCGCGCAACTCCATGGAGGTCTTCACGTCGTCGAAAGTCAGGCCCGGCTTGGCTTTGTACTTGATGGTCATGAGGTTCATCATGTCCTTCAAGTCCATGCGCGTGGTCATGTTCATCACGGGCAACATCGACTTGATCAATCCCGCCTTCACATCCTGCGGAACGACGCCCGACATCTCATAGGGGCGGACGCCCTGGGCCGGGAACTTCGGAATCGACAGGAGTGAGGGGAGCGTCGGGAGTGACGGGAGTTTCGGCAGCGACAGGCCGGGGGAAGCCGGTACATTGGTCAGGTAGGGGTTGCCCGTGGGTGCCGGATCGGCGGCCAGCGCGGGAACGGCCAGGGCCAGTGCGAAGGTGGCGAGTAGGGTGTGTTTCATGCTGCTGTTAGTCATTGTTGCGTCCTTCCTGGTGAATACCAGTTTGATTGTTACGGTTACATAGGTGCGACCGTGCTCAGGCCTAGCATTTTCCAGTCCTGGATGCCGCCACGATACCACTTGAGCTTGTGCGCCGGATAACCCAGCGCGAGTAACTGTTTGATGTTGGTGGGAGATTGCCCACACCAGGGTCCGTTGCAGTAGAGAACCAGGGTCTTGGCGTTTTCGAAATTCCACAGACTGCCCTGGCGCGCGGCACCGAAGCGGAAGACCAGGGTCTCGGCGATCTTTTCCATATCGGTGTGACCGGGATGCAGTTCCTGCCAGGGCAGTTGCACGGCGCCTGCGATGATGCCGGAACGTAACGGCCAGGTGCCGTCGCGCGAGTCAATGACCATGACACTGGCATCGCGGCCGATCTTTTTCAGGTATTCCAACAGTTCCAGTTCACCGATGGTTTCCACACCGGGAGCGAGGTGCATGGGCTGGATGCAATAGGGGGGGCAGGGGCGCGAGGTGAGGGAAAAATCCGGGTCGAGCATATTTTCCGTGTCCGGATTGCGCTCGATTTTGACTTTGACGCCTTTATGCATCACCTCAACCGCCTTGACCGACTGGGTGATGTTGACTGCTTGTTCGAGGGCTAACGCGGGTTGTGCCGCGAACAGGGCAAGGCTTGCCGCGATGATAAGTATTTTCATGATCTCCTCCTATCGCTCGGGTGAGTTAGTAGTCAGTCACGCTGAAACGAAGACATGAAACGGCGGCTTTTCCCGCCATGCGTCGTTGCGGCCCCTTGCCGTATACCCCATACGGCGGCGGGGCCGCGCCTCGCCTGACGAAAAAGCCCATCCATTTCATACCTCTTCGTTTCAGCGTAACTGACTACTAGCAGCCTGTCGGACTTTGGAATCGTCGGCTGCAAATCGGCTGCGGCGGTCCATTTTTTACCGGCTTCTTGCCCCATAGCCGGGCTATGCGGCTGCGAATCCGGTAAAAACTGGCCTCGCCGGAGTCGATTTTCGCTATCGACGACCAAAGTCCGACAGGCTGCTAGGGAGGCGCATTGTGGCCGCCTCCCGGGGCGGCCGGCAAGGGGGGGGTGAACCCGCTTGCCGCGGTCGGGCTCAGTCGATGTACTCGAATACCTTCACCACCTTGGCGACACCACTGGTCTTCGCCGCGACCTCGGCGGCGGCGGCGCCTTCTTCGCGCTTGACCACCCCCATCAGGAACACGGTGCCGGCCTCGGTGACGACCTTGACATGGTTGACGCTGAAACGGCGGTCATCCAGGAAGCGGGCCTTCACCTTGGTGGTGATGTAGGCGTCGTTGCTGCGCGCCATGATGGTGCTGACGCCGGCCAGAAGGATCTCGTTCTGCACCTCACGCACGTTGGTCACGTCCTTGGCGATCTGTTCCGCTTTGGCGCGGGCGGCGGCATCCGCCGCTTCCCCAGTCAGCAGCACGCGACGGTTATAGCTGATGACGTTGACGTGTACGCCTTCCGTGTAGGCCTCGCGGATGCGGCTGGCGACCTTCAGTTCGATTTCCTCATCCATCAGATAGGTGCTGGCGGTACGGCGGTCATCGGCCATCATCGCGCCGGCGCCGATGCCCACGGCGACGACGGGCACGCAGCCGCTCAGGTTGACGGCGGCGAGGCCGAGCAGGGCGGTCAGAATAAGGTTTCTCATGGTTCAGGCTCCTAGCAATAAGTAGTCAATGCCATCGCACAGGCTGTGGATGGCGCGTAAATGCAGTTCCCGCGTGAGCGCGGCGGATTCGGCGAAGGTGCAGATCACCACATCTTCCTCTTGTAGGGCTTCGGCCAGCATGCCGCCGTCACCGCCAGCCAGGACGACCACGCGCATGTCTTTTTCGTGCGCGCCGCGCAGGGCGGCCAGCACGCCGGGCGCGTTGCCGCTGCCGGAGATGGCCAGCAAGACGTCGCCGTTCTGGCCGATGCACTCCACCTGGCGAACCAGGGACAACGCCGGATCGGCATCATCCGCGAGGGCTTGCGCGCCGCTGTCCAGCGCGATGGCGGCGAGGCCTGGACGCGGCTGCTGGTACTGGTTGTTCAGCAAGGAAGCGAACAGGCGCGCGCTGCTCTGGCTACCAGCCTGGCCGCAAACGAGAATCCTGCCCTCGCTCATCAGGCACTCCACCATCAACTCCGCCGCCCGCGCGAGCGGCTCGGCCAGCTGCTCGATGGCGTCGCGCTGGATGTCGATGCTGTCAAGAAATCGGGAATGGATATGGGTTTGAAGGGACATGTTCAGCTAGTGATTTCCTCAAGCATTGGTCACTACTCGGCACCCTCACCCAATCGTCATTCCCGCGAAGGCGGGAATCCAGTCGTGGGGCTAACCGCCATAAAAAAGCAATCAGACTGACGACCTGGATTCCCGCCTTCGCGGGAAGGACGGGGTTGTTGATGAGCACCTGAGCAGTAGCGGGCATTATAGCCTTGCCCCTCACGCCCCCATCACCGCGCGCAGCCACTCCATGCGCCCGCCCTGAACCAGTACGGCATCGAAGCGGCAAGCGAGGTCGAGTCCGTGGCGATTGAGATAATGCTGCGCCGCGAGACGGAGGCGCGCCTGTTTCGTGGCGGTGATGCTGGCCGCGGCGCCACCGAAGGCGCTACCGGCGCGCTCGCGGACCTCCACGAATACCAGGCTGACGCCATCGCGCAGAATGAGGTCGATCTCGCCGCCACGGCAGCGATAGTTGCGCGCGACCAGGGTGAGTCCCTGTGTTGCCAGGTAGTCCGCCGCCGCCTGTTCCGCCGCCGCGCCCTTGAGCATGCCGTTCTCCTGTAGAAAGCCGTGGGTCGGGCGGGCGGTTTGATCGCGCAACCCGATATTCGCGCGGGAAGGATGCCCTCCCGCCATTTGCTAAACTGTGCCGCGAGCTTACCCGCCCCGACGCCATGTTCGACACTCCTCAATCCGCCCGCCCCGGCGCGCTCCATATCGTCGCCACGCCGATCGGAAATCTGCGCGATCTGACCCTGCACGCGCTCGATGTCCTGCGTTCGGTGGACCTGATCGCCGCCGAGGACACCCGCAACACCCAGCACCTGCTGTCCGCCTACGGTATCCAGGCGCGGCTCACCCCACTGCACGAGCACAATGAACAGGCCGCCGCCGCCCGCCTGGTGGCGACCTTGCAAGAGGGAAAAAGCGTGGCTTATGTCTCGGATGCCGGCACCCCCGGCATTTCCGACCCCGGCGCCCGCCTGGTGGCGGCGGCGCGGGCGGCGGGGGTGACGGTGGTGCCCATTCCCGGCGCCAGCGCGGTGGTCACCGCGCTCTCGGTTTCCGGGCTGGAGTCGCCCTGGCTGTTCGTCGGCTTCCTGCCGGCCAAGGCCACCGGTCGCCGGCGTGAACTGGAACGCCTGCGCGATTTGCCTTACGCC
This sequence comes from Pseudomonadota bacterium, assembly GCA_030653935.1. Lineage (GTDB taxonomy): Bacteria > Pseudomonadota > Gammaproteobacteria > Burkholderiales > Thiobacillaceae > PFJX01. The sequence goes on from JAURYL010000036.1 coordinate 72,271, forward strand.
CTGGTGTTCTACGAGGCGCCGCATCGGGTTCTGGAAACCGTGGCGGATCTGTGCGCGTTGCTGGGCGGCGAGCGTCGCATCCTGTTCGCGCGGGAGCTGACCAAGCGATTCGAACAACTGCATGCCTGCCCGCTGTCCGAGGCGCTCGCCTGGCTGGAGGCGGATGAAAACCACCAACGCGGCGAGTTCGTGTTGGTACTCGACCCGCCGGCCGCCGGCGAAGACAACGACGACACCGAGGCGCGCCGGGTACTCGCCCTGCTGCTGGAAGAACTGCCGGTGAAGCAGGCCGCGCACCTGGCCGCCCGCCTCACCGGCGCCCGCAAGAACGCCCTCTACCAATGGGCACTGGAAATGAAACAAGTTTCGTAGGATGTGGTGAGCGCGAGCGAACCGCATCAACGCTATGGTCAACGCCAGGAGATGCAGTTCGTGCCTCACCACATCCTACGAATGAAACATGGGGAATGACATGGAACAACTGAAGATCACCCGGCCCGACGACTGGCATGTTCATTTGCGTGACGACGCCATGCTGGCCGCCGTCCTGCCCGATACCGCGCGGCAATTCGCGCGCGCCATCGTCATGCCCAACCTGAGGCCGCCGGTACGCACGGTCGCCGAGGCCGCCGCCTACCGCGACCGCATCCTCGCCGTCCTGCCGGCGGGCGCGCGCTTCACGCCCTTGATGACGCTCTATCTCACCGATAACACCGCGCCCGAGGAAATCTTCAAGGCGAAGGCAAGCGGCTTAGTCCAGGCGGTGAAGTATTACCCGGCCGGCGCCACCACCAATTCGGACTCCGGCGTCACCGACATCGCCAAGGTGCAAGCCACGCTGGAGGCGATGCGGGAAGCCGATCTGCCGCTGTTGTTGCACGGCGAGGTGACCGATCCGGAGGTGGATGTGTTCGATCGCGAGGCGGTGTTCATCGAGCGCATTCTGGAACCCCTGCTGCAACGCCTGCCGCGTCTGCGGGTCGTGCTGGAACACATCACCACGGCGCGCGCCGCCGAGTTCGTCGGCGCGGCGCCGGCCAATGTCGCGGCCACCATCACCGCGCATCACCTGCTCTACAACCGCAACGCCATGTTCCAGGGCGGCATGCGGCCGCATTACTACTGCCTGCCGGTGTTGAAGCGGGAAAGCCATCGTCGCGCGCTGATCGCGGCGGCCACCGGCGGCAATCCGAAATTCTTCCTCGGCACCGACAGCGCGCCGCATGCCCGCGACGCCAAGGAAAACGCCTGCGGCTGCGCCGGCATCTATACCGCGCATGCCGCCATTGAACTGTACGCGGAGGCCTTCGAACTGGCCGGCGCACTCGACAAGCTGGAAGCCTTCGCCAGTTTCCACGGCCCGGATTTCTATGGTCTGCCGCGCAACACAGAAAGCATCACGCTGGCGCGCGCGCCGCACATCCTGGCGAGCGAACACGCCGCCGGGGTGGTGCCGTTGCGCGCCGGGGAAAGTGTGAACTGGAAATTGCTCGACTGATCGCCGGGGTCAGCGGCACGCCTCGACGCGCCGGAGCGAGGCGGGCGGCCCCAGAATCGCCCAGTCTTCCGGATAGTGGCCCTGCTCGACGCGCGCCGGCAGGCTGCTCCATACATAGTCGAAGGCGTGTTGGCACTGTCCATGGCTGACCGCGTCGTAGTGGATGTAGTCGAGATGTGCGCGCAGCGCGTCGGCATCCGCCAGAGTCCGCTGCTTGACGCCATGGCTCCAGAATGGCGTCTCGTCCAGCACCTGATCATGCTCACGCCAGGTTCGTGTCATCAGCGCGCGCAGGTAATTCATTGGCGCCAGGCATTCGCCCTCGGCGGGCGCGACGAACAGCAGATGCACATGATCATCCAGGATGACATAGGCGGCGAGATGCAGGCCGAACTGTGTTTTTGTCTTCAGCATGGCGTCGATCAGCATCTGCTTCAACCGTGGCCGCGCCAGCAACGGCTGGCGCTGAAAACATTCCAGCGTGATGAAATAGGTGCCGCCGTCTTCTTTGTAGGTGAGCATGATCGGCCTCTGTGGATACCCTAAGCGTAGTTCCTGTGGCGCATGGTGCTGATTTCTCGTCTCAAGGAACAGTCGGCATAGGACATATCCCGCTGGCCGAAAGTAGTGTCCATGGGCGCCGCGCGGTCTGGATGTCGTCTACCGCTATAATTCCAGGACTTTTCCGCCGTTATTGCCCATGACCCCCTATCTCGACCCCAAATCCCACCTCGCCTCCCTGCTCGAACAGGCCTTGCTCCAGGTCGCCGCCGATTCGATGCCTCTGATCGAACTGGATCGGCCCAAACAGGCCAGCCATGGCGACTACGCCTGCAACGTGGCGATGCAGTTGAGCAAGGCGATGAAGCGCAACCCCCGCGAACTGGCACAGGCGGTCATCGCCGCCCTGCCGGCCTCCACATTGCTGGAGAAGGCGGAAATCGCCGGCCCCGGTTTCATCAACCTGTTCCTCAAGCCCGCCGCCTGGCAAGGCCTCGCGGCGCATGCGCTGGAACAGGGCGCCGCGTTTGGCGGCGGCAATGTCGGCCGGGGCGAGAAGGTGCAGATCGAATTCGTCTCCGCCAACCCGACCGGCCCCCTGCACGTTGGCCATGGTCGTGGCGCCGCGTTCGGCGCCAGCCTCGCCAACGTGCTGAAGCTGGCCGGCTATGACGTGCAGCGCGAGTATTACGTCAATGATGCCGGCCGCCAGATGGACATCCTGGCGCTCTCCACCTGGTTGCGTTATCTGGAACTGTGCGGCGAGTTGGTGGCCTTTCCCGGCAACGCCTACCAGGGCGACTACGTGAAATCGATGGCGGCGGCCATTCACGCCCTGCATCAGACGCGCTACCAGCGCACCGCCATCGAGGTGGCGCAAGGCGTTCCGGACGCTGGCGAGGACGCGGAAGGCCATCTCGATGCCCTCATCGCCAATGCCAAGCGCCTGCTCGGCCCCGACTACGCCTACATCCACGGCTATGCGCTGGAGGAACAGTTGGGCGATACCCGCAACGATCTCACCGAGTTCGGTGTCACCTTCGACACTTGGTTCTCCGAGAAGACACTGCACGAATCCGGCCTGATCGACCGCGCCGTCGAACAGATGAAGCAGCATGGCCACGTCTACGAACAGAATGGCGCCCTCTGGTTTCGATCTACCGCCTTCGGCGACGAAAAGGACCGCGTGGTGCGGCGCGAGAACGGCATCTACACCTACTTCGCCGCCGACATCGCCTACCACATCAACAAGTTCGAGCGCGGTTTCAGCCGCGTGCTGGATGTCTGGGGCGCCGACCACCACGGTTACATCCCACGGGTGAAGGGCGCCCTCAGCGCCGCCGGCCTTGACGCCGACCGACTCACCGTCGCCCTGGTGCAGTTCGCCGTGCTCTACCGCAACGGCCAGAAAGCCTCGATGTCTACCCGCTCCGGCCAGTACGTCACCCTGCGTGAACTGCGTGGCGAAGTGGGCAACGACGCCGCCCGCTTTTTCTATGTGCTGCGGAAATCCGAACAACACCTGGATTTCGACCTCGACCTGGCCAAGTCGCAGAGCAACGACAACCCGGTTTATTACATCCAGTACGCCCACGCCCGTATCTGTAGCGTGATGAACAGCTGGGGCGGCGTGGAGCGCGATCTGCTCGACGCCGACAGCGGCCTGTTGCGGGAGCCGCAGGAACTGGCGCTCCTGAGGCGTCTGGCCGAGTTTCCGGAAACGGTCAATGCCGCCGCGCGCGAGCTGTCGCCGCATGTCATCGCCTATTACCTGAAGGATTTGGCGGCCGACTTGCACGGACTCTATGTCGCCTGCCGCTTCCTGGACGTGGATGAGCCGCTGAAGCAGGCGCGCCTGTTGCTGATCGCCGCCACCCGTCGGGTGCTGCGCGACGGCCTCGGCGTCCTCGGCGTCTCCGCGCCGGAGAAGATGTAAACGCATGGCCAGACGCGAAACCAAGTCGACTAGCCGGGAAGAGCCCAGGCGCGCAGGCGGTAAGTCCGGCGGCCTGTTCATGGGGTTGCTGCTCGGCCTGGTGATCGGCCTGGTCGCCGCAGCCGGCCTGGCTTGGTACTTCAATCTGAATACCGGTGAATTCAAGCTGGTGGAACAGGTGCCCGAGGTATTCGCTCCGGTACAGCCGGACCCGCGCATCGACGCCCCCGTCGAGCCGCATCTGCCACCCAACGACAAGGCGCCGGAAGCGGTTGCGCCAGCGCCGGCGCGGCCGAAGCCGGCCGAAACGGGCACCGCCGCCACGCCCACAGCGCCCATCAAGCCCGCGGCGCCGGCCCGGCAGCCGGTTCAGCAGCCGGTTCAGCATCGCAAGCCGGCCCCGGCGAGTGAGCCGCCCTCGCGTGTGCCGCTGACTTTCTATGGCATCCTCCCGGGTGAAAAACCGGCCAAACCGGTGGAACCACCCAAGCCGAGTGAGGTCTGGTGGTTACAGGTCGCCGCCCTGAAAAATCCGGCCGATGCTGATCGCCTGAAGGCCCGTCTGAGCTTGCTCGGGCTGGATGTCGTCGTTCAGGAGGTGGACAGCGCCGGTCAGAGTCTCTATCGGGTGCGCGTGGGCCCCTATAAACGGGACGAGGATGCCTTTGCCGACCTGGATACCCTGGCGGCGAACAATTACGAGCCTCGTCTGTTCAAGGAACCCGTGCGCCCATAAGGCGTCGAGAAACCACGCCCAAGTACCGTTTGCGACAGTTTTAACTTAACCACCAGGAGTCTTGCCTTGATGAAATTGATTGTTCCGCTCGCGCTCACCCTCTTCTTCGCCAGCGCGCCCGCCACCGCGCTGGAATGGGGCAAGGACTATGTGGAAGTGCCCAACCAGCCGACCTCGGTCAAGCGTGGTCAGGTCGAGGTGCTGGAGTTTTTCTGGTACCGCTGCCCGCACTGCTTCCACCTGGAGCCGGAACTCAACGCCTGGATGAAAAAACTGCCGAAGAACGTGGTGTTCAAGCGGGTGCCGGGCGTCCTCAACGACAGCTGGATGCCGCTGACCCGCGTTTATTACGCCCTGGAGGCGACCGACTTGCTGGAAAGCCTGCATGACGACGTGTTCCACGCCATCCATGTCGAGGGCCTGGATCTCAATCCGCCGGCCGCCTTCCTCGATTGGGCCGCGAAGAAAGGCGCGGATCGCAAGAAACTGGCCGACGCCTACAGCAGCTTCGCCGTCGAGACCAAGGTCATGCGTGCCCAGCAACTGACCCGCGCGTTCAAACTCAGTGGCGTTCCCGGCTTTGTGGTCAACGGCAAGTACAGCACCTCGGCCTATCTGACCGGCGGCAATCCGCAGACCTTCAAGGTGCTCGACGAGTTGATCGCGATGGAGAGCAAAGGAAAGTAATGACGCTCACTCGCGGCGCCCGCGCGGCACACGGTGAAAGCCGGCGCCAGGCTTACGAGCGTTCCAGGAATTCGCGTTTGTGCGGCTTGCCAAGCCAGGCATCGGCCCCGGGCAGCGCCGGTTTCTTCTCGCTGATGACCGGCCAGGTTTTGGCCAGCTCGGCGTTGAGGGCGATGAAATCACGCTGGTCATCCGGCACGTCGTCCTCCGCGAAAATGGCCTCGGCCGGACATTCCGCGACGCAGAGCGAGCAGTCGATACACTCCTCGGGGTCGATCACCAGGAAGTTCGGCCCTTCGTGGAAACAATCGACTGGGCAGACTTCCACACAATCGGAATATTTACAGTTGATGCAGTTCTCGGTAACGACGTAGGTCATTCTTTCCTCGCTATGACTTTTTCGCTAGGATAGCGGCGAAATCCGCCCCCGGCCATCCACGGCCAACCCCCTAAGACGATTCAGGCTAGTCCAAATTCTCATCCTCAGAGGTTCCACAATGAGCGAACACATTCATTACGTCACAGACGACACATTCGAGCAGGAAGTCCTGCAATCCCCCATGCCTGTGCTGGTCGACTACTGGGCCGACTGGTGCGGCCCCTGCAAGATGATCTCCCCCATCCTGGACGAAGTGGCGAAGGAATACACCGGCCGCCTCAAGGTGTGTAAGCTCAACATCGATGAAAACCAGGCTACCCCGCCGAAATACGGTATTCGCGGCATTCCCACCTTGATGGTTTTCAAGAATGGCAACGTCGAAGCCACCAAAGTGGGCGCGCTCTCCAAGTCGCAGCTCACGGCTTTTGTTGACAGCAACATCTAAGTTCCGCTAGTTTTACGGCGTTCGGTGTTCTGCCGGACGCCCTCTCTCCCCCGTATCCTCGGCAGTACTCCCCCTCCGGCACCCCCCGCCGGCTTCGCGATACCCTATCCACACGCCATGCAACTATCAGAACTCAAGCAATTGCACGTCAGCCGGCTTCTCGAAATGGCCGAAGCCGAAAACATCGAGAACGCCAACCGCATGCGCAAGCAGGAGCTCATCTTCGCGCTGCTTAAGCAGAAGGCGAAGAACGGCGAAAGCATCTACGGCGACGGTGTATTGGAGGTTCTGCCGGATGGTTTCGGCTTCCTGCGCTCGCCGGACACCTCCTACCTGTCCAATCCGGACGACATTTACATTTCTCCCTCGCAGATTCGCCGCTTCAACCTGCATACCGGTGACAGCATCGAGGGTGAAATCCGCACCCCCAAGGATGGTGAGCGCTATTTCGCGCTGACCAAGCTGGACAAGGCCAATGGCGGGCCGGTGGAGGACTTGAAGCACAAGATCCTGTTCGAGAACCTGACGCCGCTGTTCCCCAACAAGCCGTACAAGTTGGAACGCGAGATCAAGGCGGAAGAGAACATGACCGGGCGCATGGTCGACATCGTCGCCCCCATCGGCAAGGGCTCGCGCGGCATCATCGTCGCCAGCCCCAAGTCCGGCAAGACGGTGATGCTGCAACACATCGCCCATGCACTCTCCGCCAACTATCCGGATGCCATCCTCATCGTCCTGTTGATCGACGAGCGCCCGGAAGAAGTGACCGAGATGCAGCGCACCGTGCGTGGCGAAGTGGTCGCCTCCACCTTCGACGAACCGGCCAGCCGCCATGTGCAGGTCGCGGAGATGGTGATCGCCAAGGCCAAGCGTCTGGTCGAACACAAGAAGGACGTGGTGATTCTGCTCGACTCCATCACCCGCCTGGCGCGCGCCTACAACACCGTGCAGCCGACCTCCGGCAAGGTGCTGACCGGTGGTGTCGACGCCAATGCCCTGCAAAAGCCCAAGCGCTTCTTCGGCGCCGCCCGCAACCTTGAGGAAGGCGGCAGTCTCACCATTCTCGCCACCGCCCTGATCGACACCGGTTCCCGCATGGACGATGTGATCTACGAGGAATTCAAGGGCACCGGCAACATGGAAATCCACCTCGACCGGCGCATGGCGGAAAAACGCGTCTACCCGGCGATCAACGTCAACCGCTCCGGCACCCGCAAGGAAGAGCTGCTGATCGAAGCCAGCGTGCTGCAGAAGATCTGGGTGCTGCGCAAACTGCTCTACCCGATGGACGACCTGGAAGCGATGGAATTCCTGAGCGACAAGATTCGCGCGACCAAGAACAACGCGGAATTCTTCGACTCGATGCGGCGGGGCTGAGTCAACGCTCCCTGTGCGGCGCCGGCATCCTTGCCGGCGTTTTTGTTTGCGTGCCCGGCAGGGCGCGCTTACTTGGAGCGCGTAGGACGTGGTGAGCGCGGCGAGCCGCATCAAGCTCCCGACTGTGATCGATGCGCTTCGCGATGCTCACCACATCCTACATACGCCTCCCCCCTGTAGCGCCGGCAACCTTGCCGGCGTGATCGTTTTAGCCGGCCGCCTTATACCATCACCAATCCCAAAATCCCGAACACCAGCAGCAATACCCCGGCCATCACGATGTTGGGATTGGGCTCGACCAGATGCTGGCGTACTTCCAGGTCCACTTTCTGCAAGGGGATGCTGGGCGGCCCGGAGGGTGTGATCTCCAGGTGGTAACGCCCCGCCTTCACCGTCTGAAACAACACCAGATGGGTATTGAAGGTCGGATTGGTATTGCCGACGCTGCCCGCGCTCAGTTCGAAACCCAGCGGCTTGGCGCTTTCGCCATCGCGACCGAGCAGCGCGGCGTAGAGATCCTTGGGCGGCCGGTTCTCCTCCATGTTCGGCGCGAAGCTGCCCTGTGATTTCAGGATCAGCCCGACCGGCGCCATCTCCGCGGTCATGTTGAATTCTGCCGAACGCCAGGTGCCGGCGGCGGCGTCCAGCTGGGTCAGCGGTATCAGCGCGGCCTGGCTGCCCGAATAGAACTTGGCGTAGATCCAGTAGGCGGGGCCGAGCACCATGCCGGCGGCGAGAAGAATCAGGGAAATTGTTTTCATGAGGCTTTCAATCGTATGAGTCAGGGGCGGGATAGTAGCTCAACCCCGCCAATCGGCCAGCAGGGCTTCGAGCCGCGCTTCATCCGCGGGCAGGGTCAAGGCGGCATCGATGCGGAAACGCTGGCGCAATCGATCCAGCGCGTGCTGGTGCGCCGCTTCGTAGAGCACCAGCACCTTTACCCCCGGGTTCGACTGGACGCTGGCCAGCAGCGACTCCAGGTTGCTGACGCGGTCACGGAAATCGGGTTGGTAATAGAAATCGGCGACGAGCACCGCCGGTTGTTCCTTGCGCAGCAAACTGATCGCGCGGCGTACCGCGAACTCGGTCTGTACCCGGTAGCCCAGACGTTCGTACAACGGGCGCAGATTCGGGTGGCCGAGCAGTTCGATGACGGAAAGGAGCGAGGGGGAAGTCATGAGCGGGGAGCGATTCAGCGCGGACGGGCTTGCAGTATAAATGGCGCGGCCCGCTGGCCCGGAACCGCTCCGGGCCAGCGGGCCGCGCCGACGGCGGTTCAGTGCTCCGTCTTGCCCCGCTTGTAATCGAGGTGACCATCGATGATGGTGTAACGCACCTGGCCGATCATTTCCAAACCCAGGTAAGGGCTGTTCTTGCCCAGGCTGGCGAGGTTGGAGGGGCTGACCAACCAGGCGGCCTCGGGGTCGAATACGCACAGGTCGGCCGGCTTGCCGACCGCGACCCGGCCCGCGTCGATGCCCATGATGGCGGCCGGATGCTGCGTGATGTAGCCCAGCGCCTGGTGCAGGGGCATGTCGGTCTCTCGCGCCCATTTCAGGGTTAGCGGCAACAACAGTTCGACGCCGGTGGCGCCTGGTTCGGCTTCCTGGAACGGCAACTCCTTGGCGTCATCGTCCACCGGTGAGTGGTCGGAACAGATCGCGTCGATCACGCCTTCCTTGAGGGCCTGGCGTATGGCATCGCGGTCGCGCTGGCTTCTGAGCGGCGGTATCAGATGGCAGTTGGAATTGAAATCCGCCGTGTCCATCTCTGAAAGATGCACATGGTGGATGTTCACGTCACAGGTGATACGCAGGCCGTCTTGCTTTGCCAGACGGACCATCTCCACCCCGGCACGACTGGATAGCCGGCACAGGTGCACGCGCGCCCCGGTTTCCCGGGTCAGCAGCAGGATGGTGGACAGCGCCACCGTCTCCGCCGGCACCGGAATGGGGTGTAGCCCCAGGCGCGCGGCGACGACGCCGTCATGGGCGACGCCGTTGCGCGACAGATGCATATCTTGCGGGCGCAGCCACACTGGCAGATCGAAGGTGGTGGCGTATTCCAGCGCGCGCAGCAACACCTGGGTGTCCAGCAGCGGCGCGTCGGCCTGGCTGAAGGCCACGCAACCGGCTTCGTGCAGTTCCGCCATCTCGGTAAGACGCTCGCCCTTGAGCTCGCGGGTCAGCGCGCCCACCGGATAGACGCGCGGCCCCGGCATGTTGCGGGCGCGGAACTTGAGCATTTCCACCAGCCCCGGCTCGTCCAGAGGCGGGTCGGTATCGGGCGGGCAGGCCAGCGAAGTCACGCCGCCCACCGCCGCCGCGTGCATCTCCGATTCCAGCCCGGCGATATATTCCAGCCCCGGCTCGCGCAGACGCAGGGACAGGTCCACCAGACCGGGGCAGACGATCAGCCCGGTCGCGTCGATCACCTGATTGGCGTGGAAGTCGGCGGGCGCCTGTCCCAATGCCTGGATATGCCCGGCGGCGACGAAGACGTCCTGAATGCTGTCCAGGCCGCTGGCGGGGTCGATGACACGGCCGTTCTTGATGTGGATTTTCATGGTTCGATCCCCACCAGAATCAACGGCACGGCAGGTATGCCCCGACCTTGCCTGACCACGTTATAAAGTTCGCCCTCGTAATACGGTACGCCGGAACTCATCTGTACCTGCAATGACTTCATGGGGAGGATTTCGATACCGACATCGATTTGATCGCCAATGTAGAAAGCGAGGTGCTTGACGAAAAGATCGTAGGCCACGAAAGAATATTTCCCAAATTGGACTTCTACCGCTACGCGGTCTTTAACGAAATCGGTCTGGTTGTAGCTATAAATTGCCGCCGCCCCAGATGCTTCAATTTCGCGTTTTTGTTCTTCTGGCGGCATGGTTATTGTCTTTCTGATAAGACGCGCGTCTTTAGTAACCCAATAACTCACCCGGCTTTCGTGCCATTGCTCCTTTCCGAGCAGACTCTTGAACGTCCGATTCATCTCGACCGGACTATAAAAAACCTTGCCCTGCGTTCGTTTTTCCCTGGAAATCTTGCTCTTGCATGCCTGGCCATCAACAGCGGCGATCACCTCTTGAATTTCCTGCCATAGTCCTGGCTTGTGAACAAGCAAAAACTCCAGTCCGTTGAGATGCGAATAGGTTTCAACGATTTTCATGGTTGTAGCGTGCCCTGTTTTGCATTAAACGAAGCTGCTTTTCCTCCGCGCTTTCATGATCTGCCCAAGGGGATTGGGTCAGGCTGTTACCAGCGGCCAGCGGGTCGTATTTGGGACGCCCCATTGGACGGACGCGCAGTGTCCCTTCCATGGCGGAGGCAACACGCTCTCGCGCAATAGTGATATAGCGACCGACGATTTCTGCTCCAGCACCTCGTCGTCCGTGGCGTACAGCCGAGGCGATTGTGGTTCCCGTTCCAAGGAAAGGATCAAATACCCAATCTCCCGGATTGGTCATTGATAGCACCAATCGGTCAGTCAACTCTGTTGGAAATTGGCAGGGATGTTCCGTTTTTTCAACGTGATTGCTTTTGACATTCGGAATGTCCCAAACGTCGCCTGGGTTCTTTCCTAGTGGATTGCAGGAGTATTCGCCTGCTTTGGGTCCCTTGAAATGTTTTTTTCCAGGATATTTTTGTGGGACGCGCACTGGGTCCAGATTAAAAACATAGTCCTTTCCCGGGCGGGTGAGCCACATAATGGTTTCATATCTCCCGGAAAAGCGTTTCGAACAATGTAGCCCATGCTCGAAATGCCAGACGATGCGGTTGCGCATGACCAATCCGCTTTCACGGAATATTGGATAAAGCACTGCGTCCAGCGGCACGATGGCGCCGTCATGGACATAATTCCCCACCTGCCAGCAAATGCTGCCCCGTTCCGAGAGGACTCTCGCGCATTCACGTATCACTTCGGCTTGCTGCGCCAGATAGGCATCCAGATTCAGCCGTCGTTCATATTCCTTGCCGATGTTATAGGGGGGGGATGTCACAACGAGTTGCATGCTCTTGTCGGGTATCTCCCCCAGCAATTGCAGGCAACTGCCGGTGAACACTACAGCCTCGGCATCCCTCGCGAAATGATCCGAGATCAATGGAGCCGTTCTGTCCGAAAACAGGCTATCGGGCTGTGTCATATCCATGATGTTCAATTCCCCGCCAATATGCTCATGACCGCCATGCGCACGGCGATGCCGAAGGTGACTTGCGCGAGGATGACCGACTGCGGGCCGTCGGCGACTTCGGAGTCGATTTCCACGCCGCGATTCATCGGGCCGGGGTGCATGACGATGGCGTCGGGCTTGGCGTGGCGCAGTTTCTCGGTGGTGAGGCCCCAATGTTTGTAGAACTCGCCGGCGGAGGGCAGGCGGGCGCCCTGCATGCGTTCGTTCTGCAGGCGCAGCATCATCACCACGTCGACATCTTTCAGGCCCTGTTCCATGTTGTGATGGACATGCACGCCGAGGTTGCTGACGTCGCGCGGCAGCAGGGTTTTCGGTGCGATCACGCGCACTTCCGGGCAGCCCAGGGTGGTGAGGCCATGGATCTGCGAGCGCGCCACCCGCGAATGCAGCACGTCGCCGACGATGGCCACGCGCAGGTTGTGGAAGTCGCCCTTGAAGTGGCGGATGGTGAACATGTCGAGCAGGCCCTGGGTGGGATGGGCACAGCGGCCGTCGCCGGCATTCACGACGCTGATATGCGGCGCCACATGGCGGGCGATCAGGTGGGCGGCGCCGGCGGCGGCGTGGCGCACCACGAACATGTCGGCGTGCATGGCCGAGAGGTTGGCCACGGTATCGAGCAGGGTCTCGCCCTTGCTCTGCGAGGAGGCGTTGATGTTGAGGTTGACCACGTCCGCCGATAGCCGCTTGGCGGCGATCTCGAAGGTGGTGCGGGTGCGCGTGGAGTTCTCGAAGAAGATGTTGAACACCGCCTTGCCGCGCAGCAGCGGCACCGACTTCACCTCGCGCTCGCCCACCGCGACGAAAGATTCCGCGGTGTCGAGAATTTGCGTGAGGATGCGCGCGGGCAAGCCATCCAGGCTCAACAGGTGCTTGAGGTGACCGTCCTCGGTCAGTTGTGGATTGTTTTTCATGCGCGATCGTTGACCTTGAAGCCCAGCGCGCCATCGTCGGCGCGGGTAAGGGCGATATTCTCGTGTTCCGCCAGTTCCAGATTGGCGCCGACAAAATCCGCGCAAATCGGCATTTCCCGGCCACCCCGGTCCAGCAGCACCGCCAGTCGGATCGACGCCGGCCGGCCGTAATCGAACAGGATATTCATGGCCGCGCGGATGGTGCGGCCGGTATGCAATACATCGTCGATGAGCAGGATGCGGCGGTCTTCCATGTCGAACGGAATGTCCGAGGGCTTCACCTGCGGGTGCAGGCCGATGCGGGAGAAGTCGTCACGGTAGAAGGAGATGTCGAGCACGCCGCGCGGCAGGTTTTTTCCAATCTCGCGCCCGAGGCGCTCCGCCAGGGCGTCCATCACCCAGACGCCGCCGGTGTGGATGCCCACCAGCGCCAGATCGGGTCCCAACGTCGGCGCGATCTGATCCGCCAGGCGGGCGATGAGTTGTTCAGGAGAGGGCAGTTGATGCATGGTCGAAATGGTCCTGCAAAATTTGTTGGGCCGCGACGCTGTCTTCCACCCGTTTGCGCGAGGCGGCCTTGACGCCGGCCTCGCGCAAACGGGCATCGGCTTCCACCGAGGTGAGGCGTTCATCGACCAGGGTGACGGGCAGCCTGAAGCGGCCATTGAGTTGATGGGCGAAGCGGCGCGCGCGCCGGGTCAGATCGTGCTCCTCGCCGTCAAGCGACAACGGCAGGCCGGCCACCAGCTGGCTCGGGCGCCACTCCTCGATGATCGCGGCGATGCGTGCGAAACGCGGGTCGTTGGCCTCGCCGCGAATGACTTCCAGCGGATGCGCCATCCGGGTCTCCCAATCGCCCACGGCGACACCGATCTTGGTGGTGCCGAAATCGAAGGCCAGCACGGTGCCGTGTCGATCCGTAATCACTTGTCGTCATTCCTGCGCATGCGGGAATCCAGTTCATTCGCCAAACCACAGTCGGACCGCGCGGCTGGATTCCCGTATGCGCGGGAATGACGGAGGAAATGGTTCATGCGTGCCCGGCTTCGTCCGAAAGCATGGACAGGTCGATGCCCAGCAACTGCATGGCCGCGTTCAGGCGCGCGGCGGCGGGGTAGCCGAAGATTACTTGCGGATCGGCGGGCACGGACAGCCAGGCGTTCTGCTTGATCTCGTCCTCCAGTTGCCCTGGCCCCCAGCCGGCATAACCCAGCGTCACCAGGATTTCCGTCGGGCCTTCGTTGCGGGCGGTAGCCTCCAGAATGTCCTTGGAGGTGGTCAGGCCAACGCGGTCATTCACCGACAGGGTGGAACCCCAGGCGCCCACCGGTCGATGCAGGACAAAGCCGCGTTCCACCTGGACCGGGCCACCGTAATAAACCGGCTCCTGGCGCAGGTGCTCGTTGATCAGGTCGAGGCCGATCTGGCTGAACAGGCTTTCCAGGTTGAGCTCGATGGGGCGATTCACCACCACGCCAAGCGCGCCCTGTTCACCGTGATCGCAGATATAGGTCAGCGTGCCGGTGAAATTGGGGTCCGTCATCTTGGGCATTGCAATGAGGAAATGGTCGGTGAAGTTGGCGTTGTCCATGGGGGGGTCCGGGTTGAGCGGCGATTGTAACCCTGCCCGACGATGCTCAGAATCGGCCGCTGGATTCCAGCCTCATCGTCGCACGCGACTGTGCCGAAAACGACATCCTGGCGTCCCACGAACGGGCGTTAAAAAGCCGCCTCCAAATGCGACGGAGGCGGCTGCTTCGGGCGTGGTGATGCTTCGCCGTCAGTGTCCTGGCCAGATCAGCCCAGGGTGTCGGCCCAGATGTGCTCGAACCAGGCCTTGTTGTACTCGAAGTTGATTTCGTCACCTTCCGGGGAGGCGCCGCCGCCGGGTTGCCGAACATAGGTGCCCTTTTCCGGGTCGTGGCGCATCACCACCGCGATCGGGCCCGCTGTGTGGTCGGACGTGGCGGAATAGCTGGTGCTGCCGATCACCGGGTAGGGGTCCGGCTCGCGGCCGTTGAAGAGTTCAACCAGCGCGGCGGCGCAGATTTTGGCCTGGTTGTTGGAGACATGCGCCGACTTGGGCATGTTGGTGGCCACCGAGTCGCCCAGCACATGCACGAACGGCACCGTGGGCGATTCAAAGGTGGCCCCGTTCACCGGGCACCAGACGCCGGCGGAATCGGCGCGCACACCAGCCTGGGCACAAATGTCGCCCGCGCGCTGCTTGGGCACGATGTTGATGACATCGGCCTTGACGTCCTCGAACTCGCTGGTGACCACCATGGTCTTGTGGTCGACCTTGACCACCTGGTTGTTCGGTCGGTGCTCGATCATGCCGGGGTAGAACTGCTTCCAGGCGGCCTTGAACATCGGGCCTTTGGAAACCACGTCGATGTGTCCGTCGAGCATGATGATCTTGGACCTGGGCTTGTGTTGCTTGAAGTAATGGGCGACCAGGCTGGCGCGTTCGTAGGGGCCGGATACGCAGCGCCCCGGCGGCGGCGGGCTGGCGATGACGAACACGCCGCCATCGGGCATCGCCTCCAGTTGTTTGCGCAAGGCGAGCGTCTGCGGGCCGGCCTTCCAGGCGTGCAGCACTTTGCCGGCGGCTTCGCCTTCCGCGTAGCCCTCGACCAGATCGGTCATGAATTCGATGCCGGGCGCCAGGACCAGGCGGTCGTATGCAATCTTTTTGCCCCTCCGAGTGGTGACCACGCGCCAGTCGGCGTCGACGCCGATGGCCGTGTCCTTCACCATCTTGATGCCGTAACCGGGCAGGTGCTCGTAGCTTTTGGTGAGGTCATCCATGTTGCGCAGGCCGCCGATGACCCAGTTCGACATCGGGCAGGAATAGAACTTGTCGTTCGGCTCGATCAGGGTTACCTGGATATTGGGGTCCCACAGGCGCAGGTATTTGGCGCAGGTGGCGCCACCGAAACCGGCGCCGACCACCACCACATGGGGCTTGCTCCTGGTCGCGGAGAATGCGGGCTTGGCGAGCAGCGAGGCGGCGAGGCCGGCGCCGGCGATTTTCAGAAAATCACGTCGATGCAGTGTCATTTGTCGTTTCCTCCGGTTATTTGATGGCGGCGAAAAACGCGGCGATTGCCTCGTATTCGCTATCCGTGTAGCCGAGGGCGTATTTCTGCATCACCGTGGATTCCCGCTTGCCATCACGGAATTCCCGCATCGCGGTGACCAGATAATCCTTGTCCTGCCCGGCCAGACCGGGAATGGCGGCCACGCTCTTGCCGTTGGGGCCGTGGCAGATGAAACAGGTTGCACTGATGGTTTTTGTGTGCGCCGCACACACGCTCGCCGGCTTTTCCTTACCCGATATCAGACAAGTCGGGGCGGGTCCAGCCGCCCCGGCCACGCCTGTCGCCAGCCACAGAATGGCCGCGACCACAGCCTCGCGCCGTTTCATATTCATAGTCTTCTCCATGCCGATACATTGTGGAACGAACCGAATTCGCTACTCGTGCCCCGCATATCAGGGCGCCGTGGCGTGGCTGTTTTCTCCACTTATCCACAAGCGGCGCGCAGGGTAAGGGGTCGCGCCGATTTGCAGGTATCGCAGGGTGATTTTGTTGATTCAACTCAAATTCGGCCCCTCCTGGCCGGGGTCCTTGCACGCTTTCATGGTGGTGATCCGCGCCAGCTTGAGCGCGTCTTAGACCCGGATCTCTCCCGCGTTTACCTGGATCAAACCCTGCTTGTCGAGAAAGCTCAGCACCCGTGACAAGGTCTCTTGAGTCAGGCCCAGCTTCGCCGCGACATCCTGCTTGCGGGCGGGCAGGCGAAAAGTGAAATGGATGTCATCCGGCGTCGGCCGGTGCAACAACAGATAACTGGCGACCCGCAGCACACTTGAGCGCTGGGCGCAGATTTCGGTGTCGCGCAGGGTGTCCAGCAAGTGCCGCGACACCCTTTCCAGGGTCTGCCGAGTCAGCGCGACATCCCCGCTCAACTCGCGCCGGAACACCCGCGAGTCGATGGCCAGGAGGTGGCTGTCCTTGCCGGCGACGGCATGGAAGGGGCAGGCCTCGTCGAGAATCAGGCAGGCTTTCGCCCGGCCCCACCAGGGAAAGCACCCGCTCCATGTTGTTCGGGAGCGGGATATAGAGGCGGACCAGGCCACTCACCACCACATAGAGTGACTCCAGGCGCTCGTTTTTGCGCGCCACCTCGCCATGCTTGGGGAACGGGATGATCTTGGCGCCCGCCGCCAGTCCTTCCAGGCTCGTGTCCGACCAGCCCTGGAAGTAGGCGATGCGGCGCAAGGTGTCCTGAATCCGCGCGGGGGCGAGGGGGAGGCTATTCATGGGTTTGCTTCCGGCACGCGGGTGATCCGGAATGTCCGCTGAACGGCCCCGGCGTGGCCGATAGCGTGGCACGTGAAAACTGCCACGTCATTTGCATTTCTAAGTCTCCTCGATGGATACCCGCGCCCGCTTTGAGGCGCCCTTCCGCGCCCACCCGACCCAGGGCCGTGTAAGCGCGCAGTGTATCGAATATAAGAAGATTAGAGAATGCTAATTAATGGTTTCGGCCATCCAACAGGCGCCCCGCCCCTCCCAGGGGTAATCACGCGCCTCACCCATGGGGCGTTATCCCGCTTCGCTCCGTAGCCGCCTGCGCATCAGCCCGGCGTGCAGCAGCGGGGTGACGAACAGGGTGAGCGGCGTGGCGACGGCGAGGCCCCAGACGATGGCGGCGGCGAGCGGGCCCCAGAGCAGCGAGTCGCCGCCCCAGCCGAAGGCCAGCGAAATCAGGCCGCCGATGACGGTGAGGGTGGTGATGATGATCGGCACCAGGCGGCGGCGGGCGGCGTGGAAGGCGGCGGCGAGCGGGTTCATGCCCAGGGCCAGGCGGTCTTCTCCGGCGGATACCAGAACAATGGAGGCATTCACGGCGACGCCGGACAGCGCCACGCAACCGTAGAGGGTGTAGAGCGTGATCGACTGCCCGCTCACCAGCAGGCCGATGGCGACGCCGGCCCAGGCCATCGGCGCGGTGGCGAGTATCACCAGGGGCAGGGCGAGGCGGCCGAATTGCCCGGCCAGCCAGGCGTACATCAGGATGAAGCCGAGCAGCAGATAGAGCAGCAGGTCGTTCAGGCTGGCTTTCACATCCTCCATTTCGCCGCCCTGGGCGAGGCTGACGCCGGGATGCTTGGCCAGCAGCTTCGCCCAGACGGCATCGACTGAAGAAACCGCCTGGCTGGCGGTGACGCGATCCTGGTCGAAGCTGGCGTGAAGGCTGACGGTGCGTTTGCCGTTCACCCTTCTGAGTTCACCCGGCGTGCTTTCGAATTGCATGCCGAACAGCTCGCCGGGGTTGATCGCGCGACCGTCCGGCAGGCGCCAGGGTTCGGAAAGAAGGCGGCGCACCCCGGCTTCGTCCAGGGGCTGGCCGCGCACCACCACGTTGAGGGTTTCCTCACCTTCCATCACCTTGCCCACCGGCACGCCTTCGAAGTGCAGGCGGATCAGGGCGGCGAGCTTGAATGGGTCGAGCCCGGCGCGAGCGGCGGCGGCCGCGTCCACTTTGAGAACGATGCGCGGCTGGCTGAAGCTGGCGTCGTTGCGCACATCGGTGAAGCCCGGCGTTTTCGCCAGTTCACGCTCCAGGTCCTGAGCGGCGCTGCCCAACTCGGCCAGAGGCGCGCCGGACAGGCGCAGGGTGAGGCTGGAGAGCATGGGCAGGTCGGCGGAAAGCACCTGCACCGAAATGTTTTCCGCGCCCGGCGCCTTGAGCAGAGGACGCAGCGCGGCGACGAACTCGGCGACAGGACGGGCACCGGCTGATTCCGGCGCCAGGCTCAGGGTGACCTGGCCGAGATGCTCGCCCAGCACCATTTCGCTGGGCGTGAACTGCAGCCCGGCCATCGCCAGCGAGGCCTTCATTTCGCCCGGCCGCGCCACGCCACGCGCGGCCTGCTCCAGGGCGCGGGTGGCTTGCAGGGTGGCTGCCATGCCGGTGGCCGGCGGCATTTGCAGGTTGAGGTTGAATACCCGCAGCGGGTCGGAGGCGAACCAGCGTGGCTTCACCCATTCCAGGCCGATGCTCAGGCCGGCCACCAGGAACACCGCGCCGAACAGGGCGAAAAAGGGCAGCGGTTGGCGGAAGGCGGCGGCCAGCGCGCGGCCATAGAAATGGCGCAGGCGTCCGGCCAGACGTTCGCGCCAGCAACAGACTTTGCTGCCCGTGGCGTCGTGCCGTACCGTGCCACCCCAGGCCACGACATGGCGCGGCAGTAACCAGAGCGAGGCGATCAGGCTCATGCCCAGGGTGACGATGACGGTGAGCGGGGTGACGAACATGAAGCGCCCGAGCAGGCCGGGCAGCAGCAACAGGGGGGCGAACGCCAGGCAGGTGGCGAACACCGAAGCGGTGACCGGCCGCGCGACTTCCTTGAGCGCGCCGGCCACCGCTTCGAGGCGGCTTATCCCGGCGGCCAGGCGCAGGCGGATGGCGTCGGCCACCACTACGGCGTCATCCAGGGGAATGCCGAGAACGATGGCTACCCCCAGCAACACCGAGACGTTGAGGGTCTGCCCGAGCAGGTGCAACGCCAGAAACATGCCGGCCAGGGCGAACGGCACCCCAAGGCTGGTGAGCAAAGCCAGGCGTCCACCGAGGAAGAACCAGGTGACGGCCAGCACCACGGCAAGGCCGAACAGGGCGTTGGCTTCCATCACACCGATGGCTTCGCGGGTGGTGTCGCTCTGGTCGTCCAGCAACGTGTACACGGGCGCGCCGAATGCCTGGTTCTTGTACGTCACCAGTCCGCGCACGGCGCGGGTCAGGTCCAGGGTGTTGACGTTCTCCGCCTTGATCACGGAGAGCAGCACGGCGGGTTTTCCATCCAGACGCACCAGTTCGCGCGCCGCGCCGACGCCCTGGTGCACCTTGGCCAGCTCGGCCAGTGGCACCGATTTGCCGGCGGCGTTGATGATGGGAAGTTCAGCCAGGAAATCGGGATTGGCCGACAGCCCTTCGACGCGAATGGCGTAGCGCCGCCCGGAAATGTCGGCCATGCCGGCCGGGTAGGTGTGCGCCTGGTCGGCCACTGCGTGGGCCAGGTTTTCCGGGGAAACCTGGTGCTGGCGCAAGGCGTCCGGATCGAAGTTGACCGCCAGTTCGCGCTCGCGCAGGCCATAGGCCCAGACGCGGGCGACGCCGGGCAGACGCTCCAGTTCGTCGCGCGCAACCTCGGCCAGGCGGCACACGCTGCCATCACCGACCGCGCCACTCACCGCCACCATGGCGGTGGGAAAGAAGTTGGAAGAGGTGAGTTCCAGTATCTGCGGCGGTCGCGCCTCGCGCGGGAAGCCGGCGGCGGCCTGACGGATTTCGCGCTCGAGCGCGGCGAGACGCCGCTCGAAGCGGCCGTGGGGAATATCGGTGAAACGCACCAGCAGGGTCGCCACGTTGTCGCGCGAGGTGGCCGTCACCAGACGCACATCCGCCACCCGGCGCGCGGCGGCTTCCAGCGGTAGGGTGATTTCCCGTTCCACATCCTGCGCCGCCGCGCCCGGCCAGATCACCGCCACCGCCATCCAGTTGAGATTGACCTCCGGATATTGCGCGCGCGGCATGGCGTAATAGGCCCATGCCCCCAGCAGGAGCACGGCGCCGAGCACGAAATCGGCAAGACGATGGGATCGCAGGATTGCCAGCACGAACAACTCCCTTGCGTGGATATACTTGCGGCATGAAGCCGTTGCGCTATTTTGCCCTCCTTTTCTCCCTGCTCGTACCTCAAGCATCAGCCAGTGCCGCTACCGATACGCCGCTCACGGTGATCCAGAGGGGCAACCAGTTGAGTGTTGAGGGGTGGCTGGAAACCCGCGCCACGCGGGAAATCGCCTGGTCGGTGCTGACCGACTACGAGTATTTTCCCGAGTTCGTGCCCGGCATCCGCGCAAATCGCGTACTGGAAACTCAAGGCCGGGTGAAAATCGTCGCGCAAAGCGGTGAGGTGGTGACCGGGATGCTCAAGCTGCTCTACGAGGGCACCATACGCATCGAGGAATTTCCCGACGAAGGCCTGAGCATCCTGTTCCTGAGCGGTCCATTCAAGGAAGTGCGCGGCGAATGGCGCATGGAACGCGCGGAAAAAAAACAGCCCTTGCGGCTGGTCTATCGGATGAACATGGATATGATGAAAACCCCGTTCCCACCACCGCTGGCACCGAGTATCGCCGAGCAGCAGGTGCGGACCTGGGTGGACGTGTTCGGGCGTGAGATGGACAAACGCATGGATAACCAAATGGAACGGCGAAAAGCCAAGTGACTATGCACGTAATTTCTGTTGGATTGCGCCGGCTGACCGGGCTGTTTGCCCTTTGCGTGCTTGCTAACGCAGCACAAGCCGGACAAGCACGCGTCAAGGTCGACACCGGCCTGACCGGGGTGCGGGTGGACGCCAGCCAGGTGGTGTACGCCGATGCCGCCACTGTGTGGAACACCATCACCGATTACAACCGCCTCGCCGCCTTCATCCCCGACATGGTGTCCAGCCGTGTGATTTCCGCGCCCGGCACGCCCAAGCGGGTCGAGCAGATCGCCGATGCCGGCCTGTTCGCCTTCATCATGCCCGATCGCGTGGTGCTGGCGATGGAGGAGGTGCCGTCCTACACGCTGCGTTTCCGCGCCATCTCGGGCAAGGTCGCGAGCATGTCCGGGGAATGGCGCATCATCGGCGAGCGTTCGCCGGTGACGCTGCATTACCGTGCTCATGTGTTGCCCCTGACCCCGCTGCCTCCCCTGGTTTCCGAATATTTCATCGAAAGCGAAGTGCGTGCCCGTTTTGAAGCCGTCGGCAACGAGTCCGAGCGGCGCTCACGCTGAGGGATCTCTCATGCGAACCCTGTTATTGGCTGTTCTGCTGCTCCTGACCGGGTGTGACCAGCTGAAGGAACGCGCCGGCATCCATGACCCTGCCCGCGTGGAAGCCGAGGGCAAGGCCATCGGCGGCGCCTGCCGGCATGCCGGACGCGGCCTGGAAGATTGCTACCAGCTCAATCCCGAAGCCTCCATACCGGCGATCTACGCCGGCTGGAAGGAAATGACAGAGTACATGGCCAAGAATAATATCGAGGCTGTCGAACCCACCATCCTGCCGGAAGCACTCAAACCACCCGCACCAGCGCCGAAGAAGAAGCGCAAGAAGGCGGATGCCGAAGAGAACGACGCCCCCGCGCCAGACAAAGAAAAGGATGCCGGCCACTGACCGCAAGTCGCATGCCCAGCCTCAGCATCGCCTCCTACAACATCCACAAGGGGATGTCCTTCTTCAACCGTCGTGTAGTGCTGCACGATGTACGTGAACGCCTGCACGGCATCAATGCCGACATCGTGTTTCTCCAGGAAGTGCAGGGCTTGCACGCGCATCGCGCCGGGCGCCACGGCAACTGGCCGGCCGGGCCGCAGCACGAGTTTCTTTCCAACGGCAACTGGCAGGGTATGGCCTATGGCCGGAACGCGGTGTACGAGCACGGCCACCACGGCAACGCCATCCTCTCGCGCTACCCGGTCATCAAGTCGGAAAACATCGACATCTCCGCGCATGTATTCGAAACCCGCGGCATGCTGCACTGCGAACTCGATGTGCCCGGCCTCCACGAGCCGCTGCACGCCATCTGCCTGCACCTGGCCCTGAACGAAGCCGGCCGCAAAAAACAGGTGCAGCAACTGGCCGAGCGCATCCGCGCCGTGGTGCCGGATGCGGCCCCACTGATCATCGCCGGCGACTTCAACGACTGGCGTCGTCGTAGCTGTGGCTACCTGGGCCAGGTGCTGGGGCTGCGCGAAGTGTTCGACCTCGCCCACGGGCAACCCGCCCGCAGCTTTCCCGCCGCCCTGCCCATGCTCTCGTTGGATCGCATCTATGTGCGCGGTTTCAGCGTCGAAACCGCCAACGTACTGCACGGGTCACACTGGCGCCGCCTTTCCGACCACGCGGCACTGACCGCGCAACTCAGGCCACTGGCGTCGGCATGATCCGTCCGGGCAACCGGCTGACCCTGCTGGAAAACGGCGCCCAGTATTTTCCCGCCCTGATCGCCGCAATGGACGCGGCGCGCCATGAAATCCACCTGGAAAGTTACATCTACACGGCCGATGCCACCGGCCAGGAGGTGGGTGCCTCCCTCATGCGTGCGGCGCGGCGCGGCGTGGTTACACGGGTGTTGCTGGATGGCTTCGGCTCGCGCGATTTGTCCGGTGAACTGGTCGCGGAGCTGCGCGGCGCCGGCGTGGAACTCCTGTTCTATCGACCGGAGCGCGGTTTCATGCGCCTGCGTCGGCATCGCCTGCGCCGCATGCACCGCAAACTGGCGGTGGTGGACGCGCGCATCGGCTTCGTCGGCGGCATCAATGTCGTCAACGATCAGGATGGCCGCAATCTGGCAGCGCCGCGCGAGGATTTCGCCGTCGCTGTGAGCGGCCCGCTGGTGGCCGATATCCACGCCGCCGCCCGGCGCCTCTGGAAACTGGTGGAGTGGAGCCGCATGGGCCTGCAGCGCGGCGAGGACACCTGGATCAAGCCCGACAAGCGTGTCGTCGGCGAGCAACGAGCGGAATTTCTGACGCGCGACACCCTGCATCGGCGCCACTCCATCGAACGCGCCTATCTCAAGGCCATCGGCCATGCGCGTGAAGAAATTCTCATCGCCAACGCTTATTTTCTGCCCGGCCGCCGCTTCCGCCAGGCATTGTTGGAAGCTACCCGGCGCGGCGTGCGTATCATGCTGGTGATGCAAGGGCACACTGACCATCGTCTCTACCAAGCCGCCAGCCGCGCGTTATATCGTTTCTTCCTGGAAAACGGCATGGAGGTCTACGAGTACCACGCCAGCGAACTGCACGCCAAAGTCGCCGTGGTGGACGGGCACTGGGCCACCCTGGGTTCCAGCAACATCGACCCGTTCAGCCTGCTGCTGGCGCGCGAAGCCAACCTGGCGACACACGACCCGGAATTCGCGCAAACCTTGCGCGAACGCATCCTCCACGCCCGCGACCGTGGCGCCCACCGCATCCACCGCCAGGCCTGGCGCGAGATCCCGTGGACCCTGCGCTTCGCCTCCTGGCTGGCCTACGGGCTGGTGCGGGGATTGATGGGGCTGGCGGGGTATGCGCAGGCTTATGACGGGGGAAAGCGACGGGCCAAGGGGTAGCACGGTCGCCCGCTCCTCGGCCAAGCAAGACGGTCAGCGCCAAGGCCTGGCAGAAAATAGGAATCCATTCCCGCTTTGGGAAAGAGGGGAACCTCGCATGTCGGCGTAAACAGCGTCCGCGAGACGGGCCATTAGATGGCATTGGAGTCATCGAACTCAGCCCTGATTCACGGTTTGCTGTGAAACAGGCTGTGGGAAAAACCTTGCGGCTGGCCTTTTGTAGCGCAGGCTTCCAGCCTGCCCGTTGCCGTGACGCAGGCTGGAAGCCTGCGCTACATGGGGTTTCATGGGACGGGGCGACTGATACAGGCATGTCGAGTTTTCGTGCCTGAAAACCGGGCCGGTCGCCGCCGCCAAACCACTCCGCCACGCGGCAATCGCGGTTCGCCATGGCCGAAAATCCCCCGTCTGGCGGGAAGTCCTTGTTCAAGCTAGAATTTCCGCCCTTTTTTACCCTGCGTTCGCGCGTCCCGCGCGGACCACTTGATCGGCCCGACGATAATGGATGATCGACAAAGTAGCCTTGGCGGCACGCTCTACAGCCCGGATTTCGAGCAGGATAGCTGCGGTTTCGGATTGATCGCGCAACTGGATGACCAGGCGACCCACAAGCTGGTGGCCACCGCGATTTCCTCGCTGGCGTGCATGACCCACCGCGGCGCGGTGGCGGCCGATGGCAAGTCGGGCGACGGTTGCGGTCTGCTGTTCAAGAAGCCGGACGGTTTTCTGCGCGCGGTGGCGGCGGAGAGCGGCTTTACCTTGAATGCCCGCTACGCCGCCGGCCTCACCTTCCTGAATCAGGATGTGGCCAAGGCGCAGCGCGCGCGCGATCTGTTGATCAGCGAGCTCAAGGGCGAAGGCCTGGAGCCGGCCGGCTTCCGCAAGGTGCCGACCGACAATGCCGCGCTGGGTCAGTTCGCCCTGAAGAGCCTGCCGGTGATCGAACAACTGTTCGTGAACTGCCCGGACTCGATCGACGCCGACATCTTCGAGCGCAAGCTGTACATCGCCCGGCGCAAGGTGGAGAAAGCGGTTGCCGACAGCGACAGCACTTTCTACATGCCGACCCTGTCCGGCCGGGTGATTTCCTACAAGGGCCTGGTGATGCCGGAGTATCTGCCGGTGTTCTATCCCGACCTCAACGACGAGCGTTTCGCCTCCGCGCTGGCCGTATTCCACCAGCGCTTCTCCACCAACACCTGGCCGGAATGGCGCTTGGCGCAGCCATTCCGCTATCTTGCCCACAACGGCGAGATCAACACCGTGCAGGGCAACCGCAACTGGTCGCGGGCGCGCGAACAGAAATTCCAGAGCCCGCTGATCCCCAACATGGACGACGTGCGGCCGATGGTGGGGGTCAAGGGCTCCGACTCGATGAGCTTCGACAACATGCTCGAAGGCCTGGTCATGGGCGGCGCCGGCTTGTTCCGCTCGATGCGCATGATGGTGCCGCCGGCCTGGCAGAACGTCACCAACATGGACCCGGATCTGCGCGCCTTCTACGAATACAACTCCATGCATATGGAGCCGTGGGATGGCCCCGCCGGCATCGTCATGACCGACGGCCGCTACGGCGTCTGCATGCTCGACCGCAACGGTCTGCGTCCGGCGCGTTACGTCATCACCAAGGATCGTTACGTCACCATCGCCTCGGAAGTGGGCGTGTGGGATTACGGCGGCCCCGACAACATCGTCGCCAAGGGCCGTGTGCGCCCCGGCCAGATCGTCGCCGCCGACCTGGAGACCGGCAAATTCCTGCTGCCGGAAGATATCGACGCCCAGCTCAAATCCGCCCATCCCTACCGGGAATGGCTGAAAAACAACGGCCAGCGGATCGAATTCGGCCTGGAGCAGGACAGCGATTACCCAGCGATGGACGCCGCCAGCGTCGCGACCCATCAGAAGCTGTTCAACGTCAGCTCCGAGGAACTGGATCAGGTGTTGCGCGTGCTGGCCGAGGACGGCCAGGAAGCGGTCGGCTCGATGGGTGACGACACCCCGATGGCGGTGCTCTCGCAGAAAGCGCGTTCGCCCTTCGACTACCTGCGCCAGCAGTTCGCCCAGGTGACCAACCCGCCGATCGACCCGATCCGCGAAGCCATCGTCATGTCCCTGCACACGGTGCTGGGGCGGGAACTGAATCTGTTCGAGGAAACCCCGCAACATGCCGCGCGCATGGAGTTGAATTCGCCGGTGCTGTCCAACGACACCTACAAGGCGGTCACCACCAGCCAGGACCCGGCCTACGCGACGGAACATTTCTACCTGCAATACGACCCGACCGTGAGCGACCTCAAGGCCGCGCTGGAAAAGCTTTCCGCCGACGCGGTGGCGGCGGTGAAGGCGGGTACGGTGATCGTGGTGCTGTCGGATCGCACCCTCTCGCCGTCGACACTGACCATTCCCGCCCTGTTCGCCACCGGTGCCGTGCACCACGCCCTGATCGCCGCCGGCCTGCGTTGCGACGCCAACATCGTGGTGAAGACCGGCGCCGCGCGCGACCCGCACCAGATCGCTTCCTTGATCGGCTTCGGCGCCACCGCCGTGTATCCCTACCTCGCCTACCAGTCCATCCTGCAGATGGTGCGCAGCGGCGAGATCAAGCTGCCCGCTGAAAAAGCGCTGATGAATTACCGCAAGGGCAGCGACAAGGGCCTGCTCAAGGTCATGTCGAAGATGGGCATTTCCGCCATCGCCAGCTATCGCGGCGCGCAGTTGTTCGAAGTGGTGGGCATGCACGAGGATGTCGTCGAGATGTGCCTGAAAGGCACGGTCTCGCGCGTCTCCGGCGCCAGCTTCTCCGACTTCGAGGCGGATCAGAAACGGCTCAACCGCGCCGCCTTCAACCCGTTGCGCCCGATCCCCGCCGGCGGCCTGCTCAAGTTCATGCATGGCGAGGAATACCACGCCTACAACCCGGACGTGGTGCAGGAACTGCAAACAGCGGTGCAGACCGGCTCCTATGACGCCTACAAGATTTATGCGGCCAGTGTGAACAATCGCCCGGTGGCCATGTTGCGCGACCTGATGAAGCTGAAGCTCGCCGAATCGCCGATTTCCGTCGACACGGTGGAGCCGATCGAAGCCATCCTCAAGCGCTTCGATTCCGCCGGCATGTCGCTGGGCGCCCTCTCGCCCGAGGCACACGAAGCGCTGGCGGAAGGCATGAACACCATCGGCGGCCGTTCCAACTCCGGTGAGGGCGGCGAAGACCCGGCCCGCTACGGCACCATCAAGATGTCCAAGATCAAGCAGGTGGCATCGGGCCGGTTCGGCGTCACCGCGCACTATCTGGTCAACGCCGAGGTGTTGCAGATCAAGGTTGCCCAGGGCGCCAAGCCTGGCGAGGGTGGCCAGTTGCCCGGCAAGAAGGTCGAGCCGCATATCGCCAAGCTGCGCTGCACCAAGCCCGGCGTCACCCTGATCTCGCCGCCGCCGCACCACGATATCTATTCCATCGAGGATCTGGCGCAGCTCATCTATGACCTGAAACAGGTCAACCCAACGGCGCTGGTGTCGGTGAAATTGGTGGCGGAACCCGGTGTCGGTACCATCGCCGCCGGCGTCGCCAAGGCCTACGCCGACCTCATCACCATCTCCGGCTATGACGGCGGCACCGGCGCCTCGCCCCTGACCAGCGTGAAATACGCCGGCACCCCCTGGGAACTGGGTCTTACCGAAGCGCAGCAAGTGCTGCGCGCCAACGGCCTGCGCGGCCGCGTGCGAGTGCAGACCGACGGTGGCCTGAAGACCGGCCTCGACGTGGTGAAAGCCGCCATCCTCGGCGCCGAATCGTTCGGTTTTGGTACCGCGCCGATGATCTCGCTGGGCTGCAAATACCTGCGTATCTGCCACCTGAACAACTGCGCCACCGGCATCGCCACCCAGGACGCGCGCCTGCGCAAGGGCTTCTTCATCGGCCTGCCCGAGATGGTCATCAACTACTTCACTTTCGTCGCCCGCGAGACCCGCGAGTGGATGGCCGCGCTGGGCATCAGCAAGTTCGAAGACCTGATCGGCCGCACCGATTTTCTCGAACTCCTGCCGGGTGAATCGGACAAGCAGAGCAAGTTGAAACTCGGCGTTTTGCTGTCGCAAGGCAGCATTGCCGACAGCGAGCCGCGCTTCTGTATCGAAGCCTCCAACCCATCCTTCGACAAGGGCGAGCTGGCCGAGCAGATGGTCAAGGACGCGCTCCCCGGCATCCTCGCCAAGACTCCGCAACGTCTGGAATACGCCGTGCGCAACGTCAACCGTTCCATCGGCGCGCGCCTCTCCGGTGAAATCGCCCGCGCGCATGGCGCAGTGGGACTGCCCGCCGACTGCCTGCACATCAAACTGAACGGCTCCGCTGGCCAGAGCTTCGGCGTCTGGAACCACAATGGCCTGACCATGGAGATCGAAGGCGACGCCAACGACTACGTCGGCAAGGGCATGTCCGGTGGCCGCCTGATCGTCTACCCGCCCAAGGGCTCCGCGTTCGCATCACATGAGGCCAGCATCATCGGCAACACCTGTCTGTACGGTGCCACCGGCGGCGAGTTGTACGCGGCGGGCCTGGGCGGCGAGCGCTTCGGCGTGCGCAACTCCGGCGCGCTGGCGGTGGTGGAGGGCGTCGGTGAACACTGCTGTGAATACATGACCGGCGGCTGCATCATCGTGCTCGGTAACACCGGCCTCAACGTCGGCGCCGGCATGACTGGCGGCTTCGCCCTGGTCTACGACGAGGATGGCAACTTCGCCGATAAGTACAACAATGAGCTGGTCGACATCAACCGCATCAACGACGAGAAGACCGGCGAACACCGCGCCTTCCTGCGCGAGAAGCTGGAAAAACACGTGCAGTACACCGGCTCCGAGCGCGCCCGCTGGATGCTGGAACACTTCGCCGATGTGGTGAACCGTTTCTGGCTGGTGAAGCCGAAGGCTTTGACGCTGGATAGTTTGTTGAAGGATTGAGTTGCGGCCCATGAAACTGCGCTTTAACCGAGAAGTGCGAAAATCCATCGCCGATGAGTTGAAGAAAGTTTCGACAATCGGAGGTATCGGTCTTGGGGTGCTCGGATACTCAATCAACCAGCCCGTTGCGCTGGTCGCCGCGTTTGGCTGGTGGATCGTGTGTCAATTGATTGCCAACCTGTTGTTGGCTATGGAGGACGAGAAATGACGATGCTTGAAGCGATGTTCATAGGAATGGGCATGGTGCTGGTCTATGGGGTGATCGCCCTGTGGCTGGCCATGCGCTCGCGCCGCGATGCCTCTCATGACGGCGAACACCACCATGCTTGAGGAGCTTGATATGAATACGGCCATGCTGGATCAGATCAAAAAACTTTCCTATCCGGAGAAACTCCAGTTGGTGGAAGACGTCTGGGACGACATCGCCCAGGAAGCGGCCGCCCAGCCCATCACTGAAGAATTGAAAGTGGAATTGCGGCGACGTCTTGTCGAGCACCGCGAGCACCCGGAGACCGCCATCCCCTGGGAAGAAGCGATGGCCGCGCTGGAGAGCCGCAACCCCATCCACTGGCCTCACCTGGATCATTAATCAGGAACCCCCATGTCCGACGTATTCCAATTTCTGAACATCGCCCGCCGCGACGGCGACAAAGTCCCGGCTGAAGTGCGCAAGGTCGAGTTCAAGGAAATCTACGCCCCGATGGGTGTCGATCAAGCCCATGAACAGGCCGGCCGTTGCCTCGCCTGTGGCAACCCCTATTGCGAATGGAAGTGCCCGGTGCACAACTACATCCCCAACTGGTTGAAGCTGGTGGATGAAGGGCGCTTGTTCGAGGCCGCCGAGCTGTCGCACCAGACCAACTCCCTGCCGGAAGTGTGTGGCCGCGTCTGCCCGCAGGACCGCCTGTGCGAAGGTTCCTGCACCCTGAACCAGGTCGCGGCCGGCGCCGTGACCATCGGCGGCATCGAGAAATACATCTCCGAGACCGCCTTCGCCCAAGGCTGGCGCCCGGACATGTCCAAGGTGGTCGCCACCGGCAAGAAGGTCGCCATCATCGGCGCCGGCCCCGCCGGCCTCGGCTGCGCCGACGTGCTGGCGCGCAATGGCGTGCAGGCCGTGGTGTTCGACAAGTATCCGGAAATCGGCGGCCTGCTCACCTTCGGCATACCCGAATTCAAGATGGAAAAGAGCGTCATGACCCGCCGCCGCGACATCTTCGAAGGCATGGGCATCGAGTTTCGCCTCAACACCGAAGTCGGCAAGGATGTCCAGATGGCCGACCTGCTCAATGACTATGACGCAGTGTTCATGGGCATGGGCACCTATACCTACATGCAGGCCGGCATTCCCGGCGAAGACCTGCCCGGCGTCATGGCCGCGCTGCCGTTCCTGATCTCCAACGTCAACAACTGCCTGGAGCTGCCGCAGGAAGAATTCATCGACATGAAGGGCTTGCGTGTCGTGGTGCTCGGCGGCGGCGACACCGCGATGGACTGCAACCGCACTTCCATCCGCCAAGGCGCCGCCAGCGTCACCTGCGCCTATCGCCGCGATGAAGCCAACATGCCCGGCTCCAAGCGCGAAGTCGCCAACGCCAAGGAAGAAGGCGTGCAATTCCTGTGGAACCGGCAGCCGGTCGCGGTAGTGGGGGAGGGCAAGGTCGAAGGCATCAAGCTGGTCACCACGGAACTGGGCGAACCCGACGCCCGCGGCCGCCGCACCCCGGTGGTGGTGGCAGGCTCCGAGGAAATCGTCCCCTGCGACCGCGTCCTGGTCGCCTTCGGCTTTCGCCCCAACCCGCAACCCTGGTTCGCCGATTTCGGCATCAGCACCGATCAGGGTGGCAGAGTTGTCGCCAAAGGTCAGCAACACGCCTACCAGACCGCCAACCCAAAGGTCTTCGCCGGCGGCGACATGGTGCGCGGCTCCGACCTGGTGGTTACCGCCGTCTATGAGGGGCGCGAAGCCGCCAAGGGCATGCTGGGGTTCATGGGCATCTGGTAACCCAATACCATTTCACGCCGCCCTCGGGCGGCGTAGCCTCGGCCTCCCTGAAAAACCGCCGAGGTCTTCCCGATGAATACCGTGTTCAAGCTGTGCGGCTTGTTGGCTGGTCTGCTTTGTCTGACGGTTGCACAGGCGCAGAACCTGGCGGCCGTGAAACATCCCATTCCCGAAGCGCCGCAACTGTCAGAGTCCGCGCAAGCCCTGCTGGATGGGGTCATGAATCAGGTGCCGCAGATCGATACGGCGGGCCTGGCCGAGCAGTTGCGGACGCGGCCGGAAACTGTGGTCATCGACGTGCGCACCGCGCCGGAGTTGGCGAATCTGGGCGGACGCATCGACGCGCCGCGCTTCGCCCATCTGTTGCGCGGCTGGCTGGAATTCCAGATCGAGACGGCGGTGCCCGACAAGAACACGCCCATCGTGGTCTATTGCGGCGTCAGCCAGCGCAGCCCCCTGGCCGCCGAGACGCTGATCAAGCTCGGCTACCGCGACGTGAAGAATTACCGTGACGGCTTCTTCAACTGGCGCCGCGCCGGCCTGCCGGTGGTGCCGACGGACGCCGCGCCGAATTCCTTCCTCTACGACCTGCCCAGGGAAGTGATGCCCGGCGTCTGGTCGGCCATCGGCGCCACCGCCCCCGGCACCTACGAGAACTCCGGCCACAACAACAACCTCTCCTTCATCGTCACCGACGCCGGCGTGGTGGTGGTGAACGCCGGCGACAATTACCTGCTGGCGCAAAGCCTGCACGACGAAATCCGGAAGCGCACCGACCAGCCGGTGAAGTATGTGGTCCTGGAAAACGGCCAGGGCCACGCCATGCTGGGTTCCAATTATTGGAAGGAACAGGGCGCCCGGATCGTCGCGCAGCGGGATACCGCCATCTACATGGAGAAATTCGGGTACGAGGCCCTGGCCGGCATGCGCGCGCGCCAACGCGACAAGGCCTATCGCACCGAGTTCGTGATGCCGGACATCATTTACGACGACAGACTCGACCTGTCCATGGGCGGGAAGAAGATCGAAGTGCTGCACCTGGGCAATGCCCACCACCACGGCGACACCATGGTCTGGCTGCCCGAGCAGAAGCTGGTGATCGCCGGCGACACCGCCTTTCACGTGCGCATGCCGCCTATTTTCGAGGACACCAATACCGCCCGCTGGATCAGCATCTGGGACCGGTTCGAGGCCCTCGGCGCCGAGGTCGTCATCCCCGGCCACGGCGGCCCCACCGACATGGCGACGGTGCGCCAGTGGACGCGGGGCTACCTCGCGCACCTACGCGAGAAGGTTGCCGAGGTGCTCGCCCGGGGCGGCTCACTGGAGGAGGCCTACAAGGTCGACCAGTCCGCTTACCTGCACCTGCACACGGCGGACGAACTGGCCCGGCTCAACGCCGGACGGGTGTTCCGCTCGATGGAGTTCGAATAAGCGTCGGTTCAGCCGCCGCTGCGGCCGAAGCGCTCATACCAGAGCAGGCCCATTACCGTCTTGGCCTCGTTGATGCGGCCGTCGCCGATCATGGCGATGGCTTCGGCGAAGGGCACGCGGAGGATTTCCAGGAACTCGTCCTCGTCCATGTTGTGACCCGAGTAGGTGAGGCCGCGCGCCTCGAAGTAGACCAGGCGTTCGTCAGCGTAGCCGATGCACGGGTAGAAGGTGGGCAGTTGCCGCCACTCGCTGGCGAGGTAGCCGGTCTCTTCTTCCAGTTCCCGTTGTGCGCAGGCCAGTTCGGCTTCACCAGGGTCGAACTTGCCGGCGGGCAGTTCCAGGAAATCACGGCGCAACGGATAGCGATGCTGGCGTTCCAGTAGGATGTCGCCGTTGTCGAACACCGGGATCATCACCGCCGCGCCCGGGTGGACGATGTATTCGCGCGTGGATTCGCCGCCGTTGGGCAGGCGCACCCGGTCCTTCTTTACATGCAGCAAGCGGCCGCGATATTCGTCGCTGGATTCCAGGGTGTGTTCGGTGAGGTCGGGAGCGGACATGGCAGCGGGAAATTGAGTGGGTTGGGCGAGTCTATAGCGCGGCGGCGATGCGCAGGGCGAGCGCCGAGCCGAGGGCGAAGGGGGCCACGCGAGCTGGGTTTTCCCGCCGCGCGGCGGACCAGATCGAATCGGGAAACTTCGGGTCGTCCGTCCAGCGCGGAATCACATGCCAATGCACATGCGGCACCAGGTTACCCAGGCTGGCCAGATTGATCTTGTCCGGCCGCGCCACTTCCCGCACCGCCGCTTCCACCGCGAACACCACGTTCATCAGGCGTTGCCGTTCGGCTGGGGGCAGATCAGTCATTTCCTTGACGTGGGCGTTCAGGACCACCCGGCAGAAACCGGGGTAGGCGGCGTCTTCCACCCAGATCACGCGGCAGAAGGCGTCGGACCAGAGGCGGGTTTCGGCGGAGGGGGAACAGAGGGGGCAGGGGGTGTCGAGCATGTTTGCTTCACCACAAGACTTTCAACCCTGGCAGGGCGTCGGTCTCGATCTTGCGATCACAACTGACCAAGGTATGGCCCAATGAAACGGCCTGCCAGATCAACATGCGGTCAAAAGGGTCGCGGTGGTTGGGGATGTCCGGCAAGGCAGAAAAGCCGGCCGCCAGACGCGCATCCAGCGGCAGCAGTACAAACCCCTGACGCAACGCCGCGTCTGGCAGTGCATCCGGGCTAACCCCTTGCAGATGCAGCTTGCCTAGCCGATGTTTGAGCGCGATTTCCCAGAAAGAAATTGCGCTGACAAACACCGGGTTGTCCGGGTTCGTCATGGCGGCGCGCGCCGATTCGGACAGCTTCTCAGGCGAGATCAATGCCCAAAGGAAGGCATGCGTATCGAGAAGGCACTTCATGCGCGCAAAAACTCTTCGTCCGTCATTTCGAAATCCGGCGCAAAGGCCACGCTGGCCTGCCCCGACAGAATGCCCAAAGCGCGAGGTTCCGAGGCGGGTAGCTGGTTGTATGGAATGAGCGCGGCCACGTTTTCGTGGCCGCGCCCATAACTGACCACTACCGTTTCGCCCGCGCGCACGGCATCGATGATTTCGGAAAACCGGGCCTTGAATTCGCCGACCTGAACGGTTTGCATGGTGTTTGCTCCACGAATGTCGGGTTGAGGCTGAATCAATCGAGACAACTTGTCAAGAACGTGCCGGGTTTTGTCGTAGTTTTTTACACTTAGGCAAGGCAAGGCAAGGCAAGGCAAGGCAAGGCAAGGCAAGGCAAGGCAAGGCAAGGCAAGGCAAGGCAAGGCAAGGCAAGGCAAGGCAAGGCAAGGCAAGGCAAGGCAAGGCAAGGCAAGGCAAGGCAAGGCAA
>JAURYL010000037.1 GCA_030653935.1 Pseudomonadota bacterium
TTGTCTTGACGAAGAATGCTGAGCATCGGGTTGATCCGCTCTGCACCTTCCGGAAATCCCGGTAGAAGTATCTGCGTCATATGCCAGTCCTGCCGCTTCAGTAAAAATCAGTTTGGCAATATTGCATGATCCAATGCAAAAAAGTGTGCCATCGCAATTTCCAGTTCAGGGGCGGGTTTACTGGGAGGGATCAGGAAGTCTGAGGTTTGGGTTAGGCGCGGGTTTTGCGCCGTAACCCAACAACACCGCCAATGTTGGGTTACGCGACAAAGCCGCTAACCCACCCAACCTACGGTGGCGTGGTTTCGACCGAGAACGAGCACCGGATCGCTTCCTCGGCGGCCCGCGCCAATTCGCGCCGGGTGAGTCCGGCGCTGGCGATGGGCGGTAGAAAAGCCACTTCCGCGTGGATTTCCTTCAGCGTCAGAATTTTCATCAACGACGCGCCCAGGCTGATTTCGCCGTAATAAGCCGCCTCGCCGCAGGGGGTGCCATCTCGGTTCAGATAGCGAATGCGTGCCGGCCAGACGGTCGCCCGCGCTTCCACCGCCGGCTGGAACAAGGAGGGGAAGAACGGCCGCAGTCCGGTGCCGTCGGAAGTCGTTCCTTCGGGGAACAGCGCCAGACAGTCGCCGTCGCGCAGATGCTCGGCCATCAACTGGTTCACCCGCATCGCGTCGGCTTTTTTCTCGCGCACCAGGAACACCGTGCCGGAGGCTTCCGCGAACCTGCCGAACACGGGCCAGTTGCGCACTTCCGCCTTGGAAATGAAGCGCGCCGGCAGCAGGCTGTGGAGCAGGTGGATGTCGAGCCAGGAAACATGGTTGGCGGCGACCAGCGCGCCCCCAGGTGGCGGCGCCTCGCCACGCACCGATACCCGCACCGCGAGGATCGCCAGCAGTCGCGCCGCCCAGCGCGTCACCCGTTGCGCCCGTTCCGCGCGATTCAGCGACGGAAAGCGCAGCAGCACCAGGAGCAGACCAACCAGGATATGGCCGACCAGGCGGAGGAATTTCAGGCCGGGAGACAACATGTCGGTATTGTAGCGCCGGCGCCCGCCTGGCTACCCGGGTAGCCAGGCGGCCAGGGCGTTCAGGCGTAGCGGCGCAAGCGGAAAGAGAACTGGGAGAGCGCCTCGATGCCACTGCTCTCCGCGCGCTGGCACCAATCCTGGAGTTGATGGACCAGTTGCTCGCTGGACGCGGTGGAGCGGCCCCACAGGGCGCCGAGATCCTGGCGCATCTGGTACAGGAGCAAGAGGCGCGGGCTCTGCGCCAACAGGCTTTGTAGTTGCAGGCGCTCACTCGATTTCAGGCGGGCATGGTCGAGGTTGAACCAGCGCCGCGCCTGCTTCAGCGCGATGCCCTCGGGCAGGCTGGCGCGCAGTTTGTCCAGTTCCTCCGCGTAGACGCGCTTCATGCCGCGGGCATAGCGGGTGAGCACGTCGTAGCGATGGGTCACCACGCTGTTGAGCAATTCGGCGTCGCAGAAGTGCTTGATTTCGCCCCAGCGCACTTTGGGCGCCACTTTCTTGACCCGGGCGAGGCCAAGCAGGGCGAGCACGCGGATGTAGCCCCAGCCGATGTCGAACTCATACCAGCGGTTGGAGAGCTTGGCGGAACTGCCGTAGGCATGATGATTGTTGTGCAGTTCCTCGCCGCCGATCAGGATGCCCCAGGGCAGGATGTTGGTGCTGGCGTCGTCGCAGGCGAAGTTGCGGTAGCCGTAATAATGGCCGGCGCCGTTGATGATGCCGGCGGCGAACACCGGCATCCAGAGCATCTGCACCGCCCAGATGGTCAGGCCAATGGCGCCGAACAGTGCCAGGTCGATGAGCAACATGAGGGTAATGCCGAGGTTGCGCCGCCCGCTGTAGAGGTGGCGTTCCAGCCAGTCATCCGGCGTGCCGTGGCCGAACCGTTCCAGGGTGTCGGGCTTCGCGGCCTCGGCTTGGTAAAGCTCGGCGCCTTCCAGGAGCACCTTGCGGATGCCGACGATCCGGGGGCTGTGCGGGTCTTCCGGGGTCTCGCAGCGCGCATGGTGCTTGCGGTGCACACTGACCCACTCCTTGGTGACCGCGCTGGTGGTGAGCCAGAGCCAGAAACGGAAGAAATGGCTGGCGATGGGGTGTAGATCGAGCGCTCGGTGCGCCTGCGCGCGGTGCAGAAAAATGGTGATGCTGGCGATGCTGATATGGGTCAGCGCCAGGGTGACCAGGACATAACCCCACCAGGGCAGATCGATCAATCCTTGGGTGTATTCGCTCATGCGGATCTCATTTGGCTGGGAAGTGGGGAATTGTTGGCCTCAAAGGCCGGGTGCACAACCCGCCGCGCAATAGGGGTTCGAAGAGGGGTTCGAAGCTGCCGTACTGGAAGCGTTTCCGGCCGGCGCGATTCGCTTCAGCACTGCTCCCAGGGCAGCCCGTCGAAACGCCAGCCGTTGTGGGTGGAGCGCTGGTGGTTGTCGTCCAGTTCGCCCTCGAAGCCGTAGAGCACGTTGTAGACATCGGAAAAGCCGTTCTTCTCCAGGTACTCGCCGGCTTCCTTCGAGCGATTGCCGGAGCGGCAGATCAGCAGCACCGGACGATGGTGTGAGGCGGCCATGCGTACCTGACCGAGAAAATGCGGGTTCAGATCCCAGTTGATGCCCTCGTACCAGGCGATGAGGATGGCCCCCACCGGATGCCCGACGAACAGGAATTCAAACTCCGAACGGCAATCGATGAACACCGCATCCGGATGGCTGTGCAGAAAATCGTGGGTTTCTTTGGGGGTCAGGTGTTGCATGGTGTCTCCTTCTCGGCTCGGCGGGGTGAGGATGTAACGGCAACGACTGGAATTTCTGTAGTCGGACTACGAGTAGATACCGAACGGATCATCCGGATTCACCCCGTCCATGAACGGTTTCTTGCGGTCGCGGTGGGTCACTTGATACATGCAGCCCATCCAGTTGCCGATCACCGCCTCGGCGGTGTCATGCCAGGTGTTGTCCAGATTGGTTGCCACCAGTGCCTCCGGGAATGCCGGCAACGGCTGGCCGGCCGCCGTGTTCAGCAGACGCTCGCGCCATTCCAGCAGGATGGCCTGCTCATGCGGATGCAGATAGTTGTCCGGGAACGGCGGAAAGGCCGGCAACCTACCCTGGGCCGCCAGCAGCGCGTCACGCTTGTATTCCTTCAACAGGGAAATCGTGTCGTATTCCGGATGGCCCTGGAAAAACACCATGCGCAGGCCGTCGTGGCTGGTGGCCAGATGCACGCCCACCGCCTCGCTTTCCACCAGCACGCGCAGGCCGGCGGCCTCGAACTGGGCGCGCGAGACATCGTTCCAGCGCGAATGCGGCACATCGAAGCGGGTATTCACGTCACCCACCAGCGGATGCCGCTTGTCCATCACCCGATGCGAGAACACGCCCCAGCGCTTGTTCGGCTGCCGCACGCGTGGTTGGTTGTAACGGAAGTGCAGTACCGCATGGGTGGCCAGGCAGGACAGCAGGGTGGTGGTGACGTTGCCCCAGGCCCAGTCGATGACCTCGCCCAGCGGCCCCCAGAACGGCTCCTGCGACAAATCCTCGCCGCTGACGTTGGCGCCGGTGATGATCAACGCATCCAGGCCCTCCGCGCGGATTTTCTCGAACGGTTCGTAATAGCTCGCGATATGCGCCGCCGCTTTCTCGCCGCGAGGAATGGCATCGAGGGTGAAGGGATGCACATAGAACTGCGCGATCGGGTTGCTCTCGCCGATCAAACGGAAGAATTGCCGCTCGGTCGCCTCCAGCGCCGCGTCCGGCATCATGTTCAACAGACCGATGTGCAGCTCGCGAATGTCCTGCTGCGCTGCCCGTTCCTGCGGCAGCACGATGGTCGTTCCCGCTTCTCGCAAGCGTTGCAGGGCGGGCAGATCGTTATGGGCGACGATGGGCATGAAGGGCTCCGAAATTACCTGGCCGGGTTGAAGGTGTCGGCGTCGATGTCACGAGCGCCATGCAGCACCCTGACGACCTCGATGCCATCGGGGTGGGGCAGATAGAAAACCACATAACGGCCCAGCGGGTAACTGCGCAGGCCGTGCATCAGTTCTTCTCGCGCTCGGCCCATGCGCGGTTGCTGGGCGAGTGAATCCAGACGGGACTCCAGGCTGGAGAGGAAATTGTCCGCGTTGATTTCGTTGTCATCCGCGATGAAATCCCAGATATCGATGAGGTCCGACAACGCCAAAGGCCGCTTGGAAACAAACGGCACGAATCAATCCCGCGTATCCGCTGGCGCCGGCCGGGCCGCGCGGCGACGGCGGCCTTCTTCCTTGACCTCGGCCATGTTCAATGGCGTCGCCACGCCGCTTTCCACGCCGTCCCGGATGGCCTGGCGCAACTGCCCCAGTTTCGCCACGCGCAGGTGATCCTGTTCTTCCATCAGACGCAACGCCTCGCGCACCACCTCGCTGGCCGAGGTATAGCGCCCCGAACTGACCTTTTCTCGCACCATGGATTCGAGTTGCGGCGTGAGGTTGATGTTCATCGTCATGGCGAGTGTCCTTGCGGGAGGGTGTTTCGAAACTAGCCAAGCTGGCAAAAACTGTCAAACCTTGGCAGAAAATGCCGGGGCGGCTCCCCTGGATCGCCCGCCGAATTCGACCGCTATTTGGGGGTTGGCGCGGGATAATAAGCCGTTAATGGCAACCCCATGGCAACCCCATGGCAACCCCATGACAACCCGATGCCTGCTTTGCGTGTCGTGAAAGCTTGCTTCTCGGGCCACTTGCCCGTTTACTTGCGCCTTTGCCGTACCGTGATAGTAGAAAACGACACCGTATGACGCTTTACGACGAATCCTCAATCAAGGTTCTGAAGGGCCTGGAGCCGGTGCGCGCCCGCCCGGGCATGTACACGCGTACCGACTCGCCCACCCATGTCATCCAGGAAGTGATCGACAACGCCGCCGACGAGGCGCTGGCCGGTTACGCGCGCAATCTCTCGGTGCGCGTGCATCTCGATGGTTCGGTTTCGGTGGCGGATGATGGTCGTGGCATTCCGGTGGGGCCGCATCCCACCGAGAAAGAGCCGACCGTGGTGGTGGTGTTCACCCGCCTGCACGCCGGTGGCAAATTCGACAAGACCAGCGGCGACGGCGCTTACGCCTTCTCCGGTGGCCTGCATGGGGTCGGCGTCTCGGTCACCAATGCCTTGTCCACCCGTTTGAGCGTCACCGTGAAGCGCGACGGTGAGATACATCAGGTCGAATTCATCGACGGTGGCCGCCTGGAGAAACCGCTGGAAATCACCGGCAAGTGCGCGAAAAAGGATACCGGCACCCTGGTGCGCGCCTGGCCCGACCCGGCGTTTTTCGACAGCCCGCGCATTTCCCTGGCGGAACTGGAACGCCTGTTGCGCGCCAAGGCGGTGTTGCTGCCCGGCGTCACCGTGAAGCTGATCATCGAACGCGAAGACGGCGAGCAGGAAAAAGCCTGGGCCTACCCCAACGGCCTGCCGCAATACCTGGCGGAATTGTTGAATGACGCGGAACCCCTGGTGCCCGCCTTCTCCGGCGAGCGTTATGCCGATGGCGAATCGGGTGGCGGCTACGCCAAGGGCGAGGGCGCCGCCTGGGTATTCACCTGGGCGGATGGAACCGGCGCGGCGGAGAGCTTCGTCAACCTGATCCACACCGCGCAGGGCGGCACCCACGAGGCGGGCCTGAAAGCCGGTGTGTTCGACGCCGTGAAGGCCTTCGCCGAACACCACGGCCTGTTGCCGCGCGGTGTCCAGTTGCGCCAGGAGGATGTGTGCGGGCGGATGAGCTTTGTACTCTCGGCGCGCATTCTCGACCCGCAGTTCCAGGGTCAGGTGAAGGAAAAGCTCAACTCGCGCGAGGCGGTGAAGCTGGTCTCCTCGATGGTCCGCGACCCCTTCGAAGTCTGGCTCAACGGCCATGTCGAACACGGCAAGACGCTGGCCGAACTGGCCGCGCGGGCGGCGGCGAGCCGGTTGAAATCGGCGCAGAAGGTGGAGAAGCGCAAACAATCTTCCGTGGTGGTGCTGCCGGGCAAGTTGTCCGATGCCAGCGGCAGCGACATGGAGAGCAACGAACTGTTTCTGGTCGAAGGCGATTCCGCCGGCGGCTCCGCCAAACAGGCGCGTGACCGCGAAACCCAGGCCATCCTGCCCCTGCGCGGCAAGGTGCTGAACACCTGGGAAGTGGAGCCGGAACGGCTCTACGCCAACAACGAAGTGCACGACATCGCCGTCGCCCTGGGTGTGGAAAGGCACGGTATCGACGATCATCCCGACCTTTCCGGCCTCAGATATGGCAAGGTAGTGCTGATGGCGGATGCCGATGTCGATGGTTCCCACATCAATACGCTGTTGCTCACCCTGTTTTTCCGGCACTTTCCCCGGCTGGTGGAACAGGGCCGCATCTGTGTGGCGCAACCGCCGTTGTATCGGGTGGACGTACCGGCGCGCGGCAAGAAGCCGATGCGCCGTTTCTACGCCCTGGACGATGACGAATTGACGGCGATTCGTGACCGCCTGGTGCGCGACGGGGTGAAACCGGAGTCCATCGAAGTGGGTCGATTCAAGGGCCTGGGCGAGATGAATCCGGAACAATTGCGGGAAACCGCGATGAGCCCGGCTACTCGCCGGGTGTTGCCGGTGCGGGTGTCGCGCGAGGAAATGGCTGCGGCGATCGCCATGTTCGACATGCTCATGGGCAAGGGAGAGGCCGGCTCACGCCGGGAATGGATGGAAGCAAAAGGCAACACGGTAGAGGCTGATATATGACACAGGAAACACCAGAAACATCGGAAACACTCATAACCGCGAGCGAAATGGAGGAGCGGCGTTTCTGCTCCAGTTGTGGCCGCACCAAACCGCTCCTGGGCGGTGCCCTGGTGCGCTGCGCGAACGGCGCCAAACGCTGGAAATGCGCGGACTGCCGCGCTAAGTCGAAGGCGCACCAGGCCACCAAGACGGGTGGGTCGTAGGCTTTTCTTCCTTACCCTGCGGGGAAGGGAAGGTATTTCGTAGGTTGGGCAAAGCGAAGCGTGCCCAACAAACCGCCGCGATGTTGGGCACGCTTCGCTTTGCCCAACCTACGCCGACGGGCGTATCTAACCGCACCGATAATCATGACCCAGCACGACGATTCCCTGACCCTCGACCTGTTCATCATTTCCCCCTCCCCCCCCGGGGGAGGGGCCGGGGGAGAGGGAGAGACCCCGCCGCCGCCGGCTCCGCCCGACGAGCCGCCGAAGGACTACCTCCCCCTGGGTGAATTCGCCGAGCGCTGCTACCTCTCCTACGCCATGAGCGTGGTGCTGGGCCGCGCCCTGCCGCATGTCGAAGACGGCATGAAGCCGGTGCAGCGGCGGATTCTTTACTCCATGCGCGAGATGGGCCTCTCCGCCACCACCAAGCACGTCAAATCGGCGCGCGTGGTCGGCGATGTCATCGGCAAGCTGCACCCGCACGGCGACCAGTCGGTCTACGACGCCATGGTGCGCATGGCGCAGGGCTTCACCCTGCGTTACCCGCTGATCGACGGCCAGGGTAACTTCGGCTCGCGCGACGGCGACGGCGCGGCGGCGATGCGTTACACGGAAAGCCGCCTCACCCCCATCGCCGAACTGCTGCTGGCGGAAATCGACGCCGGCACGGTCGACTTCAAACCCAACTACGACGGCGCCTTCAAGGAACCCGTCCTGTTGCCGGCGCGCCTGCCCCTGTTGCTGGCCAACGGCGCCTCCGGCATCGCCGTCGGCATGGCCACGGAAATCCCGTCGCACAACCTGCGCGAGCTGGCGGATGCCGCCGTGCATGTGCTCAAGCACCCCGAGGCGACGACCGCCGAACTGATCGAGTTCGTTCACGGCCCTGACTTTCCTGGTGGCGGCCAGATCATCTCCAGCCCCGCCGACATCCGCGCCGCCTACGAAACCGGGCGCGGCAGCCTGCGTGTGCGTGCGCGCTGGCAGATCGAGCCGCTGGCGCGCGGGCAATGGCGCGTGGTGGTCACGGAATTGCCGCCCGGTGTCTCCACCGCCCAGGTGCTGACCCAGATCGACGCGCTCACCAATCCGCAGATCAAGACCGGCAAGAAAGAGCTATCCCAGGAACAGAAGACCCTCAAGGCCGCCCTGCTCGCCGCCCTGGAAACCGTGCGCGACGAATCCGACGAAAAGGCGCCGGTGCGCATCGTCCTGGAACCGCAATCGCGCAACCAGGACCCGGACAGCTTCATGCGCCTGCTGCTGGCCCAGACCAGCCTGGAAACCACCGCGCCGATGAACCTCACCGTGGTCGGCCGCGACGGCCGTCCCGGCCAGAAAGGCCTCGCCGCCCTGATTGGTGAATGGGCCAGCTTTCGCGTCGATACCGTCAGACGTCGAACCGAGCACCGCCTCGACGCGGTCAACCGCCGCATCCACATCCTCGAAGGCCGCCAGGCGGTATTGCTCAACATCGATGAAGTCATCCGCGTCATCCGCGAGGCCGACGACCCCAAGGCCGACCTCATGGCCGCCTTCGACCTCAGCGAAATACAGGCCGACGACATTCTGGAAATCCGCCTGCGCCAGTTGGCCCGGCTGGAAGGCATCAAGATCGAAAAGGAACTGGGCGAACTGCGCAGCGAGAAAGAGGGCCTGCTCAAACTGCTCGGCGACGAGGGCGAACTGAAACGC
Source organism: Pseudomonadota bacterium (assembly GCA_030653935.1). Lineage (GTDB taxonomy): Bacteria > Pseudomonadota > Gammaproteobacteria > Burkholderiales > Thiobacillaceae > PFJX01. The sequence goes on from JAURYL010000037.1 coordinate 8,682, forward strand.
CTGGTGATCAGCGAAATCCGCGCCGATGCGAAGAAATATGGCGACGAGCGGCGCACCCTGATCGAAACCGCGCAGGCCATCACCGCCTCTTCGAGCAACGACACCATCGTCGACGAACCGGTCACCGTCATCGTCTCGAAGAACGGCTGGTTGCGCGCCCGCACCGGTCACGGCCTTGATGCCGCCGCGATCCAGTACAAGGCCGGCGACAGCGCCCTGGCCGTGCTGGAAACCCGCACCACCTGGCCGCTGCTCCTGCTCGACAGCGCCGGGCGCAGCTACGCCCTCCGTATTCCCGACCTGCCCACCGGACGCGGCGACGGCGTCCCGCTCGCCACCCTGGCCGAACTCGCCAAGGGCGAACGCCTGCTCTACGCCCTCTCCGCCGCCCCGGACACGCGCTGGCTGATCGCCAGCAACGGCGGCTACGGTTTCCTCTGCCACCTGAGCGACCTGGTCTCGAAGCAACGCGCCGGTAAGGCCTTCCTCACCCTCGAACCCGGCTGGCAACCCCTGCCCCCGGCGCGCCTGAGCGGAACTTGGGTGGCGGTGGCCGCCGACAACGGCAAGCTGCTCGCCTTCCCCCTGGAGGAAATGAAAATCCTCAGCGGCGGCAAAGGCGTGCAGTTGATGAAACTGGAAGACAACGAACGCCTCCTGGCCCTCACCACTTTTGATGGCCAGCGCCTGCAAGTCGAAGGCAAAACCCGCCTCGGCCGCCCCGCCAACGTAGTGCTATCCGGCGAAGCCCTGGAAAAACATCGGCTGCGCCGCGCCCGCAAAGGCCAGGTGCTGGAGCGGATCGTGCGGGTGGAGAAGTTGGACGCGGTGGCGGGGTAGGAGGCCCCGCTCGCGGGCCGATCCTCTGGTTCCCACGCTCCAGCGTGGGAACCCATCCTGGACGCTCCAGCGTCCAGCAACGCTCCCCCGCCCGAGACGGCGCTCAGCCCTTGCGCGCGATGGCTGCTTCCACCAGTTCCAGGAAATCCGTTGGATTTTTCACCTGCGCGACTTCCTGTGAGGTGACCGTGTAGCCGTGCGGCTCGGCGATGGCCTCGTAGCGGGGCACGCGGGAGTGGAACAGGCGCGGGAAGACCCAGCGGGTGAAGTCGTTGGGTTCGACCTGGGCAACGAATTCCAGACCCTTTTCCGCCATGTACACGGGCAGGTTTTCCGCCAGGAAGGCGGGGCGGTAATAAAGCGGTTTGGGGTCGCTCTGGGCGCGGCGGATCAGGGTGTCTTCCTCGTCCTTGGTCGTCACCTTGATGTAGAGAATCAAGGTGTGCTCGGCCAGCAGGTCGATGACGGAATCGTCTTCCAGCTCGCACAGGCTGCCGCCGACATCGTTGACGAAATGGTCGTAGCCGTAGATTTCCTGCGCCTTGCGGATGAACTCCGGCACGTCTTTCATGGCGGCGATTTCGCCCTCGCGGTAGAGCGCCTGGCGCTGGCTGAATTCCGGCAGTGAGAGGCCAGAAAAGTCCGGGTTTCCGAGCTTGCCGACGAAGGACAGCACCGGGCCGAGATCCTGGATCTTGATGTTGTTGCGGATGTCGATCCAGTCGTTGCGCAACAGCTCGCGCAGGAAAGGCACCTGCATCGCCTGCTGCTTGATCAGATCGAGGATGGGTTCATCCAGATAACGGGTGCCGATGCGGTAGTCGCCGGAGAAGTGGAACCAGTCGTGGCGGCGCAGCAGGGCGGAGATATAGGTCTTGCCGACGCCGGACATGCCCAGCAGCGTGACCTTCTTGTGCTCCCAGGCACGGAAGGATTCGGGAGTGAATTTCATCGGATAGTCGGTTCAAGTGCGGGAAGGTCGCCAGTGTGCCCGAGTCGGGGCGCCGGGTGAATGCGAGGGGAGAAAACCGGCATGTAATGTCTGCTCCGACATCGCACATGTTTCTCTGCCGGCCAGATTGGCGGTCGCTGTGGCCGACGGTGTTTTTCGGTGATTGGGCCAGATACGCATCGGCTATTTCTACCGGGGAATCCAGGATAATCCGCTCCACACCATGCGGTCTGGGGGGCGCCATGAATTCGTGCATCATCGAAATCGCTGACTTGAAGCACTTTCTCTCTCTGGCGCGAGAGTCCCACAGGCGGCGAGATTAATGCGCCTTCATTCCTTGGCCCAGACGGGGGCCATCCCTCTCTCCATCTTCATCAGCTACCGCTGGGGTGATACCGCCGCCGCGCGACTGATCTGGCGGCAACTCGTGGACCACTTTGGCGAGGACGAGGTTTTCCTTGATCGGGAAGAGTTTCACGCGGGTGACGACTTCCCTCAAGAACTGGTGCAGGCCATCGCGGGCGCCGAAGTATTCCTCGCGGTGTTGGGGCCGGAGTGGGTTTCCGGGGACCAGATGCGGCGCCTGCACGATGAACACGATTTCGTGCGACGGGAGCTGGAACAGGCTTTGCTGCGCCGGGAATCCGGAGCATTGCTGTTCATTCCGGTCTGGATGGGGCACACGCCCATGCCCAAATTGGCTGACCTTCCATCCTGCCTGGGAAAGCTGCACGAACTGTTGATCGGCGCGCTCGACCTGGGCCGCCATTACCAAGGGGATGTGGTGAGCCTGATTGGCCGCATCGAGGCGTATTGCGGTGGACTCCTGGCCCGACGCGGGCGCGCCTGGTTGCTCGAAACACTGGGAAACCCGGATATTTCCAGGGCGCGCTTTGGCCAGAACCTGGCGGTATTGGCTGCCGGCCAGGAAGTCGTCCGCCGCGCGAACGCTCTGGCCGCGCTGGACGATTGGTGGCGGGACTGGCCCCGGAAGCGCCAGCCTTTTGTTCTTCTGGGTGAGGAAGGGGATGGGAAAAGCTGGGCCATCGCCGCTTGGCTCGCCGACCTGGCGAGAAAAACGGAATGTGCAACACCGTTGCTATATGTGCCCGCCATCCATGCCGACTCCGCTCGCATGGATGATCTGCTGGCCAAGGGATACGCGGGCTTCGCGCCCTCTCTAGACATTGCCCGGTGGGAACGAGGCCTCTCCTCAAGCCTCGATCAGGCACCCGCAGCGCTTCTGGTCATCGACGCACTCAATGAACGTTCCAGCCTGGATTGGCGGCATCTGTTCATCCAGACGCCGCCTTGGTCTGGCCGGGTCGCGTTGGTCGTGGTTTGCCGTGCGGCCTACTGGGACAAACTCTCCAGACAGTTGGATGCACCTGTAACAACCTGGAATCTGGGCGGCTTTGATGAACGGGAGCTCGACGCGGCACTGTCGTTACATGGCATGCAGCGCGCGGCGTTCCGTCCAGAGGTGCTGACCCTGCTGGCGAAGCCGCGCTATTTCGAGATGGCCAGGCGCTTGCACGGGCGTATCGAGGAGGGCGGCATCACGGCGGAACGGCTGATCTATGAGTCCTGGCGTTCCATGTACGAGCACAAGTTGGGCGATAGCCGACGCCTGGATCACGACGAATTCCTGGGACTGATCAGGGAACTAGCGGAGAAACGTGAAACACGGGTGCGGCCAAGTGAATTCGCAGCGATCCTGCCGCCCGGCCCCTGGCAGGCTGGAGACATGCTCGACGAACTGACCAGCGCCCGCATCCTGAGTGACAGGGATGGAAAGATCGTGCTGCAAGCGGACCATCTGGCTCTGGGGCTGGGCCTGTTGCTCGCCGAGGTCGTAGAGAAGGGATGCGAAAGGGAGCCCTGCGCGCTCGACGAGATCATCGCCAAGCACACGGCGGGTCAGGCCACGATGGAACTGGAGGTAAGAATTCGCGGCATGGCGCTCTATCACGCCATGCGCCGCGATGACTATCCCGACGCGGGCAGGGTGGCGCTGCTGCGCGCCTGGGTGGAAAGCCGCAACATCGCGCCCGAGGATTTGCGCCATGCGGCGGATTACCTGCCGCTAAGGCCCGAGGCCTTCCTGGAGATGGCGGCCTTTCTCTGGGGCGACGCCGATAACCGGGAAGTACAGGATGCTTTCATGGCTGGCTTCCTGAAGTATGGCCGCCTGGAGCAGGTGCGCCGTGAGTTGATCCCCGCGTTTACCGAATGGCTGGGACTGTTCCACCTGGATGGCTACCGGGCCAGCTATTTGGATGACCAGACCAAGCGGGAGGAGGAACACCGGCAAGTGGTGGAGCGACTGGGCGGCGAGGTGGACGACGGCACGGTACTGGAACGCTTCGGCTACCGGCTCACCGCGACACGTAATCCTGGCTTGCTGCGGCTTGGGCAAGTCGCGGCGGCGGTCATTTCCTATGCTGACATCGCGCCTTATGCGCGAGCAGTGGCTACCGGCCTGGTGGCTGAGGCCATCATGGACGGCAGTTCTGTGGAGTTCAATTGGCTATGCCGCATTGCCTCCCCCGATGCGGTGTCCGCGCTGACGCGGCTGGGACGCGAGTTGATGGAGTTGGGACAACCCAGCGCCCTGCTGGCTGCGCGCAACAGCTTCTCGGCATTGGGCACGGCGGAGTCGATCCGTTTGTGGGCGGAAATTCCGGTGGAGTACCGGCCGCCCAACCCGTTGAAGCAGTTCTATGACGAACGCCCATGCGATTCACTCTGGCGCTGGAGTGAAGACAACTACCTGGCCTGTCTCGGCTATCCGCAATTCCACCCCGACTTTGTCGCCAAACAACTTCGGGATGTGGCGCTGAATCCAGAACTCACGCTGCCGGAGTCGGCGAATGCGCGTTTGTCACTGGCTGGGACGGGAATCGATCTATCCAAGGTTGGTCGTTACAAAGGAATGACCTCCGAAGAGCATTCGCTAGAGGAGATCGAACCGGCACTCTGTGCCTACGCACCGCGGCGCTATGCGGAATTGATCCAGGCCTTGTCGCGGGAAATGGCGGGATGCACCGGTGAGGCCAGGCACATGCTGGCCTGGCGGCTCTACGAACACCTTCCCATCCTGGATGCCGCCAATCGGCAAAGTCTCGAAGTCGCCTGGGAGGGCGCGCTCAATAGCGAAGAGGACGAGGACCGTTGGGCGGAGCATGTCCTGTATTCCGTGCTGCTGTTTGATCGCCCGCCTCGCGAGCAATGCTCATGGGTGATGCGGCGCGCCCATGTCGATGGCTGTTTCAGGGAATACGAACCTCGCTTCCGTCCCCTGGCGTCGGCGGACTACCCTATTGTGGAATCCGCCCTTGCCGTGCTGAAACCGGGTGGGCCTGTCCTGCCAATCTGCGCGCTGCTCGGGTATCTGGATGCAACTTTGGCGCATTTATCCGACGCGATGCGCACACAGGTGCTCCGGCACTTCGCATCCGGCGACCGCGCGGTGCGTGGTTATTGCTTGGGGCTCATTTCCCATACCCGTGACCAGCAGGCGGCTGCGGCCATCATTGCCGGGGGATGGCGCTACCTGGGTGATTGTCCCGCCAAGTGGGAAGACGTCTGGGGCAGCCTGTTGCTTTGCCATTTCGCCATCGATCTGCCCTATCTGGAGCTGGCTGGCCGCATCGCGCCGGAATGGTGGGGTTATGCCGTGGCGCAAAACGGTGATCGGCCGGAAGACCTGGCTGCGTATGCGCAGTTGCTGGACCGGACCTGGCGACATATCGCCGGCCTGCCGGATACGCTGGAGTGCGACGGCCCCACGCCAAAAGTTGAAGTGCGCCGCGAGTGGGGTTTGCAAGTTGACATTCCCGAGGCGGACTATCCAGGTTCGTACAATCTCAGCATCAACTATCAGTCTTGGGGCGGTGGTTCGGGCAATTCGTCATCGGATCTGTTTGTCCGGGAGTTGAGCCTCGAACAGCAAACCCTAGCCCGCCAATCGGCGTATCGGCGGGTCATAGACCTGATCGAAGCCCAGCAACAGAACGGCAACCCCTGGTTCGCCAGCAGCTTTCACCACGGCCAACTTCGCCAGGTTGTGAAACTGGATGGCGCGCCCTGGCGGGAATGGATCGCGCCGGTGCTATCAGGGAACCAGGCGGGTAAAACGCTGCTTTCGCGCTGCCGGGGCTTTTACGAGAAGCTTGCCGTGGCGCTGCTGAACTTCGCGCCTTCCGAGGGAGAGAAGCTGTTCCGTGTGATGCGGGCCAACCAAGGGGTGAAACTGAGCGATGGCGAGAGTGGCCTGCCCATCCTCTTGTTGGAATTGTTCGCCGCGCCCGATTCCGAAGCGGTGGACACTCTCAGGATGGAACTATTGGATGCCTGCACCACCGACCATGAATTGTTCGAGTTGGCGTTGATGGCTAGGCTGGGGCAGCGGGAGTCGTGGCTGCTCGGCGAAATCGAGCGCCGCCTGATTTTGAATTGGCATTTCGATCAAGCCCGCGCATTGCTCCTGCTGGGTTTTGCGGGCACACCGGAAGTGGAGGAGCGACTTTCCCGGTTCTGCGCGTCGCAACCTGATTCCTGGCTGGGGAAAGTGGCGGAATCAGCGCTCAATCTCCACCGCCGCGATACGTGGGCGCGCCACTGGTTCAACCGTTTCATCGAGGAGCAGGATCGGGTATCGGCGTGGGCGGCATTTCGTCTGTTCCTCGCCTGCGTGGATCGCCGCTATTTGGCCTGGATGCCCAGTACGCAGTTGAAGGAGGCCGAAACCTGGAAGGAGGATGCCTTCGTCGCGAATCTGGCAACGATCAGGAAGGCGGCCAACAAAAACGAGAAGGCCTGGAAGGACCGATTTCTCGGCGAGAAAACCAAGCCACGCCAACTTTGGCCGTGGATGGGCGACTATCAGGATGAAACACGAACGTGATGCCGCCCATGCGCCTCGCCCCCAAGAAACAAGCCGTGCTTATCGGGTTAACACACCCACCCACTACCGGTAGTGATGTAGGTTGGGCAAAGCGAAGCGTGCCCAACATCGCGACGGTT
>JAURYL010000039.1 GCA_030653935.1 Pseudomonadota bacterium
ATCGGTGAAGGACAAGTCGAGCAACTCGCCCAGGGCGCTGGTGTCATTGAGCCAGCGCCAGGTGGCCAGCTCCGAGCCGGGGGCGGCCATGCGCGCCACCACCTGGGCCAGGATCATGGCGCGGGTGATGGCGTTGATGCCGAGCGATTCCAGGAGCGGTTCAAATTCCAACTGGGCCAGCGCATGCAGCCCGACCTGCTCGACGCCTACGGAACGCGGTCGGGTCAGTTCCAGGGAGGAGACATCCACCTCGACGAAATCGCTTTCAGGCAGGGGTTCCGCGCGGCTGGCGATAAGCCGGGCGGCCAGTGATTGCGCGAGGGTCTCGACCGTTTCGGGAACGTTCGCGGCGAGGAGATCGTCGCGCTGGCCGAGGAGTTGGGCGAGACGAACGCACAGGTCGGGCCAGAGGGCTTCGGGGAGGTCGAAGGCGCTGCCGAGGTTGAGGAGGGTGACAACCTCAATACTGTGGGCTGGTATGACGACAACAGCGGCAAGCGGCAACGGGCGGTGGGCGGCAAACAGGCCAACGCCTTCGGCCTCCATGACATGAGCGGCAACGTCTGGGAATGGGTGCAGGACTGCTGGCACGACAGCTACCGGGGCGCGCCCAGCGACGGCAGCGCCTGGACGAGTGCTTGTAGCGGAGATGGGCGCGGGCTGCGCGGCGGTTCCTGGAACAACAACGCCAGGTACGCCCGCGCCGCCTACCGCATCTACATCACGCCCGGCGACCGGAGCCGCTACTTCTGCTTCCGTCTCGCCAGGACCCGTTAAGCCCTACCCCTTTACCCCCTTACCCCTTGGCTTTGCGGCTGGAATCGAGCGCGGTGCGGGCGGGGGTTTGGGGGCGGCAGCCCCCAAAGGAAAAATGTTCATGACTGAACGTGACCGTACTGACCGTAGCCCGGATGGAGCTTCGCGGAATCCGGGGAACCCGGTGGGCGCGACCAAAACCCCGGATTCCGCTGCGCTGCTGATGAAGCCCCTACCCTTCGGTAATCCGGGGCTACTGCTACCGCGTGGCATTTGTCCACGGGCCGTCATGATGAGTAGCCGTACCCCGACCCTGCTTTGGCCCGGCTTGATGGGCGGCGGGGCGGGTTTTTTTGTTCAACTTGAAAGGAAATGCGATGAAACAAACGATGAGACTGTCCACGTTGCTGATGGGTTTGATGCTGGCCACCACACCCGCCTTGGCGCGAGAGGATGTGGATTCCTTCAGCGCCAATGGCAAGACCTATGAGGTGTACGTGGGCTACGGCGACAGTGTGTATGTCATCTACGCGGGGAACACCGATACCGGCTATGTGAAGGGTGGCGGTACTGGGGGTTGTCACTGGAAGAAATCCGGCAGTTGCAAGTCCAAGGGAGAAATGCTGTCCGAAATCCAGAGCAAGGTGGCGGGCAAGCGGTATTGAGCGCGTAGCGCGTAGGATGCGGTGAGGTACGAACCGCATCTTTCAAGGTTGGACGCTGGAGCGTCCAGGTTGGGTTCCCACGCTGGAGCGTGGGAACCAGAGGAACGGCGGTCGTCTTTGTAGTTACTTGCCCGCGATGGATTCCTTTCCATCGCGGGCATACCCTAAAGGGCACAAGAGCCCGCTCCCACGCGTGCTGTGGATTCAGCCATCGGCTGGAGTGCGGGCGAATCTCTCCATAAACTTCCAAGGAATTCCCATGCTCTGGCGGCTCCTGTTCCTGCTTATGTTTCTCGGCGCCTGCTCCACCACCCATTTCGGCGTTCCCGAAGAGGCCTGGAACCGGATGGGCGAGGCGGAGCGGCTGGAGGCGATGCGCGGGTACAACGAGCGCGCCCGTCTGCGTGAGGAGGCGGCGCAACGTGAGGCGGAAGCCCGGCGGCAGGGCGAACGTGAGGCCGCGCTGGCGCGCGAGGTGCGGGTGCGCGCGATTCACGAGGGACGCGGGCGGCCCGGCGATCTGATCCGGGTGAGTATTCAGGGCGGCGAGGCGCGCCTGGGTGGCAAGCACCGTGCTTATGCGCCGCTGGCGTTTTCGCTGGCCTCGGGCGAGGTGCGGCAAGTGGAAGTATTGAGCGCGGAGCACAAGCACATGAGTTACCGCGCCCGCCTGGGCGTGGCCTATGAGGATGGCTTGTTGCTGATCGACACCCCCGATGCCGGGAACGATGCCCGCGCCGGCCATCTGACCTTTGATCCTGCCTGGCGTCACGGCGGGCGCTATCGCCTGGATACGCGCGGGCCGCTGGAATTGCGTGGGGTGGAGGTGATGGTGAGCACACTGCCGATGTGGGGGGAACGGCGGTAGCTGGAAGAGGCGGGGCCAGACCATGGCCTCAACACCAGAGTGCTATTCGATTCGTTGTCGTCTCCACATCACGCGCTGACGACGATCAGCCAGCCAGCGCGTAGCCGGATGGAGCTTCGCGGAATTTGGGGAATCTGGCTGGCACATCGGCTACGTGACCCCGGATTCCGCTGCGCTGCATCCGGGCTACCGGGCTTTTTCAACCTGCGTGACCGCGCATCACCGTGGGAGCGGGCTTGCCCGCGATAGCTGATGTTCCTATCGGCGAGGTGACCTGGAGCGGCACCAGCGAGTGGAAACGGGGCTGCATCTACGGTTTTGGTGAGACCAAGCTGGACGGGGCCGCCGGCAAGCTGCTGGACCTCGCGTTCGCGAGCCTGTAGTCAGGGTAGTAGGCTGGGTTGAAGCCTTGCGGAAACCCAGCGTATCCGCGACTTCGAAAGGCGACGGACTCACCCAAGGACAAGTGTCTGAGGCACGGCGACAGCCAGTCGGCCGACTCAGCCCCTTCTGCCGCTCTCACAGGTCGGAAGGATTCCGTGCGCTGTGCAGCACCCGCTCGATGCGGATTAGGTCGTGCCTTACGGTGTAACAGATCAGGTAGCGGCCATGGGGCAGCATACGCACACCCTCACCAAACTCCGGTCTGAGCGGGGCGGTGAGGGGCTGGTCGGTGAGGTGTTCACAGCGGGTGCGCAGTTCCCGAATGAAACTCAAGGCACGCACGGGGTTGTCGCGTGCGATGTAGTCACCGATCTCTTCCAAGTCCCGATTCGCCAGTCGGGTGAAGACACAGCGTGTCACGCGGATTCACGCTGTTTGACCATGGACTCGTACTTTGCCTCCAAGCGCGTGAACACCTCCTCAGCCGGTATGCCTGGACCGCTATTCATGCCCTCCTCGACCTGGTGGCGCAGATCGGCGATGTGCAGTTCGCGCAGACTTTCCTGATCCTCCATCAGACGCAGGGCCTCCCTTACCACCTCGTTGATGCTGGCGTAGCGCCCGCTCTCGACCTGGGCATGGATGAAACGTTCGAAGTGTTCTCCGACGACATAGCTGGATGGCATGGCTGTTTCCTTAGGACCGCTAGATGCCCTCATCAATAATGGATAAGAGTAATCAGGTCAACCGGACAGCGTTCGTTTGCAGGACTGGGAGTGCATGCACTCCCAGTCGGCCGCAGCAAAACAAACGGGGGCCGCGGCCCCCGTTTTCTTGCGATATGAACCCGCTGGTTCGGCCCGCTAGCGAGCCTCTTACTTGCCCGCGAACTCTTCCAGCTTGCGCGCCCGCACGACGTTGCCGTCGAGCGCGGCTTCCTTGGCGGTGCCGCCGTAGGCGAGGGTCATCAACTGCGAGTAGTAGAGCACCGGGATGTCGAACTTGGTGCCGTACTTCTTGTTGATCGAGCCTTGGTAGACCTCGACGTTGGCCTGACACAGGGGGCAGGGGGTGACGATCATTTCGGCGCCGCCGTCATAGGCCGCTTCGATGATGTCCTTGATCTGCGCCTGGGCCTTTTCCGGCTCGGAGAAGGCCAGGGCGCCGCCGCAACAGGTGGCTTTCTGGTCGTAGGGAATCGCTTCGCCGCCGACGGTTTCGATCAGCTTGTCGAGATACATCGGGTTCTCGAACGACTCGCCGGCGATGCCGAACGGGCGGTTGGTCTGGCAGCCTACATAGCCCGCGAACTTCATGCCGTTCAGAGGCTTCTTCACGGGTTTCTTCAGTTCGTCGAAGCCAAAATCTTCGATCAGGACTTCCACCATGTGCTTGATCTCGGGGATGACCTTGATCTGCAGGCCGGCTTCTTTCAGCGCGAGTTGCGTGTCGGCCATCAGCCCGGAGTTGTGTTCCAGGCGTTCCTTGGATTCGCGCGAACCGAGCCAGCAGGCGGCGCAGGTGGCGACGATGTCCTGTCCCGGAAGGTTGGCTTCGGCCAGGGCGAAGTTGCGCGCGTTCATGGCGATACGCGGCAGTTCGCCGGATTCGGCGTAGCTGACGGAAGCGCCGCAGCAGTTCCAGTCGGGAATCTCGGTCATCTTGATGTCCAGGGTCTTGCACATGGACTCGACCGAGGTCAGGTAGTTGGAGGCCGAGGCGCCCTTCTGGGACGAACAGCCGGGGTAGAAAGCGTATTCCTTGCGTGCCATTGGTTTCTCTCCTTACGCTTTGGCTTTATCGGCCTGGCGCTTCGCTTCCAGTTCATTCGCCTTGGCGAGCATGGCGTGGATGCCCTTGATGTCCTTGCACTTGTGGGCGATGCCGACGGCTTCGAGCAGGTTGAGGCGCTTGGCCTTGACCAGGCCGAGCGCGACGCTCTGCATTTCCATCGCCTTCTTGATGCCGGAGCCGATGCCGTCCTTGAAGTACAGGGACTGGGTCAGCTTGACTTCGTTGACGCGGCCGGTCTTGGTGCAGTTGTCCCAGAAGGTCTTGGAAAGATGCTGGGTCGGCTGGTTCTTGGGCGACTGGCCAATGCGGTAGGCATATTCGGCGATGCCGTGCATGACGTGGGTGACCGGCACCTTGCGCGGGCAGCGCACGTAGCAGTTGTAGCAGGAGGTGCACATCCACATGGAGTTGGATTTCAGCACTTCATCGCGCTTGCCGGCGCGAATCATCATGAAGATTTCCTGCGGCGGATGGTCCCAGCCGGCCTGGAAGTGGGTGGGGCAGGAGCCGGAACAAAGGCCGCACTGCATGCACATCTTGACCCACTCGCCCATCTCGGCCTGTTCCTCGATTTCCTTGAGGAAGTTGTTCTGGTACTTGGCCGCCATCTTTTGATTGAGATCGCTCATCTGTCTTCTCCTGGCTTAGAAGCCCTTGAACGGGGAGGGCGGGAAGGACTTGATCAGGGCCGCATAGTCGTTGATCTTCTGCGGCAGGGTGGCGATATCGGTGATCGCTACTTCCAGATCCATGACCCGTTCGGTTTCGAGGTTCATGCCCTTGAGGGTGTCGCCCACCTTGGACAGGCGGTAGCGGCCGAGTTCAGAGCCTTTCACGAAGTGGCACTGGTATTCCTCGCCGTGCTTGCAGCCCATCAGCATGACGCCGTCGTAGCCGCCGTTGAGCGCATCGGTGATCCAGATGGTGTTGACCGAACCCAGGCAACGAATCGGGATGACGCGCACATAGGGGTCGTACTCGTGGCGGTTCATGCCGGCCATGTCGAGCGCCGGGTAGGCGTCGTTCTCACAGGCGAGGATCAGGATCCGCGGCTTCTCGGCGAACTCGTCGGGCACGTCGACGGCCTTGATCTGGCTGCCGACGGTGTTGACCGAGTAGTTCTCAAAGGAGATCACGCGCACCGGGCAGGCGCCCATGCAGGTGCCGCAACGGCGGCAGCGCGATTCGTTGAACAGCGGGAAGCGTTTTGCGTCCTCGTCGATGGCGCCGAACGGGCATTCCACGGTGCAACGTTTGCACTGGGTGCAGCCTTCCAGACGCACGGTCGGGAACGACAGGTCGCCAGCGCGCGGGTGGGCCGCCTTGCCGAGACCGGCGTTTTCCATCGCCTGGATCGCCTTCATGGCGGCGCCGGTGGCATCTTCCTGAGACTGCATGATGTCCATCGGGCGGCGTACCGGTCCGGCGGTGTACATGGCGGTGCGGCGGGTTTCATACGGGAAGCAGATGAAATGCGAGTCGTTGAAGCCGTGCTTGAAGTGCGGCACGTCCGGGCCCTGGCGGTAGGTCAGGTTGAGCACGGACTTGGACATCAATTCGACGACATGCTGCTTGGCGCCTTCATCGCCACCTTCGGCGACGCGGTTGGCCTCGGACAACTGGTCGAGGTCGGGGCCGCTGGTGGGCACCATGCCGGTGGCCAGCACGACCAAGTCGGCCTGGGTGTCGACTTCCTCGTTCAGGATCAGATCCTTGAACTTGACCGAGCAGGCATTGCCAGCGGCGGACACGTCGGAAACCACGCCTTTGGAGAAGATCACGCCCTTGTTCTGCGCGGACCGGTAGAAGTCTTCGCCGTTACCAGGGGTGCGCAGGTCGGTGAACAGCACCACGGTGTCGATGTCCGGGTTGCTGTCCTTGAAGTACATGGCCTGCTTGATGCTGGTGTTGCAGCAGAAGCCGGAGCAGTAGGGCAGGTGAGTGCCGCTGTTGTCACGCTGGCCGGCGCACTGTACGAACACGACCTTGTTGACCGGCTGACCGTCGGACGGGCGGCAGATCGGCTTGCCGGCGGCGGCGGCTGCATTTGCCAGTGCTTCGAGGCCGGCCTGATCAACCACGTTGGGCGATTTGCCGTAGCCGAGTTCGGGCAACTTGTTGGCGTCGTACAGGGTGAAGCCGGTTGCCTGGACGATGGCGCCGATGTCTTCATTGGCGACCGCGCCGGATTCGATGGCGCCGGTGTTAAAAGCTATCTCGACCTTGAAGCGGCCGGGGGCGCCGTCGGTCTTGGCGATGCTGGCGTTGAGGTAGACCTTGATGTTGGAGTCGGCCTCGATGCGGGCGACCAGGTCGCTCACGCCGTTGTCTTCCGGCGCCTTGAACGGCTCGCGGGTGGGCACGCGCTTGTGCAGCTTGGCGGCCCAGCCACCAAGGGCGCCGGTCTTCTCGACCAGGACGACCTTGTAGCCGGCCTTGGAGGACTCCAGCGCGGAGGTCATGCCGGAAATGCCGCCACCGACCACCAGCAGGGTCTTCACCGAGCCGGTGTTCTGGTTGCCTTGTGGCACCTGCATGGCTTTGACTTCGGCGCAGGCCATGCGGACGTAGTCTTCCGCCATTTCCTGAGTGGTTTCGCGTGCCGCGTCGGTGTCGGGGCGAATCCAGATCACGCCTTCGCGCAGGTTGCCGCGCGAGACGGCGATGCTGGTGAAGTTGAAGGCATCGGTCTTGGCCCGGCGCGAGCAGGCGCAGAGGGCGGCGTGGGTGACGCCTTCGTTGTCGATGTCGTTCTGAATCATCGCCACGCCTTCGGCGGAGCAGAGGAAGTCGTGCTCGCGCACAAGGTTCATCTTGCCGGATTTGGTGGCGGCTTTAACGAGGGCGTCGGTATCCAGACGGGTACCGATCTCACAGCCCTTGCAGATATATGCAGCGGTCTTTACGTCAGCCATGTCTTAAACCTCCGCACGGGCAACTTTGTTGACGACCTGGATGGCACGCAGCGCGGCAGCAGTTGCGCTTTGCACCGAGCGGTTCACATCCAGCGCATTGGTGGCGCAGCCGGCGCCGAAGATGCCGGCGTTGGCCGGGTCGGCCATGATGAAGCCGGAAGAGTCGGACATCACCTCGGCGGGGATGTCGATGCCCTTCACTGACGGTTCCATGCCCACCGCCAGCACCACCAGATCGTGGGCCGTGGCGTAGCGCTTGTAACCCTCGACGTTCACGCCGTTGCAGACCGGGTTGCCTTCCTTGTCTTGAGTGATGCGAGCGACCTTGGACTTCACGAAAGACACGTTCGGATTGGCTTGTACCTTCTGGTAGAAGTCCTCGAAACGGTCGATGGCGCGAATGTCGATGTAATAGATGGTGGATTTTCCGGCGTCACCGAAAGCTTCTTCCACATAGTGGGTTTGCTTGAGCGAACCCATGCAGCAGAAGCGCGAGCAATGGCGCAGGTGATTTTCGTCACGCGAACCGGCGCACTGGATGAAGGCGACGTTCTTGGCTTCCTTACCGTCGGACGGACGCAGGATCTTGCCGCCGGTGGGGCCGTGCGGGTCGGCCAGACGCTCGAACTCGACGTTGGTGATGACGTTGGGGAAGCGGTCGTAGCCGTAATAAACGATCTTCTCGGCGGCGTAAGGCTGCCAGCCGGTGGCCCAGACAATGGCGCCGGCGTTCAGGCTGATGGTTTCTTCTTTCTGTTCCAGATCGATGGCGTCGTACTTGCAGGCGGCCTTGGCGCGTTCCGCGTCCGGCGTGCCGATGATCGACGCGTCGATCACATAGCGCTGCGGGTAGGCCATGCTGGACGGCAGGTAGGCCGCCTTGATCTTGCCCAGGTTGTAGTTGAACTCATCGGCGATCTCGGTCTGTACCGCCTTGCCGCATTCGCCACAGGCGGTGCAGTTGGCGTTGACATGACGCGGCTTCAGCTTCACGGAGATGCTGTAATCGCCTTTGCCACCGGTAATGCCGGTCACTTCGGCCAGCGTGAGCACCTGGATGCGCGGATTCGCTTTCAAGCGGCGCAGGTTGATTTCCAGGCCACAGGTGGGATGGCACATTTTGGGGAAATACCGATAGAGCTGAACGGTACGGCCGCCCAGGTACGGGTTTTTTTCCACCAGAACGACTTGCTTCCCGGTTTCGGCTGCTTCCAGAGCAGCTGTCATGCCGGAAATGCCGCCGCCCACGACCAGAATGGTCTGGTTGGTCGCCACTACTGACGTCATTTATCGCCTCCGATGAGTGAGGGTTTGCAACTAGGCTAGAGAAATCGGACTGACGACTGACCATGCGGACCGCCGCCAAAAATAGGCGCGAATGTTACTCGCAAAGCCCTTGGCCCCGCGATATTGGTTTAATCGAAAGTTCTTATGAACGAATAGACTGGGACTATCTGAGCGGGGGAGAAGAGCTTTCGCGGGCTTGTTTGCCGGTACGCGCACGCGCGCATGGGCCGGGAAAAGTGGCGTTATTGCCGCGCCAGAAGAGCAGGTAACAAGCCGGATTTCCAATGCGAAGCGCAAAACCCTAAAATGCGCGCCTTTCCTCTCGGCTTGGGCGCGTTTGCGTGCCCGTCAACGGTACCCATAATGTTCACCGGAATCATCCAGGCCGTCGGCCATATCTCCGAACTTGTCGCTACCAGTGGCGGCGATGCGCGCGTTACCGTCGCGGCGGGCGGACTCGATCTCTCCGAGGCGAAACTGGGCGATTCCATCGCCTGCAACGGCGTTTGCCTCACCGTGGTGGAGAAGACCGCCGCGAGTTTCAGCGTCGATGTCTCCGCCGAGACCTTCTCTTGCACCATTGGTTTTGCGCCGGGCGACATGATCAATCTGGAAATGGCCATGCGCCTGTCTGACCGCCTCGGTGGCCATCTCGTCTCCGGCCATGTCGATGGCGTCGGCGAGGTGCTGCACTTTGCGCCGGTCGCAAGCAGGGAGGGAGAAGAGAGCAGTTGGCGTCTGGATATTCGCGCGCCGGGAAGTCTTGGCCGTTATCTCGCGCCCAAGGGCTCGGTGGCGGTGAACGGGGTGTCCCTCACGGTGAACAAGGTGGTGGGCACCGATTTCTCCATCAACCTCATTCCCCACACCCTGGAGCAGACCATGCTCAAGGGTTTGCGGGCCGGCGGCAAGGTGAACCTGGAGGCCGACATACTGGCCCGCTACGCCGACCGCCTGCTGAGTTACGTACACGAACAGGATAAAGATTAAATGAGCCTCGCCCCCATAGAAGAAATCGTAGCCGAGTTGAAAGCCGGCCGCATGGTCATCCTGGTAGACGAGGAGGATCGCGAGAACGAGGGCGATCTGGTGATGGCCGCCGAGCACGTCACCCCCGAAGCCATCAACTTCATGGTGCGCCACGCGCGCGGCCTGGTCTGTCTGACCCTGACCGACGCCCGCTGCCGCCAGTTGGGACTGAAGCAGATGGTGAGCGACAACCAGACGCCGCACGGCACCGCCTTCACGGTTTCCATCGAAGCGGCGGAAGGCGTGACCACCGGCATTTCCGCCGCCGACCGCGCTGCCACCATTCAGGCCGCGGTGGCCAGGAACGCGCTGCCTACCGACATCGTCCAGCCGGGCCATATCTTTCCGCTGCGGGCGCAGCCGGGCGGCGTGCTGGTACGCGCCGGGCACACGGAAGCGGGTTGCGACCTGGTCGGCATGGCGGGACTGGTGCCGGCCTCGGTGATCTGCGAAATCCTGAAAGAAGACGGCACCATGGCGCGCCTGCCTGACCTGCTGGAATTCAGCCAGGAACATGGCCTCAAGATAGGCGCCATCGCCGACCTGATCCACTACCGTGCCGCCAACGAAAGCCTGGTGCAGCGCGAGGGTGCGCGCACGATGGCCACGCCCTATGGTGAATTCCTCCTGACCGTCTATCGCGACAAGGTGGGTCGCGAGACCCATCTGGCCTTGTCCAAAGGGGATATCCGCGCTGATAGCGAAACCCTGGTACGGGTGCATGAGCCGGTGTCGCTGATCGACGTCCTGGATTTGAACGGGGCCGGCCACGCCTATTCGGTACCCGCCGCGCTGAAGATCATCGCCGATGCCGCCGCCAACGATAAGGCGGGTGTGCTGGTGCTACTGCATCGCCCAGAATCCGCCGACGACCTCGCCAGCCGCGCGCTGCCGTCCACCGCCGCCGCGCCGACGAAGAAATTCGATCTGCGCAATTACGGCACCGGCGCGCAGATCCTGCGCGATCTCGGTGTCGGCAAAATGAAACTCCTCGCCACCCCCCGCAAGATGCCGGCCATGGATGGCTTCGGGCTGGAAGTGACGGGCTATCTGGAACAGGAAGGAAACTGAAATGGGCCGTTACGCACAGATTTTTGAATTCGAACCAAACGAAGACGGCAAGGGCCTGAGGATCGGTATCGTCATGAGCCGCTTCAATATAGATATTTGCGAAGGACTTCTTTCTTCCTGTAAGGCGTCGCTGGTCAAGCATGGCGTGGGGCTGGAGGACATTCGCATCGCCACCGTTTCCGGCGCGCTGGAAATTCCGTTGACCCTGAAGAAAATGGCGGAAACCGGCAACTACGATGCGTTGATTGCCCTGGGTGCCGTGGTGCGTGGCGACACCTACCACTTCGAAGTGGTCTCCAACGAATCCGCCTCCGGCATCATGCGGGTGTGCCTGGATGCTGGCATTCCCATCGCCAACGCCATCCTCACCACAGACACCGAGCATCAGGCTACTGCCCGCATGTCGGAGAAGGGCGCGGAGGCCGGTCGTGTCGCCATCGAGATGGTGCGCCTGCTCCAGGCGCTGTAATGGGCGCCGATAAACCTTCAAGAGCCGCCGGCACCGGGCGCGGCAGCCGCCAAATTTCCCGTGAACTGGTACTGCGCGCGCTTTATGAGCGCCTTTCCGCCGGCACGGATTTCCCTGGCCTTCTCGGCTTCGCCGAGGAGGCACATGAGTACGCCGAGGCCAACACCGGGTTCCTGCGGGAATTGCTGGAAGGCGTGCTGAAGCAGACGGCGACTCTGGATGTGGCCCTGGAACCGCATCTTGACCGGCCAGTGAGCGAGCTTTCCCCGGTGGAGCACGCCGCGCTGCTGATCGGCGCCTATGAACTCAGCCACAGCCTCAACGTGCCCTACAAGGTGTGCATCAACGAGGCGGTGAATCTGGCCAAGAAATACGGCGGCACCGACGGCCACAAGTTCGTCAACGGCGTGCTGGATAAACTGGCCCGCGTGGCGCGGGCGGTGGAACTGGACGCCGCCGGAAGGTGAAACCCGTAGCGCCGGCGAGTCGCCGGCTTCGTTCTTCTACTTAGAAAAACGAGCCGGCGCTCCCTCCCATGCCTTCCGAATTCGATCTGATCGCCCGTTTCTTCACCCGGCCCGCGCCCAACGCGGTGCTGGGTGTGGGTGACGATGCCGCCCTGCTGGCGGTATCGCCGGGTATGGAACTGGCGGTGTCCACCGACATGCTGGTATCGGGTCAGCACTTCTTTCCGGATGTTGATCCATACCTCCTCGGTCACAAGGCCCTGGCCGTGAATCTCTCCGATCTCGCGGCGATGGGCGCCACGCCACGTTGGGCCACGCTTTCATTGGCCTTGCCGGCGGCCGAGGCGGACTGGCTGGAGGTGTTCAGCCGAGGCTTGTTCGACATGGCCGCGCGTTTCGAGGTGAGTTTGGTGGGCGGTGACACCACCCGTGGTTCACTCAATCTGAACGTGACCATCCTTGGCGAAGTCGCGGCCGGCCAGGCGTTGCGCCGTGCCGGTGCGCGTGTCGGCGACGACATCTGGGTTTCTGGAAACCTTGGCGGCGCGGCGCTGGGGCTGCGCTTCCTTCTGGGAGAGACCGATCTGGCCGATGCAGACGAAATCGAGTCCTGCCTCACCCGTCTGCATGCACCGGAACCGCGTGTGGCCCTGGGACGGGCGCTGCTTGGTGTTGCGCATGCCGCCATCGATATTTCCGATGGTCTGCTGGCGGACCTGGGGCACATCCTGGAATGTTCCGATGTTGGCGCCGAGATTGAATTTGTGCGCTTGCCCGCGCATCCCGCCGTGGTCAGGCGTCTTTCCCATGCATTGATGCAACACTGCCTACTGGCCGGTGGCGACGATTACGAACTCTGCTTCACCGCCGCGCCGGAGCGCGCGCATGTGGTGCTGGCCGCCGGTGCGGCGGCCGGGGTGCATGTGACGCGCATTGGCCACATCACGGCGGAGCCTGGATTACGTATGTTGTCGGCTGATGGTTCGGTAATGCGTTTGGAGGACACCGGTTTTGACCACTTTAAATAGGCACCCCTCCCCCCCCGGGGAAGGGGGTGCGATGCCCGCAACCCAGCCCACGTTTGCTTTTCTGATTGCCCACCCCGCCCACTTTCTCGCCCTCGGTTTCGGCGCCGGCCTCTCGCCCAAGGCGCCCGGCACGGTCGGTACCCTGGTTGGCTTCCCCCTGTTCTGGCTCCTGGCCGACTCACCGCTGTACTGGGCCTGGATCGCGTTGTTCCTGTTGGTTGGCGTCTGGGCCTGCGACGTGGCTGGCCGCGCGCTGGGGGTGCATGACCACGGCGGTCTGGTCTGGGACGAAGTGGCCGCCTTCCTCATGGTGCTGCCGTTCGCGCCGCCCACACTGTTGGGCTATGCGTTGGCTTTCGCGCTATTCCGCCTGTTTGATATCTGGAAACCGTTCCCCATCGGCTGGCTGGACGCGCGTGTACCGGGTGGTTTTGGCGTGATGCTGGACGATGTGCTGGCGGCGATTTACGCGATTCTCGTGCTCCTGCTGGCGGCAAGATGGATGTAACCCAGGCCGAATTGGAAGCGCTAGCCGCCGAACTAGGCGCCGTTCTGCTCCAGCGTGGCTGGATGCTGGCGACGGCCGAATCCTGCACCGGCGGCTGGGCGGCGCAGGTGGTGACAGCCGTCGCGGGTTCTTCTGCCTGGTTCGAGCGCGGTTTCGTCACCTACAGCAACGAAGCCAAGATGGAGATGCTGGGCGTGCGAGTGGAAACCCTGGATGCCTTCGGTGCGGTTAGCGAGGAGACGGCGGCCGAAATGGCGCTAGGCGCCCTGACGCATAGCCGTGCCCAGGCGGCTTTCGCTATTACCGGCATCGCCGGGCCGAGTGGCGGAACAGCGGATAAACCCGTCGGAACGGTGTGTTTTGCCTGGGCGAGCGCCGGCGCCGCCGTGGTCACGGCGCGGCAGCAATTTTCCGGTGGCCGCCAGCAGGTCCGCGCGCAATCGGTAGAACTCGCGCTCAGGAAGATGCTGGCCCTCATGACATAATCGCCCGGCTCAATCAGGAGGCAACAAACATGGATGAAAATCGCAGCAAGGCGCTCACCGCCGCACTCGCGCAGATCGAAAAACAGTTCGGCAAGGGTTCCATCATGCGTATGGGCGATGGCAGCATCGCCGACGACATACAAGCCGTTTCAACCGGCTCCCTGGGCCTGGATGTGGCGCTCGGAATTGGTGGCCTGCCGCGCGGCCGGGTGGTGGAAATCTACGGTCCGGAGTCCAGCGGCAAGACCACGCTGACCCTGTCGGTGATCGCCCAGATGCAGAAGATCGGCGGCACGGCGGCTTTCATCGACGCGGAACATGCGCTTGACCCGCAATATGCGCAGAAGCTCGGCGTCAACGTCTCGGAACTACTCATTTCCCAGCCGGATACCGGCGAACAGGCGCTGGAAATCGCTGACATGCTGGTGCGGTCAGGCGCTGTGGATGTGGTCGTCATCGACTCGGTCGCGGCGTTGACGCCCAAGGCCGAGATCGAGGGCGAGATGGGCGATTCCCATATGGGCTTGCAGGCGCGCTTGATGAGTCAGGCACTGCGTAAGCTCACCGCCAACATCAAGCGCACCAATACCCTGGTTATCTTCATCAACCAGATCCGCATGAAGATCGGCGTGATGTTCGGCAGCCCGGAAACCACCACCGGCGGTAATGCGCTCAAGTTCTACGCTTCCGTGCGCCTAGATATTCGCCGCATCGGCGCGATCAAGAAGAACGACGAGGTGATCGGTTCTGAAACCCGTGTCAAGGTGGTCAAAAACAAGGTTTCGCCTCCATTCAAGGAGGCCATCTTCGACATCCTCTATGGCGAAGGCGTCTCGCGCGAAGGCGAGATTATCGAGATGGGCGTGGCCCAGAAGTTCGTCGACAAATCGGGTGCCTGGTACGCCTATCAGGGCGAGAAAATCGGCCAGGGCAAGGACAATGCGCGCGAGTACCTGCGCTCGCACCCGGAAATCGCCCTGGAAATCGAGGCCAAAATTCGTGAACAACTCGGTGTGAAGCCGGCAGCGGTGGCCAGCGCGACGTGACGCTGCGCGAACAGGCCATGAATTACCTGGCGCGGCGGGAACACAGCCGCGCCGAGTTGGCCCAGAAGCTGGCCCGAAAATTGGCGCCAGACGACGAACCGGAGGCAATCGCCGCCTTGCTCGATCAACTGGAGCAGGAAAACCTGCTTTCCAATTCGCGTTATGCCGAGGCGCTGGCGCACAGTCGTGCCGGCCGTCACGGTAGCGTGCGGCTTAAATCGGAATTACGGGGAAAAGGGGTGCCGGAAGCCATCCTGGTTGAGGTTGTATGCCAAGCTCGTGACACTGATCTGGCCGCTGCCCGCTCAGTCTGGCTGAAGAAATTCGGCAATCCGCCCGTGGATGCGAAAGAACGCGCCAAACAGCAGCGTTTTTTATTGGGTCGCGGTTTCCCTCCCGATGTGGTGCGGCGGGTGGTGGGTGGCGAGGAAGACTAAAGCCGCGCTCGCACCAAGCCGGCAATTTCCTGGTCAGTAAGAACGATTGGATTGGTCTTCATGCTCGATCCCCGACTGTTGGCGACGATGCGCTCCAGGTCCGCGTCCGTGACGCCATAGGCGCCCAGGCGCGGCAGGTCGAGACGCCGTGTCCAGTCTTCCAATAGCGCCACCAGCGCCGTCCGGGCTTCGTCATCGGTGAGTGTGCGAGCCGTCATCAATCGGCCCACATCCGCGTAGCGGCGCAATGCGTCATGTTCAGGCGCGCGTTCACGTAGAGCCGCCAGATTCAAGCGCGTGGCCTCGGCCACCAGTGTGCCGCACACCACGCCGTGCGGAATCGGGAAAAAGGCGCCCAATGGCGAGGCCAGACCGTGAACCGACCCCAGGCCTACCTGGGCCAGCGTGATTCCGGAAAGCAACGCGGCGTAGGCCATGTTCGCGCGATGCGCGGCGAGGTCGCCCTTGCCTTCATACCATGGCAGTAAAGCATCGCGAACGGCCGACATGCCCGACAAGGCAAGGGCGTCGGTGAAGGGGTTGGCTTTGCTTGAAACAAAGGACTCCAACAGCTGGGTGAACGCATCCATGCCATTCGCCGCGAGCACGCCAGGCGGGCACGACGCCAGCAAATCGGGGTCGATCACCGCGTGTTCAGCCACCAACTTGTCATCACGAAATGATTTCTTGAAGCCATCGGTGCCATGAATGCTGAGCACGGCATTCTTGGTCGCTTCCGAACCTGTCCCTGCGGTGGTCGGTACGGCGATGAAGGGGGTGGCTGGGTCGATATAAGGATGCTCCGGCCCAACACCTTCGAGATGATCGAGCACAGACGTGCCTGGACGCAGCAGGCCGGCAATGGCCTTGGCGGCATCCAGCGCGCTGCCACCACCGATGCCGAGAACACAGTCGAACCTCGCGTCACGGAAGGCAGATACCGTGGCATCAACCAGCTCAGGTGAGGGTTCACCCGCGACATGAATCCGTTGCCAGTGGACATGTCGCTGCTTCAGGGCGCGAGCCAAGTCATCCCAGGCCGCGCTTTCCACGAATGAGCGCGATCCAGTCACGATAAGAACATTGCTTCCATAACTAGCGACCAGATCAGGGACGCCGGCGATACGGCCAGCACCGAAGTCGATGCGCGGTAAACGCGTGACGGAAAAGGGAAAAATCATGTTCAACACCCGTGGAATCAGCGATGAAGGGATGCTAAGTGGGCATCTTGTCTCAAGCAAACAGGAAACACTGTTGACACACCCCCTCGATGCCCCTATAGTAGCGGACTCCTAACGCGGGGTGGAGCAGTCTGGCAGCTCGTCGGGCTCATAACCCGAAGGTCACAGGTTCAAATCCTGTCCCCGCAACCAGTTTTTTGCTCGTTGATTTGTTTTAAGTAGTTTTCAAAAAACTTCTTAAAAAAAACAAGTTGACGGGATGTGGGAAGTCTGTAGAATGCCGGCCTCTCGCTGCTGAAACGAAGCGGCGGGGAAGCAGGAAAGAAGTAAGAAAGTGGTTTAAAAACAGTTCTTTAACAAGTTGCTTACAGCCTTTAAGTG
>JAURYL010000041.1 GCA_030653935.1 Pseudomonadota bacterium
CCGGAACACCTCGCACGGCCTATGCTTTGGGCTGGCGGATTCACCGCCTACGGCCAGGGCCGAAACCCTGGGTCAAATGCCAATGGCCACGACCTCCCGGAAGACCTGGCGCCGCTGCTGGACGAGATCGAGGAATAACCCCACCTCCCTGACCGAGTGCAACACTCGGTTTTTCAGCCCCGCTTCGGTGGGGCTTTTTTTTGGCTGGCGAATGTGGTGAGGGTGTAACCGTTACAGCCTGCCCGAGTGGGCGATTTCCTGCTTACCGTGAACGCTTACTTTTCGGCGTCCTGCTTACCATGTGCTTACCGTGATTTTTCCAGGCTTCCAGAAAACCGCGTAAGTGCTTGTTTTGTTGGCGCGGTCGGCGGGACTCGAACCCACGACCCTCGGCTTCGGAGGCCGATACTCTATCCATCTGAGCTACGACCGCGTTGTCTTGGTACTGCTTGGTGACCAGTTTACCTTTAGTCGCCTGCTTGACGTGGGTTCAGCGGCTACCCAAGTGAATGCCGGCGCATCAAGGCCGCGCAGAATAGCACAGCAACCTTTCGGTCGGCAGGGCGTTGCTCTTATAATCGCGCGGTTTTCTAACTTGAACAGGCCGAGACTTCGCCATGTCCGATCACATCGTAATGACCAAAACCACGCCAAAGGATGTTTTGTTGGCTACGCTGGGCGGGTTGTTCGCGCCAGGGCTGACGATTTTCCTCATTGTGATGTTGGTGTTGGGTGTACGGGCCGGCATGGGGACGCCGGATACGGCCCCGATGCTGGACAAGGCCGTGCGCGAACGCATACAGCCGTATGGTGTTTCCGTGGCGGTGGACCCGAATGCGCCGCGGGTTGAGCGCTCGGGCGAGGCGGTTTACACGGAGGTCTGTGCCGGCTGCCATGGCTCGGGTGCTCTGGGCGCGCCGAAATTCCAGGAGAAGGGCGATTGGGCCAAGCGCAACGCGCAGGGCTACGCCATGCTGCTGGAGCACGCGATCAAGGGCCTCAACAAGATGCCGGCGCGTGGTGGTGACCCCGATCTTTCCGATATGGAAGTGGCACGAGGCATCGTCCATATGGCCAATGCCGCCGGCGCGAGCTTCGAGCCGGTGCTGAAGAAGGAAATTGAACCCAGCGCCGCCGACCTGGCACGCGGCAAGGTGGTGTACGCCGACAATTGTGCT
Organism: Pseudomonadota bacterium; assembly: GCA_030653935.1. Taxonomy (GTDB): domain Bacteria; phylum Pseudomonadota; class Gammaproteobacteria; order Burkholderiales; family Thiobacillaceae; genus PFJX01. The sequence continues at coordinate 1,179 of JAURYL010000041.1, forward strand.
TCCTGCCACGACACCGGTGTGACCGGCGCGCAGAAGTTGAGCGACGCCGCAGCCTGGGCGCCCCTGCTCAAGCAGGGGAAGGAGTCGCTGTATGAAGCGGCGATCAAGGGCAGCTTCGGTGGTCCGGCCAAAGGTGGCAACGAGAAACTGTCGGATGCCGATACCAGAGTGGCCGTGGATTACATGGTGGCCGAGGTGAAGGCCGTCGCGAAATAAGCGGGCGATACACCGAAAAACGCGGCCTGGGGTTTTTCCCCTCGCCGCGTTTTTTTATTTCCCGAGCATGGCTTTCAGAGCGGAGAGTCGGCGGCGCCCCTCTTCACGGCCGTCGCCATCCGCGGTTTTCGGGACGCCGGCGCGCTTGATTTCGCTCTGGTCGATCTCGCTGAGAAAGCGCGAGGGTTCGCAACTGACCATTTCGCCGCCGCGTTTGCGCTTGCCGCAATAAGTGATGACCAGGCCACGGCGGGCGCGGGTGATGCCGACATACATGAGGCGTCTTTCCTCTTCCAGGCGCGGGCCTTCAAGGCACTCCCGGTGCGGCAGGATTTCCTCTTCCACGCCGACCAGATAGACATAGGGGTACTCCAGGCCCTTGGCGGCATGCAGGGTGGAGAGGCGGACGGCGTCGGGGGTTTCGTCCGAACGGCCTTCCAGCAGGTTCATCAGGGTAATGGTCTGGGTGAGGTCGATCAGGGTTTTGCCGTCCTCCTCGCCCTTCTTGCTCAGCCACTCGACGAATTCGCGCACGTTTTCCCATTTGGCGCGGGCGGCGCGCTCGTCTTCCGAGTCGTACAGCCATTCCTCATAGTGGATCGCGGCGAGCAGTTCTTGCAGCAATTGGCCGGCGGGTTCTTTTTCCGCGCGCTCACCGATGCGGTTGATGAAGTCGCAGAACGTCAACAGCGGTTCCAGTTGTCGTGGCGGCAGTTGCGTCTGGAACCCAGTCTCGAAGGCGGCGGTGAACAGGCTGATGTGGCGCTGTCCGGCATGGTCGCCAAGTTTTTCCAGGGTCGCGGCGCCGACACCACGGCGGGGCGTGGTGACGGCGCGGATAAAGGCGGGGTCGTCATCCGGATTGGCGATCAGACGCATGTACGCGGAAAGATCCTTGATCTCGGCCTTGTCGAAGAACGATTGGCCGCCGGAAAGCACGTAGGGAATCTTGGCTTCGCGCAGGGCTTCCTCGAACAATCGGGCCTGGTGGTTGCCGCGATACAGGATGGCGTAGTCGGCGAAGCGGGTGCGGTACTCGAACTTGTGCGCGGAGATGCGCAGGGCGACGGATTCCGCCTCGTGGCGGTCGTCGCGGCATTGCACCAGTTCGATATGGTCGCCGAGACCGTGTTCACTCCACAGGTTCTTTTCGTGCAGGCGTGGATTGTTGCGGATGACGCTGTTGGCGGCCGCCAGGATGCGCTGGCTGGAGCGGTAATTCTGGGTGAGCGGGATGATCTTGAGGCCGGGATAGTCCTGCCCCAGGCGGCGCAGGTTCTCCACATCGGCGCCACGCCAGGCGTAAATGGCCTGGTCGTCGTCACCCACCGCCGTGAAGCGGCCGGCTGGCCCCGCGAGCAGTTTCATCATGGCGTACTGGGCGCCGTTGGTGTCCTGGTACTCGTCCACCAGGAGATAGCGCAAGCGCCCTTGCCAGGTGGCCAGCGCTTCCGGGTGCTCCTGGAATAGTTGCACCGGCAGACGGATGAGGTCGTCGAAATCCATCGCCTGATAGGCGCGCAGGGTGTCCTGGTAGGCCTGATAGGCGACCGCATACTGGCGTTCGGCTTCATCGGCCGCCGCTTGCAACGCGCCGCCGGGTGTCAGCAAGGCATTCTTCCAGTTCGACACCACGGCGGCGGCCTGACGCAGGCCATTCTTGTCCGTGGTTTTCAGGATGTCTGCGAGGATTTGCTGGGCGTCGGCGGCGTCCAGTACCGAGAAGCGCGGCTTGTAGCTGATGCGGCGGGCTTCATGGCGCAGGATCTGCAAGCCGAGAGAATGGAAGGTGGAGACCGTGAGCCCCTTGCCTTGCTTGCCGGGTAGCAACTCGCCGACCCGCTCGCGCATTTCCCGCGCCGCCTTGTTGGTGAAGGTGATGGCGGCGATATGACGGGCATCGATACCGCACTCGGTGGCGAGGTAGGCGATCTTGCGTGTGATCACCCGGGTCTTGCCGGAACCGGCGCCGGCCAGCACCAGCAGCGGGCTGTCGAGATACTTTACAGCTTCCCGCTGCTGCGGGTTGAGGTCGGCGAGGAGGTTGGAGGTCGCTAAGGGGGTCATCAATGAAAACGGCCCGCGCGAGGCGGGCCGTCGTCAGGTGCTGTAGAGATCAGCGCAGTCCGTTGACGTACTCGGCCACGGCTTTCATTTCCTGGTCGGTCATCTTCTTGGCGATGACCTGCATCATCTTGCCACCGTCATTGGAACGGTCGCCGCTGCGGAAATTCTTCAGTTGGGTCAGCACGTACTTGGAATGCTGTCCCGCCAGGCGCGGGAACAGGGTGGGGATGCCGGCGCCGCTGGGGCCGTGGCAGGAGGCGCAAGCGGGCACGCCGCTGCCGGCATTGCCCCCTTTGTAGAGTTTCTGGCCTTCGGCGATCAGGCTGGCATCTTTGGCCTGCCTGGGCTTGGGCTGCTGAGCGCTGAAATAGGCGGCCAGGTTGAGCATGTCGTCGGCGGACAACTTGGTGACGTTGGGTGCCATGATCGCGTTCATGCGCGCGCCGGATTTGAACTCGTTCAATTGCTTGGCGAGGTATTCAGGAGACTGGCTGGCAAGGGAAGGATAGGCCGGACTGGTGCTGTTGCCGTCCGCCGAATGGCAGCCCGCGCAGACATCGTTGACGATCTTCTGCGCCTTGGTCGCGTCGCCTTTTCCGGCGGTCGCTGGGGCGGGAGAGGTCGCCCAGCTGTTGGCCCCAAAAGTGGCGGCAAGCAGCAGGCCGGTAATCAGCGCGTGAAGTTTCATCGTTGATGCTCCTGGGTACGAGTGGGTAGCATGGAAATCGCGGCATTCTAGCGGCCCGTTTGCTATCATGCCACCCTTTCGAGCGGGCTCCTGGGCCACAACATATCGCCGTGCTCAACGCAGCCTTCCATACTACAGTCGCGCAATTGCGCGAACTCCCCGCCGATAGCCTGGCCGAGGTCGCTTTCGCGGGCCGCTCCAATGCCGGCAAGTCCAGCGCCATCAATACCTTGTGCAACCACAAGCGGCTTGCCTTCGTCAGCAAGATGCCTGGGCGGACGCAGCATCTCAACTTCTTCCGCGTCGATGACAGCCGCTTTCTGGTGGACCTTCCCGGATATGGCTATGCGCGCGCGCCCAAGGATCAGAAGCATATCTGGCAGGCGCTGATCGGCGGTTACCTCGGTCGTCGTCCGCAATTGGCCGGGCTGGTGTTGATCATGGATATCCGCCACCCACTCACGGATCTGGATCGCTCACTGTTGGAGTGGTTTCGCCCCTCGGGTCGGCCGGTACATGTCTTGCTCTCGAAGAGCGACAAGCTGTCGCGCAGCCAGGCTTTACCGGTGTTGCGCCAGGTAAGCGCGGACCTGCTCGAATCCGGCTTCAATGCAACCGTGCAGTTGTTTTCCACACCCAAACGCGTCGGCGTCGAAGAGGCGGAAGCGGTGGTGCGCGGCTGGCTGGGCGTGCCGAAAAAAACCCCGGCCCAAGGGGAAGAGGCCGGGGCAAATTTGCCTTGACCTTGCGCCAAGGCACCCGCTCAGGGAGGAGAAGCGGGAGACGAAACGATTCGTCTACCGCGATTGAGTCAACAAGACCGCGAGGGTTCCCGCTAGATTCTTTGGGGAAGCGCTGATTTATTCCCCATCCGTCGTTCCCGCGTAGGCGGGAACCCAGTTAAATCAACAATCTGGATGCCCGCCTACGCGGGCATGACGGAATAAATCAGCGCTTCCTTAGTGGACTTGATGTTTTCGTTTCAGATGGAGTGCTTCGAGATGTTCGATCTGTCCAGTTTTCCGCGCAAACGCATGCGCCGCATGCGCCGTGACGAATTCTCCCGCCGCTTGATGCGGGAAAACACATTGACCCCGGCCGACCTGATATTGCCGGTGTTTGTGCTTGACGGTGAGAACCGCATCGAGGACGTGGCCTCAATGCCCGGCGTGCGGCGTCTGAGCCTCGACCACTTGTATGGTGTGGCGGAACAATGTTTGAAACTGGGCGTGCCGGCCATGGCGCTGTTCCCGGTGATCGATGCCTCGCTGAAGAGCCTGGATGCCGCCGAGGCCCACAACCGTAATGGCCTGGTGCCACGCGTCGTGGCTGCCTTGAAGGCGCGCTTCCCAGCGTTGGGTATCATCACCGACATTGCGCTCGATCCGTACACCAGCCACGGCCAGGATGGCCTGATCGACGAGAACGGCTATGTTCTCAATGACGAAACCATCGCCGTGCTCACCCGCCAGGCGGAGTGCCATGCCGCCGCCGGCGCCGATATCGTGGCGCCCTCCGACATGATGGACGGACGCATTCACGCGGTGCGCGAGGCCCTCGACGCCGCCGGACATATTCACACCCGCATCCTCGCCTATTCGGCGAAATACGCCTCCAGCTTCTATGGCCCGTTTCGCGACGCGGTGGGCTCCGCCGGAAATCTGGGCAAGGGCAACAAATACACCTATCAGATGGATCCGGCCAACAGCGACGAGGCCCTCTGGGAAGTCGGGCTGGATATGCAGGAAGGCGCGGACATGGTGATGATCAAGCCGGGCATGCCCTATCTGGACATCGTCCGCCGGGTGAAAGACACGTATCAGGCACCCACCTTCGTCTATCAGGTGAGCGGTGAATACGCGATGCTCAAAGCCGCCGCGCAAAATGGCTGGCTGGACGAGAAGGCCTGCGTGCTGGAAAGCCTGCTCGGCTTCAAACGCGCTGGCGCCGACGCGGTGCTGACCTACTTTGCCCTCGACGCGGCGCGCTGGCTGGCCGAGGACTGAATCAGGTGGTTCAGGAACGGGTACGAAATAACTTGACCATTCTGGCTGCACTGGCGGGCGCGCTGCCGCGTTGACGAACCCTTGCAGGGAGTGGCCATGCGGCGTGTTCGTCGTCTTGCCGCACATCCCGCCAGCACACCCATAATTGCCCAAGTTATCCCGCACCCGTTCCTTAGATGTAGCGTGTCCGACGCTCCCGGTCGACACGGATGATGTAACGCTGAATCTCGGTTTCCACGCTCGGCGGCAGGTCAATGAACTGGCAACCCGCCCGGTGCGTGTGGCGGCCATTCTTCAATGTGATTTCGAACGTGGTGCAAACACTGAGGCTGAGCGCGAATTCACCGGAACCAGGCAGGGAAATCCGGCAGCCGTGGAAGGTCTCTCCCGCAATCAGTTCGCCGCTTTCCTGGTAGGCCAGGATGCCGACGCCACCAATGCTGATATCCACCACCAGGGCTTCCAGCATGCCTTGTTCGGTATTGATCATGCATTTGACCGGATTGACCACCGAGGTGACCAGACGGTAGTACTCTCGCCGTTGCAGGCGCAACAACTCGCGCGGCATGGCGATCCGGAATGTCGGGTGATTCTCGTGGGTGGCGCGCTCGACTTGCCCGCAAGAGAATTGCACCCGTACCTGGTCGTGGGTGGTGGCGAAGGTGGCGTTGTTCGCGGCGAGAAGTTGGCTGTTCAGCTTATCATCCGGGCCGTAGCCCAGATAAATCGCGTCCTCCCTGGGTTCCACCGCGACAATGGCGGTCAACAGGAAATCCTTGCCATTCTCGCCATACGCCGCGACGATGCCTTTGTCCCGCATGACATCACGCAGGACGCGTTCGATTTCAGCGGGATGCCGCACCAGGTAGCGGTTGCTGTCCTCGCTGGTAAGTAGCTCTATCTTCATGGTCGTATTGTATCGGGACGCGCGTGCTGTTTGAGGTCGGAAAGAATGAACTCTATACTTCGTTAGGCATATTACGATTGCCTATAACCACTTCAGCACACGCCATGGTAGGGAGCCGTATCAATGGGAATAATGGACCGTTTCAGATCCACTGGCCGGAGTTGGGCTAAGACTATCGTAGCCTTTGACTCGCCGCCGCGGTTGCGTGAGGTGGGGGGGCAGGTGGGTGAGCACGCGGCTGAGGCCGGTGCGCAGGTTACACGCGAGGATCAATTTAAAATCCGCTTGGCTCATAACGATGAGCGCACGAGGGACGCCAAGTTTTTTGTGGAAAAACGCTACAGTGAAGCCGGCTATCACGGCGCGGGTGCCGCGAAACGTAGCACCTGCCCGGAGAGCATCACACTGGCCACTTATCATGGCGATCACGTGATCGGCAGCATGACGCTGGGGTTTGATGTGGGCAACGGTTTGCTCGCGGACGAGCTCTACAAGGCGGAAATCGATGTGGTGCGGGCGCGTGGCGGCACGGTCGCCGAGATTACCAAGTTCGCGCTCGACACCAAGATGACCTCGAAGCGCTTCTTGGCCGCGATGTTCAATGTGGCGTATATCTATCTCTGCAACCTGTGGAGCTATACCGATCTGGTCATTGAGGTTAATCCCGCGCATGCACCTTTTTACATCCGGATGTTGGGGTTTGAAGTGATTGGAAGTGAACGCATGTGTCCGCGAGTGCATGCGCCGGCCGTCCTGCTTTGGCTCAATCTCGTGGAGAAGCAGGAGATCATGCGCGCGGTCGCCGGGCACCATGAGCTTGCAAAGGAAAACCGCACGCTGTACCCCTATTTCTTCCCCGCTGAAGAAGAGGCGCGCATCACTGACCGCTTGCTCCGCGCGGAACCGAAGTAAGCCCGGCGATGACCACCGCCTTCGATTACGACATCGCTTTTTCCAGAAACATCGGCTGGGTTACGGAAACCGAGCAACAGCAGTTATCCAGCAAGCGCGTTGCCATCGCCGGCATGGGCGGGGTGGGCGGTTTTCATCTGCTGACGCTGGCGCGGCTGGGTGTCGGGAAATTTAACATTGCCGACCTGGACACCTTCGAGCTGGCCAATTTCAATCGACAGGCCGGCGCGGGTATGAGCAGCATAGACCAGCGCAAGGTCGAAGTCCTCGCCAGGATGGCGCGGGACATCAACCCGGACTGCGAGATCAACATATTCCCGCAAGGTGTGAATGACGCCAATCTGGTCGAATTCATGACCGGGGTCGATCTCTATGTGGATGGACTGGACTTCTTCGCCTTTCAGGCGCGTGAAGCGATGTTTCGCCACTGCGCGGCTGCGGGTATCCCCGCGACAACCGTTGCGCCTTTGGGGATGAGTGCCGCGCTCCTCAACTTCATGCCCGGTGGCATGAATTTCGAATCGTATTTTCAGCTTGAGGGGAGGCCGGAAATGGAGAAGGCGCTGCGGTTCCTGATCGGCCTGGCCCCCGCTCTGCTCCATCGTCCTTATCTGGCCGATGAAACACGGGTGAACCTGAAAGCCCGCAAGGGGCCCTCGACCATCATGGCGTGCATGCTATGTGCCGGTGTGGCCGCCAGCGAAGCACTCAAGATACTGCTTGGCCGCGGCAAGGTGTGGGCGGCGCCACACGGCATTCAATTCGATGGCTACCGCAACCGGGTCGCCCATACCTGGCGACCGGGGGGAAACCGACACCCTATCAATCGTCTTGCCATCGCGATCGCGAGACGACAACTGGGGTGCTGATCCTGGGGTGGGGTAGCCGGATTGTTGTCGGCCACAACCCGTTACCTCCAGACGTAAAAAAGACGAAAAAAAGCGGGCCTTTCGGCCCGCTTTTCAATGCGGTGTGAAACTTAGGCGCGCTGGCTGCGACGAGCGAGGCCCAAGCCGAGGAGGCCAAGGCCAAGCAGTGCCAGGATGCCCGGCTCGGGGACGGCCTGAGCCTGCGCGCTACCCGCAACGTTCTGCGCGAAGGTCAGTTCGTAGAAGAAATAACCATCTTGCTTACCATCGAGACCCGACAGATCGAAAATTTGCTGGAAGCCGGCGCCGGCTACGCTGGTTTTGGTGAAATCGTTACCGAACGAACGGGACAGGGAGAAGTTCAACTCGTTGCTACAATTCTGGCCATAGACGCCATTGCCATCGGTGTCACAGTTCGTGTTGCCCAGGCCGGCGTTCATTGCGGCGACTGGGACTAAGGAGGGAGGCGAACCCGTACCGGACAAGGTGTCCTGGTAGATGGTGAAGGTCACGTTACGCGAAGCCGTCGAGCCCGGATCGCCCGCATCGGTCTGCATATTGACGCTGTAGGAATACTTGTAATCCAACATCATCAGGCCAGTCCAGCCCAGGTTGGTGCCGTCATAGGTGCCGGCCGGATCATCGAAATCCAGATCCGTCATGTCGATGTAGCCGGTAAAGGTATTGGTCGCCTGCGAGGCATACGATACCAGGCTGGTGCTGCGGCCTTCCACGACCAGTTGGGACCGCTCACCTGCCGACTGGAGTACGTTGAAGGGGTTGAAGTTGACGCCCAGGGTGTCCATGTAGGAGTCGGCACGGGAATATTGGCCGGTCTGGCCTTTAGCCGTGAACTCATTCACGTTCACATTGGGTACGGCGCCGGTATACGACTCGGCGGCGTCGACCGGGAACGTCCCGGGTGGCGGTACATGGCTGTTGAAAGTCTCGGATGCGTTGTGCGCATCAGCGCCACCCGCAGTGTTGGACGCGGCGGTGTTGCCGCGGAAGGTCGCGGCACGCGGATTGTACTCGTTGGAGCCGGGACGGGCCCAGACTGTCGTCGTGCCTGTACAGGTGTCGACAAGGCAGTTGTCAAACTTGCCGTTGCCGTTGCCGTCTGTGAACAGCTGTTTCGTGTACTGGCCGAACAGGTTGATATTGTTCAGCTCGAAGTAGCTGTAGTAGTACGAATCCGCTTGGGCGCTCATCGGGGCCAGACCGATGCCTGCCGCCGCAACCAGTGCGCCGTAAAGGGCCTTCTTGTTGAATACTTGTGTCATTTGAATCTCCTGGAAGTTAGTCACCCGTTTGTCGGGGCGGCCGTCTGGTTACTCATTCGGGCTGGCTTGCCAGTCCTGTTGGGTTTCAATAAGCAACGACCGTGCCATGATTTTTGATGTTATCGTAACCCATTGATATTTAATGTTTAATGTGTGGAAATTGGAATGCTTGTTCATCGACCTGGATGCTTCCAGGTCGGGACTGTAAAAACTACCGACAGCCAGCGTGGTTCGTCTCCAGGGGGGATATCCCTAAGGGAGTCGGAAATTGCCGATGTTCCGTTTTTGGTGGTGCTGTCGGGATGCAGTGCTAGGCGGGCCTGTGCCGTGTGGCTGACCACACAAGCGAGGAACAACGACGCAATGCGCCCGTCAGTGCCGCCCAAAAGGGGATATTGGCTGTTTCCGACTCCCTAACTGGCATGGCGAGACGCCACCCCTGATGATGAAACCGGAAGCCCATGTAGCGCCGGCGTCTCGCCGGCGTCTTTTTGATCAGGCCCACGAAGCCGGCGAGACGCCGGCGCTACAGTGGAGGCTCTGACTTGTGTTTCACGTTAAGTGCTATCGCGCCGTCCGTAATGACGTCCAGCACTCCGGTAGCTTGTCGGGATTTGGGGCTGTTGGCGGTGAAATCACAGAGATGGCGGTGGGTTACTAACGGATTTTTCCCCCATGGGACGACTATGGGGTGGCGAGTATTGGAAATCTCGTTAGAAAAATTGCGATTGTTCTGGGGTATTCTCGCCATCGACGATCAATGTCCCACTGATTAGTGGCGCCGTGTTGAGGATCAATTCTTTGTTCGTTTCGGGCTGAGCAGGCCTCGTCGTGGGGCGTGTCTATCCCAGATTGTCAGCAAGGCGGGCAGGAGCAGCAGATTCAGGCACATCGCGCCGAACAGGCCGACCAGGGTCAACAGGCCAAAGTTTTGTGTCGGCCGGAACGACGACAACCCGAACAAGGCGAAGGTCATGAGCAGAACCAGGGTGGTGGCGATACTGGGGCCGCCGGCGTGCCGGTAACTGATCAGCAACGAACGCACTGTGCCGTAGGCCTTGTCCTTTGCGCGGAGATAACCGGAGTAGAGGTGGATGGTGTCTTCAACTGCAACGCCGATGGCGACGGCGGCGATCAACGCGGTGGCAATGTCCAGGCGCAGGCCGAGCAGAACCAGGATGGCGTAGGTAAACACGACTGGGGAGAGGTTGGGCAACAGGCAGATCAGGCCTGCTTTCAGGCTTCTGAACATGAGGGTGAACATCAGGAAAATGGTTAACAGCGCGCCTCCCAGGCTGTTAAGTTGGCCCCGCACCAGGAGAACTTCCTGGTCGGCCAGCAAGCGGCCGAACCCCGCGACCGTATAGGTGACACCGGGCCTGGCCTGGCTGGCCAGATGTGCCTCCAGTTGCTTGACCAAGGCCACAACCTTGCTGGTTTCATGGACGTTTACCGACATGACGATGCGAGCGGTATCAAAGTCGTGGTTGACCAGATCATAGAGATCGCGGCCATCGTAGAGCAGCAGGTACTGGGTGATCAGGTCGCGCTTGTCGGGAACGACGCGATAGGCGGCGTCGCCTTCGTTGAAGGCCCGGTGCATTTCCTCGACGATGTCGGAGAGCGCGATGGCGCGGTCGATTTCCGGCCGCGCTTCCAGCCATTGCCTCAGATCAGCCATTTGCTTGAGGAGCTCAGGGTCTTTCATGGCGTCGGGGTGGTTGGCCTCAATCACGATTTCCAGGGGGGTAACCCCGGCGATCGATTGTTCGATGGCCTTGGTGGTGCGGGTGAGTGGGTGATCCGATTTGAAGAAATTGAGCATGTCGGTATCGACGCGGATTTGTGAGATCAGCGCCAGAGCACCCGCGCTGACCAGAACGACCGCGACGATGACCGTGCCGGCGCGACGGATGCCCCATTCCGGCAAGTGGGCGATGGCGATATCGATCCAACGCATGCCCTGGGCATCGTGCGTCATTTCTCCGCGGAACCAGCGGCCGAGAATGGGCGGCAGCAGGTGCATCACCACGAGGTAGCCGAGCGCGGCGCCCGCCGCCGCCGCCAGGCCGAAATCGCGAATCGGGGTGATCGGAGTCAGCGCCAGCGAGGCGAGACCTAGAAACGCCATGGTTGTCGCCATCAAAGAGGGCTTACGTACCAGGGCAATGGCCCAGTCCACCGCTTCCCGTTGGCGCAGGCCGTTCTTGTGCGCCAGTCGTAGCGCGGACCAGAAGTGGATGAGCAGCGAGGCCGCGAGGGCCATGGTCAGGGGTACGACCATGGAGTCCACCATGGTATAGGGGCGCTGGAAGGCGATGAGCAGGACCACCGGCAAGGGGCTGACCACCATGATCGTGGCCAGTGTCCAGCCCACCACGCCCCAGCTTCGGAACAGCAGCCAGATGACGAACATCACCATGGCAGTGGTGAGCGGGCTGAAGGCGAGGTTGTCCCGAATCAGCGCTTCGAGCTGCGCAACATCGAGCGGCAGCGGGCCGGCCATGCCCACGACCACGGGTTCGAGCCCTTCCTCTTTGAGTACGACGTCAATGTTTCTCTGGACCTGCTGGCGGGTCAGGCTGTCGGAAAGTTTTACAGGGCGAACCATGATGCCCAGGCTCTCGCCATCGTTGCCCGCTACCGCGCGCCTGGCAAAGCGATCAGAGAGGACGCGCTCGCGCCACTGCGCCGGTGTGCGCTGCTCCAGATTTCGCACATCGATCAGAGGTTCGACGGTAAAGCCCATGTCGTCGGCGCGGATGTGGTCAGCGCTCACCACGGACAGTACCCGTTCGATGAGTGGGTCACGTTCGATCCGTTGTACCGCCTTGCCCATGCGGCGCAAGGCATCGTGCTCATACAGATTCTTGCCACGCAGCAGGACGTAGACGAACTGGTCGTTGGGGAAGTGGTCGCGTAGTTCGCGCTCGTACTTGACTGCCGGGTTGTCCGCCGGGAAGTAGATCTCGGGGGCATTGTTGACGACGATGGCGGGCAGGAAAAAACCGGGCAGCAGGAACAGCAGGATGAACAGGACGAGCGCCGGAACTGCGGGGAGTTTCATGCGAACCACCTCATGGCAGGGTGTGGAAATTGCGCCCGGCTTCCTGATCGGCCAGCGATGCCGTCACAGGTCGTGACGCCATTCCAGGTAAATGAAATCGTTGTCTTTGTAGTAGCCGCCCGGGGTGCTGTCCTTGCCCGAGAACCAGTGGCCCCCGAGGCTGAGTTGCTGCGCCTCCCAGCCCGTCCAGGTGATCGAGGGATTGAAATAATTGTCCCGTCGGTCGAGGCCGATGCTGTAGCGCAGCCGTGACTGCCAGTTGCCGTGTCCCCACTCCGAGCGTACCGAGCCGGTGAGAGCGAGGCTGTGGCTGTGGTCCAGGATATTCAGCCCGCCCTTGTCCAATTGCCGCCACGCCAACTGCATGACGACAAGGGTGTCCTTGTCGCCTGGCCACCAGTCGAGTCCGGCCACCGCTTCGTAGGCTGGAATAGTGGTGTAGTCGAGTGTGGCGTTGTTGATCGTCACCGGTTCGTCGGCGATATAGGCAAACTCGGCGCGGGTGGTGAGGGGGCCGAGTGAGGCCGCGAACTCACCGCCCAGCACAAGGCTGAATGGATGACGGCCATGGAAGGTCAGGCTGGGCAGGTCGACTGCATAGTAAGGAGCGGAACGCCGCCAGCGTTGCGCGCTAAGCGCCCAGTCGTAGCCACGCCCGTTTGTGGACAGGCGCGCGCCCCAACCGGCGCCGCCATCCGGATCGTCGACGAAGCGGCCATTGCTGACGAGAAAGGCCATGGCCGGGTCGGGCGCGAAGCCGAGCAGCCGGCCACGTCGCTGATCGATGGGAGACCAGGCGGAATCCAGGCGAGGCATCTCGGCTTCCTTGAACCAGGGGCGCCAGAGCAGATCCAGGTTGTAGTCCTTGCCGAAGTGTTCGTAGCGCAACATGGGCAGGGCGCGGCGGCGGTCGGCGAGATCCTCGAAGGGGCGGCTCCAGTCTTCCCGTGCGACGCGGTCGACCGGAGAGATTTCGTCGGTTTTGCCCCAACGCACGATCTGATAACCCAGGGTGGCGCGATGGCGCTCGCCGCCACGCCACTGTAGAAAAAGGGCGTCGATATCCGCTTTCTGTTCGCCGCTGCCTATCGCCGCGTTATCCCGCCAGACATCGAGACGGGCCGCGAGTTCGCCGCGCCATGCCTCATTGAATTCCGTTTCGACGACGCCATCGAGATGGGCGAAATGAGTGCCACCACCCTCGTTGAACCAGCCCGGAACCAGGCGCAGCTTGCCGCGTCGCCAGTGCCATGGGGCGTCGGCTGCTTCCACCATCGAGCCCTTGTCGGCCTGGGTGGCGTCACGCGCCGCCACGTCGGCGGAAAACGCCAGCAGCAGGCAGAGCAGGCCGCTCGCGGCAGTCAGGGTTGCCACTTCTTCTCCAGCAACTGGGCTCGGTCGATCAACGCCTTGCGGGTGAACAGGTTCGCATCCACTGATTGGTCGGCAAGGGTGCGGACATCCTGTAAACGGGTCGAAGTGCCTGCCTGAAGATCGGTCATGGTGCGATCCGTGACCACCCAGAACTTGCCCAGTAACTCAATTTTTCCGACCAGCCAGCGTTTGACCGGGGTGGCCTGTCCACGCTCGTAATAATCCAGTCGCATCGGCGTATAGGTAACCGGGTCGATCCAGCCGATACGCTTGCTGTAGACGGAGTTCTCCGGGTCAAGTGGGGTGCTTTCCAACTGCCACATCTTCTTGCCGTCGAGCTCGGCCTGGCCGAGTATCCGGTGTGTGTCCTTGCGCGGGTCGCGATCCCTGAGGTCTTCAAAGTAGAAATCAGAACCGAGAAATCTGCCACCCTTGCGATCAGAGGAAATGCGCCTTTCCCGGCCGGCGGCAGGCAGGTATACCCACTGGTCGCTGTCATCACTACCGGCGAAATCGTTGGTCAGCAAGCCGGTGCCCGCGATGTCGCGGGGAGAGACGAAACGAATCAGGGTGGCGGTGTCGCCGCGCCGTGTGCCGTCCAGGCGGTATTGAAACAATTCCCGCGTACGTCCCATACCCGAGCCACTCAAGGTCATGACGCTGAAGCTCACCTGGTCGTTGGGGCGTGGGCGGTAGTGAATCTTGTTCGCCAGATCAAGCCCATCCTGGGATGCCTCCGCAACCAGCGCCGGAGCAAGGGTCAGAAGAAGTAGCACTTGCGCGAGCAGGCCGTGGGTCAACCGGTTTTTCATGATGTACTCCGTTCCGTCTCCAGTAGTCCGTGCCGCCAAACCAGGGGCATTAAATGGCGCCATTTTCCGATGATTTGGTGGAATGGGCCACATATCCAGTTATGTCGTTTGTACTCGCGACTGGCCGCCACGTCGAGTGGTCGCGGTCGGGGGCGACGCACCGCATGCCGCCAATCGGACACCTGATGGCGCTTATTTACCACCAGCGCTTTCATACAAGCGTCTCGCTTCCCGCCAATTCGGGAAATATATCTGGCTGCCGAATGCGGGGCGCAAGGTGTCGATAATCTTGTTTCGTTGCCCGGTCGCGGCGTAAGCGCTTGCGAGGTGGTAGCGGAATGTGGGATTGCCTGGGGCAAGTTGCACCGCCTCCTCGAGTAGCTTGATCGCGCGGGTCTGATTGGATGTGTCCAACAGGAGTTGTCCCAGTGTATTGCGCACGTTGGCTTCACCCGGCGCGGATTGCACCGCTTTCTCGGCCAGGCTTATTGCGCGGGCCGGATCCGATCCACGTAACTGGAGGGCCAGATTGTTCAGGGCGGGGACGTTGGTCGGCATGTCCTTCAGTACAGATTCGTACAGCGTGATCGCTTCCTTGCCGCGGCCGGCTTTGGCGTGCACTTCCGCCAGATACATGCGCAACTCGCTGACCTTGGGGTATTTTCTGATCCAGTCGGTGATGAGCTTGTCGGCTTCGGCTGCATTCTTATTGGAAGCGAGCGCCTGGTGCAGGCGGATGACCCGATTCGGCGAGGCTTCAAGGGCAACCGCCTTGCGAAGCGGCCCTACCGCCTCGGAGAAACGCCCAAGCCGCAACAAAATCTCGCCCTCGTGGTCATGCCCGACAGCGCTGTCGGGGTGGTGAGTCGAGACATGTTTGGCATACGCCAGTGCCTTGGGAAAATTGCCAACTGTGGCTTCCAGTCTGAGTAAGCCAACGTGGAGTTGCAACTGATTGGATCCCAGCGATTTCGCGTTTTCCAGGCTGGATCGGGCTGCGTCGATATTGCCCGTGTCCAGTTGCGCCAAACCAAGCAACATGGCGGCATCAGCGGATTTCGGCGACATTGCGACGGCTTGTGCGTAGGAGGCCAGCGCGCGCTCCGTATCACCGATGGCCATGAGCGTTTTCGCCTGGGCGATCATGGCGGCGGTGGAACCGGGGGTTGCGGTGACGGCGGCCTTCGCTTCGGCCAACGCCTGCTTCTTGTTTCCGGTCGATAGGTGATGCTCGATCAAGCGCGACCGAAGTGGCAGTTGGTTAGGCTGTTCCTTGATGGCCTTTTCCATCCAGCTCACGTATTCGGCATGCTTTTTCTCCATGGCCGCCAGGTTTGCAAGCGCCAGCATGGCATCGACACTGCGTGGATTGCTGCCCAGCACACTCTGGAAACGATTGCGCGCGTCGCCGATCTTGCCATCACGGAGGTCGAGTGACGCAAGATTGGCGGCTGCGGGGTAATAGGCGGCATCCTTCCGGAGGATGTTTTCCAGGATGTTCCTGGCTTCGCCTCGTTTGTTCAGCGCCAGCAAGGCACCGGCTTTCAAGTTCATCGCGATCTGGCTATCGGGAAACTTCTTGCCGTACTGTTCCGCCGCGAGTAATGCTTTCTCGGGTTGCTTTCGTTCCAGCAGCCATTGGAACAACATCTCATCCGCAATGCCTGATTTCTTGTCGAGGTCGCTGGCAACACGCAGGCGAGCAAGGGCTTCATCCATATTGCCGAGTGATCGCAGGGCGCGCGCTTGCAGGATCGCGATTTCCGCGGACCTCGGCGCGAGCGCGGCGGCCTTTTTAAGGATGGTCGCGCCCTCGGCGTACTGGCCGGATGCGATTTTTGCCTCGCCGAGCAAGGTGAGCACCTTTGCGTTGTTCTGATCGGTGGCCGCGAGTTTGGCCAGTATTTCCTCCGCCAGCCTGGGTTCACCCTGGCGCAGGTGGGAACGCGCCACAATCAAGGCACTGTCAATCTGATTGGGCTCCATGGCCAGGATACGGGTAGCCGTTTTCTGGCTGACTTCATAATTCCCCAATCGTTCGTTGATCTCGGCGGATAGCGCCAGTACCTGAAGATTGTTGGGATAGGCCTTGAGTACCTGCTGGATAGAGCTGTTGGCTTTCCTAAGGTTATCCTCACCGCCCAAGCGCATCTCCAGATGAGCGCGCAAGCTTTTTGCCAACATACCACCCGGTTGCCGGCTTTCCATGTCCGCAAGCGTCTTTCCCGCGTCAGCCAGTGCGCCTTCACGAATCTGGATGTCTGCAATCGTGGCCAAGGCACGCATATCGCCCGGGCTTAATTGCTTGATGCGGAGATACTCCTTGAGCGCGGCGTCCACCTTGTCTTCGCGCAGGAACAGATTCGCCTTGATATGGAGAACCTCGGTCGAGCGGGGATTCGCCTGTTCGACACCATTGAGTATTTCCAATGCCTTGCCGGAGTCCTTGTTGTAGACAGCCAAACCTGCCTTGGCGAGTTGGATTTCCTCGAACAGGCCGACATGGCCTGCATTGGTCAGTATCTTTTCGCCTTCCTGAATGGCTTTGCTCGCCAGCTCAGGGTTGCCCGTGGCCAGATGGGACATCGCCTGTTTGGCGAGTATCGTGGCGTAGGCGGACGAACTGATGCCGGTTTTCGGAATTTCCAGGGTGATCAGTTCCTGGAATTTGCCCTGTTTCAGTTGGGCTTGCGCGCGTAGTGGCAGTATCTGTTCTGCGGAGGCGCCATGCTTGCTCGCCTTGAGCAGTTCATCCTCGCTTGCCTGCCACTCTCCCTTTGCCTGCAACGACTGCGCCAGCAGAACCCTGGCCTCGATATTCTCGGGCTGTTTCTGCAGGGCGGTCTTCAGATAAACGATGGCCTGCTGCTGCTGCCCGGCCAGGATGTCTTTCCTGGCCATGTCGGTCAATTCTTCCGGTGTTTTGCTGTTGCATCCAAATAGCAGCGTGATCGAGAAGAGGGTCGCCAAGGTGCGGGTGTTGAGTGGCCTATGCATGTTGTTACCCCTGAGTTATCGGGTCGAGCCACGGAGGGCGCGCAGTTTGTCACGCGCTTGTTCTTTTTCCGGGAAGTCGCTCTGGCTGGTCAGTAAACGGTCGAGTTCCATGACGGCCTCGTGCTTGTCGCCCGCTTGCTCGAGGGCGAGCGCCAGATGCCAGCGGATTTCCGGATTGTCCGGTGCTTGTTTGATCGCTTCCCGGAGATGGGCGACCGCGCGTTTTGGCTGCCCGGATTGCGTCAGGAGCCAGCCAAGCGTATCGAGTACGGCAGCGTTGTTGGGAGCAATCTTGTAGGCCTGCTCAGCTATTTTCAGGGCCTCCGCCTTGTTGTCCGCTCCCAGCATCCAGGCAAGATTGTTGAGCGAGACGAGGTCGCGAGGGTTGCTTTGTACGAGCGCGCGGTAATGCGAGATTGCCTCGGAATAGCGTTTGCCAGTCATGGCTACCTGCGCCAATACATGGCGCACGCCCGTGTCGGTCGGGTGAGTCCTGAGCCATTCCTCGAGTTGTTTTTCTCCCTCTCTGGCCTGCCCCCCCGCGACGTACGCCTGATGGGCGCGCAGCATCAATCTCCCCTGCTTGTTCAGTTGCGCGGACTTGACGAAGAGTTTTGCAGCATCCAGATGGCTTTTCTTGCCATGCAGAAGCTCGGCTTCCACCGCATAACCTGCTCCAGAAGTTGGAATACGGGTTTGTAGAGCACGCGCAATCTTGATGCCTTCGTCGAATTTGCCAACCTGCCCCAGCAGAAGTGCTTTGTGGATGCTGGCATCGGTATAGTCAGGGCGAAGTCCCAGTGCCTTGTCGAGTGTTTTTAGCGCGGCTTCCCGATCCTTTGCCACGGATTGCACCAGTGCAAGACGGTAGTGCGCGAGTGGATTGCCGGGGCTTGTCGCAACCCACTTCTGATAGCTTGCGAGCGCATTGGCGGTGTCATTCCGCAACAACTGGGCGGCGCCGATAACGTCCAGGAACTCCGGCCTGCCCGTGGTTTCAAGTGCGGTACGCGCCTCCACCAACGCTTTGTCGGCGTCACGCTTGTTCAGCCAGTATTGCGCGAGCATCAAGCGCGCCGGCACTTCGGAAGGCTCGGCTTTTTTTGCCGCCTCGAGCAGACGGAGATACTCCGATTCGTTCTTGTCGAGGGCGGCAAGTTGGGCCAGGGAAACCAGCGCGCGAGCGTTCTTCGGGTCCTTTCCGAGTACCCCCTGAAAACGCGCGCGAGCGGATTTGATGTCTTTGTTGGTCAGATCAAGCCGCGCCAGGTTGCTGGCCGCCGGGAGATATCCCGGATCGATTTCCAACGCCTTGCCGAAGTGCCGGCGCGCTTTTGTCGTGTCGCCGCTGAGCAAGTGAATGATGCCACGCAGGTTTTCGGAAAGCGGCAGGCGCGGCTGCTTGGCGTCAAGTTTGGCAACGACCTTGAGCGCTTCGTCATAACGCTTGGACTTGACATGGGTCATGACCAGGAGAACCTCGGCCTGGTGGTCCGTGTTTTCCTTCTCGGCCAGTTCGGTGAGGGATTCCACCGCGCCTCGCTCATCGCCACTGGCCATGCGACTGGCGGCCAGTTCACGAATCAACGCGGTGTTGTCGGGCGCCAGCGCGGCCGCCTTTTCCAGCTTTTTCCGCGCTTCCTTGTATTCACCCTGGCGCATGGCGATATTGCCTTGCAAGGAAAGCAGTTGGATATCGCCATCGTCATCTTTGAGATTGGCGATCAATTCCCGCGCGCGCGCCGCCTGGCCGGATTCAAGCATGGCGGTGGCGAGCAGCTTGCGCGCCAGCGCGTGGTTGGGCGCGGCTTCGAGCACTCGGTTCAGGTGGGTGATGGCGTTCTCGCGTTTGCCCTGGCTGAGGCTGATGGCGCCCACCAGGAGGTTCGCCGGGGCGAAGTCGGGCGCGCCACGCAGGACTTCCTGCAATTTGTTGTTCGCCGCGTCAAAATTCTTGCGCCGAAATTCGATCAGGCCTTCGAGGTAGCGCCCCATCAGGTTATTTGGCGCGTGGGTATGCAATATCTTCAGTTCTGCCTGCGCCTGGTCGAGGTTCGCCGTCCCGAGGTGGTGCTGGGCCACCGCCAGCCGCGCCGGCAGATTCCCGGGTTCAAGCGCCAGCGCCTTGCTGTAGGCGGCGAGTGCCTGGTCGCCACGCTTCAGGGCGCGAAGCAGGTCGGCCCGCATGACCAGCAGGTCGACACGTGTGCCCGCCTTGGCGATGGCTTTTTCCACCAAGGCCAGCGCCAGTGCCGCGTCTCCGCCGGTAAAGGCCATGCCGGCGCGGATCGCGAGGGTGTCGGGATGCTCCGCGACCAGTTCGTCCGCCTGGCGCAAACTGGTCTGCATGTTCTCCTGGTCGCCGGTCAGGGCGTAGGCGTGGGCGCGTAGCGCCAGTATCGTCGCGTTGCTGTCGGTGGGGGCCGATGGCAGCGCCGTGATTTCATCGAGGACTTTCTTGGGTTGGCGCGTGAGCAGCAGGGTGCGTGCCAACAGGATGCTGGCTTCCGGCGATTGATAACCTTTTTCTATTGCCAGCCGCAGTTCTTTTTCCGCATTGGTGAAATCATTGTCGGCGTAATAAGTACGGCCGAGGAGAAACCTGGCTTCGCCATTGTTCGGTTGTTGTTGCAGGGCGTTCTTGATCTCGATGCGGGCGCCTTTGCGGTCGCCGGCCGATTCCAGTTGCTTCGCGCTGGCGAGGCGTTCTTCCGGACTGGCATGGCCACGGGTCAGGTAATAGGCGCCGGCGCCGAGGCCAGTGAAAAGGATCAGGGCGGCCGGAACGAGCAAGCGTTTTTTTTCTGCCAGGCGTTGCGAGAAAGAGCGCTTGGAACGACGCGAATGATTGTTCTGGTTACTCATGGGGCGGGCTTTCCTGAGGCAATGGGTGAATGTCGGTGAGGATGATCGTGGCCGTCTACTTCAAGCCGAAACGGTTCATCAGGTCATACAGCGTGGGCCGGCTGATGCCGAGCATCTCGGCGGCGTGCGCGACGTTGCCGTTGCTGCGGCCCATGGCGCCGAGCACGGCGCGTCGTTCCGCCTCATCGCGCACCTGGCGCAAATTGAGTGGCGGCTCGTCCTCCTGCGCCGACGTGCTGGCCAGGCCCAGGTCTTCCTGCGAGATGTTGGGGCCATCTGACATGATGACGGCGCGTTTGATGGTGTTTTCCATTTCGCGGACGTTGCCCGGCCAGGCATGGGCTTCTATCGACTGGATGGCTTCCGCCGCAAAACCGCGCAAGGCGCGACCTTGGGCCTGGGCGTGGCGTTCCAGGAAGGCGTGGGCGAGGAGGGATAAGTCGCCCTGCCGCTCCCGCAGGGGAGGAATGCGTATGGAAATTTCGGATAGGCGGTAAAACAGGTCTTCACGAAAACGACCGTCCTTGATCAATTCTTCAAGGTGCTGATGGGTGGCGGCGACCACGCGCACATCCACCGCGATTTCGCCGCGGCCGCCCAGGCGCTCGATCACCCGCTCTTGCAGGAAGCGCAACAACTTGGCCTGGAGCGGCATCGGCAGGTCGCCGATTTCATCGAGAAACAGGGTGCCGTGGCTGGCGTATTCGATCTTGCCTATGGTTTGTTTGGCGGCGCCGGTAAAGGCGCCCTTCTCATAGCCGAACAACTCCGATTCCAGCAGGTTCTCCGGGATGGCCGCGCAGTTGATGGCGACGAAGCGTTCCTTCACGCGTGGCGACAATTCGTGCAGGCCGCGCGCGAGCACTTCCTTGCCGGTGCCGGATTCGCCGAGCAGCAGCACCGAGGCGTCGCTCGGCGCCACTTTCTCGATGGTGCGGCAGACCTTGAGCATGGCCGGGTCGCTGGTCAGCAAGCCCTGTAGCGGCTCGGCGCGCGCGCGCGCCGAGAGCTGCCGGTTTTCCTGCTCCAACGCGAATACGCGGAAGGCGCGGGCGATGACGATCTTGAGAATCTGTTCATCGAAGGGTTTGTTGTAGAAATCGAACGCGCCCATGCTGATCGCCTTGACCGCGTTGGCGCGATCCTGGTTGCCGGTGACGACGATGATTTTTGTGCTCGGGCAGAGTTGCAGGATTTGCTGCAACGCCGCCAAGCCTTCGGTCGCGCCGTCAGGATCGGGCGGCAGGCCCAGGTCCAGCAGCACCACGGCCGGCTCGAACCGACGAATATGGACCAGCGCGGCCTCACGGTCGACGGCGACCAGCACTTCATAATCGTCGAGGCTCCACTTGATCTGTTTCTGCAGACCGACATCGTCCTCGACCAGCAAAATTTTCGCGGGCTTGTCGCTCATAGCTCGGTATTCACGGGTAGGTGGCTGGCGGAAGGGATCAATGGGAAGCGCAAAGTGAAGCGGCTGCCCTGCCCGGGGTGGCTCTCGACCAGGATGTCGCCGCCCAGTTCCTGTGCGTAGGTCTTGCATTCATAAGCGCCAATACCCATGCCGGTTCCCTTGGTGGAGACGAAAGGCTGGAACAGGCGCTCCCGGATAAAGGCGTCATCCATGCCGGCACCGGTATCCGCCACCTCGATTTCCGCCCACTGATCACTGGTTTTGAGTGTAACACTCACCTTTCCCGTGTAAGGCGTCGCCTCAATGGCATTCTGCACGAGGTGGCCGATTACCCGTGTGAGCTTTTCCCGCTCGGCGCGCACGCGCAGGTCAGGGGCAAGAATGTTCAACGAGGGCTTGAGGCTGAATGCGTTCTTGGAGCGGATGACCTCCTCCAGCAAGCCCGCCAGGGGGACCTCGCCGCTGCTCACGACATTCGGTTGGTCGCGCAGTTTGATCAGCATCCGGTTCATCCGGGCGACCGAGCTCTCGATGGTCGCCAGCATGTCTTCCTGGAATGCCGGCTTGTGCTTGTGGCGCTCGGCGTTGGCCAGCAGCAGGGAAAGTTGCGCCACCAGGTTCTTGATGTCATGAACCACGAAGGCGGCGGCTCGGTTGAAGGATTCGAACTGGCGCGCCACGGTCAATGCCTCGGCGTCGCGTGCCTGGGCAAGGTGCGCGCTGGCCTGGCGCGCAGCTGTTTTCAACAGGTCGCTGACTTCCCAATCGAACGTAACCTTGCCCAGCGAATCGGCCAGCACCATGACCCCGAGCAGATTGTCGTGCCAGAACAAAGGGATCACCAGCCAGGCTCTGGCGTTGCCGGCCAGCCAGGCGGGGGGGGTGGCTTCGCCCAGTAGTTCCGGCTGATCTTCGCATTCATGCAGGTCGAGCACCCAGTGGCTGGTTTCCAGAAATGCCGCGAAAGGGTGGTTTTCCGAGAACTGACCATCCAGATCTGACCAGTTCCAATGGGCGGCGCGGCGGAAATGGCCGTCATCCTGTTTCAGCCAGAGCGCGGCGGCCGGGCTTTCGACCAAACCCGCCATCGCTTCGAGGCTGCGCTCATGCATCCGCGCGCCGGGGCTGCCGGCGGCCAGCATGGCGGTGAAACGCAACCACTCTTCCCGGTAATCGTAGCGGTAGTGGAAGAAATGCTTGGACAGGAACACCCGCAAGCGCGCGCGCGCGACGCCGGAAAAGACCGTGACCAGCAGCAGCGCGATGGCGCCGAACAGGAACACGGTTTGCAGGACGGTGCCCCAGTCGCCGCCGACGATGCGGAGGTAGTAGCCCGCCGCCGCCATGAGCATGAGGTAGATGCCCGCGCCGACCAGGGCGACGGAATGAAACGCCATGCGATGTGAGATGGACAGCGTTCGAGTGCCCGGGCGGCGCCGCAATGAGACCCACAACAACGGCACCAGCAGCGCGTTGACCGCGCCACGCGCCGCCCAGGTATCTGCGCCCACCCCGCTGAACAACATGGCTTCGGAATAGAGATAGAAGTCGTAGGCGAACATGCCGCCCAGCGCCAGGGAAAGAAATTTGATCCCCCAGCGTTCCTGGGGACGCGCATTGCGATAGAACTGCTCCACCAGAACCATGCCGAAGATGGCCATCAGGTTCGGAATCAGCACATGGGCCAGCAAGCTGGTCAGCCTGCCCGGAAACAGCATCGCGGCGCCCTGGGCAACGAGGGCGGCGACCCCGAGAAACACCAGGCCTCGTCCCAGTCCGGAAAGCCCGGGCGAATCGAAGCTGTCGCCGGCGCGCAGCCGCTTCACGCCAAGCCAGAGAAACCAGAGCCAGGCCAGATTCCGGCCCATTTCCAACAGGGCGACCAATTCCAGGCCGGCACCAAAGTGGGCGTGGACGGCCGCGGCCAGTGCCCAGAGGCTGGTGATCGCGGCGGGTCGCGACAAGCGGAACGCCGTGTTGTCGGAACGCCAGCTGGCGACGGCCAGCAATGCGAAAGCCACGGCGCCCAGGCCGTAACTCGCGCTGGCGATCAGCATCAGCGCACCCCTTTACCCAGAACCACGACTTGAGCCGTCTGGAGCAGGATCATGAGGTCGAGAAATAGACTGTGGTTTTTCACGTAGTAAAGGTCGTATTGGAGCTTGGACATGGCGTCTTCCACACTCGCGCCGTAGGAGAACCGCACCTGCGCCCAACCGGTGATACCGGGTTTGACGCTGTGGCGCGCATGGAAAAAAGGAATCTGGGCGGCCAGTTCTTCGACAAAAAAAGGACGCTCGGGGCGGGGGCCGACAAAGCTCATGTGGCCGAGAAATACATTGATGGTTTGCGGCAACTCGTCGATGCGCAGGCGGCGGATCAGGCGTCCGACGCGGGTGGTGCGGTCGTCGTTTTCCGCGGCCCAGACCGGGCGGCCGTCTTTCTCGGCATCGGTAAACATGCTGCGGAATTTGTAGATGGTGAAGTGCTTGCCATATTGCCCCACGCGCACCTGGGTGTAGAACAGCGGCCCCTTGCTCTCCAGACGGATGAGCAAGCCGGTCAGCAGCATCAAGGGCAGGGTGAGCAGGAGAAAAATGCCGCTGACCAGAATGTCGAACAAGCGCTTGACCAAGTCACGGGTGACGCCCTGGCTGAAACCGTCGGAAAAAATCATCCAGCTGGCATTGATCGCCTCCAGCGGCAGAATGCCGGTCTGGCGCTCGAAGAAGGCGGGCAGGTCGAGCACGCTGACGCCGCGCAGCTTGCATTCCAGCAATTCGGATACCGGCAGGCCTCCGCCGCGGCGTTCACGAATGGCGACCACAATTTCATCGATGGCCAGTTTATCCACCACCTCGCCGATGCTGCCGCTCTCCGCCAGCACCCGCTCATGCGGCACATAGCTATGCAGCGACCCCATCGGCAGATAGCCGACGATATCAAGACCCTGCGCCTGTCCCAGGCTGGCCAGTTCATCGATCTTGGCCGCGCGGCTGCCGGTGCCGAGCACCAGGACCCGCTTCTTGAACAGATCGACCTTGCCCCATTCGATGAACAACAGCCGTATCAGAATGATGGACAGGATGGAAATGGTCAGGGCCGAGATGAGTTCACCATCGCTGGCGAATACTTCTGGCAGAACCATGGACCCCGAGTAAAGCAGTTAGCCACTGATGGCAAAGCAGCCGGCCACGCGTAAAAAAAGGCTGCGCAAACCCGTGGTCCAGGCCCAGCCATAGAGATCGAACATGGAACTGAGCAGGGTGAGCACGGCCGCGAACAACCAGGGCTTGAACAGCGTCGTCTCGGGCCGTGATAGCGGCAAGGTCGATCCATGCCGCTCGGCGGAGAAATCACTGGCAAAAAAGAACACCAGAAATTCCAGCACCATGAGGAACAGCATGCTCACGGATATGTAATGGCGGAAAAAACGGATCATGGAGTCGGCGGGCAAACGTCCTCTAGCGAATGGCCGAGTATCGGCCTGTCTCCCGTGTGTGTCGGGGCGTCTGTGGATCGGCGCGCATTGTAGACGCTGGCGAGGGCCTCACGGAGTGGTTTCGGCAATCAGCTTTTCCAGGCGCTCCAGGGAGAGGCGTGGGGAATGGCTGTGGCGCGCGTCCCGCGTCAGCATCCGCACCTGAACATCCGCCGGCTCGGCGTAGATCAGATAGGCCATGCGGCCGCCGCGATCCTGCACCTTGAAGGGGATTTCCCGGTTGACCAGGAACTGCTCGAAATCCTTGCTGGCATCTTCGCTGATTTCCAGTTCGATCAAGCTGTGCTCGGACACGGCGCCGGAGGCTACCGCCCCAGTCAAGGCCGGCTCGAAGCGCGCGAACACGACCATCACTTCCCTCGCCTGCGCGCGCAGGGCAACCAGCAGGTCGGCTTGTTCCTCCGGTTCGAACAGTGCTTGCCGTTCGACCAAGGCCGCGTCGATTTCTTCGTTGCTGGGCATGCCGTGTCCTTCCGGCAAGCCGAGTTGCCGCGCCGCCTTGCGCTTGGCCACCGCGTAGTCGCGCAGGCCATGTTCCGCCATGAGGCGCGCCGCCAACTCCGCGACCAGGACGCGCGCCTGCCGCGCGCGCGCTTCATGGGAAGCGGTCATCAGTTTTTTGGTGTTGCGGGAGTGGGCGAGACGGGAACGGGGCGAGCCTGAGCGGGTGTCGCGGCTGGCGCGCGAGCCGGGGGGGGCGCCGGCGCTTGAATCAACGGCGCTTGGGCCGGTTGCGCGGGCATGGGCGCATCGCCGAACGGGTCCTCGTGCGTCTCGGGTTCCGTGGCGCCCGGGGCATATTCCTGGAAAAAGTACTCGGGCACGCCCTGTCCTTCCGGAGTGGTCAGTCCGGTCTTCGGGTCCACATTCACCACGACGATCCCGGCGGGCGGCGAGAACGGCATTTCTTCCACGCCTTTCAATACCTCGCCCATGTAGCGTATCCAGATCGGCAGCGCCGTGCCGCCGCCGGTCTCGCCCGAACCCAGGGAGCGGGGCTGGTCGTAGCCCATCCAGGCCACCGCCACGCGGGTCCGCTGGAAGCCCGCGAACCAGGCGTCGCGGCTATCGTTGGTGGTGCCGGTCTTGCCCGCCAGGTCGCCGCGACCGAGCCTGAGCGCGCTGGCGGCGGTACCGTGTCGCACCACATCCCGCAACATGCTGGTCATGATGAAGGCGTTACGCGGATCGAGCACCGGGATGGGCGCGACCGGCGCGAAGTTTTCCAGGGTATGACCGTCCTTGTCCGTCACCTTGAGCAGATGCCAGGGAACCACGCGGCCGCCGCCGTTGGCGAACACGGCGTAGCCGGCCGCCAGCGACAGCGGCGTGACCTCGCCGGCGCCGAGCGCCATGGTCAGATAGGGTGGGATGCGGTTCATGTCGAAACCGAATTTGGCGGCATGCTCATGGCCGAACTGGGCGCCCGCCGCCTGCAACACGCGGATGGAAACCAGGTTCTTGGATTTCGCCAGGGCGCCGCGCAGGGTCAGCGCCTCGCCGGTGGTGCCGTCGTAATTCTTCGGTTCCCAGGCGACACCGCCGGTTTCCGCCGGGTCCACCGTGAGCGGTAAGTCGTCGAAAACATTCGCCGGGGTGACGCCGCGTTCCAGCGCGGCGGAATAGATGAAGGGCTTGAAGCTGGAACCGGGTTGCCGCCATGCCTGAGTCACATGGTTGAACTGGCTGCGGGCAAAGGCGAAGCCGCCGACCAGGGAGCGTATCGCCCCGGTATCGGGAGACAGGGAAACGAAGGCCGCCTCCACCTGCGGCAGGTAGGTCAACTGCCAGGGCGCCTCGGGCGACAGCCGGACCACCCGGATCACGCTGCCGCGCGCCAGGCGCTTGTCCGCCGCCTGCTTGGCGGAAAGGAAGCGCGCCGCGTACTTGAGTTCACTGGGGCCCAGATCGATGGTGTCGCCACTGCGCATGCGCGCCCGGATGCGCGTCTTGTCCACCGAGAGCACCACACCGGGCAGGAAACCGTTCGACTCTTCCCGATCAAGCAGATCGCCTTCGATCATCTTCTCCGCCGCCGTCTCCTCCGCCGGCAACTTCAGTTGCGCCTCCGGCCCCGCATAACCGCGCCGGCGATTGAATTCCACGACGCCCTGGCGCACGCCCGCCAGCGCCGCGCGCTGGTCGCTCAGACGCAAGGTGGTGTAGACCTTCATGCCGCTGATATAGATCGCATCGCCGTATTTCTGGTGCATGCGTTGCCGCACCAGTTCCGCCAGATGCGGCGCCTCCGCCTCGAAGTTTTGCGGTGAGTACTTCACCGGCAGGCGCTGCTCCCTGGCGCGTGTGTATTCATCCGCGCTGATGTAGCCCAGCGTCTTCATGCGCCCCAGGACATAGAGTTGTCGGGACTTGGCGCGGGTCGGGTTGACCACCGGGTTGTAAGCCGACGGCGCCTTGGGCAGGCCGGCGAGCATGGCCGCTTCGGCCAGATTGATCTTGGCCAGCGGTTTGCCGTAGTAGATTTGCGCGGCGGCGGCGAAGCCGTAGGCGCGCTGTCCCAGATAGATATGGTTGAGATAGAGCTCCAGGATGTCGTCCTTGCTCAAGGCGTGCTCGATCTTGATCGCGAGCAGTGCTTCGTTGAGTTTGCGCCGCAGGGTTTTTTCCGAAGTCAGGAAGAAATTGCGCGCCACCTGCATGGTGATGGTGGAAGCGCCTTCCTTGGCCCCCCCGGAGACGACATTGGCCAAGGCCGCGCGCAGCACGCCGATGGTATCGACGCCGCCATGCTGGTAAAAACGCTCGTCTTCCGCCGCCAGAATGGCCTGACGCAGGGCTTTGGGCGTGTCCTTGAGCCGCACCACGGCGCGCCGTTCCTCGCCGAATTCGCCGATCAGGGCACCGTCCTCGGTGAAAATACGCAAGGGTTGCTTCGGCCGGTAATCGGTCAGACTGTCCAGACTGGGCAGATTGGGGTATACCAGCGCGGCGGAAAGTCCGGCCACGGCGGTTGCCACGACGACCAGGCCAACGGCCACCGCCAGGAGAAAATGCCACCAACGGGTCATGTTGAACTCTTGAAAGGGGCGGGAGCGGAGTGAATGAGAAAATTACTTGTGCGAAATAATGCAGTTGTTGCTAGGATTTAGCGCAGCTTATTAAAGAAGCGCTCGAACCGAGTGTATGCAAAGGGGAATTTGTTGAGAATCGCGTTTCCAGGCCAGAGATTCCGACCGCTGATTGGCGTCGATATTAGCTCATCGGCCGTGAAAATGCTTGAGCTCGGCCGCAGCGGCAAGGAGATGCGCCGGGTCGAGCGTTACGCCATCGTGACGCTGCCGAAAGAGGCCGTGGCGGACGGCGCCATCGCCAAACCCGATCTGGTCGAGGCCGCGTTGCGTGATTGCTGGAAGTTGCTCGACAGCAAGACACGCGATGTAGCGCTGGCGTTGCCGGCCTCGGCGGTCATCACCAAGAGAATCCTGCTCCCCGGCGGCGCCAGCGCCGCGGAAATCGACACCCAGGTGACGGCGGAAGCCAACCAGATGGCCGCTTTCTCGCTCGACGAGGTCAGTCTCGACTATCAAGTGCTCGGTCCCAATGCCCGCACCCCCGGCGAGAACGATGCCCTGGTCGTGGTTTCCCGGCGGGATCGCGTCGAGGAGCGGGTGGCGCTGGCCGAGGCGGTGGGCTTGAAGACCGTGATCATGGATGTCGATGCCTTCGCCACCCTGACCGCCTTCGAACAGATGGCCTTTCATCTGCCGGATAACGGCAGGGGTCAGACCGTCGCCATCATCGACATCGGCGCCAATACCACCCACGTCAACGTGCTGCATGACAATCAGCCCGTCTATCAACGCGAACACAGTCTCGGCGGCAACACCCTCACCAGCGAGATCGCGCGCCGCTTCGATCTGCCCACCGAGGAAGCGGAAGACGCCAAACGCAAGGGCTTGTTGCCGGACAGCTATGAGTCCGAAGTGCTGCAACCCTTCCTGGACACGGTCGCGCTGGAAATCGGACGCGCCTTGCAACTGTTCTTCTCCGCCAGTTCGCACCAATCCGTGGACCATATCCTGCTGGCCGGTGGCTGCGCCGCCATTCCCGGCCTCGATGACGTGGTGCACAGCAAGATGCAAACCAGCACCCTGATCGCCAACCCCTTCGCCAAGATGGCGGTATCCAGTGACGTCAAGGCCCGCCAGCTCGCTTCCGACGCGCCGGCGTTGTTTGTCGCCTGCGGCCTGGCCTTGCGCAAATTCGACCCGACATGACGGCCATTCGCATCAACCTCCTGCCTCATCGCCAGCTGCGCCGCGCGTATCAGCAGCGGCTGTTCGCCTTGCTCGCCGTGGTCGTGGCGGGGATTGGCCTGGCGGCCGTCGTCGCGGGTCAGGTGCAACTCAGCAACGCCAAGAGCGCGCAGGATCGGCGCAATGCCTTTCTCGGCGAGGAAATCGGCAAACTCGACAAACAGATCACCGAAATCAAACAGTTGCGCGACAAGACCCAGGATCTGCTGTCGCGCAAGAATGTGGTGGAAGCCCTGCAAGGCAACCGCACCGAATCCGTGCGCCTGTTCGATGAACTGGCACGGCGCATGCCCGACGGGCTTTACCTGAAAAGCGTCAAACAGACTGGCGACAATCTGGAATTGAGCGGTTACGCCCAATCCAGCGCGCGCGTGTCCACCTACATGCGCGCCCTGGACGAAACCTCGCTGTTTCAGGACCCCTCCCTGGTCGAAGTCAAGGCGGCTCAGGTCGGAAATCTCCGGGTCAACGAGTTTTCCATGAATGTGAAAATCTCCCATCAGCCGCTGCGCGGGGAGAAACCATGAATTTCTCCGATCTCAACAATCTCGACCTCAAGGACATCGCCAATGCCCCGCTGGCGGTGCGCGCCCTCGCGCTCGCTCTGCTGCTGGTGGCCATGCTCGCCGGCGGCTGGTACCTGTTGTGGGCGGATAGCATCCAGCAACTCAACGCCTCGCGGGAACAAGAGCAGAGCCTGCGGGAGGCCTATGTCACCAAAAAAGCACTGGCCTACAACTATGCCGCCTACAAGCAGCGGCTCCTGGATGTGGAACAGTCGCTCGCCTCGCTCCTGCGGCAGTTGCCCAATCGTTCCGAAATGGACGCCCTGCTGACCGACATCAACCAGGCCGGCGTTGGCCACGGGCTCGATTTCGAGTTGTTCCGCCCCGGCAACGAAACCATGGCCGAGTTCTACGCCACCTTGCCGGTCGCGATCAAAGTCACCGGCCGCTATCACGACATCGCCAGCTTCGTCGGCGACCTGTCCAAGCTGCCGCGCATCGTCACCCTGCACGACGTCATCCTGGCGCCGGCCAAGGAAGGCACCCTGAACATGGATGCCCGCATTCAGACCTACCGCTATCTCGATGAGAACGAGTTGGCCGCCGCCAAGAAGCAACAGGGAGGCAAGCCATGATGAAGTTCGCCTGGTTGCTGCCGTTCCTCCTGCTGGCGGGCTGCGCCCAGGATGAATTCGCGGATTTGCGCGCATTCCTGGCCGCGTCCGGGCAAGGTACCCAGCAAAAGCTGGAGCCGTTGCCGCCGGTCAAGACGCAGGAAGCCTTCACCTACGATCCCGGCGAACTGCCCGACCCCTTCCGGCCGCGCAGCATGAAAGCCGGCAAAGGCGGAGGCGGCGTACAGCCCGATCTCAACCGGCCCAAGGGGCCACTGGAGCAGGACCCGCTGGACGGCCTGCGCATGGTCGGCACGATAGAAAAAAACGGCAAGCTGTATGCCCTGGTACGGCGCCCGGACGGCACCCTGTACCGGGTCGAGAAGGGAGACCATATCGGCCAGAACCACGGCATCATTCTCGCCATCAGTGACGCCAATATCGACATCAAGGAAGTTGTCCAGGATGGCGCCGGCGACTGGACCGAATCGAAGGCCAGCATGGCCCTTCAGGAGTAATTGGTATGAAAGCGAAGTTCCCCTCCCTGCCCATGGCCGCCCGCCAATTGCTCTGGCTGGCCGCCATTGCACTGCTGGCGCTACCCGCGCATGCCCAAACGAATACTGAAGCCACACCCCCGGGCAACACGCTGAACGCGATTTCCCTATCGCGTGGCAACAACGACAGCCAAGTGATCAAACTGGTCTTCAAGAACCCGGTCGCCGGTCTGCCGATCGCCTTCACCACCAGCAACCCACACCGTCTGGTGCTCGACTTCCCCGCCACCAGCAGCAACCTGCCGCGCGCCTCTGAAAGCCCGGACAACGCGACCATCAAGAACTGGCAGGTGGCGCGGGCGGGTGAGCGCACCCGTGTCGTGGTCAACCTGACCGGACCCGCCGCCTACGAACTCCGCCACGACCGCAACGTCGTCCTCGCCGTCCTGCGTAGCGCCGGTGTGCCGCCGGGCATCCCCACGCCCGCCCGCTTCGAAGCCGCCAGCCCGGCCAGCACCCACGCCATCCGCGACATCGACTTCCGCCGTGGCAAGGACGGCGAGTCGCGCATCATGGTCACCCTTAGCAACCCTGGCGTCGGCGTCGACATCAAGCAGCAGGGCGGCGCCATCCAGCTCGAATTCCTCAATACCTCCCTGCCCACCCCGTTGCAGCGGCGTCTGGATGTGGCCGATTTCGCCACCCCGGCGCAACTGGTGGAAACCTTCAAGCAGGGCAAGAACACCCGCATGCTGATCACCCCCAAGGGGAAATGGGACTATTCCGCCTACCAGGCCGGCAACCAGTTCACCCTCGAAGTGCGCTCCCTGGAAGGGCCGCAAGCGGCGAAAGAAGGCCGCGCCCAATACAGCGGCGAGAAGCTCTCGCTCAACTTCCAGAACGTCGAAGTGCGCGCCGTGCTCCAGGTCATCGCCGACTTCACCGGCCTCAACATCATCACCAGCGACACCGTCTCCGGCAACGTCACCCTGCGCCTGAAAGACGTGCCCTGGGACCAGGCGCTCGACATCATTCTCCGCGCCAAGGGCCTGGACAAGCGCACCAACGGCAACGTCATCTGGATCGCCCCCCGCGACGAACTCGCCGCCAAGGAAAAACTCGAACTCGAAGCCAAGAAATCCCTGGCCGAACTCGACGCCCTGATCACCCACTCCTACCGCCTCAACTACGTCAAGGCCAACGAGATCATGAACCTGATCAGCGGCGGCAGTCGCATGGCCAATAACGTCGCCGAGGATGCCACCTGCTCGCCCAGCGCCTCCAGCATCCGCGCCGTGGATGCCGGCACCCAGAACACCGCGCAGCAAAACGCGCAGACCAACAACCCGAATCGCATCCTCTCCGCCCGCGGCGGCGCCTCCTTCGATCTGACCACCAACACTCTGATCGTCACCGACACGCCGGACCGGCATACCGCCATCGCCAACGTCATCAAGGAAATCGACGTACCCTCGAAGCAGGTCCTGATCGAAGCCCGCATCGTCGTCGCCGACGACAAATTTGGTCGCAGCCTCGGTGCCCGGCTCGGTTTCAGCGGCAGTGGCAAGATCGGCAACACCGGCCTCGGCGCCGGCACCTTCAGCACTTCCGCCGTCAACGCCACCACCGGCCTGCCCGCCAGCGCGCCGAGCGCCAACGTCGATCTCGGCGGGCTCACCCTGTCAGGCAGCAATGCACCCAGCAGCCTCGGCATCAGCATCTTCAACGCCTCCACCGCCGCCATCCTCAGCCTCGAACTGCAAGCGATGGAACTCGACAAGCGCGGCAAGATCGTCTCCAACCCCCGCGTCGTCACCACCAACCTGCGTCCGGCCGTGATTTTGCAGGGCGAGCAGATACCTTACGCCAGCGCCAGCGCCAACACCGGTACCAACGTCCAGTTCAAGGATGCCCTGCTCTGCCTCCTGGTCGCCCCGCAAGTGCTCAACAACGACGCCATCATCCTCAACGTCGAGGTCCAGAAAGACGCCAAGGGCGAAACCGTTCCGGGCGCCGGCCCCGCTATCAACGTCAAGCGGGTCAAGACCCAGATTCGCGTCAACAACGGCGAAACCGCCGTGCTTGGCGGCATCTTCGAACAGACTCTGCGCAACGACACGGAAAAAGTTCCGTTCCTGGGCGACATTCCCGTGCTCGGCCGCTTGTTCCGCAACGACGTCAAGCAGGATGAAAAGAGCGAACTGCTCATCTTCCTGACGCCGCGCGTACTGGTCGAAGACGAACCGCTCAGACGTTGATCGCCAGAGACCAGACCAGCCACGCGGCCCGAGCGCCGCGCCAGATGAACCCGCAAGGAAGCACCATGTCAGCAGAAACGAAAATGGGGAATACCGCGATGTACAGCGTTAAATCGATGAAGCGCCTGCTTTTGGCCGGCATGATCGGACTGTCCGGATTGCTGGCGGGTTGCGGGGGCGGGGGCGCGGGTGGGACGAGTGGGACGACGACGCCCACAACCACAGTTACCACCACCCTCACCGGCACCGCCGCGACGGGCGCCGCGATGCCAAATACGACGGTGATTACCGTGAAAGATGCCACGGGCAAGAACGTGACGCTGCGTTCAAGTTCGTTTACAGGTGGTAGCTTCACTTTATCGTTCGATAATTCCACTACCACCGCCTACACGGCCCCCTTCATCCTGCGCGCCGATCCGAATGGTGTACTGGACGGTGACGAGCACTACTCGATTTTGCTGAACGCCGATACGACCACTGCGAACAGCTATCGCGTCAACATCACTCCCATCACCAGTCTGATCCTGTACGAATCAACCAAGAGCAACCTGGCATTGTGGTTCGATGCCCCGGCCAGCTACGGCGTTCCGAGTGGGACTGAACTTATCGCGGCGAGCACGATAGTTCGCGGCAAATTCAATCCCCAGCTTCCTGACATTGATTTTTTTGGTCAGTCCTTCTCCGCCAATGGCACCGATACCTATGATGCCGCGATGGACACACTTGACCTGGTCAAGATCGAGTTCACCGGCAACACTCCGACGCTTAAGAACAGCAGCAACGGGGTCATCCCATACGTTGCAACGACGCCGCTGTTTCCCATCACTGCCGTCACCGTGGCGGCCGGGAGCGCGACCCAAATCGCTGATGGCGCCAGCTTCAATCTGATCACGGCTACCGTCTCGAATGCCACTGGTCTGGCCAAGGGCGTCAATATCAACTTCACCACCACGGCCGGTTCGATCTACGACGCCGCGAAGACCACGGTCACCACTTCGGCCATCACGGATACGACTGGTGTCGCCAAGGTTTACCTGAAAGCCGGGGCGTGGATCGGTGGGGCGACAGTTACGGCGGAAAGTGACGACAACGCCAAGTCGGGCAGCACCTCCGTGCAATTCATTCCCGGCGTGTCCGCCGTGATCGGTTTGAGCGCCTCTCCCAATACCGTCAACCCGGGGGGGGCAACCACGCTGAGCGCGCTGGTGCTGGATGCCAATGGCAATCTAGTCGCCAATGGCGAGACGGTCACCTTCAAACGCGTCGTCTCCGTGGGGCCGGAAGTCCAGATTGGCGCCCAGGCCACGACAAACGGCTATGCAACGCTGGCCTATACGGCGGGCAATACATCCGGTACGGAAACCCTCAAGGCATATACGGCGAACGGCGTCAGCCAATCCGTCGCACTGACCGTATCCCCCGCCGCGTCGGCCGTCACGAGTCTGCTGCTCACTTCCGCATCCAGCACCTTGGTCGCCAATGGCAACAGCACGACCACCCTCAGCGCCACCGCCAAGGACAGCAATGGCAATGGCGTCTCGGGTGCCTCGATCGTATTTTCCACCTCCGCCGGCTGTGTTTTCACCACCACAACCTGCGAGGCCACGGTGACAGCGACCACCAATTCCAACGGGGTGGCCACCGCGACACTTAAATCCAGCGCGCAAGTCCTCACCGCCGTCACCGGCGCCAGCGTGAACGGCATCACCGCGACCCGTAATGTCAGCTTTACCGCTGGCGCCGCCACGGTCGTCGGCCTCAACGCCGCGCCTACCGCCGTGAAGCCGGGCGGCACCTCCACCCTCACAGTTTCCGTACTGGACAACGGCGGCTATGCCGTGGTCAACGAGCCGATCACCCTTGCGATCTGCGCCCAGGTTCGTCTGGGTTGCTCAACATCCACCAGTGGCAATCCCAGCCTGAGCGCGGTCAACGGCACGACCAACGCGAATGGCCTGCTGCAGGTCACCTACACGGCGGGCGCCAACAATGGCACGGATACGGTTCGCGTCATCACCAGCAATGGTGTGGTGAAAACCGTCAACATCGGTGTCAACAGCAACAACGCGGTGGTCGGCTCGGTGAGTGCCGCTGCCACCAATGCGAGCATCCCGGTCAGCACCGGTTCGAGCATCATTCGCGCCACGGTGCGCGATGCCGCCGGGCAGGTCATGCCCGGCATCACGGTGGACTTTACCGCCAGCGCCGGCTACCTGGGCGCAACCGGCACGAGCACCACCGCTTCCGCCGCGACCGACGCCAACGGCATCGCCTCCGTCATATTGAGGGCAGGCACCATCGTGCTGACCGCGAGAGTGGAGGCCGTGAGTAACGGCTTCGCCGACATCGCCCAAGTCAACTTCATCGCCGGCGCGCCGGATGCGGTGACGGTCACGGCCGCGCCGACCGCCGTCAAACCGGGCGGAGCCTCCGCGCTGACCGTGCTGGTGACCGACGCCAGTGGCAATCCGGTTGCGGGTGAAAGCGTCGGGCTGTCCCTCAAGACCATCGGCTCCGGTGTCCCCAGCCTCAGTACCCTGACCGGCACCACCAATGCCAACGGTATCGCGGTCCTGACCTATACCGCCGGCGCCGTGAACGGTACCGATACCGTCCAGGCCGCCGCCAGCAATGGTAAAACGGGCACGATCGACATCGGCGTCGACAGCGCCAACGCGGTGGTCGGCTCAATCAGCCTGGCCGCCGTCAAGCCCAGCATCGCGGTGAGGGACAACACCGAGATGCGCGCCACCGTGCTGGATACCGCCAATCAGCCGATCGCCGGCCGGACGGTGAGCTTTACCACTTCCACCGGCACCTTCGGCGCGGTCAGTACCACGACCACAACGACCACGGCCGTGACCGACGCCAACGGCGTGGCGAGCGTAACCCTGACGGCGGGCAGCGTGGTGGTAGCGGCCAACATCAGCGCCAGCGCCAGCGGCTTTTCCCATTCAACCACCGTGAATTTCACCGCCGGCGCCGTGACCTTCGTGACCGTGATCCCGGCCCCGAATGCGGTACAGCCCTCTGGAAGTTCCACGTTGACGGTTCTGGTCCAGGATAACGACCGTAATTCGATCATCGGAGAAAACGTCGCCCTCGCCATTTCCACCATCAAGAGTGGTGCGCCCAGCCTCAATATCGCCAGCGGCCTGACCAACAGCAGCGGCATGCTCACCCTTACCTACACGGCGGGCGCGACCAGCGCCAGCCTGCCGGACGTCATCACCGCGACGGCGAGTAATGGCGTTGCGGGAACGGCCAACATCAGCGTCAACGGTAGCAATGCCATCGTCGCCTCGGTGAACGTGGCGGCGACCAGTGCCAGCATCCCGATCACGGGCAGTACCGTGCTGCGCGCCACCGTGCTGGATACCGCCGGACGAGCCGTGCCCGGGATTTCGGTCCACTTCGATACCGGCGCCGGCACATTCGGCGGCGCTCCCACGACCGACGTCGTCACCGATGCCAATGGCGTCGCCAGCGTCACACTGACGGCGGGTAGCAGCGTCCTCACCGCCCAGGTACGCGCCAGCACCAACGGCTTTACCCATTCCACCTCGGTGAACTTCACCGCCGGCACGGCGGCGGCGGTCAGCCTCAACGCCACGCCCAATATTCTGGTGCCGCTCGGCACCGCCACGATCA
This sequence comes from Pseudomonadota bacterium, assembly GCA_030653935.1. Lineage (GTDB taxonomy): Bacteria > Pseudomonadota > Gammaproteobacteria > Burkholderiales > Thiobacillaceae > PFJX01. The sequence continues at coordinate 37,961 of JAURYL010000041.1, forward strand.
CCGTGGCCGTGGTCGACAACAACGGCAATGCGGTCGCCAACGAACCGGTGACGCTGTCTTTGCCGAATCCGGCCAGTGGCACGCCCAGTCTGTCGGCCACCATTGGCACCACTGACGCCAATGGTTTGCTCTCGGTGACCTATACCGCCGGCGCAGGGACGGGTGCCGACCAGGTCAAGGCGGTGGTCAGCACTGGCTTCAGTGCCAGCAAGATCATCACCGTCGCGGCGGGAACGCCTACCATTAGTGACTTGATCGTTACGGCGACCAACACCAGCGTGCCCGTGGTGACCGGCAGCAGCGTCATTCGCGCGGAGGTGAAAGGTGCCGGCTCGATGTCAGGCCTCACCGTCAATTTCGCGATCCGCAGTGGCGGCGGCACATTGTCGGCTTCGAGCGCGGTGACCGATGCCAACGGCATGGCCAGCGTTACCCTGACCGGCACCACCGTCACCGTGGCGCAGGCGGTACGGGTGGATGCCTCGGTCGGGGGATTCAATCGCTCTGCCACCGTCGATTTCGTGGCTGACAAGCCGTCCGCGATCAGTCTGGTCGCTATGCCCAACGCGGTGAAGCCTGGCGGCACCACGACCCTCGTGGCCGCCGTGGCGGATGCCGAGGGTAATCCCATGGCCAATGAGAAGGTGACGTTGTCGATCGAGCGCAATCCCGCTACCGGGCTATCGCCTAGTGGCGCCTCGGCGCTTAACTTAACCACAGGAAGTACGAGCAATAACGGCCTATTGACCGTGACCTACACCGCCGGCGCCAACAGCGGCGTCAGCGATGTCATCCGCGCGGTCACCAGCAATGGCTTGTTGACGACATTCACGACCATCAGCGTCAACAACAACAACATCGTCATCGGCTCGGTGGCGGTGAGCGCGGCCAAGTCCAGCCTCGTGGTCGGTGGCGACACCACCACCATCCGCGCCACGGTGCTGGACAGCGCGGGTGCGCCGGTGCCCAACTACCCGGTGACCTTCAAGACGTCGGCGGGGAATATCGTGACGCCCGCTAATACTGATATCAATGGCTTGGCAACGGCGACCCTGACCTCGGGGAGCAACGTGCTGACCGCCACGGTGACCGCCACTGCGGGTGGGGTGCCCGGCACGACTTCGGTAGGCTTCATCTCCGATGTGGCTGCCACGGTAGCGGTCAGCGCAGCGCCCAGCACGGTCAATCCGGGCGTCACTTCAACGGTATTCGCCTATGTGACCGATACTGGCGGCAACCCGGTCGCTGGCGAGACAGTCACTTTTGCGATCACCGTGTTGAGCAGCGGACAGCCGACGCTTGCCATGACCTCCGCCATCACCAACCAGAGCGGTCTTGCCAGCGTGACCTACACGGCTGGCGCCGGCACCGGGACAGATACGGTCAGCGTGCTGACCAGCAATGGCAAAACGAATACGCTGGACATCGTTGTCAATGCCAGTGCAACCGTAGTCGGCTCCATCTCCCTGGTCTCCGGCGCCACCACGCTGCCCGCCGATGGCGCCACTACGGCCACCCTGCGCGCGTCCGTGCTCACAACTTCCGGGGCGCCCGCCAGTGGGGTTACGGTGAATTTTCTCACCAGTGGCGGCAGCCTCAGCGCCACCAGCGCCGTGACCAATGCCAGCGGTATCGCGGAAGTGATCCTGACCAGCCCGACCCGCACCGGCACGGTTTCGGTCACCGCCAACGCCTCCGGTTTCCTGGCCAGCCAGGACCTCATCATCGTCGCCGGCCAGCCGGTCAGCACCAAGTTTGTACTGGTGGCCAGCCCGGCAACGGTCAATGCGGGCGGAATCTCCGCCTTGACGGCCATCGTGCTCGATGCCAACGACAACCCGGTGGTGGGCCAGACCGTGACCTTCACGATCACGACCAACACCACCAACGGCGCGCTGTCGCCGGTGACAGCGACCACTTCGTCGAACGGCATCGCCACCACCAACTACACCGGTGGCAATGTTCTGGGTACGGATACCATCCGCGCGGCACTGGTGGGTGGGCTATCCAAGACGGCGACGGTGCAGGTCAGTGGCGGCACATTGAATGCGCTCGCCATCGGCACCAGCCAGACCACGGTCAAGTCGAACAACAGTGAAATTGCCACGATCACTGTGACCGCGCTTTCCTCACAGAGTGTCGTCGTGCCCGGTGTCACCATCACTTTCTCGGCGGATGGCGGCCAGTTGAGTGCCGCGCAGGTGGTGACGGACGCCGCCGGCAAGGCCTCGGTAGCATTCACCTCTGGTACCCAGGACAGGAGCAACCGTACCGTTACGATCACGGCTATTGCGACGGGTGCCAGCCAGGTGCAGATACCGGTACGCGTGGTGGATTCCACTGTGGCACTGGCTACCACACTCAGTACCTTGACTGCGGGAGGCGCGGGCACAACGGTAACCGTCACCGCGCGTGATGCAAGTGGCCTGGGGATAAACAACGTACCCGTAACCCTGAGCCAAAGTGGAACCGGGTCGTTGACGATTACCAGCGCCAGTGGCAATACGGACGTCAATGGTCAATTTACAACCACGGTAACGGGTCAGACTCAGGGGAGTCCTGTGCTGACCGCCACAGCACTGGGCGCCTCGGCCTCTCAGACATATACCGTGTTGCCTGGCAGCAGCTTCGGTATCACCGCGCCGACCAGCGATCCAGCCAGCCTGGCCACGGGCGGCACTTTGGTGTTCAACGTAACCGCCCCCAGCCCCGCAAATCGGGTTCGCTTCGCCAGCACCATCGGCACTTGGAGCGTCTGCCCGGGTGGCAGCACCGGCGCTTCGGTCTGTATCGCGACTGCCGCTGGTAGCGCGACGGCGACTCTGACCTCGGCCAACACCGGCATCGCCAGCGTGCAGGTGGACGGGCTGGACGCCAGTGGCAATGTAACCGGTAGCGATACCCACACCGTAGCCATCACCTCGGCCGTCGCCGCCAGCATTTCCTTGCAGGCCTCGGCGGCCAGCGTGCAACCGAGCACGGGCGGCACCAGCAATACTGTGACGCTGATCGCCACCTTGCGCGATGCCGGTGGCCAACCGGTCGGCAATGTGCCGGTCGCGTTCAGTCTGGCCAACACGACGGGTGGGGGTGAATCGGTCAGCCCCGTGATCAAACTCTCGTCCGATGGCGTTACCTCAACCGATCCGCTTGGACAGGCGCGCGCTGTTTTCACCTCCGGTTCGCTGCCTTCCGGTCAGTCCGCTTCGAGTATCCAGGTCCGCGCCACGGTGGTCGGCACAGCCTTCTCGGCGACTGTCAATATCGTGGTTGGTGGCACGGCCGGTTCGGTGGTGATCGGTCAGGCAACCCACATCACGGATTCCGGATCGACCACGCAATACACCTATCCGATGTCGGTACTGGTGGCGGATTCGAACGGCAACCCGGTTCCCGCCGGTACGGTGGTTTCTTTGAGTGTCTGGCCGACGAGCTATTCGAAGGGGGTGTGGCTGGATGCCGGCACAAACACGACGGATGGTCTGGAGTGCGCGATAAGCATCACCAGCACAGCGGCCAACGAGGATGCCAACGAGAATCTGGTTCTGGATACGGGCGAGGACACCAATAGCGACGGCAGCCTCACTCCGGGCAACTCGACGGGCGGTACCTTGCCGTCATCCGTGGTGACGGATGCCAATGGGGTGGCCAACTTCAACCTGACCTATCTCAAGTCTTATGCGGGCTGGATTACCGTCAGAATTGGCGCCAGCACCCAGGTCCAGGGATCTGAGGCCACCAGCCAGGTCGTATTCCGCCTCCCCTGGCTGAGGGCAGACTCGGACGCCTGCCTGCTCTCGCCGTCGCCCTTCAACTGATGGCGGCATTCCAGGCGTTTTAATCTGGACCGCGCCGCCATCAGGGCGGCGCGGTTGTTTCATGGCGGTGTCCCGAGTTGATGGGGCGCCACGACTGATCGAGGTTATTTATGTTGAAACATTTCATCATTCTCACGGTGATGGCTTATGCCCTCGCCGCTTGCGGCAAGTCGGACAAGGAAACCGCACAGCAGGATCAACTCAAGATGCAGGCCGACAAAGCCCGCATGGAACTCCAGGAAAAGGCCGACGCCCTGGCCCGCAACCCGCCACCTGAATTGATCAAGGCCGCTCAGGAACAGGCTGCGGCCGCCGCCAAGGCGGGCAAGCAGTAACTACATCGCGCGTAGGGCGGATGAGCCGGCGGGGCCGGCGTTGTCCGCCGAATGCCAACATCCATTGGTCGGCGTATACCGCCGTTTTTCCGCCCTACGCGGGCTTCAAACTCGGCGCCGGCTACAACTTCACCGATTTCTCCGACGACCTCACCGACGTCTCCTACCGCTCCCACGGCTGGTTCATCAACCTGATCGGCAAGATGTGACGGCGTTTTTTCCTCCCCCCCCTTTGGAAAGGGGGGTAAAGGCATCAGCCACGCCCGTTGTCGCATCCTGTCGTCGTCAAATGTCGGTAAAGCAACTTTCGGTTCGGTTAGCTCCTCCTCCTTGTTGCTGCCCAGGGATAGACGTAGTGCGACCATGGTAATAGTGTTTGAGGCCTTATTCCGCGCGGCTTGTAAACGACTTGATGTCGGTATATTTTCCATACCATGCATATGTTCGAATTTGACGAGACGAAGAACCAGACAAACCTGCTCAAGCACGGAATCGACTTTATTGACGCGCAGGGCCTATGGGATGACCCAAGGCTGTTGGAAATTGCGGCAAAAACAGAAGACGAGCCCCGATATTTGGTGATAGGGCTTATCAACGGCAAGCACTGGTCCGCCGTTGTGATCTACAGGGGGGCGAATATTCGGCTCATTTCTGTCCGTCGATCACGAATCGAAGAGGTGGCACTGTATGAAAGCTAAAGCGTTCGATCAAAAATTTGATGAAGGTGGTGACATTACCGCTTTCCTGGAGTTGTCCAAGGCGAAGCGAGTGTTGCAGAAGCAACGCCGCGTTAACGTTGATTTTCCTACGTGGATGATTGAGTCGTTAGATCGAGAAGCCGGAAAACTCGGCATCACCCGGCAATCCATCATCAAGGTTTGGCTCGCGGAGCGCCTTGAAGCGTCCGCAAATGGGCATGGCACCTGAAGGAGTTATGGGATTAACGTGAAACACGTCCCGTAGGAGCGTCCGCTTGCGGCGCGAAAACGAGCGTGCGTGAATTTTCGCGCCCCACGCGCACGCTCCTACCGCTTTGTTTCATCATCAGGGGTGCTGGCTGTACCTCCGCATGAAAGTTAGGCAACGTATCCTGTTTCAGCAGAAAAACGCTCAACAAGCGAGTCCATGCAGCCCACACAGGTACCGCTTCGCTAACGCCAGCGCGAGCCACAGCCAGAGCAACAGGAAGAAAGCCAGGATTGGTACATGAGCATCGAGGATGCGGCGTGGCGTGAGGCGTCGCACCGCTTTCACGACCGGCGCGGTGATGATGACCAGGATTTTGTAGAAGACGTTGGCGTGCCGCTGTTCCCTCGTCAGCAGGGCCAGCAGGCCCTGGCCGAGGAGGGCGAAGCCGGCGACTTCGACCAGCGCGCGCGCGGCGCTGATCAGGAGAAGGTCGAGGTGCATGAGCATTCAAGGTTTGCCGTAACGGCACGAGTTTAGAGGGTGGGCTGTTCATCGTTGGCGAAGTCGCCATGAATACCGGCGACTCGCGTCAAGCTCACGGCAAGGCTGTAGCGCAGGCTTCCAGCCTGCCCACCGCTGGCGACGAGCATGCAGGCTGGAAGCCTGCGCTACACAAGGCGGCCGCTTTCACGGGGGCACTTGTTTCACGATGACCAGCGGCGGGCGACAGCGGTGCTCGCCAGTCTTGTCGTCAGCTCTCTTGTCGTTTACATTCGGGCGCATGCGCGAATCATTTCACCCCGTCTCGCTCAGCTTTCTTATGCGGTATGCCACTCGGCTGCTGCTGCCCCGGCGCGGGCACTGATTTCTTACCTCCCCCTGCTGTACCCCCATTCGTTATCCGTTTACGCCCAGAATCTGGGCGGGTGAACCATTGGAGTGCGTCATGAACGACAAATTAGTCATATTCGACACCACCTTGCGCGATGGCGAGCAGAGTCCCGGCGCCGCCATGACCAAGGACGAGAAGATCCGCATCGCGCGGCAGTTGGAGCGCTTGGGCGTGGATGTCATCGAGGCGGGATTCGCCGCCGCCAGCCCGGGGGATGCGGAGGCGATCAAGAGCATCGCCACCATCATCAAGGGTTCCACGGTCTGTTCTCTGGCGCGCGCCAATGAACGTGACGTGCGCGCGGCTGGTGAGGCGATCACGCCCGCCACTCGGGACGGCCATGCGGGCGGGCGCATCCACACCTTCATCGCCACCAGCCCCATCCATATGGAAAAGAAGCTGCGCATGACGCCCGACCAGGTGGTGGAAGCGGCGGTGAAGGCGGTGAAGATGGCGCTGGAGTACACCGACAACGTCGAGTTTTCCGCCGAGGACGCGGTGCGTTCTGAAATGGATTTCCTCTGTCGCGTGTTCGATGAGGTGATCAAGGCCGGCGCCAGGACGATCAATGTGCCGGATACCGTCGGCTACAGCATTCCGGCCCTGTGGGGTGAGCGGATCAAGCAGTTGATCGAGCGCGTGCCCAACTCCAACCAGGTGATCTGGTCCACCCACTGCCATAACGATCTCGGGATGGCGGTGGCCAACTCGCTGGCGGCGGTGATGAACGGCGCCCGTCAGGTGGAGTGCACCATCAACGGCCTCGGCGAGCGGGCAGGCAACGCCTCGCTGGAGGAGATCGTGATGGCGGTGAAGACGCGGCGCGACGTGTTCAACTGCGATTCACGCATCGATACCAGCCAGATCGTGCCGACCTCGCGCCTGGTTTCCCAAATCACCGGTTACCCGGTGCAGCCGAACAAGGCCATCGTCGGCGCCAACGCCTTTTCGCACGAGTCCGGCATTCATCAGGACGGTGTGCTCAAGCACCGCGAAACCTACGAAATCATGCGCGCCGAAGATGTGGGCTGGAGCCACAACAAGCTCACCCTGGGCAAGTTGTCCGGGCGCAATGCCTTCCGTACCCGCTTGCATGAGCTGAACATCGTCATGGAGAGCGAGGAAGCACTTAATGCCGCATTTGCGCGGTTCAAGGAACTGGCCGACAAGAAGCGGGAAATCTTCGATGAGGACCTGCACGCCCTGGTCGCCGTGGACGGCGGTATCGATACCTGTGACCGCTTGAAGCTGGTTTCCCTCAAGGTCTGTTCCGAGACCGGCGAGACACCGCATGCCTTCGTGGTGCTGACTGACGGCGGCACGGAAATGAGCGCCGACGAGTTTGGCGGCGGCCCGGTTGATGCCGCGTTTCGCGCCATCGAAAAGCGGGTGGAGAGCGGTTCCACCCTGCTGCTCTACTCGGTGAACAACATCACCACCGGCACCGATGCCCAGGGCGAGGTGACCGTGCGCTTGTCGCGCAACGGCCGCATCGTCAACGGCCAGGGCGCCGACACCGACATCGTCATCGCCTCGGCCAATGCCTATCTGAATGCGTTGAATAAACTGTTCGGTGCCGAGGAGCGAGCGCACCCGCAGGTGTGAGTTTTTAGAAGCCACAATGCAAAACGGGCGACCATCTGGTCGCCCGTTTTGCATTCAGCTCGGGGTGTTTAGCGGATGCAGGGGATCTCGCCTTCCTCGTTGACACCTGCCGGTACTTTGCCTAGCCACATCTGGTACATGGAGGTGAACCACATGATGGTGAAGGCGGTACCCATCAAGGCGCCGGAGAGGATAACCACCCAGGCGAAACCGCTCCAGACCTTGGTCAGATACCAGGACGCGACGTCGGTGATCAGGGTCAGGAAGGGGATGGCGATGACCACGCACTTCACCCAGGTCGGACGCACCAGGGCATGGGTGAAGATGTAGCCGGTGATGAAGAAGATGAAGGTAATCGAGAACAGGTGGATGTGAGAGACACGCACCAGGGTATGAATGGTCATGCCTTCATCCTTGGCGGTGACTTTGGCGATGCCGTCAGCGGAGGTGAAGTTGGGCAGATGCGGATTGGCTTCGGGGCTGTGGCAGGCGATGCAGTGCTCCTGCATGATCGGGTCGATCTTGGTCGCGATGTCCTCGGCGTTGGCGCCGGTATGCAGCCAATCGAAAATGACCTGGCGCTTTTCCGCCGGCAACATGTCCGCCATCGAGCCGCGCAGCGCGGTTTCCAGCTTGGTGCCCTCGGGGTTGCCGCCGTAGGCGATCATCAAGTCCTTGCCGGAGAGCATCGGGTCACCATCCTTGCCGGCGTGGTTTTCCCAGACCTGGAACATGGCCATGCAATAACCCAGGCCGAAAACCAACAGCACCATGCTGAACAGAACTCGTACCGACATCGGTAGAAATTTGAAGTGCACGTTATTCATTTTGGACATGATGATTCCTCTAGAAAGTGTCGGGCGAGTTTATAAGCGGACTCTAATGTCGTCAATTCGGCGCCTGGAGACAAGCGCCAGCTTTGACCAAGGTCAACTTCTTGGGTTTAAGCGGGCGTACCAAGCCGCCGTGATGAAAAAAACCAGGGAAAGTGCCACCTCGATCAGGGCAAGTGTTGCGGAATTGCCACTGTCCGACCAGGCGCGCACGCTGCCTTCGGTGAAGTAGAGCCAGATCAACAGGGTGGACCAGCGATAGGTATAAACGCGGCCGTGCAGGATGCCGAACAGCGGCAGCAGCAGCGGCAGGACTTTCAACACCAGCCAGGAGCCCCCGGGGCGCAGCGGCGCCAGCCAGAGCTCCCAGGCGACGCACAAGGCGATCAGTCCGATCAGGCTGGCCGAGGCCAGGTTGCGCAATAGCGCCGGGCTCACGCGCGCGCAGCCCGAGCCAGGGCCACCAGGGCCTCGCGCGCCTCCTGGGCGTCGTTCACCGGCGTGGCGAACTCGAAACGCAATTCACCGGCATCCGCGCGCAGGTCGAAACCGTCCGGGTCGATACCGAGCATCGTCGCCGAGGCGGTATTAACGCCATGCACATGGCGGCAATAGGCGATCAGGTTGTCGCCGTGGTCGGCGTTCATGTGCGCGACGATGTCGCTTTCCTGCTCGGCAAGCGGGCTGTTGGGACTGAGATAGGACGCCGGCTCCACCCAATGAATGCGGCCGAAGCCGCCGATGTAGCGAATGCGCACCGGTTCGATGCGATAGAACTGGAAGTCGTGCATGGCGAAGTAGGTTTCCGCCTGCGGATGGAAACGCAGGTAACGCGGCGCCAGGCGATCTTTTTCCTCCAGTCGCGTCGCGCGGCCGATGATCGTCACCCGGCCGTTGACCTGCATGTCGGTGCTGTAGGGTTGCACGATCAGCGAAACGCGCGGGTCGGCGACGATGTTCTTGGTGTGCTCGGCGATGTCCGAGATCAGGATCACCGGCTGGCCGCAATGGTCGAGGATGAACGGCGCCACCGAGCCGAAGGGAAAGCCATCCAGCCGTTTGGAAAGGGTCGACAGCACGCCGCTATGCTGGCTTCTGGTGAAGCGGCGGGCTTCTTCTCCCGCGATTTTTCCCGCCTCGCTCATGACAGCAACCGCTGTGCCGTTTGCGCCAGCCTGCGGCCGAGGGCGAAGGCCAGTTTGCGTTCCTCTTCGGTCATCGGCTCGCGGCCGTCCGGCCCGGCCCAATGGCTGGCGCCATAGGGCGTGCCGCCGGAGCGAGTCTGATTCAATTCTGGGTTGGAGTAGGGCAGGCCGACGATGATCATGCCGTGGTGCAGCAGCGGCGGCATCATGGTCATCAGGGTGACCTCCTGGCCGCCGTGCAGGCTGGCGGTGGAGGTGAATACGCAGGCCGGTTTGCCGATCAGGTCACCGTTCAGCCAGAGGCCGGAGGTGCCGTCCCAGAAATGCTTCATGGCCGCCGCCATATTGCCGAAGCGGGTGGGGGAACCCACCGCGACGCCGATGCATTCCTGTAAATCCTGCACCGTGGCGAATGGCGCGCCGCTGTCCGGAACCAGTTTCGCCGGAGCGTCGCGTTCGGTCATGACATTGGGCACGGTGCGCACCCGCGCGCGCATGCCTTCGACCGACTCGACGCCATGCGCCAGATGTTGCGCGAGCTGCTTCACGGAGCCGTGCAGGCTGTAATAGAGAACCAGAATGTCTTTCATGGGGAAGGGGAGTGAGCGATGAACCGGGCGAATGCTAACGCAGCCCGGGGGCACAGGCCCGCGCAAACTCGATATCGATGTCGAGCGCGATTCAAACTGATGTGGGAACCAGGGTTGGCATGGCGGGATGATCGTGAAACATCCACCGTGGGAGCGGGCTTGCCCGCGATTGGCAACGTTTTGTATGCATCGCCGTGGAATATCGCGGTACGGGCGGGTTTCAAACCTCGCGGTACGGGCGGGTTTCAAACCCGCCCCTACAACGGGCCTCATCGTGCGGGGCAGCCACCCTTGGCGTACGGCCACATCAGTTTGAAACGCACCCATCGATGTCCGGCGGCTGCCCGGAAGCGCGTCGGGCGCGGTAGCCCACATTTAACAACCCACCCCAACCCCCCCTATAAATCAGTCCATTACGACTGCCCCCCCCCTCGACAGGCACTACAACCGCGTCATCCGCCGTTAAAGCGACGGATCGCACGGTGCCTCCCCGCAGCGGATCGATCCCCAGTGCCGGGTAGATCGACTGCAAGGCCGCCTCCGCGCGCGTGGCCTTGCGTATATGCAAGGAGCGACCGTCCTTGAGGGTA
>JAURYL010000049.1 GCA_030653935.1 Pseudomonadota bacterium
GATCCCGGCCGGGTTATGGCCGTGCTTTCCGGAAACATGAATGGCACGAAGCACGAGCGTTTCCAGGTAGCCCGGATGCAGCCCGCCCACCGAAGGTTGAACTGGGTGCTGCCGTGGCCGGGCTGCATCCGGGATGGCGACACCGCACGCCTGTGCCGGGCTACGGTACTAACCCCCCCCCCAGCCCCCCTTTGATAAAGGGGGGAGTCAGCGCGCCGCACGCCTGTACCGGGCTACGGTACAGTGCCAATGCCAATGAGCGAGGGATCAGGAAGTCTGATCTTGTAGTACAGCCGGCTGGAAGCCGGCGCTACACGTTCCTAACGCGGGCGTTTTCCACGCGGGCCGGAGGGCTTCATCGGGCGCCGCGTCTCCGGCTTGGCCCGGGTGGCCGGTCGGGGTGGCCGGCGTTCTCCGGCGGGGGTGGCGCTTTCAAAACGACGCCCGGTGCCGGCCGGCTGGAAGGTTGGGATCAGGTGCTTCTTGCCGTTGCCGATCAGATCGGCGCGGCCCATCGCTTGCAGGGCATCGCGCAGCAACGGCCAGTTTTCAGCGTCGTGGTAGCGCAGGAAAGCCTTGTGCAGTTTGCGCGTGCGCCCGGCGCGGACGACCGACACGCTCTGACCACCCCCCAACACCTTTTTCAGCGGGTTGCGCTCGGTGTGATACATGGTGGTGGCCAGCGCCATCGGCGTCGGCAGGAAGGTCTGCACCTGGTCCAGGCGGAAATTGTTGTGCTTCAGCCAGAGCGCCAGGTTGAGCATGTCTTCATCGGTGGTGCCGGGATGGGCGGCGATGAAATAGGGAATCAGGTATTGCTCTTTGCCGGCCTCTTTCGAGAAGCGCTCGAACATCAGTTTGAAGCGGTCGTAGGCGGCGATGCCCGGCTTCATCATGTGGTTGAGCGGCCCTTCCTCGGTGTGTTCCGGGGCGATCTTGAGATAGCCGCCGACATGGTGGGTAACCAGCTCCTTGACGTATTCCGGCGAGCGCAATGCCAGGTCGTAACGCACCCCGGAGCTGATGAGGATCTTCTTGATGCCGGGCAGCGCGCGCGCCTTGCGGTAGAGCTGCACCAGCGGTCCGTGGTCGGTGCCCATGTTCTCGCAGATGTCCGGGAATACGCAGGACAGACGGCGGCAGGCGGATTCAATGACCGGGTCCTTGCAGGCGAGGCGGTACATGTTGGCGGTGGGACCGCCGAGGTCGGAAATCACGCCGGTGAAGCCGGGCGTCTTGTCGCGGATGGCTTCGATTTCACCCAGGATGGATTCCTCGGAACGGCTCTGGATGATGCGGCCCTCATGCTCGGTGATGGAGCAGAAGGTGCAGCCGCCGAAACAGCCGCGCATGATGTTGATCGAGAAGCGGATCATCTCCCAGGCGGGAATCTTCGCGTCGCCATAGACCGGATGCGGCGCCCGCGCGTAGGGCATGTCGTAGACGCGGTCGAGTTCCTCGGTGGCAAGCGGCAGCGGCGGCGGGTTGAGCCAGAGATCACGCAAACCCGCGCGTTCGCCGTGCGCCTGGACCAGGGCACGGGCATTACCGGGATTGGATTCGAGATGCAGCATGCGTGAGGCATGCGCGTACAGCACCGGGTTCTTTTCCACCAGCTCGTAGGCGGGGATGCGCAGCACCGTATGGGCACGGGCGGCCTGGCGTGCCTTGCGGCGTGCTTCCTGGGAGAAATCGTGTAGCGGGTATGTGCCCCCCCCTTTACCAAAGGGGGGTTGGGGGGGATTTGCCGTTTCCGCGCCGGTCGAAGACCCCCCCCCCGGCCCCCCTTTTTCAAAGGGGGGAGTGGCCACAGCATAGGGATCAGGATGCGCATCGACGCGGCCAAGGATTTCCAGTTGCGTCGAGTCGATCTCCGCCCATTCCTCGCTCGGCTTCCAGCCGAATGGCGCCATGAACGCGGTGCCGCGCAGATCGCGAATCTCGGCGATGGCCTCGCCCGCCGCCAGGCGATGGGTCAGCGCCACCAGCGCCCGTTCCGCGTTGCCGAACATCAGCATGTCGGCCTTGGAGTCGGCCAGCACGGAACGCCGCACCTTGTCCGACCAATAGTCGTAATGGGCGATGCGGCGCAGGCTGGCCTCGATGCCGCCGACTACCACATTCACCCCGGCATAGGCCTCGCGGCAGCGCTGTGAATAGGCCACCACGGCGCGATCCGGGCGCTTGTTGGGCTCGGCGTTGGCGGTGTAGGCGTCGTCGGAACGGATTCTTCGATCCGAGGTGTAGCGGTTCACCATCGAGTCCATGTTCCCCGCCGTCACCCCGAAATACAGATTCGGCCGACCCAGCACGCGGAAAGGATCGGCCGATTTCCAGTCCGGCTGGCTGATGATGCCGACACGGAAGCCCTGCGCTTCCAGCAGCCGCCCGACCAGCGCCATGCCGAAGCTGGGATGGTCGATATAGGCGTCGCCGGTCACCAGGATGACATCGCAACTGTCCCAACCCAGCGCGTCCATTTCCTTGCGCGACATCGGCAGAAACGGCGCCACGCCGAAGCGTTTTGCCCAGAAGGGACGGTAGGAAAAAAGAGGTTTGGCGGTATCCAAGGCGGGCTCGATTAAAAAGGCCAATCGATGCCGTCAGGCAGCACTTGGCGGGAACAACAAACGGAAAAATGACCGAAACATAAGCTGTGCGGGCCTCAGGCGCCGCGCAGCATTTCTCCAGCATGTTCGCGGGTGGCTTCGGTGAGTTTGACGCCGCCCAGCATGCGGGCGATTTCTTCGACGCGGCCCGCGCTTTCCAATCCGACGACACGCGAAAGCGCGTGGCCATCGAGCGTGGTTTTACTGACCTGGTAATGCTGGGCGGCGCGGGCGGCGACTTGCGGCAAATGGGTGACACAAAGGACCTGGCGGGTCTGGCCAAGTTCCGCGAGCAGGCGACCGACAATCTCGGCGACGCCACCGCCGATGCCGGAATCGACTTCGTCGAAGATCAGGGTGGGGGCGCCGGAGACGCCGGAGAGCACGGTTTGCAGGGCGAGGCCGATGCGCGAGAGCTCACCGCCGGAAGCGGTTTTCGCGAGCGGTTTGAGGCTCTGGCCGGCATGTGGGGAGACGCGGAATTCGACGTCTTCCAGACCGTGCGCGGCGGCTTCACCGGCGACGAGGCCGGCCTCGAAGGCGCCGCCCTGCATGGCGAGGTGCTGCATGGCCTGGCTGACCGCCTGGTTCAGACGGCCGGCGGCTTCACCACGTTGGTGCGTGAGCTTGCCGGCCAGTTTGCGATAGCCGGCTTCGGCCTCGCTCTCCGCGCGTTTCAGGGCTTCCAGATCGCCAGCTGCGCCGAGTTCCAGTAGTTGCGCGGTGGCTTCGGCAAGGGTTTCCGGGATGTCCTCGGGGCGGATGCGGAACTTGCGAGCGATGTCCTGCACGGCGGCGATGCGCGCTTCCGCCTCGCTCAAGGCTTGCGGGTCGAGGTCAACGCGTTCGGCGTAACGGGTGAGTTCGCGGGCGGCTTCCTGCAAGGTGTCGGCGGCGCTTCCCAGCATACCCAGGGGTTCGACCAGGCTGGGGTCGATTTCGGCGAGGTCGCTCAACTTGCCGCGCGCGTCGCGCAGGCGGGAAAGGACACAGTCGCCGTCGTCATCGAGCAGCGCGGCGGCGGCCTGGGAACCGGCGAGCAAGTCGGCGGCATGGGCCAGACGCCGGTGTTCTTCCTGTGAGGCGGCCCAGCCGTCATGGGTGTAAGCCAGGGCGGTGAGTTCGTTGACCGTCCAGGTAAGGCGTTCGCGTTCGGCTTCCTGCTCGCCGGCATGGCTTTCCGCGTTGTCGCGACGGACGCGAGCGTCACGCCAGGCACGAAAGGCGTCGGCGACCTCGGCGGCAAGCGGCGTGGAGCCGGCGTAGGCGTCGAGCAGGCGGCGCTGTTCGGCGCTTTTCAGCAGGGAGTAGTGGGCGTGCTGGCCGTGAATGTCGACCAGATGCTCGCCCGCCGCCTTGAGTTGCTGGGCGGTGGCGGCGCGGCCGTTGATGAAGGCGCGGGAACGGCCACTGGCCTCGATCACGCGACGCAGCAGGAGGATGCCCTCCTCGCCCGCCAGATCGTTCTCCTCCAGCCAGGCGGCCAACTCGGGCAGGCCCTCCAGGGAGAACTCGGCCGCCACTTCGGCGCGTTGCGTGCCTTCCCGCACCACGCCGGCCTCGGCGCGTTCACCGAGGACCAGGGAAAGGGCATCGAGCAGGATGGATTTTCCGGCGCCGGTTTCGCCGGTAAGCACGGAGAAGCCGGCGTGAAAGTCCAGTTCCAGGCGATCAACCAGGACGAAGTCGGTAAGGGTCAGGGAGAGGATCATGGTTGGCGCTCTTGTAGCGCAGGCGTCCCCGCCTGCACGTTCCTCTGACTGCTATTCGCGGGGAGCAGGCGAGACGCCTGCGCTACAGGGTTCAAAGCTTCTCCCCCCAATGCAGCTTCTGCCGGAGGGTGTCGTAGTAGTTGTGGCCGGTGGGGTGCAGCAGGCGCACGGTGTTCCTGGCGCGCTGGATCACCACGCGGTCGCCGATTTTCAGGTCGGCGTGCTGCTGGCCGTCGAAGTGGACGCGGGCGTCGTCGGCGTGGATCAGATTGATCTCGATCTCAGAATGGCTGTTCACCGCGATGGGCCGCGCCGACAGGGTGTGTGGGCAGATCGGCACCAACACCACGGCTTCCAGGGTGGGATGCAGGATCGGGCCGCCGCCGGACAGCGCATAGGCGGTGGAGCCGGTGGGCGTGGCCACCACCAGGCCGTCGGCGCGCTGGCTGTAGACAAACTGGTTGTCGATGTAGACCTCGAATTCGATCAGCCGGCCCAGGGTGCTCTTGCTCACCACCACGTCGTTGAAGGCATAGGCGGCGATCAGCACGTCTTCGGCGCGCTCGACGCTGGACATCAGCATGATCCGCTCCTCCGCCACATATTGGCCGGCAAGCATTTCATCCAGGGTGGAGAACATGGTGTCGATGGACACGTCGGCGAGAAAGCCGAGGCGACCCTGATTGACGCCGATCAGCGGCACGCGATGATCGACCAACGAACGCGCGATGTTGAGCAGGGTGCCGTCGCCGCCCAGGACGATGGCCAGATCCGCCGCCGCCCCCATTTCATCCAGCGTCGCCACCGGAAACTCGCGGGTCTCACAGGCTTCCGCCGTGTGCGCGGTAATCATTACCTCATGCCCGCGCTTGCTGAGATAGTCCGCCAGACGCAACAAAGAACCGGCGCTGCCGGGCCGGTTGTACTTGCCCACCAGGGCAATGGTCTTGAAATCTGGATTCATGGCGTGAAATTATAGCCGTCCTCTCAAGTCGTTCGCCGGGCTACCCGGGAATGGCTTGTGCTCCCCTTCGGGAGAGCGGTCCGGGTGTTTCATCGGGCATGGGGCTCGATCAACTACCCGCCGCCCACCATGCTCAACGACCGCGCCCGCATCCTGCTCAAGTTCCTCGTCGAACGCTATATCGAAGACGGCCAGCCGGTGGGCTCACGCACCCTGTCCAAGCACGGTGGCCTGAACCTCTCGCCCGCTTCCATCCGCAACGTCATGGCCGATCTGGAGGAAGGCGGCTACATCTCCAGCCCACACACCTCGGCCGGACGCATTCCTACCGCGCGCGGCTATCGCCTGTTCGTGGATACCTTGCTCACGGTCAAACCGCTGCAACAGGGCGAAGTCCGCCAGATGCAATCAACCCTGGCGCCCAACGATCCCCAGCAACTGCTCAACGCCGCCTCGCACCTGCTGGCCGAGCTTTCCGCCTATGCCGGCGTCGTGCTTACGCCAAAGCGGCGCAACCTGGGCCTGCGCCAGATCGAGTTTCTCAGCCTCTCGGACAAGCGCCTCCTGCTCATCATGGTCACCGCCGAGGGCGAAGTACAGAACCGCGTGATCGTCACCGAGCGGCCCTACGACCCCAGCCAACTGGTGCGCGCCGCGAATTATTTCAACCAGCATTTCGCCGGCTTCTCCTTCGAGCAGGTGCAGCCGCGCCTGGCCCGTGAGCTGGTGCAGCTCCAGTCGGATATCAGCCACCTCATGGAAGCCGTGGTCAGTGTCGGCACCGAAGCATTCAGCGGCGTCGGCAAGGAATATGTGCTCTCGGGCGAACGCAACTTGCTCGGCTCTCCCGACCTGTTCTCCAACATGGGGCGGCTGCGCGAATTGTTCGGCCTGTTCGAGCAAAAGACCGAGCTCATGCAACTGCTCGACGTCAGCCATGCCGCCAGCGGCGTGCAACTGTTCATCGGTGCGGAGTCGGGCGTCGCCCCGCTCGACGAATGCAGCGTCATCGCCGCGCCTTACGAGGTGGACGGCGAAGTGGTCGGCACCCTCGGCGTCATCGGCCCCACCCGCATGGCTTACGAGCGGGTGATCCCCATCGTCGACATCACCGCCCGGCTGTTGTCCAACGCGCTGTCGTATCACTGAAACCGAGAATAAAGCTTGCTCAACTATTTATTGTTGTTACGATAAATATGCAGATCGAATTCGATCCGGCCAAGCGCGAGAAAACCCTGGCGGAGCGCGGGCTGGACTTTGCCGATGCGCCACAGATATTCGCGGGTCCGGTGATTGAGGCTGAAGACAGCCGGTTCGATTATGGCGAGACCCGCATCACCTCGATGGGTAGCCTGAATGATCGTTTGGTGGTGCTGGTTTGGACGCAACGCGACCAGGTACGTCGCATCATTTCAATGAGGTACGCCAATGAACGCGAAATTGCCCGTTACAACCTCCACCTGGGTCGACCCGGATGACGCTCCGGAACTGACGGAGGAATGGATTGAAAAAGGCACATACCGTATCGGCGGAAAGGTGGTGTCGCCCGAGGAAGGCAAAGCCGCCTTCCGGGAAATGCTGCGCCGGGGCCGGCCGAAAGCCGAAACCGTCAAGGAATCCCTGACCGTGCGCTACGACGCCGACATCGTCGCCGCCTTCCGTTCCAGCGGCCCCGGGTGGCAGACACGCATGAACGCGGCCCTGCGTGAATGGCTGGAAACCCATACACCGGCATGAAACACCGATAGCGATCCAATACTTCAACCAGAATCCAGAACCCAATAGTCGAGATCGCCCATGCCCTACTACCTCCCCGAACCCCCTTTCAAACACGACCAGCCCGCCCGCGTCGGCATCCTGCTGATCAATCTGGGCACGCCGGAGGCGCCGACGGCCGCCGCCGTGCGGCCGTACCTCAAGGAATTCCTCTGGGACAGGCGGGTAGTGGAAATTCCCCGGCTGCTCTGGTGGCCGATACTCAACGGCGTCATCCTCAATACCCGGCCCGCCAAGTCCGCCGAAAAATACGCCTCGATCTGGCGCGCCGAGGGCTCACCGCTGAAGGTGTACACGGAACGCATGGCGAAGCTGCTCAAGGGTCTGCTCGGTGAGCGCCTGCGCCAGCCCCTGCGGGTGGACTACGCGATGCGCTACGGCAAGCCCGGCATCGCGGAAAAAATCGCGCAACTGAAGGCCGAAGGGGTTGATCGCCTGCTGCTGCTGCCGCTCTACCCGCAATATGCCGCCAGCAGCACCGGCTCCGCCCTCGACGCGGCGTGGCAGACCCTGCTGCGCAGCCGCAATCCGCCGGAAGTCCGCGCGATCAAGCATTTCCACGACCATCCCGGCTATATCGCCGCCCTGCGCCAAAGCGTGGAGGCATATTGGGCGGAACACGGCCGCCCCGACAAGCTGGTCATCAGCTTCCACGGCACCCCACGCCGCTCGCTTGACCTCGGCGACCCCTACCACTGCGAATGTCGCAAAACCGGGCGCCTACTGGCCGAGGCGCTGGAATTGGCGCCCGAGCAATTCCTGATCACCTTCCAGTCCCGTTTCGGACGCGCCGAGTGGCTGAAACCCTATACCGCCGCCGCGCTGGAAGAACTCGGCCGCCAGAAGACACGACGGGTCGATGTGCTCTGCCCCGGCTTCACCGCCGATTGCCTGGAAACCCTGGAAGAAATCGCCATGGAGGGGAAAACCACCTTCCTCAGCGCCGGCGGCGGCGACTTCCGTTACATCCCCGCACTCAATGATCGTCCCCTCTGGATCAACGCCCTCGCCGACCTCGCCCAGTCGCATCTGTCGGGCTGGATTGACGAAACCTGGAGCGAGGCCGCTGAAATTCAGGAAGCGCAACGACAACTCCAGCAAGCACGCGGCCTGGGAGCGAAAAAATAGCGGGAAGCCGCGCCAATATTAGAGTTTGCTTGTTGACTGGTATGTTTTCACCGGCAACAATCCGCTCGCCATACCAGCTTTGACCTAGGTCAATTCGGCTTCGAGTGAGCCTATCACCCGGACCACGGCATCCCTGGGTGGGGAGACCGTTTTGTTTATTTTCTGGAGGAGCATATGAAGAAATCCATCGCATTGACTCTGCTGATCGCGGGAACGCTTGGCGCGGCCGCCTCGGCCTTCGCCTCGGGACACGGTGACCCGCGCGCCCGTTTCATGGCCGCGAACTGTGCCTACTGCCACGGTCCCGACGGCAAGAGCCGCGGCGCCATCCCCAGCCTTGCCGGCCTCGAAGCCAAGTACTTCGTCGACCAGATGAAGGCATTCCGCGACGGCTCCCGTCCCGCCACCGTGATGCAGAAGCACGCGATGGGCTACACCGAGGCCGAGTACGAAGTCATGGGCAAGTGGTTCGAATCCCATAAATAACGGACGATGAGGAAAAACATGACTATTGATCGCCGCGAATTTCTAAAAGTTTCCGCCGGTGCCGCCGGCGCCGTCACCCTGTCCGGCCTGACCGGATGCGCCTCCACCTCGGTTGCCGGTGGCAAAGCCAAGGTCGTCGTGGTCGGCGCCGGTTTCGGTGGCTCCACCTTCGCTCGTTACATGAAGGCCTGGAGTCCCAACACCGAAGTCACCGTCATCGAGCCGCTTGGCCAGTTCGTCTCCTGCCCGTTCTCCAATACGGTGCTCGCGGGTACGAACAAGATGGAAGACATCACCATGCCTTATGACTATGTCAAGAAGGCTGTGGACAACTGGGTTGCCGACAAGGTCACCGCCATCGACACCAGCAAGCGCACCGTCACCACCGCCGGTGGCAAGACCTTCGCCTATGACCGCCTGGTTCTGGCCGGTGGTATCGAGCTGCTGTACGACAAGGTACAGGGCTACGACGCGGAAACCCGCAAAACCATCAAGCACGCCTGGAAGGCCAGCCCGGATCAAACCGGCGTCCTGCGCCAGCAACTCGAAGCCATGCCCGACGGTGGCACCTTCGTGATGTCCGTGCCGATGTCTCCGTACCGCTGCCCGCCCGGCCCCTATGAGCGCGCCTGTCAGGTCGCCACCTACTTCAAGAAGGCCAAGCCCAGGTCCAAGATCATCATCCTGGACGGCAACCCCGACGTGGCGTCCAAGAAAGGCTTGTTCGTCGCCGCCTGGAAAAATCACTACGGTTACGGCACCGCCGACAGCATGATCGATTACCGTCCGAACAACATGCCGCGCGCCGTCGACGCCAAGAAGATGACCGTCGGCACCGAGTTCGACGATGTCAAGGGTGACGTCATCAACGTCGTACCGCCGATGCGCGCCGCCGCCGTCTGCGGCATGGCCGGTGTGCGTAACGGCAACAACGGCAACTGGTGCGCGATCGACTACCTGACCTTCGAATCGCTGGACGTGCCCAATGTTCACATCCTCGGTGACTCCGCCCTGACCAACTTCCCGAAGTCTGGTTCCGTGGCGAACAACACCGGCAAGATGTGCGCCTATGCCCTGTCGGAAATTTTCGCCGGCCGCAAGCCCGATCAGTCGCCCGTCGTCACCAACACCTGCTACTCCGCCGGTTCCGATAGCGTGGCCTTCCACGTCGCCACCGTGTTCCGCTGGGATCCCGAGAAGAAGGCGCTGGTGCCTCCCAAGGGCGCCAACGGTGTCTCCAAGGAAGAAAGCGAGTTGGAAATGGCCTATATGGACTCCTGGGCCAAGAACGTCTGGGCCGACACCCTCGGTTTGCCGGAAAACTACAACTTCACCACCAAGGGCTGATTCAGCCGCCTGGAACGATAAAAGGGGCCTTCGGGCCCCTTTTTTTTAGGCTGTTTTCGCGTTAGCTGGTGGTATGCGTGAAAGCCGATGGGAAGGCGACCTCCCCCTTTTGCAAAGAGGGAAACCTTGCCGGCCCGCGCCATGAGCTAACGCGAAATGAGCCTTTTTTATGGCTATCCGGCGCCCAGACCGGCGGCGCCAACGCTATAAATCGAACGCCATTCCCTCTTCCAGCGCCTTAGCCCGCCCAGGCGCCTGAGCGTCCAGTTCGGCCATGATGCCGGCTTCGCCGCCGGGTTTGAGGTGGGTGATCCAGACCGCGGGTTCGGGACGCAGCAGCACCAGGTCGGCGACCAGGGATTCCGGGCAGTAATGTTTGGAGGCCTCCGCGACGTCCCGCTGCGCGTTGGCGAAGGAACATTCGACGATGAGATGTTTCAGGTCCGGGGTTTCGTCGGCCAGTTCCCAGAGCGCGGCGTGGCTGGCGGTATCGCCGGAGAAGATGAGGCTGCCGCCGGGGCCATTCAGGAGATAACCCACCGCCGGCACCACGTGGTTGGCGGGGAGGGCGGTAATGACCCGGTCGCCCAGGTGCAACGGCTCGCCGACCTCCAGGGGGGCGTAACGAAGGAAAGGCGCCTCGACGCTGGGAATCCGCGCGAAATCCGGCCAGATGCGCCAGTTGAACAAGTGATCCTTGAGGATTTGCAGCACCTCGGGGAGGGCGTGCAGCACCAGGGAATGACCGCGCTCGCCCGCGACGCTGTCGAGCAACAAGGGCAGACAGAGAATGTGATCGAGATGCGAATGGGTCAGGAAGACGTGGTCCACCTTCGCCAGCGCTTTACGGCTGAGTCGGGTAACGCCGGTTCCGGCATCCACCAGGATGTCGTCGTCAACCAGAAACGTCGTTGTATGGCGACCATCGCCGATGCCGCCAGAGCAGCCCAGGACTTTGATTTTCAAGAATGACCTCCGCAATTATTTGCTTGTGTAGGTGAACACACCGTCCCAATCAGCCGGGGGCGGGTTGAAACGGAAATGGGTGGCTCGATCAAGGTATACCTGGTACAGCTTGCGCTTCTCGATCTTGCTCAGTTGCATCAGCTTGATTTCGGCGTCGTCCCAGCGGCGCGCCTGGTAATCGGCGTAGGCGGCCTCGAACAAGGCGGCTTCCTTGAGGCGTTCGGGCGGTAATTCCGCCGTAATGCCCAGCGGTTCGTGGATGGTCACGGGCACGTCCTTGCCCTTGACCCGCACACGGTCGATGAGTTGGAAACTCAAATCCGGGCAATCGGCCCGGGTGGCCTCACCCACCAGCACGCCGACGCCATATTGGCGGGTCAGGGCCTCCAGGCGCGAGGCCAGGTTGACCGCGTCGGCCATGACCGTGTAGGCCATGCGGAACTCGGAGCCCATGTTGCCGACACTCATGCGGCCGGTGTTGACGCCGACGCCGATCTTCACCGGCGGCCAGCCCTTCGCCTGTAGCCTGGGATTGAGTTCAACCAGGCCTTTCTGCATGGCCAGGGCAACCAGTACGGCATCGCGGGCGTGGTGCTCGTCGCTCATGGGCGCCCCCCAGAAAGCCATGACGGCGTCGCCGATGTATTTGTCGATGGTGCCGCGCCCCTCCTGGACGATGCGGGTCATGGCGGAGAGGTACATGTTGAGCATCTCGGCCAGTTGCGCGGCTTCCAGTTTTTCCGAAAAGCTGGTGAAACTGACGATGTCGGAGAACAGCACGGTCATCACCTTGGACTCGCCGCGCAGGCTGTAGCGGGCCGGGTCCTTGGCCATTTCATCGACCAGTTCCGGTGGGATGTACTGCCCGAACAGCTTGGTGATCTGCGCCTTGGAGCGCGCCTCGACAAAGAAGCCGTAACTCATGTTGAGCACGAACAGCCCCAGCACCGCCAGCAGCGAGGCGGCCAGGGGCAGGTGCGCATGCCAGGCGGACCAGGCGTAGAAATTGCCGCCGGTGAGCAGCAACCCCAGAACCGCGGTGGCGAACGCCGCCCACAATGGCGAGATGGCCGGCAACAGCGCTGCCAGAAGCAGACCGGCGACGGCGAGCGCGGCCAGTTCCATGCCGCGGACATCGACCGGCTCCCATTTCACCGTGCCATCGAGGATGCCGGAAATCAGGCTGGCGTGGATTTCGACGCCAGGCAGGATCTTGGAGACCGGTGTCACCCGCAGGTCCATGATGCCCGGCGCGGTGGAGCCGATGAGGACAATGCGTCCCTCAAGGTTGGCCGAAGGCTCCCGCTCGTGGATCACGTCGCTGGCGGAGACATAGCGGAAGGCATGGGCGGTGCGATAGGGCACCAGGGCATTCCCCCGCGCGTCCAGCGGCACCCGCAGGCCGTCGAGGTCCAGCCTGGTGGGACGATGGCCCTCGGCCGGGAGTATCTTCGGCACCTCGATGCCCATGCCGGCGCCGGCGGTGAGGAAGGCCAGCGAGCCGTAGCACAGGCCGGCGTGCTCCATCAGCACCGGCATGCGCCGGGCGACGCCATCGAAATCCGCTTCCATGTTGAAGAAGGCGGCGCCGCCGGCACGATCCTGGAGAACTTTCAGGTTGGCGTTGTAGCCGACGGCGTGGCGCGGCGTGACACCGTGTTTGGTGATCTCGGCGCAAGGAAACAGCGGCGCCGGCAACTGCCCGTTGACTTCCACCGGCGGCGAGAAATTGAAGTAATAACCCATGATGGAGGCGCCGCTCTCCAGCGCCACCGCCAGCTTGCCGTCGTAATCAAGTTGCGGCCGGATGCGCGCCAGACTGGCGGCGAAGCCGGCATCACCCGCCAGCGGGCCTTGCGCCATCTTTTCCAGCACCGGCAGGCCGGAACTCTGGTCCGGTTCGGAAAACACCACATCGTAGCCGATGGCGGCGACGCCATATTGCTCAAACAAGCTGCGGGTGAGTTTGGCGACCTGCTCTCGCGGCCACGGCCAGCGGCCGATTTCCTTGAGGCTCTTGTCGTCGATATCGACGATGACCACCCGTTCATCCACGGTCTGCGCCCGGAACATGCGCAGTTTCAAGTCATACAGCGCGGCATCCAGTTTCTCGACGAAAAACAAGTTGTAGGCCTGTCCCACATGGCCGGCCAGCAGCAGCAGGAACAGCAGGGAAAATATGAACTGGCCGAGGAAACGGCGGCTGCGCAGGTCAAGCGTCATGGTCGCACTCTTAGGAATGGTCGATGCATGTCAGTTCCGCACGGCCGTTCCGAAGGAACTGACCTCCCCCCCGGGGGGGAAACGAGCGTAGCGAGTAAGGGGGCTGTTTCATCTCAGAGGTTGTGAATTAATTGAAACCGGTGGAAAGACCCACTGATAGGGGTAGGGAAGGGTTCCCGCCCTCCCCTCCCTCCGAACCGTGCGTGCGGTTTTCCCGCACACGGCTCTCCAGTCGAGAGTTTCCACTTCGGGGCCGGTTGACCACGTGATGCTCGTGTTCGGTGAACGTGCATCAAGCAGCGGTGACTTGCGTCCCCGGTTCCGTTACCAGAACCACCAGCAGGGATTCCCTTCGCCTTCAAGTCAATGCCACGGGGCTGAGGCACGCCTCTTCCCGTCATCGGAAACTCGCCTAGCCATCTCTGGCACTCAGTTACTTCCAGTCGTCTAGTCACTTGAACACTCCGTTCCACCCTCTCTCTTCCTGACCAACTTCCCTCAGCATGGTTTTGCTTCCCACGCCTCTCGCCCAATCCTGCGGCCTCGGTACTATTCGGCCTCTGACTCCTGCCGCCGTCACCTCGCCGGCAGGTCTCCCCGCTTATCTCGCGATACCTTCCCAGCGTTCCGCCTCCAACCACGTCATGCGCCCCGGCATCGCTTTCCACGCCAACACCAGCGTGCCGGGCGAGTTTCGGACTTCGCCACGAATGAGCAGGCTCGTCGCCACATACCGCCGAATCGAGTTCGCTTTACTGCGGACCGCCAGTTCGCTTCCAGTTGCTCTCCACCCCGCCTCACAGCGACGCAGTTACCTTCAGCTACGAGGCCTTGGCTTACCCCGACACGGACTTCCACCGGGCGGATATCACGCCTTCACGGGCGCACTCATTCCCGCGAATGCGGGAATACAGGTTGGATATCTGATTGATTCTCAAGGCAGTCAGCCTACGAACTGGATTCCCGCCGGCGCGGGAATGACGGTCATGGTGGGCGCCGGCAATTTTTCACGGCCTCTCAGTTCCGCGCGGCCGTTCCGAAGGAACTGACCTCCCCCTCGGGAGGAAACGAGCGTAGCGAGTAAGGGGGCTCTGTTTCATGTCAGTTGTTCATCCTGTAGAGCGGCGGGGCCTTTCCCGCCGGCAGGCGGGCCAGGCATTCTTCCAGACTATCCGCCAGGCGAGCCAGTCTCGTTTCCACGCGCGGATGCGTGCGCGCCAGCGTAGCCAGACGAGGGTCGCCATCCGCCATGCCGCCGAGATTTTGCAGGAAGGCCGCCAGCGCGTAGCCATCGTAACCGGCGCGACTGGCCAGCAGCACCGCCGCGCGATCCGCCTGGTACTCGCTTTCCGCCGCATAAGGCCGCACCAGGGCTTCCATGCCATTGCCCAGCAAGCCTCTCAGAAAGGCCGCCTCATCCGCCGGGCGGCCGCTGCCCGGGCCGTGTTGACGCAAATCGCGGAGCACGCGCTTGTCGGCCAGACGCGCGATCTCGCGCGCGAGCACGGCCGCCAGTTCGGCCTCGTCGCGCAGTTGCCGGTAGAGGCCGCTGGTAATCAGGACATAGCCGCCAGGCGCTGACCAGGCGTGAATCTCGTCGCTGTCGAGCACCGCGAACAGCCATTGCGCTTGCGCCCGCCCACCCTGCGCCGCAACCAGCCAGCGGCCCACCCGGTTGACCGCGCGCTGCGCCTCGGCATCTTCGACGGCGGGCATCGCGATCAGCAGCCGAACGGCGAGGGCGCGGCCGATCCTGGCCTCATCCTCCGCGCTCAGGCGGTTCAGCAGCCAGGCCGACATCAAGGAGAGTCGCGCGCCGCCGGACGCGGCATCCGTGTCCACATCCGACCAGGGTGACGCGCCGCATACGGTGGCGTCACGCCCGGCCACCAGGCCGAGGCGGCCGGCGGCCGCGCTCGCCTCGGCGGCGCTCAGGCGGAAACGCTCCAGCCGCTCCAGCGCGGCCTGGCCGGCGGCCTCGATGCGTTCCTCCTCCTCGCCGCCACGGAACCCCGCCACCGCGACGATGCGCGTTTCCAGGCGACGCGAAGCCGGGGACAACTCGCCACGCAATTCCGCCAGAGGCGCCGTTTGCGCCGCGACATCGCCGCGCACCGACAACAACCGCACCCAGCCCTCGCCGCGCGCCGTGCCGATCCGCGTCCAGCCGCCCTGGCGTTCGAGTATTTCCACCGCCTCGCCGCGATTGAGCAAGGCCAGGACACGGGCATCCGCGGACGCCTCGGCGCGCAGGTTGTCGTCGCGCAGCAATTTGCCCGGCGCGGCTTGCAGCGCCAGGGAAAGCCCCAGGCCCAAGAGCATTGAAAGAAATTTCCACATGGTCAATTCCCCATGCCGGCGAGATAGAAGCCGGCCCAATAGAAGGGTTCCGGGCGGGTTCGCGCCACTTCGAGTTGCGCCTGGCGCAATGCCTCCGCCTTGCCCAAGGGTTTCAGGTTGGCATAGAAGGCCCGCATCAGATCGGCGGTGGCGGCATCGTCCACGCTCCAGTAACTGGCGAGCAGGGAACGGGCGCCGGAATAGAAGAAGCCGCGCACGAAGCCGACCAGATCGTCGCCCGGACTGCCCTGGCCGAGGCCGGTATCGCAGGCGCTGAGCGCCACCAGATCGGCGTCGAGACGCAGGCCATAGATTTCATCGACGCTGAGCACACCGTCGTTCGCCGCATCCGGCGCCAGCAGGAGATAGGATTGCAGCGGATCGGCGGTGCGGAACTTGCCATGGCTGGCGAGGTGGATCACATCCGCCTTCCCGGCTTGAGCACGCAGCGCGGTTTCGCTGGCGGCGCGACGGGCAAGCAGGTGCGCGTTCGGCAACAACCCGGCGATGGCTTGCGCCTCCAGTTCGGCATGTTTCAAGTCATTCTCGGCGTGGCCGGTATCGGGATTCGCCAAGATCAGGGCGGTGCCGGAGCCCCCCGACGAGCTTGCCCGCAACAGGGCATCGACGTTGGCGCTGGGCAGTACGCGCAAGGTGTGCTTGCGCGTCAACCAGCCTTCGCCGTCATGCAGGGCGGAGAACGCCAGGTAGTGCAGTGGCCCATGCGGCACCAGGACGAGACGCGGCCGCAGCTTGCTCGCCAGCGGCCGCAGCAGGCGGTCGTAGAGGCGGCGGGCCATCGTTTCGACTTCCGGCGACCGCGCCGCCAGCGCGCGGCGATAGTTGCTCACCAGGCCGGCAAGGCCGCTGCCGTCGAGCTTGACCGCCAACACCGACTCCCGATCCACGACCAGCGCATAGAGATCGGCGCCCCAGGCGAAGTATTCCAGCAAGGTTTCGTCGGCGCGCAGGCCGCGCCGGATGGCATCGGCCTCGACGCCGTAGATGGCGATCAGGCTGGCGAACATGGGATCGGCCTGATACAGGGCCTGACGGGCCTGCTTCGCCTCGCCGCTCGAATCCGTCGCCGCCGCGTTACGCGCCCGCATCTGGATCCGCGATTGCTGCTCCAGGCGGCTGATGCGGTTGAACTGATCGGCGGCCGGTTTTTCCAGTTTTTCCGGCGGTGCGGCGCGCCATTTTCGTGCCAGCAAGTCGACCAGGGCGCGGGCCTTGGCGCGTTCGACGTATTCCAGCATTTCCGGGTAGCGGCCAAGGCGATACAAGGCATCGATCAGATCCGCGTAAACCACCTGACGGTCGGCGGAAAAGCCGATCTTGTTGGCCTCGGTGTCGATGTGCTGGCGATGCTGTTCGATCACCTCGACGGCGGCCTGGAAGTGCGTCGCCGCCCGCGCCAGATCCCCCGCGCGTTTGCTCAGGCGGCCCAGGTCGTAGCGCAATTGCCAATAGATTTCGCCGTTCTGGCGGATGTTGGGCGATTCGGCCAGGGCACCGAGGCGACGCGCCGCCTCGGCATCGCGGCCGCTTTCCAGCAAGGCCTTGCCCAACATGTACTGGCGCGGCAGGTCCTGCCACAGCCAGAGGTTTTCCCCGGTCAGGATGGCGCCGCTGAACAGGCGGTCGAGCAGCGCGCTGGTCTCGAAGAGAAAGTCGGCGCTGAGCGCCTTGTACGCCTTTTCATATTCGCCCAGAGCCAGATAGCAGCGCGCCAGCGCGAGCGACTTCGCGGTCTTGTAGTCGCTGCTGAACAACCAGCCGGTGGAAACCTTCTCCAGACGTTTGACGTACTCCCGCGCCGCTGCCGTGTCGCCCACCCGGCTGAGTGCCAGGGCCAGCGCGGCCAGCGCGTCGATCTCCACCAGGGTGCCTTCGCGTTCGCGGTCGTACCAGTCCAGAGCCTTCGCCGCCTCACTGATGGCGAGCATATAGTCGCCCAACTCGTTGGCGGACTCGGAACGCAGGATGGCGGCGTAGGGTGTCAGGTCATCGGCACCGAACAGGCGGCCATCCTTGTCCCCCTTCTGGATGCGCGCCTCCAGGCGATCAAGACACTGCCCCAGGCGCTCGTAGTTCTTGATCTTGTGGTAGGCGTAACAAAGCCCATGGAGATCGGCGGCGCGCGCCCGGGGCGCTTGCAGCAGGCTCTCGTAGCGGCTCGCCAATTCCTCGTAGCGCCCCTCGCCGATCAGGCCGATCTGCTCCTCGCCATCCGGCGCGGCCAGCGCCGTGGTCGCGACCAGCGTAATCAGGAGGGCATGGGCGAGGAGGCGCATGTCAGGTCCGCACGGCCGTTCCGAAGGAACTGACCTCCCCCTCGGGGGGAAACGAGCGCAGCGAGTAAGGGGGCTGTTTCATATCAGAACCAGTAACCAAACTCCAGGTTGAAGCCGGTATCGCCCTTCATGTGGCGCAAGGCGAGGCCGCCGCGCAACACGCTGGTCGCCTTGGCGCTACGCGAGGTACCAAGGCTGAAACGCACTTCCTGGAAGCTGTCGGAATAGAGCTGGGTGCCGAAGAAACGGGTATCCGTCACCGAGGTCTCGAAATGCAGCTTGCGCCCGGAGATGACCGTGGGCATGGACCACATCACGCCGTTGCGCAGCACCGTGTTGCTGATGTTGGGGTCGTAGTTGTAGCCGCCATAGGAGAACGGCATGGTGGTGACGAAGCCGAGCATGTTGCCGATGCCGACGTCATACCCCGGCCGGCGCCAGTAATAGGTGCTGGTGATGCCGGCCGAAACCATCTGCGCGGTCGAGCCCAGGTCTTTTGACGCGGTCAGCCCGTAGTTGACGCTTGGCACCAGGGTCCATTTTTGCGACATGGGGAAGCGGTAGGAAGCGCCGAAACCGACGTTATAGGCCTTGGCGCCATCCACATCGACGATGCTGATCGGCATCCGCAGCAGCAATTGCCGGCGGGGGTCGAGATCGTTGCGGATGGAATAAGACAGCGGAATGGTCATGTTGCTGACATCGGTACCACCCTGGGTCATCTGACCGAAGACGAGGCCGATGCCGACCTGAGTCAGCTTGTCGGAGGAGACCATCGTGGCCGTCGCCGTTTCGGCGCTGGCGATATTGCTGAAATCGCTGGTGAACGATTGGTCGTAATCACTCGCCACCATGGTCGACATCATGCTGTTGGGGTTGCCGGCGATGGGGTCGGTGGGGGAGCTTTTCACCAGTTCGCGGGAAAGATCGGCCAGGAGATTGCCGCTTTTCAGGAAGTCATACAAGGCCTGGGCGGACGCCTCGCGAGTGCCCCCGGTAAAGGCCGTATCGACGCCCAGAGAAGGAATGGTCAGATGAATCTCGGCCGGATTAAAGTGCGGCGAAAAATAATTGATGCCGACCCCTCGGTAGTTGCCATCGATGGTGACCGTTTCCACTCCCACATAGCCGGCATTGATCGCCGACAGCGAATTGAAGAACATGGCCCCGAACAACGCATCCGAGTTGGCATAAGTCACATCTGTGGGGGGTGGGGCATCTATCGTCACCGCGCCGGTGAATGGGCTTGCCGCGGCCGCGTGGCCAATGAACAAAAAGCCGCCCAGACTCAGTGCGGTCAGCAGTAATAACTTGGGGGATTTCATGACATCACCTCAAAAAAATCGCGACTCAGCGCAAACGATAAAATCTTCCGACCCCGCTCTGCCCCTCGGGCAAGCCGTCGAGCCTGTCGCCCACCGCCTCGGATAGCTGCCCGAGGCGATCTTCCGGCAACGGGTGGGTCTTGAACAGCAGCGAAACCCGCTTGTCGCTCTTGGCGACATGGCCGATCTCCGCCAGCACCGCCGGCAGGGCATAGGCGTCGTAACCGGCGCGGGCGCTCAGGACCAGGCCGATGCGGTCGGCCTCATATTCGGCGTCCTTGTCGAGGCCGCGGGCGACGATCTCGGCGCCATTGCCGATCAGGTTCTGCACGATCTCGTTCTCGTTCTTGAGCTTGCTGCCGAAAAACGAGCCCAGGGCGGCGATGGCCTGAGATTTCTGCAACAGCTTGAGATGGTGCTTGCGAATCACATGGCCGATCTCGTGGCCCAGCACACCGGCCAGTTCGGCCTCGTTGTTCAGCCGCTTGTAGAGGCCCTTGGTCAGAAAGATGTAGCCCCCCGGCGCGGCGAAGGCATTGAGGTCTTCGCTCTCGATCACGCCGAAACGCCAGGGCAGGTCGGGACGCTCACTTTGCAGGGCAACCCAGCGGCCGACCCGGTTGACGTAGCGTTGCAGGCCGTCATCGCGCACCAGGGGCGCGGCCCCGAGCAAGTTGCCGGAAATCTGCTGGCCGATGCGCAACTCCTCTTCCTGCGAGGCATTGCCGGAGAGCAACGCCTTGAGCAACTGGTCGGCGGGTTTTTCCTGGGCAGCGGGGACGACCGGCGCGCTCGGCGCCACCGGTTGCGTCGGCGCGGTGGGCTGCGCGGGCGCGGTCGGCTGCATCTTCTCCTTGATCAGATCCTTGAGAAATTTGTCGAAATCGCCCGCCTGGGCGAGACCGATGCCGCAGAGCGCGGCGATGATCCAGGAGAGCGTTCGTTTCATGGTGCATTACCCGTCGAGGTGGCACGGTGATCGGGGTCAGGCAGATAAGCGATCTTCCGACTCGCCAAACCGGCCCGTTGAGCGAATTGTTCGGCGTCGGCGCGGTCGGCCACGTAGGTATCCATGCGCGCCAGTTCCTCCGCATCGAAGCGGGCGGCCTTGAGCGCCACCTCGTCCAGGCCGCGCGCGCCGGCGACCGCGACCACCTTGCCGGCATCCGCCGGGCGCTTACCCGTTTCGACCAGCACACCCAGATCAGAAGCGGTGGCCGTCTCGGATTTCACGGAAAGAATGCGCACCCAACCGGTCTTACCGGAGGCATGGACTTGAGTCCAGCCACCATCGCTGGTGAGCACACGCACCTTGTCGCCCCGATTCAACGAGGCCACGCTCGCCGCCGCCGTACCGGGAGAAGCTCTTAGCGCATCGTTACGCAACATGACGCCCGGCGTACCCGGAGTGGCCACCGCGGTCGGCTTCTGCGGCGGTGTACCCATCGCCAGCGTCAGGCCCGGCAACAGCAACAGCAGGAGAACAAGCAAGTTTTTCATGGCAAACCACCGCTCCCCCAGGGACTTCCCGCGGGCGTGTCCCGGGTTTGCTCACGCTGCGGTGCCGGAAGATATCCGACCTCCCGGGACCGCAAACCGACCGCGCGGGCATAGTGCTCGGCGGCCGCGCGACCCACTTGATAACGATCCAGACTCATGAGTTCATTGGCGTTGAAACGCGCGGACCGGAGTTCTTCCTCGTTGAGGCCACGCAGCCCCGCCGTCGCCACCACCCGGCTCGAATCTCCGCGCCGGCCTCCGGCTTCCAACAAACCCGCCAACCCGGCGCCCGCGTCAGCTCCGGACTCCGCACGTACCGAGAGGATGCGCACCCAACCCTTGCGACCGCCTTCGGACACCTGGGTCCAGCCGCCCTGGCGGCCCAGCACTTCCACCCGCGCGCCCTTGTCGACCCGGCCGACACGCGCGGCGCCGGCGCTGGCGGCATTTCTCAGATCATCGTCCTTGAGCATGACACCCGACGCCGCCATAGCCGAGCTTGCCGTGAACGGCATCACCATGGTCGATGCCAGTGACAGACGCAGCAGGAAAGATTTCATCGCGGTCCAGCGTTGCTTGGTTGCCCTAATGATACAACTGCTTAAGCCTGCCTCCGCGGGTAATATCCACCCATGCCAGCCATGACCAACTTCCTCACCCGCCGCGGCGCCGCCCTCCTGGCGATGTTGCGCGTCTGGCGCGCCACCCTGAGTTTGACTGGGGAAGTGGTGGTGGCGGCGCTGTCGCCGGCGGTCTACAACAGCGCCACCCGCACCGTGGTGATGAAGCAGATCTACTTCACCGCCGTGCAGATCCTGGTGCCCTTCACCCTGTTCGCCGCCATCCTCTCCTTCGTGCTGATCCAGATCGTGGTCGGCACCGCCGCCAAATACGGTCTCTCCGAATACGCTCTGGAAATGGTGGTGCGGCTACTGGTGCTGGAAGTGCTGCCCCTGGTCACCGCCCTGTTCGTGGCGCTGCGCTCCGGTTCGGCGATCAATACCGAAGTGGCGCTGATGCGCATCAACAACGAACTTGAGGCACTGGAGGACAGCGGCGTCGATACCCTGCGGCTTGAATTCATGCCGCGGGTCATTGGCGGCATGCTCTCGGTGTTGTCCCTCACCGCGATCACCAGTGTCCTCGCCCTGGTGCTGGCCTACCTGGCGGTCTACGGCCTGCAACCCTGGAGCCTGCCCGACTTCACCCGTGTCATGGGCCAGGTATTCGGCGGCGGCATCCTCGCCGGACTCGGCGCCAAGGCCTTGGTCTTCGGTTTGGCGGTAACGGTGATCCCGGTCGCGGAAGGCCTGGCCACGCCGAAAATGATGTTCATGGCGCCGATTTCCGTGCTGCGCGGCATGGTGCGGCTGTTTTTCGTGCTGATGTTTATCGAGGTGGCGTCATTAGCCTTCAAATACATCTGAAATGGCTGGCGGACGACGCCGAGCGGCGCGCCCTGCTCGCCACGCGGAAGACCGCGCCGCTGGTGTCCGTCGAGATGCCGCTGCGCGCCAATCTATCGGTGCTGGACAACATCGCGCTGATTCCGCAATACCGTCATAACCTGGATTACGAGACCGCTTCCGGCCAGGCCTGGAACCTCCTGCTCCTGAGCGGCGTGGAAAGCGCCGCCCTGAAGCGCGACCCACAACTCGATCATGTCGAGCGTTTCACCGCCAAGCTGTTGCGAGCCGCCATTGAACAGCCTCCTATAATTCTCATCGACCGCCCCGCACTGCTATTGCCGGACACGCATTACCCGCGCTTCCTGCGCGGTATGCTGGAACGCCTGTCCGACCACCTTAATGACTGCTGGATTCTGGACTACCGATGGAACGCGCCCCTATATCACCCGCACCCCCCGTCCCCCGCGCCCCGCTGATCAAGAACCTGGAGTTCAAGATCGGCCTGCTGCTGGCCTTGACCGTGCTCCTGATCGCGGCCTTCTTCGCCTATGCGCTGTATGCACGCGGCGCCTTCCAGGTCAGCAACAAGCTCATCCTCACCGCCGAGGATGTGGAGGGCGTCAGCATCGGCATGCCGATCTCCTACTCCGGCTTCCCCATCGGCAAGGTCAGCCGCCTGCATCTGCTCGATGACGGCCAGATCCAGATCGAACTCGCCATTCCGCGCGAGGACGCCCGCTGGCTACGAGAGAGCAGCGTCTTCACCCTGGAAAAGGCGCTGGTCGGCGGCGCCAAGATCAAGGCGCACACCACCAATCTGCAAGACCCGCCGCTGGCGGACGGCGCCGTGCGGCCGCTCTACACCGGCGATTCAACCAAAGACATCCCGGTGCTGATCGCCAAGGTAAAGAACATCCTGGCGAACGTGGAAACCATGACGGCGGCCGGCGCCCCGATCAACCAGACTCTCGACCATGTGGAAGTCATGACTGGTCGTATGGCCGGTGAGAACGGATTGATCGGCGGCCTCATGGGCAGTCCGGAAGACGCGCGCAAGGTGGTGAAGGCGCTGGATCGCGCCGACACCCTGCTCGCCTCGCTCAACGGCGTCTCGCTCAAGGTCGACGGCGTGTTGAGCAAGGTCGACCGCCGCCTGTTCGACCAGCATGGCGTGATGGATCAGGCGCAACTCGCCATCGTCAACGTCAACGCCATCCTCGGCGACGCGCGCGAGAGCCTGAAAAAGGCCGATGCCATCCTCGCCAACGCCCAGACGGCGAGCAAGGACCTCACGCAAATCACCGGCAACGTCGCCGAAGCCACCACCGACATGGGCCGATTGCGCCTGGATATCGACGACAGCCTGCGCAAGGTCAATCACCTGATCAACGAAATCAACAAGAAGTGGCCATTCGCCCGCGACGTGGAGATCAAGACACCATGAAATCGACCGCCGCGCTCGCGCTCGCCCTGCTCCTGGCCGCCTGTTCCAGCACCCCGCCGCCGCCGAACTGGAAGCTGAACGCCGTCAGCCTGCTCGAACATTTCCAGGCGCGCTGGCTGGAGGGTGACGGCAAGACCGCCGAACTCGCCCTCGACAAGGCGCGCGGCGAAATCGCCGCAACCGGCCGCCTCGACCTGCTGGCGCGCGCCGAACTGGCGGCCTGCGCCACCCGCGCCGCCGCCCTCGATTTCAGCGCCTGCGGCGGCTACGAAAAACTTGCCGCTGAAGCCGCCGCCGACGACATCGCCTATGCCCGTTTCCTCAACGGTGACTGGAGCGGACTGGACACGAAATCATTGCCCAAGCACTACGCTGATCTGGTCGGCGCCAAGGACGATGCCGCTGCCAACCGCGCCGTGAGTGAAATCAAGGACCCGCTGCCGCGCTTGATCGGCGCCGCCCTGCTGTTCAAGGGGAGTCGCGCCGAACCCGCCACCCTGGCCGCCGCGGTCGATGCCGCCTCGGAGCGTGGCTGGCGGCGGCCGCTGCTGGCCTGGCTGCACGTACAACTGAAACGCGCCCAGGCCGCGGGCGACGCCGGCGCCGCCAGCCACCTGCAACGCCGCATCGACCTGATCACCGGCGAAGCGAAGACCGGTAGCTGAGAGGCTGTGAAAAATTACCTGTACCCACCGTTACCGTCATTCCCGCGCAGGCGGGAATCCAGTTCGTAATGCTGACCACCTTGTAAATCAATCAGATATACAACCTGGATTCCCTGTCACCCCCGCGAAAGCGGGGGCTGCGCGGGAATGACAGTGGGTCTTTCCACCGGTTTCAATTAATTCACAACCTCTGAGCTCATGAATACCTGGAACACACCGGCCTGGCGGGCTGGAGACTGGCGCGGCTGGCTGGACGATCACGGCTCGCTCACCCGTCGCCTGAAAACCGTCTGCCCGCAATTGCGGGTGCAGCGACTGAGCCAGCGCGTAGCGCCACCGCTACACGACGAATACCGCGCGCTGCATCTCAGGCGCGGCCAACGCGCGATGATCCGCGAGGTGCTGCTGCTCTGCGGCGACACCCCGCTGGTATTCGCCCACAGCGTCATTCCCCTGCGCGGCCTCGACGGCCCCTGGGTCGCGCTTTCGCGCCTGGGCAACCGGCCGCTCGGCGAAGCCCTGTTCGCCAACCCCCTGGTGCGCCGCTACCCCCTGGAATACCGCCAGCTCGACGCCCGCCACCCGCTCTACCGGTCCGCCGTCGCCCATCTAGACATGGCGCCGCGCCGACTCTGGATGCGCCGCTCGCAATTCGCCCTGGATGGCCAACCGCTGCTGGTGACCGAGGTTTTCCTGCCCGCCGCGGGCGCCTACCCGGCGCCGGTATCACATATCCACGCCTGATCTTGACGTAGGACCGTAGTGATGCGGTGAGGGACGAACCGCATCACCCCCACGCGCGATGCGGTTCGCCGCGCTCACCACATCCTACTTCCCCGCGATTGAACGCGCCCGCAACTGGCCGCAACCGCCCTCGATGTCCTGGCCGGCGGAGTCGCGCAGACGGGTGAGGATGCCGCGCTGGTGCAGTGTGCCCGCCATGATCGCGGCGCGCTCCCAAGAGGGACGATTGAAGCCGAGCCCCTCGTTGGCGTTGTAGGGGATGAAATTCATCATCGCGTACTTGCCGGCAAGCAGACGGACGATGCCCTCCAGTTCCTCGTCGCTATCGTTGACGCCTTCCAGCAGGGTCCACTGGTACTGAATCGGGTAACCGGTGGCGCGAGCGTAGCGCTCGCCCAGTTCCACCAGTTCATCGGGCGTGATGCGTGGCGCCTTGGGCAGCAGTTTCTCGCG
The DNA here is from genome assembly GCA_030653935.1 of Pseudomonadota bacterium. GTDB lineage: Bacteria > Pseudomonadota > Gammaproteobacteria > Burkholderiales > Thiobacillaceae > PFJX01. The sequence goes on from JAURYL010000049.1 coordinate 25,389, forward strand.
CAGATCGGCGCGGGTGGTGTGCAGGGACAGCGCCAACGCCGGCTTCACCGGGCCCAGCGGCAGGCGCTCGAACACGCGCGGGTCGCCCACCGTCGAGAACACCAGATTCTTGTGGCCGATGGCGCCCACCGTGCCCAGCAACTCGATGGCTTCCAGGACATTGTCGAGGTTGTGCGCCGGCTCGCCCATGCCCATGAACACCACCCGTCTGACCGGACGGCGAGCGCGCGCCAGCACCACCTGGGCGACGATCTCGCCGCTGCTCAACTGGCGCATCAGGCCGTCGCGCCCGGTCATGCAGAACAGACAGCCGACGGCGCAGCCGACCTGGGTAGAAACGCAAACGCCATCGCGCGGCAACAACACGCTTTCCACCGTCTGGCCGTCAGCCAACGCCACCAACAACCGCGCCGAGCCGTCGGCGCCGGGATGTTCGGAACGCAAACGGGCGAGCCCGGCGAGTTCCTCGGTCAGCGCCGGCAACGCCTCGCGCAAGCGCAGTGGCAGGAAATCCTCGGCGCGGCGGTGACGGGTATCCACGGAACGCAGCCGCGTCCAGGCTTGCAGGACACGCTGTTCGTGGAGGGGTTTGGCGCCGAGTTCGCGCAAGCGCCGGCGGAGGGATTCGATTCGCATGGGGGGCGGATGCTAGCCCGGATATTGCATGAATACTCGCGCGCCCTCGCTGGCCCCTTATTCGCACTGGAAAGTCTTGCTCAGTCGGGCGTATGAATAACTACGCCGCTCCTTCGCAATACTTCCATTACAAACAATGGACTGCACGATCATCACGCGAATTCATGCAATATCCGGGCTAGCAAAAACAGCCGGCTGGAAGCCGGCGCTACAAAAAAACCGATCCGGCGCGCTTGGGCCGGGTTTCTCTCCTTCCGCGTCGCCAACCACATCGGCCTGGTGCCGGGCAAGACGGTGCTGGAAATGGAAAAAATCTCATCAAGAACGTCGCCCGCCGCCGCATTCCGCCACGATGCCCATCAATGGCTGATCCCGCATGACCGCTACACCTGCAAGGCGCGCAAGCCGGAATGTGGCGATTACCTGATTTACGACCTCTGCGACTTCAAGGAGAAGACGGCGTGAACAGTTGCCGGTAGCATAGGTTTTTCCCCTCTTTTCTCGCTTGGGTCTGAACCGAACAGCACATCAGGCTGTGGTCATGCCGCACCCTTTGTCGGGACGCCAAGACGCGTACAGCCCGCCGACGGCAAAACTGCCGCAATAGAATTGGTACATCTGAGAGGGAGGCATACCTCCATTGCCAGAAAACCATGGATAAGTACTTAGCCCGGATATTGCATGAATTCGCGTGGTGATCGCGCAGGCCATTGTTTGCAATGGGAATTTTGCGAAGGAGCGGCGTAGTTATTCATACGCCAGACTGAGCAAGACTTGCCAGTTCGGACAAGGGACCAGCGAGGGCGCGCGAGTATTCATGCAATATCCGGGTTAGGTAAAATAACCCATCAAAAACATACCAGACCGACACGACTGCATGCCCTACCTGACCATTGACCAATTGCAGATAGAGGCATTTACGTGCTGATCGATCTGCCCTGGGTGGACCACCCCTTTACCTTCAACAGCTTCAAGATCAAATCGGAAGAGCATATCCAGGTAATGCGGCAGTTGGGGTTGGAGCGGGTCCGCTACGACCCGGGTCGTAGCACAGCCAGGCCCCTATCGGTACCCGCGACGCCAACGCTGCCGCCGACAGCAAAACCAGCGGCGCCTCTGCGCCAGGACAATCCCCTGGTACTGGCAAAGAAGGCACGCATCGAACAACTGCGCCAGCATCGGGAAGCGGCGGCCAGTGCGGAGAAAGCCCTCATCAGCGCCACCCAGACGGTGCGCCATATCAATGCCAATCTGCTGACCCGCACGAGGGTAGCAGATCAAGCTGGTCGAGCAACGACAGCGCGACCAGTGGCCCGGCGTTGACTACCGCCCGATCAAGCATTCGCGCCAAACTCTGCGCTCAATTCTTCGTTGTCCAACGCTACTACTGGCACACCAGAACGCCCGGCGGCGAGAAGGAATTCAACCCGACCCAGCCACACTGTTCCCCTGCCTTGCCGGAGCTTAAGCGGCCGACCTCGAATCGTTTTAATGCCAGCATGAATTTCGCTTCGCTCGCCAGTGATTCGGGCGAGACACCTGGCGACGCCAGTGCATCAAGAGGTAGCTCAAGCATCACTGCATTCATGAGTCAACCCTCCAGCAAGCAGCGCTTCATTTTGTTTGATTATCGCAGCACACATCGAAGATTCGTTCGTAAGTCTGTGGCTTGATTTTTCCGTGATCGCTCGCCAATGACTGCTCCTCGCCGATAGCGGTCAGCTACCGGCTGTTCTTGACCGAATGCAATCCACTGTCGGCAGCCGTTCGTTCCACTGTTTTGGCGACTGGCAACCGACCGCAGCCAGCCGGCCGGCCGCCGAGGCTACGCATCCATCCCGGAATACCGCCGCCATCCTATTTCCGAGACTCGATCCCGCGCATCAAATACCGTGATACTGGCGATACCACGCCGCCCAGTTGGCGATGCCCGTGGCCAGTTCGGTCTTCGGCTCGAAGCCGATGTCCCGCTTCAGCGCGTCGATATTGGCGTAGGTGGCGACCACGTCGCCCGGCTGCATCGGCAGGTAGTTCTTCTTCGCTTCCTGGCCCAATGAGTCTTCGATGGTCTTGATGAAGGTCATCAGTTCCACCGGCTGGTGGTTGCCGATGTTGTAGACGCGGTAGGGGGCGTAGCTGGTGCCGGGGTCGGGGGCGTCGGTGGTGAACTCGGGGTTGGGCGTGGCGATCTTGTCGAGCACACGCACCGTGCCTTCGGCGATGTCGTCGATGTAGGTGAAGTCGCGCTGCATCTTGCCCATGTTGAATACGTCGATGGTGCGGTCTTCCAGGATGGCGGAGGTGAATAGCCAGGGCGACATGTCCGGGCGGCCCCAGGGGCCGTAGACAGTAAAGTAGCGCAGGCCGGTGGTGGGCAGGCCGTAGAGGTGGCTGTAGGTGTGCGCCATCAGTTCGTTGGCTTTCTTGCTGGCGGCGTAGAGGCTGACCGGGTGGTCGACGTTGTCGTGCACCGAGAACGGCATGTGGGTGTTGGCGCCGTAGACGCTGGAGCTGCTGGCGTAGACGAAGTGCTCCACATTGTTGTGGCGGCAGCCTTCCAGGAGGTTGCCGAAGCCGACCAGGTTGGTCTGGATGTAGACGTAGGGATTCTTCAGCGAGTAGCGCACGCCGGGCTGTGCGGCGAGGTTGATCACCTTGTTGAATTTCTCGGCGGCGAACAGGTCTTCCACCGTCACCCGGTCGGAGATGTCGCCGCGCACGAACTTGAAGTTCGGGTAGGGTTTTAGCCGCTCCAGGCGCGCCAGCTTCAGATTCGGGTCGTAGTAGTCGTTGAGGTTGTCGATGCCGACCACTTGGTCGCCACGCTTCAACAGGATTTCCGATACGTGCATGCCGATAAAGCCGGCGGCGCCGGTGACGAGGACTTTCATGGGGTTCTCTCTTTCAGTTTGATGAGGTGGAATCGAGCGGCGCCAGAAGAAACTCGGTCACCCGCCGGTATTGGCCGGAGCGAACAAGGTCCAGCACCTTGGCCATGTCGATGTTCATGTAGTCATGCACGATGCGATTACGCAAGCCGACGATGGGGTGCCATGCCCGCAAATCTTCCGCCGCCAGGACGCCGCGCCGCGCTAGCCCTTCAAAGGCATCGTAGGCGGAGACAGGGACGGGTTCGTTAACCGCCTTGAGTAGGCGCTTGGCCTTGCCGATGGCGTTTTCGACCAGTATCTGGATGGCGTGTAGTACCCCGTTCTGCTCCAAAGGCGTCAGCATGCCTCCGGCCAGCAGGGTGTCGCGGGCGCCATCGAGCAGGCGGGTCTGTTCATGCGCGATCCGCGCGGTTTCCTGCTGGTAAAGGTCAAGCCGCATGCGCCTTCTCCCAGTAGTAATCCTCCAGGTCGCGCCAGGTGCGGGTCAGGAAACGCCCCCAGGCGAGGCTGTCCTCGCCCTTCAGCGGCAGGCCCTCCTCCGCCACCAGCGCGCGCATGGCGAGGCGGGCGCGGGGAAGCTCGATCAGATCGACGTCATCCTCCGTCCCGCCCAGCAATCCAGCCAGTTTGTGGCGCAGGCTTTCCAGGCGGCCGCACTGTTCCAGGAAATCCGCCCCGTCGCGCGCGAACTGGACCGCGATGTCCCAATCACTGCCCGGCCTGGCGGTGCCGTCGGCGCGGCTGCCTACCAGAATCGCCAGCTCGACCGCCGGCTGCGTCGCGAGGAATCCGCGCAGCCGTTCGATGTCGGCGGCGTCGATCGGAGCGGGTCGGGCGGGCTGGATAACGGGGGACATCGATGAAAGGCGCGGATTCCGGTCACGTTGAAGGTCGCGGGATTATAGACTTCGGCTTCCCCCGCCCGATAAGGGGCCGTAAATGAATAAGCTGGACGATGATGGGTGTGCTGGCGGGATGCGCCGCAAGACGCCGGGCGCCGCCAACGCGGCCAGTATGTTCTGGTTATTCGTTTACGGCCCCTAACCGCCCATGCGTCATTTCTATTCCCTGGCCTGGCTCTTTCTCCTGCCCTTCGCCTTTCTCCATCTGCTGCGCCGCGCGCGACGGCAGCCGGAGTATCTGGCGCATTGGCGCGAGCGCCTGGGCCTCGTCCTGATTCCGCCCGGCAAGCGGCCGCTGATCTGGCTGCACGCCGTCTCCGTCGGCGAAACCCGCGCCGCCGCGCCGCTGGTCAAGGCGCTCGCGGCGCGCCATCCCGATCACGCCATCCTGCTCACTCACGCGACGCCAACCGGACGCGCGACCGGCGCTGAGCTGTTCGGCGCCGGCGTGATTCAAGCCTATCTGCCTTATGACTTCCCGCCCCTGGTGTGGTTGTTCCTGCGTCGCGCGCGGCCGGTCATGGGGGTGATCATGGAAACGGAAATCTGGCCCAACCTCTATGCCGCCTGCGCGCATCGAGGGATTCCGCTGTTTCTGGTGAATGCGCGCCTGTCGGAAAAATCGGCGCGCGGCTACGCGCGCTTCCGCGCCCTGGTGGCGCCGGCGCTACGCGCGCTTGCCGGCATCGCGGCGCAGACTATGAATGACGCGCATCGCCTGCGCGAACTCGGCGCGGAAGCGGTGGAAATCAGCGGCAATGTGAAGTTCGACGTGACGCCGCCGGCCGACAGCGGCGAACGCGCCCGCGAGTTGCGGGAGTTGTTCCACTGCCGTTTTGTGCTGCTGCTGGCCAGTACCCGCGAGGGCGAGGAAGCGATGTTGCTCGACGCCCTTGCCAGCCTGGAATTGCCCGGCCTGCTGCTGTTGCTGGTGCCGCGCCACCCGCAACGTTTCGACGAGGTGGCGGCCCTGTTGGCGGCGCGCGGGCTGGCGTTCGTGCGACGCGGCGAGAAGCTGCCGCCACAAGCCGAGACCCGCGTCTTCCTCGGCGACAGCATGGGCGAACTGGCGGCGTATTACGCGGCGGCGGATCTTGCCTATGTCGGCGGCAGCCTGCTGCCGCTGGGCGGACAGAACCTGATCGAGGCGGCGGCGGCGGGCTGCCCGGCCCTGATCGGGCCGCACACCTGGAACTTCGCGGAAGCAGCGGATCAAGCGGTGGCTTGCGGCGCCGCGCTCAGGGTGGCGGATGCGAGCGAACTGGCGGCGGCGACCACCACGCTGTTCCATGAACCGATGGCGCGTGAACGAATGCGGGAAGCCGGCCTGCAATTCGCGGCGGCGAATCGGGGGGCGACGGAAAGGGTGATGGCAATGCTGGAACGCGGCATGTAACCCCGGAAGCCGCCGCGCGCGGAGAACACGGTAGGGGCGGGTTTGAAACCCGCCCCTACGTCTACTTCTTCTCTTCCCGCAGCAACGCATCCAATGCCTTGAGATCAGTCTCGGCGAGACTGCCGGCGGCGGCCTTCAGGGTGAGGCCGGCGAGCAGGGTCTGGTAGCGGGCGGCGGCGAGGTCCTTGCGGGTGGTGTAGACCTGCTGCTGGGCGTTGAGGACGTCGACACGGGTGCGGACACCGACTTCCAGGCCCAGTTTGGTCGAGCGCAGTTGCGCCTCGCTGGACACCAGCGCCTGTTTCAATGCCTGCACCTGGGCGTTGCCGGAGATCACCCCGAGATAAGCCTGGCGCGCGTCCAGGCTGGCCTGGCGGCGGGCATTGTCGAGCTCGTGACGGGCTTTTTCCAGGTTGGCGGAAGCTTCCCGCACCCGCGAACTGGTGCCGCCACCCTGATAGATGGGCAGAACGAATTCCAGGCCGATGGTGCCGGTCTGTGTTTCCACATTGGAAAAACCTGCCGATGCCTGGCCGCGGTTGTCGCTGTAACTGGCTTTCAGGTCCAGCGTCGGCATGTGGCCGCCCTTCTGCTTGTCCACTTCCCGCCGCGCGGCTTCCTGCGCGGTGCGGCCGAGCGCCACGGCGAGGCTGTCGGCTCCGGCCTGCTTCACCCAGGCATCCATGTTGTCCGGCTGCGGCAGCAGCATCCTGGCCTGTTCATCGAGGAGCGCGAGTTGTGGCGCGTCCTGATTGATGATTTTCTCCAGCGCGCGTTTCTTCACCTCCAGGTCGTTCAGCCCGGCGATTTCCTGGGCGGTGGTGAGGTCGTAGCGCGCCTGCGCCTCGTGGGTATCGGTGATGGTGGCGGCGCCGACCTCGAAACTCTTGCGCGCCTGCGCCAACTGCTCGGCATAGGCTTGTTTCTGGGCGCGGGCGGTGGCGAGCACATCCTGGGCTTGCAGCACGTCGAAATAAGCCTGGGCGACGCGAAGCTGCAATTCCTGCTCGGCGACCTTCAGCGTCTGCTCCGCTTGCAGCACTTGCAGCTTGGCTTGCTCATAACTTTCGAGGTTCTGCTTGCGATAGAGCGGCTGGCTCAGGGAGAGGCTGAAGCCGTAGGGATCGGATGCCTTGGAAAATCCGGGGATGCTGGACTGGGTATCGATGTGATTGAGGTTGGCGGAAAGGTTGATCGTCGGCCGCAACAGCGCCCTGCCCTGCGGCAGCTTCTCCAGGCCGGCCTTGTAGGCTTGCTGGGCGGCGGCGAAGGTGGCGTCATTGGCATGGGCGAGTTGATAGACCTCGCTCAGGTTGGCACCCCAGGCAACCTGTGCAACACAGGCCAGGGCGGCGGTCAGCAGAGTCAGGCGCATGATGGATTCAACTCAGTAGGTAGGCATGGTGTGATCAACCTGCCTGGCCCAGGCATCGACGCCGCCGGTCAGGTTGATCACATTGCTGAAGCCGTTGGCTTCCAGGAAGCGCGCAACATGAAAACTGCGCACGCCGTGATGGCAGATCACCACCGTCTCGCTCGCGGGGTCCAGCTCCCCCAACCGGGTCTGGATGGCGCTCATGGGCAACAGCGTCGCGCCTTCAAGATGGCAGCGCTCGTATTCCCAACCCTCGCGCACATCCAGGAGCAGGGGCCGGTCGCGCGTGGCGTCATCCAGCCAAGTCTTGAGTTCGGTGGGACTGAGTTGCCGCATGGTCAGAACACGAAACGTTCGGGCTCGACGGCGTTCGCCAGGGACTTGGCGACCGTCTCGAACAGGATATCGGTACGCTGGGCGCCGGGCGCCATCCGGGTGATGAGGGTGGCGGCCATCGCCGGCCCCTCGCCGACGATGGCGAACAGGCGGCCACCGGGGCTGAGGCGTTTCAGATAAGCCTCGGGGAGCAGCGGGACGGAGCCGGTCAACACGATCACGTCGAAATGGCCATCGAGCTGCCAGTCACGCGCGCCATCGCCCTGGCGGGTCTGGATGTGGGTGTAGCCGTGGGCATGGAACTTCTTATCAGCCTCGTCGCGCAAATCGGCATGAATTTCCACACTGACCACGTTGGCGGCCTGACTGGCCAGCAGGGCGGTGAAATAGCCGCTGCCGGTGCCGATTTCCAGCACCCGGTCAGTGGCTTTGACCTGGACGGCCTGCAACGCGCGCGCCTCGATCACCGGCGCCCACATGTACTCACCATGGCCGAGGGGAATACCCATGTCGACGAAGGCCAGCGATTGATACAGCGCGGGAACGAAATCCTCGCGTTTCACCTTCATCAACAGGTCGAGCACCTTGGGGTCCAGCACCTCCCAGGGGCGGATTTGCTGCTCGATCATGTTGAAACGTGCCTGTTCGTAATCCATGACAACTCCAGAAAACGTATCCGATTCAATGCGCGGGATTGTAACCCGCGGCCTGCTCACGAATCTCCCCGCGAGCGGAACCCAGGGCGCGCACGGAATGATGCGGTTCGCTGCGCTCACCACATCCTACGCATTGGCTAGGGGAGCGGGCCGCCGCACCCGGAACCAGGCGGCATAGAGCGCCGGCAGGAACAGCAGCGTCAACACGGTGGCGATGAACAGGCCGCCCATGATGGCGGTGGCCATTGGCCCCCAGAACACGCTGCGGGTGAGCGGAATCATCGCCAGGATCGCCGCCAGGGCGGTGAGCATGATCGGCCGGAAGCGGCGCACCGTGGCGCCGACGATGGCGTCCCAGACGGCGTGGCCGGCGGCGATGTCCTGTTCGATCTGGTCCACCAGAATCACCGAGTTACGCATGATCATGCCGAACAGCGCGATCACCCCGAGTTGCGCGACGAAGCCGAACGGCACCTGGAACAACAGCAGCGAGGCGGTGACGCCGATCATCCCCAGGGGCGCCGTCAGCAGCACCAGCAGGGTGCGCTGGACACTCTGCAACTGGATCATCAGCAGGGTCACCACCACGATGATGGCGAGCGGGAACCCGGTGCGGATGGAGTTCTCCGCGTGCGCGGATTTCTCCACCGTACCGCCGACCTCGATGCGGTAGCCGAGCGGCAACTTCGCGCGGATGGCATCCAGTTTCGGGTTGATGGCGGCGCTCACCGTGGGCGCCTGGATGCCCTCGCGCAGGTCGCCGCGCACCGTGATGGTGGGCAGGCGGTCGCGCCGCCAGATCAGGCCTTCCTCCAGCTCCGGCGTCAGGGTGGCGATCTGCGACAGCGGCACGAAACGGCCGTCGCGGGTGTGCACCTGCAAGTCGGCGAGGCGCGACAGGCGTTCGCGGTCTCCGGCCTCGGCGCGGCCCATGACGTCGATCAACTGGTCGCCCTCGCGGAACTGGGTGATGGCGACGCCGTTGAGCAGATTGTTGACGATCAGCGACAACTCCTGCGAGCTGACGCCCAGCGCGCGCGCCTTGTCCTGATCGACGTGCAGGCGCACCTGCTTGACCCGCTCGTTCCAGTCCAGATGCACATCCTTGGCATAGGGGTGGGCGCGCATCACCGTCGCCACCTCGCCGGCGAGACGGCGCAGGGTTTCCGGGTCGCGGCCACTCACCCGGAACTGCACCGGGAAGCCCACCGGCGGGCCGTTTTCCAAGCGCAGCACACGCCCGCGCAAGCCGGTGAACTCGCTGGCCAGGCGTTGTTCCAGGCGCGCCTTCACCACCTCGCGCGCCTTCAGGTCGGTGGTCATCAGCACGAACTGGGCGAAGTTGTCGTTGGGCAACTGCGGGTCCAGCGGCAGGAAGAAACGTACACTGCCCATGCCGACATAGACCGCGTGATGGCTGATCCGCCCCTTCAGTTCCGGGTCGCTCGCGAGCAGGGCTTCCACCCGTTTCACTTCGATGTCCGTGGCCTTGACCGAGGCGCCCTGCGGCAGCCACAGGTCGATCAACAGTTCCGGCCGGTTGGTGGTGGGAAAGAACTGTTTTTCCACCCCCTGTTTGAAGCCGACGATGGACAGCGCGAAAGTCGCCAGGGTCAGGCCGATGACCACCCAGCGATGCCCCACACACCAGTTCACCGTGTGTTTAACGCGCCGATAGAACGGCGAAGCGTAAGGGTCCCCGGAATGTTTCGCCGCCTTCGCCATCAGCGCCTCGCGATTCAACAGACGCGATCCCAGCCAGGGGATGAACAGCACCGCAGCCACCCAGGAGGTCAACAAGGCGATGCCCACCACCGCGAAAATCGAGAAGGTGTATTCCCCCGCCGCGCTCTTGGCGAAGCCCACCGGCAGGAAGCCGGCGGCGGTAATCAGGGTGCCGGTGAGCATGGGGAAAGCGGTTGAGGTATAGGCGAAAGCCGCCGCCTTGGACTTCTCCCAGCCCTGCTCCATTTTCACCACCATCATTTCCACGGCGATGATGGCGTCGTCCACCAGCAGGCCGAGTGCGATGATCAACGCGCCCAGGGAAATGCGCTGCAAATCGATGCCGGCCGGCTTCATCAGCAGGAAGGTCACCGCCAGCACCACCGGAATCGACAACGCCACCACCAGGCCGGTGCGCAAGCCGAGGGAAATGAAGCTCACCGCCAACACGATGGCGATCGCTTCCAGCAGGCTCCTCATGAATTCGTCGACATTGCGCCGCACCACTTCCGGCTGGTCGGCGACCTGATGCAGTTCCAGACCCACCGGCAGATCGCCGCGTACGCGCGCCACTTCCGCCTGCAAACGTTCCCCCAGCGCCAGCACATTGCCGCCACGGGTCATGGACAGCGACAGCGCGATGCCGGGCTTCCCTTGCCAGCGGAAATGCGGCTGTTGCGGATCGGCATAGCCGCGCCACACCTTCGCCACATCGCCCAGTTTGAACAACTTGTCGCCAGCGCGGATGCCGATGGCGCGGATCGATTCCACGTTGTCGAAACTGCCGCTCACCCGCATGCGGATGCGGTCGCTGCTGGTCTCGACGAAGCCGGCCGGGGTCATCGCGTTCTGCGCTTGCAGGGTTTGCAGGATCAGGCGCGGGTCGAGCCCGAGGGTGGCGAGCTTGGCCGCCGACATCTCGATCCAGATGCGTTCGTCCTGGACGCCGGCCAGTTCCACCTTGGCCACGTCCGGGATGCGCCGCAATTCCTGGGAGATGCGGTCGGCCTGACGGCGCAGTTCGGCCATGCTGTAGCCATCGCCGGTGAGCGCGAAGACATTGCCGAAAGCGTCGCCGAACTCATCGTTGGGGAACGGCCCGCGCACGCCCTCGGGCAGGGTATGGCGGATGTCGTCGAGCTTCTTGCGTACCTGATACCAAAGCTCCGGCACCTTCTTCGGTGGCGTGAAATCGCGCAGTTCCACAAAGATCAGCGACTCGCCCGGCTTGGAATAGCTGCGCAAATTGTCCAGGTAAGGCAGTTCCTGGAGCTTCTTCTCGATGCGGTCGGTGACCTGCTGTTCCACCTCGGGCGCCGTCGCCCCCGGCCAGAAACTGCGCACCACCATCAACTTGATGGTGAAGTCGGGGTCTTCCGAACGGCCCAGATTGAAATAGGCCAGCACGCCGCCCAGCGTCAGCACCACCATGAGATAGGCCACCAGACTGGGATGCTCCAGCGACCAGGTGGAGAGGTTGAAGGATTTCATGGCGCGGTGTTCTGTAGCGCAGGCTTCCAGCCTGCTTCTTCAAAGCATGCAGGCTGGAAGCCTGCGCTACAGGGTGACGTAATCATGGCCGTCCCCCTTCCGCCACCCGCACCGCCTCGCCTTCAACCAGCTTGTGCGCCCCGGCCGCGACGATGCGCTCGCCCGCCGCCAGACCGCCGCTCACCGCGACGCCATCCTCGCGCCAGGCCGCGACCTGAATCGGGCGCAGATGCACCTGCCCGTTTGCTCCGATCAGCCACACCGCCGGCTGTGTTCCCTGCTGGAACACGCTGCCGAGGGGAATCAGGGTCAACGCGCCGCCCGAGGCGTTTTTCAGCAAGACCCGCGCGGTCTGTCCCAGACGCACCTCGGCATCGGCATCGAGAAGGGTGACTTTCGCCGCGTAGGTGCGCGTCACCGGGTCGGCCTGCGGCGCCACTTCACGCACCCGGCCGCGATAGTGTTTCTCCGGCGCCGCCCACAAGGTCACCGCCACTTCACCGGCTTTGGCCAGCTCGTTCACCCGGTTTTCCGGCACCGCCACCACGACCTCTTTCTCACCGCTTTTCGCCACCCGCAGCACCGGCTGCCCCGCCGCCACCACCTGCCCGGACTCGACCAACACGGCGGACACCACCCCGGCGCTATCCGCGCGCAATTCCGCGTAGCCGCGCTGGTTGCTCGCCAGCCCGGCCTGGGCGGCCAGCGCCCGGTGTTTTTCCTCGGTGGCCTTGAGCGCGGTCTCCCGCACATCGAGCGCGGCCGCGCTGACGAACTGCTGGGCGCGCAGATCACGGTAGCGTTTCACCTCCGCCTCGGCGTAGGCGCGCTCGGCGGCGGCGGCGGCGAGATTGGCCGCCGCCCCCGACACGGACAACGCCAGATCGGTCGCATCGAGACGCGCCAGCATTTGCCCCGCGACCACCCGGGCGCCGACATCGACCGCGCGCGCCACCACCTTGCCGCCGACCCGGAAGGCCAGGCCGACTTCATGCCGCGCCCGCACCTCGCCCGAATACTCGGCCTGGCCCGCGGCGCTGCCCGCCGCCACGACATGCGCCAGTACCATTTTTGCCTGCGCCACCGGCGGCGCCGCTTTCTCGCCACAGCCCGCCAAGGGCAAAGCCAACAACAGCCAGAACACACGGTTCATGAATCTTTCCTTTCAAGGGTATTCGCGGCTTGCGCGGCAATGCTCGCGAGCGACATCTCCAGCGCCACGTCGAAGTAGCGCGCCATATCCAGCGGCTGTTCTTCCAGGGGCATGAAGGAATGCTTCCAGAACACCGCCATCATCATCGGCGCGATGAAGATACGCACCGCCAAATCGGAAGGCAGACGGCGAAACTCACCGCGTTCCATGCCGTCCTCCATCACCCGCCGCATCAGCGCCCAATGCCGCTGGATCACGGCCTCCAGGAAAAAGCGCGCCAGTTCGGGGAAATTGCCCGCCTCGGACAGCATCAATTTGGGTATCCCGGATAGCGGCGACAAGGCGATGCCCCGCCACATGGCGTCGACCATCTTGATCAGCAATTCGCGGCTCGACCCGCTGTGATCCCGCGCCAGGGCTTCGATATTCTCCAGTTGCGGCAGGATGGCGCTCTGCACCAACGCCTTGAGCAAGTCCTCCTTGCCGGAGAAATAGAGATACACCGTGCCTTTCGACACCCCCGCCCGCTTTGCCACCTCCTCCAGCCGCGCCGCCGCGAAGCCGCGCTCAACGAACACCGCCAGGGCAGCATCCAGGATTTCCTGGGGACGTTCGTCGGCGCGGCGCTGCCAGCGAGGAGTGGGTTCGGTTTCCGTCATGAGGTTGATTGCCTGGCTGTTAGTTACTGACCGGTCGGTAATTTATAGAAACAGTTAAGGGGATGTCCAGCCCTGTCTTGCCCCAACAGAGCCCGGATGCGGCGCAGCGAGGCATCCGAGGCGCCGCAGGCTGTAGCGCAGGCATCCCTGCCTGCGTCTTTTGAAACAGCCGGCTGGAAGCCGGCGCTACAGCCAACGCAGCCCGGATGACGCGCAGCGGAACGGGGAGCACGACACAAATGGAAACGGCCGGACAAGCCGGCCGTATCCATGTTGAAGGCGACGCTCAGTTGAACAAGCCCTTGAACAACTTGCGCTTGAGTTGATCTTCCGCGCTTTCCTGTTTTTCCGGAGCGGGGGCGGGTTGCACCACCGGCGGCGCGACGGGTTGCGCGACTGGCGCCACGGGTACGGGCTGCACCACTGGTGCCGGCTGGGCGACGGTGGGCATGGGGTAGGAGATGACTTTGGCTTTTTCCTCGGCGGCTTTCTTGGCGTTGTACGGCTGGCCGTCTTCACCCAGCTTGATGCCTTCGATCAGCAGGGTGATGTCCACCTCGTTGCCGACCGGGCCGTTGACGGCGAATTTGGTGATGCCGTAATCGGCGCGGTTGATCCGCGTGGTGGCCTTGAAGCCTGAGCGGATGCCGCCCCAGGGGTCGGCACCGATGCCGAGGATCTGGTAGTCCAGGGTCACCGGCTTGGTGACCCCATGCAGGGTGAGCTGGCCGCGCATCGTGCCTTTATCCGCCGAATACGGGGCGACGCTGGTGGAAACGAATTTCATCTCGGGGTAGTTGCGCGCATCGAGGAACTCATCGGCGAGCACATGCATGTCGCGGCGCAGGTGGCTGGAATTCAGGCTGTAGAGGCTGATGGTGGCATCCACCGAGGAATTGGCGATGTTGCTGGTATCCAGCACCACCTTGCCCTTGATGTCGTAGAAAGTGCCGCTGGTGCGGGCGACGATATGCCGGAGTTCCCAGTTGGCGAAACTGTGGGTGTTGTCGATGCTGAAGGTTTCAGCCTCGGCCCAGGCTCCCGCCGAGATGGCGAGCGTGGCGGCGGCGAATGTGGCGAGCGCGATCTGTTTCATGTAGGTCTCCTCGTGATAGCCGGCTGGCGTGACTCGTTTTATAGCACTAACCTTGCGACCCCATGTGTGAGCGCACACACCCAACCTGTCCGCCAAGATGACCCGTATCGACTTCTATTTCAACGCGCCTTCCAAGACCGATGTGGCGCGCAAGCTGGCGACCAAGGCCTTCAACGCCGGTCAGAACGTGCTGGTCTACGCGCCCGATCCGGAGCAGGCGAAGGCGCTGGACACGCTGTTCTGGACCGCGCAGCAGTTGTCGTTCCTGCCGCATGTGCGGTGCGGCCATCCGCTCGCGCGGCAAACCCCCATCCTGATCGGCGCCGATCCGGATGAACTTGCCAGCGCGGATATCCTGATCAACCTGGCGGAGCAACCGCCCGAGTTCTTCGGCCGTTTCCAGCGTCTGCTGGAAGTGGTCGGCGCCGAGGAAGGCGACCGGGAACGCGCGCGCGAACGCTTCCGTTTCTTCAAACAGCGAGGTTACTCGCTGGAAACCCACGATCTGGCGGAGAAAGACTCATGAGCGGCAGCCGCGACCTGTTCGGCAAGATCGATGCCCTGTTCGAGAAGCGCGCCCTCGACGTGCTGATCGACAAGGGACTGGAACACGAGGATTTCCCGGTATTGACCGAAGTGGTGGCGGACAAGGAAGAAGAAAGCGCCCAGGAACACGCCACGGAGCGCCGTGCCGGCAACCGCCGTGACCTGGACCGGCGCGATCAGGACCGCCGCCTGGGCGATCGCCGCCAGATCGGCCTCAGCGTCCCCCTCTCCCCGCGCCCGCCCGCCGCCAGTGAAGATTTCGAGCACCTGGTCGCAGCGGTGGAGCAACGCCTCTCCGACCTCTTCATCCGTCAGCAGTTGCGCATGGAAGAAGCCGTGCGCCGCGCGATACGCGAAGAACTGGAGAAGTGATGTAGGTTGGGCAAAGCACAGCGTGCCCAACAACCCGTCGCAATGTTGGGCACGCTTCGCTTTGCCCAACCTACGTCGCTGCCCAACCTACGCGCGCTTTATAATCCGCCGCTTACTTCAATCCCAATAACGCGGGTGCGCACCCATGCACCCGCGTTTGCTTTTACCGGACCGCCCCATGGAACTCGCCAAATCCTTCGAACCCCACGACATCGAAAAACGCTGGTACGCCCACTGGGAGGGCGAAGGCTTCTACGGCATGGGGCGTGAGGAGGGCAAACCCTTCTATGCCATCCTGCTGCCGCCGCCCAACGTCACCGGCACGCTGCACATGGGCCATGCCTTCCAGCACACCATCATGGACGCGCTCACCCGCTACCACCGCATGGATGGCGACAACACCCTGTGGCAGCCGGGCACCGACCACGCCGGCATCGCTACGCAAATCGTGGTGGAACGCCAGCTCGACGCGCAGAAAGTCAGCCGCCACGACCTCGGCCGCGAGAAATTCCTGGAGAAGGTCTGGGAGTGGAAAGAGCACTCCGGCTCCACCATCACCCGCCAGATGCGCCGCCTGGGCACCTCGCCCGACTGGTCGCGCGAGCGTTTCACCATGGACGACGGGCTGTCCACCGCCGTCACCGAAGTCTTCGTGCGACTCTTCAACGAGGGGCTGATCTATCGCGGCAAACGTCTGGTGAACTGGGACCCGGTGCTGGGCACGGCGGTGTCCGACCTGGAAGTGGTGAGCACCGAGGAAGACGGCTTCATCTGGGAAATCAACTATCCGCTGGAGGATGGCTCCGGCTTTTTGACGGTGGCCACCACCCGCCCGGAAACCCTGTTGGGCGACACCGCCGTGGCGGTGCATCCCGAGGACGAGCGTTATCTGCATCTGGTCGGCAAGAGCGTGCGCCTGCCGGTGGCGGAACGCACCATCCACATCATCGCCGACGACTATGTCGACCGCGAATTCGGTACCGGCGTGGTGAAGATCACCCCCGCCCACGACTTCAACGACTGGCAGGTCGGCCAGCGCCACAAGCTCGCCGCCATCAGCGTGCTGACCCTGGACGCGAAGATCAACGAATTCGGGCCGACCGAATACCAGGGCCTGGACC
Organism: Pseudomonadota bacterium; assembly: GCA_030653935.1. Classification (GTDB taxonomy): domain Bacteria; phylum Pseudomonadota; class Gammaproteobacteria; order Burkholderiales; family Thiobacillaceae; genus PFJX01. The sequence continues at coordinate 41,744 of JAURYL010000049.1, forward strand.
GTTACGTCGCCCGCCAGAAAATACTCGACGAACTGCAAGCCAAGGGCCTGCTGGTCTCCGCCAAGCCGCACAAGCTGCAAATCCCGCGCGGCGACCGCACCCATGCGGTGATCGAACCCATGCTCACCGACCAATGGTTCATGAGCATGGAAAGCCTGGCCAAACGCGGCCTGGAAGTGGTCGACAACGGCGAAATGAAATTCGTCCCGGAAAACTGGACCAGCACCTACCGGCAATGGCTCAACAACATCCAGGACTGGTGCATCTCGCGGCAACTCTGGTGGGGCCACCGCATCCCCGCCTGGTATGACGAGGACGGCAACATCTACGTCGCCGCCACGGAAGCCGAAGCAAAGCGCCAGGCCGGTGGCCGTGACATCCGTCGTGATGAGGACGTGCTCGACACCTGGTTCTCCAGCGCCTTGTGGCCTTTCTCCACCCTGGGCTGGCCGCAAGACACCTGGGAGCTCAAGCACTACCTGCCCACCAGCGTGCTGGTCACCGGCTTCGACATCATTTTCTTCTGGGTGGCGCGCATGGTCATGATGACCCTGCACTTCACCGACAAGGTGCCGTTCAAGGAGGTCTACGTCACCGGCCTGGTGCGCGACAGCCACGGCAACAAGATGAGCAAGTCCAAGGGCAACGTGCTCGACCCCATCGACCTGATCGACGGCATTGCCCTGGACGATCTGGTGGCCAAACGCACCACCGGCCTGATGAACCCCAAGGACGCCGCCAAGATCGAGAAGGCCACCCGCAAGGAATTCGCCGACGGCATCCAGAGTTTCGGCACCGACGCGCTACGTTTCACCTTCGCTTCGCTGGCCACCCACGGCCGCGACATCAAGTTCGACCTGCAACGCTGCGAGGGCTACCGCAACTTCTGCAACAAGCTGTGGAACGCCACCCGCTTCGTGTTGATGAATTGCGACGGACAGGAAATCAAGGCGGGCGAGACCACCTTCGTCGACCGCTGGATTCTCGGTCGCCTGGACGAAGCCACCGCCGCCGTGCGAGTCGGCTTCGACCAGTACCGCTTCGACATGGCCGCGCGCGCCACCTACGAATTCGTCTGGGACGAATACTGCGACTGGTATCTGGAACTGGCCAAGGTACAGATCGCCGAAGGTGGAGAAAGAGCGGCGGCCACGCGCCACACCCTGCTCACCGTGCTTGAAAGCGTGCTGCGGCTGGCGCATCCGGTCATCCCCTTCGTCACCGAGGAACTCTGGCAGGCGGTCGCGCCGCTGGCCGGAAACCCCCCCCCCAGCCCCCCTTTAGGAAAGGGGGGAGCATCGATCATGCTCGCCGCCTTCCCCAAGGCCGACCCCGCCCGCCAGGACGCGGCAGCCGCCGCCGAGATGGCCAACCTCAAGGAACTCACCAACGCCGTGCGCAACCTGCGCGGCGAGATGAGCCTTTCGCCGGCGCTGAAGGTGCCGCTCTACCTGGAGGGAAATCGCGGGCAAGCCCGCTCCTACGCGCCCTACATGAAGCTACTCGGCCGCCTCTCGGAAGTGCATGTGGTGGAAAAACTACCGGAAGGTGACGCCCCGGTCGCCATCGTCGGCGACTGGCGCTTGATGCTGCACATCGAGATCGACCGCGACGCCGAAATCGCCCGCCTCGACAAAGAAATCGCCCGCCTAACGGGCGAGATCGCCAAGGCCAACGTCAAGTTGTCCAACGCCAGCTTCGTCGACCGCGCCCCGCCTGCCGTGGTGGACCAGGAGAAGAAACGCCTCGCCGACTTCGAATCGACGCTGGAGAAGGTGCGGACGCAGCGGGCGAAGCTGGGCTGAGCCACTCCCGAAACGCTGGTTTTGATGTATGTTCCATGTAGGCAATCCCTACATGGAACATACATATGCACCTCAATCTTTCCGCCGAAATGGAGCAGTATCTGCAAGCCAAAGTCGGCTCAGGCTTTTACGGCAACGTCTCTGAAGTGGTTCGGGACGCCATTCGACGCATGCGCGATGAAGACGAAAAGCTCACCGCCCTGCGCGCGGCGGTTCGCGCCGGCGACGACCAACTGGCGCTAGGCCAGGGCCGCGACTACTCCCAGGAAAGGCTGGAACAGATCACCGAACAAGCCCGGGCGAATTCCAGGAACGGCAAGAAAGTCGGCGGCGATGTCACCCCCTGATACGCGCTTGATCCTCTCCCCTCGGGCCGAAACCGATTTCACCGACATCCTCCGACACCCTGGAAACCTGGGGCGAGGCGCAAATGCTGGCCTACCGGGCGGTGATTCATCAAGCCTTGCTGTCGATACGGGACAATCCAGAAATCGGCCCGATCAGGGAAGAAATCTCCAGCGCACACCGCATCATCCCCGCCGGCCAGCACGTCATCATTTACCGCGTGAAGGATGCCGATATCCGTGTTTCCCGCATCCTGCATGGGCGCATGGATGTACGTCGCCACTTGTAGCGCAGGCATCCTTGCCTGCGTCTTCGAAAAACGGCCAGACGTCGGGTTACGCTGCGCTAACCCGACCTACAGTTGTGCGGCAATCTTGTCCGCCACCCGCAACGCGTTCGCGTAGATCGTCCAGGTATACGGCACGCTGCCGCCGGTGGGCATGAAGCTGGCGTCGGCGACGAACAGGTTGTCGACGCCGTGCATGCGGCAGTCCGGGTCGAGCACTGAAGTCTTCGGGTCGCGGCCGAAGCGGCAGCCACCGGCTACCAGGTTGGGCGGCGGCGAGTCGGAGACCCCCACCGTCACATCCTTCGCGCCCAGTTCCCGCAGCACATTGGCGCAGCGTTCGGCGAGATAGGCCCCGATTTTCAGGTCGTGTGGATGCGGCGCCAGGCGGACCTTCGCCACCGCCCTGCCCCACTTGTCCTTGACCTTGCGATCCAGCGCGACAAAGCCGTTGTCGGTGGGCAGCCAGTCGGCAAAGGCTTCACAGTCGATGCGGCGCTCGCCGCGAATGGCGCTTTCCAGGCGGCGCTTGAAGGCGCTGCCCCAGACCAGGTTGCCATCCTCATCACGGCGCTGCGAGAGCGCGCGGGACACGACATTGGGATGGCCCATGAGGAAGTCGAGCACGCCGCCTTTGACGCGACCGAGTTCGGGGTCGTCGATCACATACCAGTCGTGCAGGGTGCGGTTGAGGAAGGGGCCGACCACGCGCGCCTCCGCTCCCCGTTGCGTGCCGAGTTCGTCAAAAACCAGGCGGCCGTGGCTGACGCCGCCGGCGGAGAAGATCAGATTGCGGCCGACCTGGCTGTGGCGGTTTCCCAGGCCGTTCGGATGCCGTGATCCGGTGCTGGCGAGCAGCAGGCGGGACGTTTCGATGGCCTGGCAGGCGACCACGTAAACCTTGCCGCTCACCCGCTGTTTCTTCCCCGCCCGGTCGAAATACTCGACCGCCTTGACCCGCCCTTGCGCATCGGACAGCAGCCGGAACACCTGGCTGTGCGGGCGCACCTCGCAGCGGCCCGTGGCCACGGCGTCGTCCAGCAAGGCGGCGCGGGAACTCCCCTTGGCGCCGCTGGAACAGCCATAACTGCCGCAATAACCGGAATACTCGCAGGACCGCCGCTTGCCCCTGGGCTGCGACAGAATGGCGCGCGGCAGCGGCAGGGAACGGTAGCCCAGCTTGTCGCAGGCCGTGTCGATCCACGCGGAGACGGGATGCTCGGCGGTGGGCGGATAAGGGAAATCCGGCGTCGAGCGCGGCTCCAGGAAAGGATGCTTAACCACCCGCCCGGAGACGCCGACCGCACTTTCCACTTCGGTGAAATACGGCTCTAAATCTTCGTAGGCAATCGGCCAGTCGACCACATTGGCGCCCTTGATTGGGCCGAATTCGGAACGCAATCTGAAATCGACCGGCTTCAGGCGATGGAAGAAACCGGACATGAAATTGCTGGAACCGCCGACCACGTTGCCGTTCCAGAAATCCCAGCCGGAATCGGTTGTAGAAGTGGCATCCCAGCCGTCGCCATCGCGCTCCTCGATGACATGCCGCTCGTCGCGCAGATCCGGCGTGTAGACGCTGCGCCGGCAACAGGCCAACTCATCCTTGAAGTAATCGGCCTCGGTGAACCACGGCCCCTTCTCCAGCACCAACACTCGTTTGCCCGCCATTGCCAGCCGCCAGGCCACCGCACCGCCGCCGGCGCCGCTGCCGATGATGACGGCATCAAAGTCAGTCATTTCAATGCCCCGTATTTCTTGTCCGGCGTCGGCCTGGGAAACCCTGGCTGATGCCCCAGCCAGGCCCAGCCGATGCCCTCCGAATTACCGCCATAGACCGGGTCGGTCAGCAGCGCTTCGCAGATATAGAGCAACAGGGTGGAAAGCCAGTTTTCCCCCGGCCTGGAGTTCGCCACCTCGCGCAGCAGCTGTTCGCGCCGGATCGGATCGAGATCGACGAAGGAGGCTTTATGGCGTTGCCGGCCGAGGCCTTCTAGCCAGTCGACGCCTTTCAGAATGAAGCGCTGCTCGTCGCGGTCGCCACGCGAATCGCCCAGCACGCCTTGCAGGTAAGACAGGGCCTTGATTTCACGGGCACCGGGGGAGCCGAGTTCGCTGGGAAACAGATGATTCTGCACGGCGGCCAGCACCGGCCAGGGGTTGGCGGTCGCCGCAAGCGCGCCGGACGGGGCGAACAGAGCAGCCAGGCCACCGGCACTGGCCAGGAGAAAAGTGCGTCGGCTGAGCAAGGCGTGGCGCCATTCGCCCAACGCGACAGCCCCCCCCTTTTCCAAAGGGGGGTTAGGGGGGACTTCTGCAACCGTGGCATCACCAGACACCTTGCAAATCCCCCCTGCCCCCCTTTGATAAAGGGGGGTGGAGGCTACCTCACGGAATTTCATGTTCCAGCGTGTAGCCCGCCCCCGAATCCTGGCCCAGGGCTTTCACCAGCCAGGGCAGGGTCTCTTCCAGCATCGCTGGCAGGGTCCAGGGCGGGTTGGCGATGTAGAGGCCGCTGCCCTGCATGCCGAAGCCATCCTTCAGGGGCGCGTGCACGGTCAGGGTGACGTTGAGCCAGCCCGGCGGCCGCGCGGCTTTCAGGCGCGAGGGCAATTGGCGCGCGTCCGGCTTCTGCAACAGCGGGTACCAGACCATATAGGTACCGCCGACAAAACGCGTAAGGCCGTCCTTGAGCGCTTCCACGGTGCGTGGGTAATCGCTCTTCACCTCGTAGGAAGGGTCGATCAGCACCAGGCCGCGCCGGGTCGGCGGTGGCAGCACCGATTTCAGGCCGGCATGGCCGTCCGTCGCCTCGATCCGCACTTGGCGGCTGGATTCGCTGAAGGTGCTGGCGAGTAGCCGGTGATCGCTGCTGTGCAGTTCGAACAGACGCAAACGGTCTTCCGCGCGGGCGCGTTGCAGTGCGCACCAAGGCGAGCCGGGGTAAAGGCGCAAACGCCCATCCGGATTGAGGCCACGCACCAGTTCGACGTAGTTCTCCAGCATCGGCGGCAGGTCCGTGCGCTCCCACAAGCGGGCGATGCCGCTGTCGAACTCGCCGGTCTTGCGCGCGTAATCGCCGTGCAGGTCATAGATACCCGCCCCGGCGTGCGTGTCGATGTACCACCAGGGTTTGTCCTTCTGGTTGAGGTAGTCGAGCAGCGCGATCAGGACGGCGTGTTTGAGTACGTCGGCATGGTTGCCGGCGTGGAAGGCGTGGCGGTAACTGAGCATGGGCGCGAGGTTAGCACGGGGCGTTACCGTGCATTTTGTCATTCCCGCGTATGCGGGAATCCAGTGCGTTCGTCTGATAAAAAGTCAGGTGCGCAATCTGGATTCCCGCATGCGCGAGAATGACGCCCCGCTTGGCTAACGCCTGGAACCGGCATGAACCCGAAAATCAACGAATTACTGAAGCACGAGGAAACCCCGCCGCATGCGGGATAATCCCCACTCTTTTCAAAATCGTTAATCCCATGCCTATCCAGTGGTACCCCGGTCACATGACCTCCGCGCGCAAGAAGGCGGCGGAAACCATGGCCAATATCGATGTGGTGATCGAAGTCCTCGACGCGCGCCTGCCGGAAGCCAGCGGCAACCCGCTGATTACCGAACTGCGTACCTTCCGCCAGCGCCCCTGCCTGAAACTGCTGAACAAGTCCGATCTCGCCGACCCGGTGGCGACAAAGGCCTGGCTGGCCTTCTTCAACGCCCAGAAAAACGTCAAGGCGGTCGCGATCTCGGCCAAGAAAGCGAGCGACGTCGCCCGCCTGCCGGCGCTGTGCCAGTCGCTGGCGCCACACCGCGACGACAACTTCAAGCCGCTGCGGATCATGATCATGGGCATCCCCAACGTCGGCAAATCCACCCTGCTCAACGCCCTGGTGAAACGCAAGGTCGCCGCCGTCGGCGACGAACCCGCCGTCACCAAATCGCAGCAGCGCATCGCCCTCACCCCGCGCCTCACCCTGGTCGACACCCCCGGCCTGATGTGGCCGAAGATCGAAATCGACAGCGACGGCTACATGCTCGCCATCTGCCACGCCATCGGCCGCAACGCGGTGATCGACGAGGATGTCGCCACCCACCTCGCCGGCATCCTCCTAGCCCGCTACCCGGAAGCCCTCACCGCCCGCTATGGCCTGAAGCTCGATGGCCTCGACGCCCCCGGCGTGCTGGAAGGCATCGCGCGCAAACGCGGCTGCATCATCAAAGGCCGTGGCGGCGAACTGGACCTGGAGAAGGCCGCCATGCAATTCCTCACCGAATACCGCGGCGGCACCCTAGGTCGCATCAGCCTGGAAACCCCGGAAACCCGGCAGGCGATGCTGGCGGAACTGGCGTCTCAGCATGAGGAAGCACCGGAGGAATAAGCGCGCTGTACTGTCGGCTTGACCCCACTTGCGCTCACGGCATATGCTCGGCCTATGCCAACCACAGGCCGCTTCCATGCTAACGCAACGTCATGCCCGATTGTTCCGCAATGGCCGCAACCAGGCCCTGCGCATCCCACGCGAATTCGAAATGCCCGGCGAGGAAGTCATCATCCTCAAGGACGGTGATCGGCTGATCCTCGAACCGCTGAAGCGGAATCGCCTACTCGAAGTCCTGGCCACGCTGGAACCCCTGGACGAACCGTTTCCGGATGTGGATGTGGGCCTGCTGCCGCTGGATGACGTCGAACTGTGACCCCGCGCTACCTGCTCGACACGAACATCGTCTCCGATCTGGTTCGCCACCCAAGCGGGCCGGTCGTCCAGCGGATCGCCGAGGTGGGCGCGGAGCGGATCGCCATCAGCATCATCGTCGCCTGCGAGATTCGCTTCGGTCTGGCCAAGAGCGGCTCTCGCCGCCTGGCGGAAAACATGGAAAAGGTGATGGCGCAGATCGAAGTCCTGCCGCTGGAACCGCCGATCGAGGAGCACTACGCGGAAATCCGCGCCACTTTGGAACGTGCCGGCACCCCCATCGGCCCCAACGACCTGTTGATCGCCGCCCACGCCCGCGCTCTGGGCATGATCCTGGTCAGTGATAACACGGATGAATTCGCGCGGGTGCCGGGACTGCGAATCGAAAACTGGTTGCGCTGAGACGGGAACGGCCACCTGACGGGTTCGTGCCAGGCACTTACCCTGCGTCGATCCGATCTACGTTCCCCGCGGATTCACCATTGACACGCGTTGAAGCACGCCGATCTCGCACATACAGCCCCTTTTCCTTTTTTTGCAGATCGAAGAGGCCAATGGCCAAAAACAGATCCCGCAGCTTTGCATAACCGTAGTTTCGCGAGTCGAATACTGCCGGCTGATTGTTTCGCCAACGGATGCCGTGCCTGTTTTCCGGAAAGCCCGGTTGTTGACTATTTTCCAGCGCATTGAGAAATAGACATGACTATTTTCCAGTAAAGACAATCATGGACACATCGCGCGGCCTGATGGCGGAATTCCCACGCGCCCAATATCTCAACTGGGATGTCCCCGCCGACCGCAAGCTGATCCTCGATCACGCCTGGTCGCCGCGTTCCGGGCTGGTGGTGTTCGACGAAATCCACAAAATGCGCGGCTGGAAAAACTTTCTCAAAGGCGCCTGGGACGGTCGCGGCGAAGGCCAGGCCATGCTGGTGACCGGCAGCGCCCGTATGGAAACCTTTCGTCAGGGCGGTGAATCCCTCGCCGGCCGCTACTTCGCCTGGCGTTTGCATCCCTTCAGCCTGCGCGAACTGGTGGAAACCAAAGGCATGACCCCGCAAGACGCGCTCGACCGTCTGCTGGAGCGCGGCAGCTTTCCCGAGCCCTGCCTTGGCGGAAGACGCGCGGGATGCGGATCGCTGGCGCGCGTCGTCCAGATCGTCGCAGAACCACGCCAGGAAGCCCAGCGCGGACGCGTGGAAATCACGGCGGCGGCGGCGTGGCTGGCGGAATTGGCGGCGTGATCTCAGCGTCCGCCCTCATGCCTCGCGGCACATCGATAGGGTTAGGGAAGCGCTGATTTATTCCCCATCCGTCGTTCCCAACCCCGATTACCCTGTTCGAGGTCAGGCTGCGGCGGGAACCCAGCTAAATCAACAATCTGGATGCCCGCCTTCGCGGGCATGACGGCATAAATGGCTCGATGTGAATCGTAGTGGGTAACGCGTAGCCGTAGGGGCGGGTTTCAAACCCGCCCCTACTCGCGATGCAATGGTGGCTATCGCGGGCAAGCCCGCTCCCACGCTACCATCGCCGGCATGTAGGTGGTCGGCGTGATCTGCCCGCCAGGCTGGCTCGATGACCCACTGCATTTCATACCGAGCCGCATAAATCAGCGCTTCCTTCGCGAAGGGTGGGACCTTCATCGGAGCGCGGCGGCGCCCTCGGCCGCATCAGCCTGGAAACCCCGGAGACACGGCAGGCGATGCTGGCGGCACTGGCGGCCAGGCACGAGGAAGCGCCAACGGAATAAGCGCGGCGCTTTTCCTCCCCCCTTTCCCAAAGGGGGGCCGGAGGGGATTTCAGTAGAACCGCGCAGCCATCGTGCAACCAGTCAGCGTATCCCCACCAGGAAGGCCGCCGGTGGCAGGATGGGAATGCCACGCCAGGGGTGCATATCAGTCAGATGCGGGTCGCTGGCAATGATAAATTCGGCTCCGGCGGTTTCCGCCAGCGCGAGAAATTTGTTGTCTTTCGGGTCAGGGCAATCACTCACGACTTGAGTGACAACGAAGTGCCGCGTGCGGGCGCTGAACCCTTCGATGAATGCCTGCCGTGCTTCCGAACTCACGTAGCCATCGAACTTCGGCCGACGGAGCACCGTGGCCAGCTCATCCAAAGTCTCGTCGGAAACGGCGACATCAAAATGCAGCAGCGCTTTTTCCAGCGCCAGAGCGGGGCTGGGTCCCTCCAGTTTCATGTCGTCACGTTTGCACCGGTTTCACGGCGGCGCGGACAGCCTAGCGAAGCTCATGCACCAGGCGGTTGATGTCGGCATCGCTCAGCGCGGGCAAGCCGGCATCCGCTTCGCTGGCAATCTTCTGGCGATAACCAGCAAACCAGCGCGCCGCTTCCTCACGCCGCTTGCGCACATCGACCAACTCCTGCATGTCGTGCCCGGAAACCACATACGCCACCGTGCGGCCGCGCCGGGTCACTTCCACCGGCTCGCGCTGCGAACGATCAATCAACTCGCCAAACTTGCTCTGCGCTTCAACCGAGGTAACGGTAATCATGATTAACTCCGTGAAATGGCTAATTCGGCCATTCTACAGAGTAGAGCCACAGGCTACTCCGGCGGAAACCGCAATCGCGAAAAGCTGCGGCCATTCAGGATGGCTCGGCGCTCGATCTCGGCGGCTGAATCCAACCAGCCACGCTGTTCCAAAAACTGCAGAAAAGCGCGGGTGCTCACCTTGCGGGCATTATCCGGCAGCAGGAATCCGGCGCGCGCGATCTTGTGGTCCTCGAACAGAAATACCCCGGTGCGCGGCGGAGTGAGAACGGCGAACTGGTTCATGGCTTCCTGGATGGCGAATTCACCCAGATTGGCTTTCGTGGGGGGCGAAGCCGCCTCGGCCAGCGTCACCTGGTATTGCCGGAACAACTGCGTGGCACGAATCGGCAAGTGCCTGGACGCCACCCACTCGCCGATGGCGCGACTGGTAGGCGTTTCGTTGCGGGTGACTTCGTGCAGCACCATGTCGACGATTTCCACCGACCAGCCAGGTTTCAGCAACATATCCAGCGCTCCCGCATAAGCCAGGGTGATCAAAGGCCCGGCATCGGGCAGCAGGGCAATATCGTTTGACATCGGTTCAGCCGGCCAGCGCGTTCAGGCTCTCCAGCATCGTTTGTGTCGTCGCCTCCGGTAGGCGCGGCATGGGCAGATGCGCCCGCGTCATCAGCAGGAACAAGTCTTCCTCGCTGCTGATCCCCAGCCGCGCCATCGTCGCCAAGTCGTCCGCACGGCCCAGCGAGAAATCCAGCAAAGCCCGGAAGTTCTGATTGCCGCCCGCCTCCGCCGCCTCGAAGGTTTCCACCAGATGCCGCAATTCGGCATTGAACAAGGCATTGATCGACGTATCCGCCTTCGCCGCCACCACCTTGGCGCGCTTGAGCAGATCGCGGTCTACGGAACCGGTGAAGTTGACGGTGTTGGACATGGTTTTTCCCTTGCCTGATGAATACTGCGGGCAGCGTAGCACATGATTATGTGTTGAATAACTGGCCATCGATTTGGTATCACCGTAGCCTGGATGCGGCACATCGGAATCCAGACTGGTTGTCTGTTTCAGATTGGTTCCTGACGGTTGGCATGTGCCCTTGGCCGGCTCCTGACGACCCGAAGCGGTAGTCCACGGAAACTGAGAAATGCGTCCCTTCACTGGCTCAAAGCAGCCGTACAGGCCACCCTGGCGCAAAGACACATCTGGCAGCGCGTGCTGGACGACGGCACGGTGAAATCCATCCGGCAGATCGCCAAAAAGGAAGGTGTGGACGACTGGTATGTCGCCCGATTCCTAAACTTCACGACACTGGCCCCGGAGATCGTCGCGGCGACCCTGGATGAGACCCTGCCGGAGCAGGTAACGCTGGCGGAGCTGAGCTTTAATTCGGCGGTCGGATGTGAGGAGCAGGGCGAGGTTCTGGCATTGACGACCGGAGAAGCAGAGAAAATCTGCGTCGATGCGCTTGCATGTACTTGTGGAAAAACGCGACCTGGATAGAATTGCCACCACAAAGCGCAGTTCCAGTAAAGGCGCAAAAAATACGACACCCGCTGCTGCGGGTGTCATTTCCAGGGTGGTGTTCCCGCGATGAGTAGGTAAGTGCCGGGCGAGTTGGGTCCGGACGATGCTGTGGTTGGGCGAAAGGCCGATCAATGGGTCGGTGTGTCCGGAGGCAATGGTCGTGAACAGCGGCGAAGGATTCCGTGCGTTCGTGGTGTGGGAGTGGATGAATTGGGACGAGGCAGGATGTGATGGTGGTTCACTTGTCAACGGTAACAGCAGAAAGGCTCGAAGAGGGTCGCAATTTGAATCCCGTTGCGAGACTGCCGCCGCCATGCGGCACCTTTTCGGTGCCGCGATGAGAACGGGAAGGGGTGTGGGCGTGAGAACTGCTGATCGGGGGAGCAGGGGTTTTACCTGGAAAACGTGGTCTGCTGTCTTGCTTGCAGTATTGGTTGTTACAGTTCTTGTATTGCTGATGCTCTTCTGTTTGTTTTATTGGAGCCTCTTGCAAAACTCTCCGCCGCCGAATACCCGACTGCGTAACTCGCCTATTTTGAGGCGATTTTTTGATGCCGCCGGGCCGAATTCGGCGGATTTCTTATCCTGACGGTCTGTAATTCATTATTTGGCGCAAGGGTT
>JAURYL010000057.1 GCA_030653935.1 Pseudomonadota bacterium
CGCCCCACGCCTGTGCCGGGCTACGGTACTAAATCCCCCCCAGCCCCCCTTTGATAAAGGGGGGAGTCAGCGCGCCGCACGCATGTACCGGGCTACGGTACAGTGCCAATGCCAATGAGCAAGGGATCAGGAAGTCTGAACTTGCGGGGCGACTGCGAGGATCATGCCCTGGCTCTGGCCGACTGGCTGATCGGTCTGGGCAAGGACGCCAGGGTCGTTCTCGGTCATGGGCTAGGCGGTGGCCAGGCCTGGGTGGTGGTGCGTGAGGGTGAAAAAACCTTTCTGCTGGAGGCGACCGACAAACGCCGAGTGCGTCGCTGGGCCTACCCACTCGCCGAGTTGCACCCCGAATACCAGCCTGAAAGCATGTTCAACCGCCATCTCTGGTGGGAAAACTCAGGAGGGCTCACCACCGACTATGCGCGGGATCAATGGGTGCCGAGAGCTGTTTACTTGGCTAAACCTCTTTGAGCATGTATGCATCGCCGTGGAATGTCGCGGTAGGGGCGGGTTTCAAACCCGCCCCTACAACGGCCTCATCATGCGGGGCAGCCCCCCTTGGTGTACGGCCACATCAGTTTGAACGGGGGCCGGCGGAAGTTGCCCGTCAGGCCACGCAATCCACGTAATACCGGGTCTTGCCGTTGGCCTTGTCTTTCACCAGGCCGTGCACGTCGGTTTCGAAGCCGGGGAATTTCTCGTTGAATTCACGGGTGAATTTCAGGTAGCGGACGATGGTTTCGTTGAAGCGTTCGCCGGGAATCAGGAGGGGGATGCCGGGGGGGTAGGGGGTGAGCAGGATGGAGGTGATGCGGCCTTCCAGTGCGTCGATTTCCACTCGTTCGATGTCGCGGTGCGCCATGCGGGCGAAGGCGTCGGCGGGGCGCATGGCGGGGACCATGTCGGATAGATACATTTCGGTGGTGAGGCGGGCGACGTCGTTGGCCTTGTAGACCTCGTGGATGGTGGTGCACAGCTCTTTCAGGCCGGTGCGTTCGTAGATCGGATGCTTGGCGACGAACTCCGGCATGATCCGCCACAGCGGCTGGTTGCGGTCGTAGTCGTCCTTGAACTGTTGGAGTTCGGTGACCATGGTGTTCCAGCGGCCCTTGGTGATGCCGATGGTGAACATGATGAAGAACGAGTAGAGCCCGGTCTTCTCGACGATGACGCCGTGTTCCGCGAGGTATTTGGTGAGGATGGCGGCGGGGATGCCGGAGTCGGCGAAGTCGCCGTCGACATCGAGGCCGGGAGTGATGATGGTGGCCTTGATCGGGTCGAGCAGGTTGAATTCCGGCGCCAGGTTGCCGAAGCCGTGCCAGCGTTCGCCGGCGCGCAGCATCCAGTCCTCGCGGTCGCCCATGCCTTCCTCGGCCAGTTCTTCCGGGCCCCAGACCTTGAACCACCAGCCGGCGCCGGGGTTGTTTGCCACATCGGTTGCGACATCGGTTTCCATTTCCGCGCCCACCTTGCGCATGGCGCGGCGGAAATCCAGGGCTTCGGCGATGGATTCTTCCACCAGGGCGGTGCCGCCCGGCTCTTCCATCATTGCCGCCGCCACGTCGCAACTGGCGATGATGGCGTACTGCGGGCTGGTGGAGGTGTGCATCAGGAAGGCTTCGTTGAATACGTCGCGGTCGAGTTTGCGGTTTTCCGATTCCTGCACCAGGATTTGCGAGGCTTGCGAGAGGCCGGCCAGCAGCTTGTGGGTGGATTGCGTGGAAAACACCATCGAGTCCTTGCAGCGCGGGCGGTTCGAGCCAATCGCGTGCATGCCGCGATAGAAGGTGTGGAAGGTGGCGTGCGGCAGCCAGGCCTCGTCGAAATGCAGGGTGTCGATCTTGCCGTCGAGTTCCTTCTTGATCTCCTCGACGTTATAGAGAATGCCGTCGTAAGTGCTCTGGGTGATGGTGAGCACGCGCGGCTTGGCGTTCTTGTCCGGGGCGAACGGGTGGGCGGCGATCTTTTTCTTGATGTTTTCCCAATTGAATTCCGAGCGCGGAATCGGCCCGATGATGCCGTAGTGATTGCGCGTGGGCATCAGGAACACGGGGATGGCGCCGGTCATGATGATCGCGTGCAGGATCGATTTGTGGCAGTTGCGGTCGACCACCACGATGTCGTTGGGCGCGACGGTGGAATGCCAGACAATCTTGTTCGAGGTGGAGGTGCCGTTGGTGACGAAGAACAGGTGGTCGCATTTGAAGATGCGCCCGGCGTTGCGCTCCGAGGCCGCCACCGGGCCGGTATGGTCGAGCAATTGACCCAGTTCCTCGACCGCGTTGCAGACGTCGGCGCGCAGCATGTTCTCGCCGAAGAACTGGTGGAACATCTGGCCGATGGGCGACTTCAGGAAGGCGACGCCGCCGGAATGGCCGGGACAGTGCCAGGAGTAGGAGCCGTCCGCCGCGTAGTGGGTGAGCGCGCGGAAGAACGGGGGCGGCAGGGAATCCAGATACGCCTTGGTCTCGCGCACGATCAGGCGGGCGACGAACTCGGGCGTGTCCTCGAACATGTGGATGAAGCCGTGCAGTTCGCGCAGCACGTCATTCGGGATATGGCGGCTGGTGCGGGTCTCGCCATAAAGAAAGATCGGGATGTCGGTGTTGCGGTGGCGGATTTCCTTCACGAAGGCGCGCAACTCGGCGATGGTTTCATCAGCTTCTTCGGAAGAAAAATCGTCGTCGTCCACCGACAGGATAAAACCGGAAGCGCGGCTCTGCTGCTGTGCGAAGGAGGAGAGATCGCCGTAGCTGGTCACCCCCAGGATTTCCATGCCCTCGTCTTCCAACGCCTTGGCCATGGCGCGGATGCCCAGCCCGGAAGCGTTCTCGGAACGGAAGTCTTCGTCGATGATGACGACGGGAAAGCGGAAACGCATGGGGTAACTCCAGGGGATGAGAATGAAACGGAGACAGCGCGCGAATTATAAGAACGCGGGCTGGACAGCGTGTTAAATCTTGGCGGGCACTACAACAACGCCGCGATACATCTGAGGAGACCGTAGTCGTAACGTCCCTCGAAGCGCTCGAACACTGGTTTCAGGCGCGGTTCGCCGGTTTCCTGTTGTTCCCGGAGGGCGGCGAGGATGGGCTCGATTTCATCAAAGTCGAGGGAAATGACATCTTGCGGGTCGATCAGGCCCTGGCCGATGGCCTCGCCGCAGTGGGCGTAGATGGTGGTTTCCTTGAGGCCGCGGCGGAGCGCGATTTCCGGGACGGTGAGGCCGGATTCGAGCAGGCTCAAAGTGAGGCCGGCGGTGTCGTTGAGGCCGGGGTAGGCGGGGGCGGATGGCGGGGGTTCGGGCGCGGCCGGCGCCACTGCCGCCAGGCCGTGTTCCGCCGCGTGCGCCTGGCAGCGTTCCAGGATGGCTTCGGCGTAGTGCTCCAGTTTCTTGGCGCCGAAGCCGGGAATGTGGCGCAGCGCCGCGACGTCGCGCGGGCAGGCGGCGGCGATGGCGGCGAGGGTGGCGTCGTGGAAGATGACGTAGGCGGGGACACCGTGCGCCTTGGCGGTTTCGCCACGCCAGGCGCGCAGGTGCTCGAACAGGGCCTGGCCGGCGGCATCCAGGGTTTCCAGGACGCCGGCGCGGCGGGTTTCCTTGATTTTCTTTTTCTCCACCTGGCGGCGCAGGGTGAGGGTTTGCGCGCCCTTCAACAGCGGCCGGGCGGCGGCGGAAAGTTTGAGCGAGCCGAAACCGCCCACATCCACTTCCAGGTAGCCCAGGGCGACCAGTTGCCGGAACACGGCGCGCCATTCTTTTTCCGAAAGGTCCTTGCCGATACCGTAAGTGCTCAGTTTCTGGTGGCCCCACTGGCGGATGCGTTCGTTGTCGTGGCCGAGCAGGACTTCGATGACGTGGACGGCGCCGAAACGTTGTTCGGTGCGGTAGACGCAGGACAGCGCGCGGCGGGCGGCATCGGTGCCGTCCCAGGTTTCCGGCGGGTTGAGGCAGAGGTCGCAATTGCCGCAGGGCTCACTGCCTTCACCAAAGTGGGCGAGCAGACGCTGGCGGCGACAGGTCGCGGATTCGCACAGCGCCAGCAGTTGATCGAGGCGGGCATGGGAGCGGCGCTTGAAGGCGATCTCGGCGTCGTTTTCCTCGATCATGCGGCGCTGTTGCACCGCGTCCGAGAGGCCATAGGCCATCCACGCCTCGGCCGGCTCGCCGTCGCGGCCGGCGCGGCCGGTTTCCTGGTAGTAGCCCTCGATGCTCTTGGGCAGGTCGAGATGCGCGACGAAACGCACGTCGGGCTTGTCGATGCCCATGCCGAAGGCGATGGTGGCGGTCATGACGATGCCGTCCTCACGCAGGAAGCGGTCCTGGTTGCGCCGCCGCGCGGCTTGGTCCATGCCGGCGTGATAGGGCAGGGCGTTGATGCCGTGGGCGTTGA
The DNA here is from genome assembly GCA_030653935.1 of Pseudomonadota bacterium. GTDB lineage: Bacteria > Pseudomonadota > Gammaproteobacteria > Burkholderiales > Thiobacillaceae > PFJX01. Next base: position 4,395 of record JAURYL010000057.1, read on the forward strand.
GATACTCGGCGGTGTCATCCACTTTCTTGCGCGAGAGGCAGTAGACGATGCCGGCTTCGCCATTGTGTCCGTCGCGGATGAATTCCAGCAGTTGTTGGCGGGCGCTGGCTTTGTCGACGATGCGGTAGCGGATGTTGGGCCGGTCGAAACTGGAGACGAACTGGCGCGCGTGTTGCAGGCTCAGTTTCTCGATGATCTCGGCGCGGGTCTCGCTGTCGGCGGTGGCGGTCAGCGCGATGCGCGGGATGTCGGGGAAGCGCTCGGCCAGGATGGAGAGCTGGATGTATTCCGGGCGGAAGTCGTGCCCCCATTGCGAGACGCAATGCGCCTCGTCGATGGCGAACAGGGCGATGCCGGGCTGTTCCCGCAGGCGCTCCAGCAGTGAAAGGAAGCGCGGCATGAGCAGCCGTTCCGGCGCCACGTAAACGAGGTCGTAGCCGCCGGAGAGCAGGGTGCGCTCGGCGGCGTTGGCCGCGTCCATGCTCAGCGAGGAGTTGATGTAGGCGGCGCGGATGCCGAGTTCGGTCAGGGCCGCGACCTGGTCGTGCATCAGCGCGATCAGCGGCGAGACCACGACGCCGACGCCCTGTCGCAGCAGTGAGGGAATCTGGTAGCAGAGCGACTTGCCGCCGCCGGTGGGCATCAGCGCCAGAGCGTCGCCGCCAGCGACGACATGCTCGATGATCTCCGCCTGCGGGCCGCGAAATTCAGGGTAGCCGAAGACGTCTTTGAGGAGGGAAAGGGCGCGGGTCATGGGGTGTGGCACCGGCATTCTCGCCGGCGTTTGTTGTTATTTGGGCCGGCGGGGACGCCGGCGCTAACGGGCATGGCGGTCAGGCCACCCCGAATGATGAAACCAGGCGCCCACTGTAGCGCAGGCGTCCCGCCTGCTTCGTAGGGCTGACTTCAAAAGACGCAGGCGGGTCGCCTGCGCTACAGGTGCGGCTTGTTTCACAGTAAGTTCAATCCGGCAGGTTGGACGAGGGGCCTTTGTCCTTGGTCACCAGGTACATACCGGTGCCGGCCAGGCCCATCCACAGCACCATCGCCCAGACGCCGAGCGCTTCCCAGAGGCTGGTGAGGAAGATCAGCATGACCAGGGCGATGCCCAGCAGCGCATTGCCGAGCCAGAAAGTGGAAGGTTGTTGCGGGTCGTTCACGAAAAGCTCCAGAGTGGTTGTCGCGCTCGCTCAGGCGGCGGGCGCGGTCGATTTGTCGAGAAAGAAGGGGCAGGTCACCACGCCGCCCGCGCTCCGGATCAGTTCTTCGCTGAAGTCGGCGTAGGTGCGTTGCAGCGCGTGGCGGGCGGCATCGTCCTCGTACCGTTGGCAGTTGCGCGCGAGGGGGCAGTGGGAGGTCATGCAGTAGGTGAGGGCCATCCGGCTTATTCCGGATTGATCAGCACGCGCCGGTTGGGTGCCAGGCAGTCCTTGGTGGCCGGTGTGGCCTCGCCTTTGCAGCGTTTCACCGGGTCCGATTCCCCCTTGGCTTCGAGTTGGATGCGGCGCGGGTTCATGCCTTTGCTCACCAGATATTGCTTGACCGCCTCGGCGCGGCGCAGCGAGAGCTTCAGGTTGTAGGGCTCCGGGCCAAGGCGGTCGGCATGGCCGCTGACCCGGATGGATTTGCCCTTGGGCGCTTCGCTCAGCCAGGCATCCAGCGCGGCGCGGCCGACATCGGTGAGATTGGCGCTGTCGAAATCGAAGTGGGCGAGGGCGTCCACCAACGAATCATCGGTCGTCGCAACACTGGGCGCGGTCGTGGCGACCTGGGTGACTGGCGCCGGCGCAGTCGCTGGGGTGGCGGTCGTCACGGGTGGCTCGACCGGTGTGGCGACGATGGCCGTGGTCGGCGCAGCCGGCGCGACCGTCTCGGGAATGGCCGCGGCGGTGGTGACGGCGACTACGACCGGCGTGACGACGGGGGGCTCCGGCACGACGACCGACGCGATCACCGGGGCTGCCGGCGGCGTCGGCGCCAGCGGGGCGTCTGGCGCGATGGGGCTTTCCGGCAGGGCGGGGGGGGCGATGGCGGCGACCGGCGGTGTCTCAGGGGTGGCCGGCGCGGTGTCGCCGGCGGGTTGCGGGGCTGCCGCGAGGATTGGGGTTGGCGCCACCGGCGCGACCACCGGTTCCTGGATTGGCGCGGCGGCCGCCACGGCCGGAGGCGTGAATGCCGGCAGCGCGCTCTTCGCGTAAGGCGCCGCCCAGGGCGCCAGTGGCTGCGCCGACTGGGCGGGCCAGGGCGTCATCGGTTGTAGCGTCGGTTGCCCCAGCGGTACCGGTACCAGGGTCTGCCGCTCCGGGTTCTTGCATTCCGCGCCGGGGCCGACCAGCGCGACGGGTTGGCATAGGTTCAATCCGTTGGGCAGCAATTGGCAAAACTGGTTGATCGCCTGGATGAGCATGCGGCTGCAAATATCCTCCGCCGCATGCGCGCCGGCGGGGAGCGCGGCGCTCGCGCTCGCCAGCGCCAGGATGATTGCGCGATGTTTCATGAGTGCCTCTTGGATCGAGTGATGTTCGTGTTTGCGGCGGCTCAATCGCCCAGCTTCGCGAGCCAGTCGTTGCCCAGTTTTTTGGCGGTTTCAAGCTGTTCCGGCGCCAGGCGCGCGGCTTCGCTCTGTTTCATGTCCTTGGCGAGTTTGTGGCCGCCGCGCGCGGCCAGATCGAACCAGACGTAAGCTTGCAGCGCGTCCTTGTTGACGGAGATGCCGCGGCTGTACATATCGCCCAGCGCGTAATAAGCATCGGTCAGCCCTTGTTTCGCCGCCGTCATATACCAGTTGAAGGCCGCTGAAACATCCTCGCTGGTTCCCTGACCCTGCTCCAGCATGATGCCCATCATGTATTGCGAGAGCCCATGTCCCGCTTCCGCGTTGCCCTTGAACAGGCTGAATGCCTTCTGGTAATCGACGCAACTGTAGGATTGCAATGCCTTGTCGTAGATCGCCTGGCCCTGCGCGGGAGAAATCTTGTCCAGCGCCAAGGCGGAAATCGGGGTGATCAGGCTGATGGCGAAGGCGGCGAGTAAGGCATGCAATTTCATGGGAATCTCCTCTTCATGACATGAGTAAGTATGGCGCGAGCAGTCTGCCGGACTTCGGAATCGCCGGCTGCCGGCAAGTGCGCTGGGCGGAACTATACAAGCCTTCCCCCGAATTGATTACATGTTGGTTCACGCCGGCGCTGTGGCAAAGTGCGCGCTTTAGTTGGCCGGAGTACCGCGATGAATCCGCGCTGGTTGTTGCTTGCCGTCCTGATCGTGCTGGTTTGGTCGGGTATCGAGCCCAAGGATCGCTTCACCTGGTTTCTCGAAGTGCTGCCGGTGTTGATCGCGCTGCCCCTGCTGCTGGTCACGCGCGGGTCTTTTCCCTTGACGTCGCTGGCCTATGTCTTGATCGCCGTGCATGCCGTGATCTTGATGGTGGGGGGGCATTACACCTATGCCGAGATGCCCTTGTTCAACTGGCTGCGTGATGTCTTTGAGTCCTCGCGCAACCATTACGACCGTTTCGGCCACGTCGCCCAGGGCTTCATTCCCGCCATCGTGGCGCGGGAAATCCTGCTCCGTCGCTCGCCGCTGGTGCCCGGCAAGTGGCTGTTTTTCCTGGTGACTTCGGTATGTCTGGCGATATCCGCGTTCTACGAGATGATCGAATGGTGGGTGGCGGTCGGCTCCGGCGACGAGGCCGTGGCCTTCCTGGCCACTCAGGGGGATGTCTGGGATACCCAGTGGGACATGTTCCTGGCCCTGCTAGGCGCGTTATCCTCGCAACTTCTTTTACGCCGCCGGCATGACCGCGAATTGGCGAAGCTCTTATCGGAACACCCATGATCCTGGAAACCTCAGTTGACCGCTTCTCAACCCCCGAGAAACCGCGGTCTCTCTCCGTTCAGCGCCTTCGACGACGTTCACCCTCTGGGTGCGACCGCTACGCGCCCGATTGCACGGTTTTCGGGCCGTCTGGCTGCGTTGCTCCTCCTTGCGGGCCCCGGCCCGCAGCGTCGTCGCGTCTTGCCAGCCGGCCCGAAAACCGCACACTCGGCCGCATTCAACTGAGGTTTCCAGGATGAACGATTATTGTGACCACGACTGTGCCACCCCCGAACCCGGCCAACTCGGCATTCCGCGTATCGGCAAGTTCAACCCGGCGGCGTTTGAACAGGCGGTAACGGATTTGCTGCTGGCCTGCGGCGTGGCGCCGGATTCGGTGCACACCGGGCGTACCGCGCAACGGGTGCGCGAACTCTGGGAGCGGCGCCTGCTCGGCGGCTACGAGATCGACCCTGGCGAGGCGTTGGGCGAGGGCTTCGCCGATCCACGCGAGGACATGGTGGTGATTCGCGGCATCGCCGTGCATGGTGTCTGTCCGCACCATCTCGTGCCGTTTCGCGGCGTCGCGCACGTGGCCTATGTGCCGGGCGGCCGTCTGCACGGCTTCGGCCGCATCGCCCGCCTGGTGGACGCCATCGGCCATCGTTTCACCTATCAGGAATGGATGACTCGCGACGTGGCGGAGGCGCTGATTTTTCACGGCAAGGCCAGCGGCGCCGCCTGCATCATCGAGGCCGAGCAGTTATGCCTGTTGCTGGGCGAGGATCGGCGTGGCGACGAGCGGGTGGTGACCCAGGCCTTCGCCGGCTGTTTCCGCGATGACGCGCAACTACGCGGCGAATTCATGCGCGCGATTTCCACGACCGGGCTGAAGTGATGCGCGACCCTGCGATCCGTCCGCTCACCCTGGTGCCGCCGCCACTGGTCTATGCCTGCGCCTTGTTCGGCGCCTGGTGGATGCAGGCCTGGTTGCCGCTGCCGCTGGATCTCGTCGCGCTGGCGCGGCCGTTGGGCTGGGCGTTGATCGGTATCGGCCTGGCCGGCTTCGCCTGGGCGTTGTTCGCGATCTGGACGCACCGCACCACGGTCAATCCCTACAAGGCCGCCTCCAACCTGGTGACGCGCGGACCGTTCCGCTACTCGCGCAACCCGATTTATGTTTCCGACTGGTTCGTCTACGCCGGCGTCACGCTGTTGCTGAAGACGGCCTGGCCGTTGCTGCTGGCGCCAGGCGTCTATCTGGTGATGCGGCATCTGGTCATCGCCCACGAGGAAAATCACCTGGCGGCCCGTTTCGGGATGGAATATCAGGACTACAAGAAGCGTGTGCGTCGCTGGCTGTGAGGAAGAGGAATGAATCAACACCATCGCTGGACCCTGGTCGGGCTCCATTGGTTGACGCTGCTGCTGATCGTGGCGGCTTATGTGATCGGCAGCCTGCTGGAAGACATGACGTTGTCGCCGCTCAAACTCAAGCTCTATGCCTGGCACAAATGGGCGGGCATGACGGTGCTGATGCTCCTGCCGCTGCGTTTGCTGCTGCGTCTGAGTGATCGCTTCGACCACGCCACCGGACTGCTGCCGTGGGAGGCGCGTGCCTCGGCGGCGGTGCATGGCGCGCTCTATCTGTTGATGCTGGTGGTGCCGCTGCTGGGTTGGCTGCAAAGTTCGGCCGCCGGTTTTTCGGTGGTCTGGTTCGGTGTGCTGCCGCTCCCCGACCTGGTAGGAAAAGACAAGGCCCTGGCCGATGTATTCAAGGAACTCCATGAGGGCTCGGTGAATCTTCTGTTGACCCTGGTCGTCCTGCACGCGGTGGCGGCCCTGTATCACCAGTATGTCCGCCACGATGGCGTGCTGGCTCGCATGATTCCCTGGTTGAGGAGCAAGTCGTGAAAATATGGGCGGTTGTTCTGATGTGCCTGGCCCTGCCCGCGCTGGCGCAGGACTGGAAGCTGGACCCGGCGAAAAGCCAGGTCCGTTTCGTGATCAAACAGATGAATGTGCCCACCGAGGGGGGCTTTCGCCGTCTCGTCGCGCATGCCAACTTCGATCCCGCGAAACCGGAATCCGGCCGCTTTCGGGTCGATGTCGATACGGCGAGCATCGACACCGGCTCGGCCGAAGGTGACGACGAGGTGAAACGTCCCGCCTGGTTCGACACGAAAAACCACCCCTGGGCGAGTTTCATCGCCAAAAGCGTGCGTCGCGACGCGGAAGGGCGCTATACCGCATTCGGCGATCTGGCCATCAAGGGCCAGAGCCGCCCGCTCGCGGCGCCGTTCACGCTCACCCGCCACGGCGCCGGCTGGCTGGCGCAGGGACGTTTCGTCCTGAAGCGCGGCAGCTACGGCATCGGCGGCGGCGATTGGGCCGACGTCGTGGCGGACGATCTGGAAGTGCGTTTCAACCTGGTTTTGTTACCGTGAGGTCAGTCATGAACAAATTGCTGCTGAGTCTGCTGTGCGCCTGCGCTCCCGCCGCCTGGGCGGCGGAAAGTTTCGTGCTCGACCCGGGGCACACCTTCCCCAGTTTCGAGATCCGCCATCACGGCGTCTCGATCATGCGTGGCAAGTTCAATCGCAGCCAGGGCAGGGTGGTGCTCGACCCGGCCGGGTCCGGCGGCCGCATCGAGGTCAGCATCGACGCCACCTCCGGCGACAGCGGCCATGACGGCCTCAACCAGAAATTGTTGGGCGGTAATTTCTTCAACACCAGCCAGTTTCCGGAAATTCGCTTCGTATCGACCGAACTCACCTATCAGGATGGCAAGCCGGTCGCCGCCAACGGCACACTGACCCTGTTGGGGGTGAGCCGCCCGGTCACCCTGGATATTCGGGATTACACCTGCACCCTGCAATTCCTTACCCGCCGCCCGCTGTGCGGCGCCGATGTCCACACCAGCATCAAGCGCTCGGATTTCGGGATGAACTACGGGATTCCGCTGATCGGTGACGAAGTGAAACTGGCGATCGAGGTTGAAGGCTTCCGCGACTAATCAGTGCGCGGCCTGCTCCGGCTCTATGGGGTTGCCGTTCACATCGACATCGCCCACTTCCGGAACAACCTCATGGCACAGGTAGCGCACCCGCTGCCCGCGCGCCGCGTATTTATCCACCAGGGCCTTGGCGGCCGTCTGACAGAGCGCGTCGCTGTCGACGTGCTGGGTGAGAACGACACGCTGACCACCATCACCGATGAGCAACCAGAGGATCAATGCGAAGGATTTCATGCTTTGCCGGGGTTGGCCGCATGTCGAATGCGGCAAAATATAAGAGTCTGCTTATGTTTAGTGTACCGACCGGCCCCAGCGCGCGCACGGGGTAATTGGCGCGGTGACCGACAGCGCGGACTGAAAAGGTAAGCCGCGCAACACCTTCAACCAGTTTGATTACGTCGCTAGCCGCCAAGCCTGGGCAAAGCTGGCGAGACGTGCGCGCGCATGCCCACAGCCGCGAATGGACACGCAGGAAGGAATCAATAGGTTGGGGTTGCTGGCGTGGTGACGAAAAAATGCGCCGTATCTGACGCATTTTTTGCCAACGCATAGTCTGGGATTTGATTGATGGTCGGGGTGAGAGGATTCGAACCTCCGGCCTCCACGTCCCGAACGTGGCGCTCTACCAGGCTAAGCGCCCACTCCCGCCCGCTTGTCCATCTCTTGTCCAGATGGAGCCAGCAAATGTCATCAATTCGTCGTCGTGGTGAGCGCTACCAAGCCCGCGTAACTCGCGAGGGCCACAAGCCTGTTGCGAAGACTTTCAGCACGCGTACGGATGCTGAAAAGTGGGCGCGGGCAATCGAGTGCGCAATAGACTGTGAACGGCTATCCAAATCCGCGTAAATCTGGCGGCAAGGGCATATAGGCGTTCTCCCTGGTTATGGGGCTGGTGCCGACGAATTTGCTTCAGGAGAGGGGTCTGATGCGCGGAGTGGGGGTGTTGGAAGGCGCCCGAA
>JAURYL010000058.1 GCA_030653935.1 Pseudomonadota bacterium
CGCCAACACCCAGCCCATGCTCTCGCACATCAACGTCGGCACCGGCGAAGACATCACCATCCGCCAACTTGCCGAAACTATGGGCAAAGTCATCGGCTACCCAGGCCGCATCGAATTCGACCCGACCAAACCGGATGGCGCGCCGAGAAAGCTGATGGATGTCAGCAGACTGCGCGACCTGGGCTGGCAAGCCAAGGTAGAGCTGGAAGACGGCTTGGCCCAGGCTTATGCCGACTTCCTGTCGAGAAATAGCCATGCCTGAAATTAGTCGCTTTCTCGGCATCATCATCGCCATGTTTTATAACGAACATAACCCACCCAACTTTCATGCGCGGTATGGTGAATACAAGATTGAAATTGCAATCCAGACGTTATCCGTACTTGCGGGAAAATTGCCGCCAAGGGCCATGGGGCTAGTCATGGAATGGGCCAGTCGCCATCAAGACGAACTCATGGTTGACTGGGAACTTGCAAGACAAAGTACTGAACTCAAACGCATCGAGCCTTTGGAGTGAGTCATGTTCCTGATAGATGTCACTGATGTTCATGCATTGCCGAACCGTCAACTGGAATTGACTTTCGAAGATGGAGTACACGGCACAGTAGAGATGGATCAGATACTGCGAAACTACAGTGGTGTATTCGAACCCCTGTTGGAAGCAGCGTATTTTCAGCAAGTTAAAGTGGATCAAGAACTCGGAACAATCGTCTGGCCAAACGGCGCTGATGTTTGCCCAGATGTTCTGTACGCATACACCACAGGGAAATACAAAGTGGTTGATGGCGAAATATTGCTGAGTTGATTATTCAGATTGAATCCGTCATTGCGTGCGCAGCGCGGCAATCCAGAAGCCAAACCTCTGAGCGCAACGAACAAATCAAACCCCGAACAACAGCACAACTTCACACCAACCGCTCCACCCCTTCCATCCACCCGACTGCCTCACCCCACATTCCCTTACCAAAACCATGAATCAGAAAGCCAACACCATGTCATCTCCCATCGTTGCAGTCGTCGGCCTTGGCTACGTAGGTCTGCCCCTCGCGGTTGAATTCGGCAAGAAATTCGAAACCATTGGCTACGACCTGTCGGAAGCCAAAATCACCCATTACAAGAATTACTGCGACCCCACCGGCGAGGTCAGCACGGAAGACCTGAAAGCGGCGACCCGGCTCAGCGTCAGCAGCGACCCCGCCACGATCGGTCGCGCCGACTTCATCATCATCGCCGTGCCCACCCCGGTCGACGCAGCGCACATCCCCGATTTCTCGCCCCTGGTCGGCTCCTCCACCATCGTCGGCAAATACATGAAAAAGGGCGCCACGGTGGTTTATGAATCCACCGTCTACCCCGGCGCCACCGAGGAAGTCTGCATTCCCCTCCTGGAACAGCATTCCGGCATGAAGTGGAAGGAAGACTTCCACGTCGGCTACTCGCCGGAACGGGTCAACCCCGGCGACAAGGAACGCACCATCACCCGCATCGTGAAAGTCGTCTCCGGCGATGATGGCCCCACCTCCGAAGCTGTCGCCGAGCTGTATGCTTCGGTGATTACCGCCGGGGTACACCGCGCCAGTAGCATCAAGGTGGCCGAAGCCGCCAAGGTCATCGAGAACACCCAGCGCGACCTCAACATTGCCCTGATGAACGAACTCGCCCTGATCTTCGACCGTCTCGGCATCGACACCCTGGAAGTGTTGCAAGCCGCTGGCACCAAGTGGAACTTCCTGCCCTTCCGCCCCGGCCTGGTCGGTGGCCACTGCATCGGCGTCGACCCCTATTACCTCACCCATAAAGCCGAGATGCTTGGTTACCACCCGCAGGTCATCCTCGCCGGCCGCCAGATCAACGACGGCATGGCCGCCTACGTCGCGCAGCAGACCGTGAAAGGCATGATCAACAACGGCTGTGCGGTGAAAGGCGCCAAAGTCATCGTCCTCGGCCTCACCTTCAAGGAAAACTGCCCCGACCTGCGCAACTCCAAGGTCGCCGATCTGGTCAAGGAACTGCAATCCTTCGGCTGCGACGTAGCGGTACACGACCCCATCGCCGAATCGCCGGAAGCCGAACACGAATACGGCATCAGCCTGACCCCCTGGGAGCAACTGCCGAACGACGCCGAAGCCCTCGTCGCCGCCGTCTCGCACCAGGAATACATGGCCATGCCTCTGGCCGACATCACCGCCAAACTGAAAAAAGGCGGTGTCTTTACCGATGTGAAATCCGCTTATGACCAGGCGGCGGTGAAGGCGGCCGGGTTCAAGCTTTGGAGGTTGTAAACCTGTATCAAGCCGGCACTGGCGTGAAACGCGTTTATAAACAGGCGGGACTGGACACCTACGGTGGGTCATCAACTGAATCCGGAACGTGGCATCTCAACTGCCTTTGTTGGGAGCGTGGCTATGTGGTATTTCAAAACCACTCGCTGATTACCCTGAGTCAAGGAGCCCAAATGGAAGCCATGCGCCTCTTCGCCGAGCCGATAAATCATCAGTTGGTTATCGACCTTCCCCCCAGCCTGGAACGTTGTCGGCTGGAGATCATTGTTATGCCGGCGGCAAGCGCGGATCAAAACATGGTCACCGTACTGCCACGCCGACGCAAACCCTCGCCCTTGCTCGCAGGGACCGTGCAACTCAAGGACAACCTGATTGACCCAGCCGTCTCTGAAACCGACTGGGATGCGGTGAAATGATCGTTCTTGACACCCATATCTGGGTTCGCTGGTTGGATCCAGAAGCCGATCCACTACCGGCAAGTCTGATCGAAAAGATCGAATCCGCCGAAAGTCTCGCGGTCAGCGCCATTACCTGCTGGGAAGTGGCTTGGCTGCATCGTCGAGAACGCATTGTGCTCAAACTGCCATTGAATGCCTGGATGGATCAGGCGCTTCAGGGCTCTGAAGTGGTATGCCTACCCATTGAACGCAGAATTGCCAATCGCGCGGCGCTGTTGCCGGAACATCACCGTGACCCGGCAGATCGTCTGATTATGGCTACGGCACTGGAATATGGCGCCCAACTCGTCAGTCTCGATGAACGCTTTCGCGACTATTCCGAATTGGCAGGCAATCTTATCCAGCGATAAGCGACGGCCCCACCCTCTGATTGCCTTACCCCTTATCCCTCACGCCGTCCTGAAATGACCGCCTACGCCCAACTCCGCTCACGCCTCCCCACCACCCCAAAAACCTGGCTAATCGCCGGCGTGGCCGGCTTCATCGGCTGCAACCTGCTGGAAACGCTGCTCAAGCTGGAGCAGAACGTGGTCGGCCTGGACAACTTCGCCACCGGCCATCACCACAACCTCAAGCAGATTCAGGACGCGGTGGCACCGGAACAATGGGCGCGCTTCAAGTTCATCGAAGGCGACATCCGCAAACTGGATGATTGCCGCGCCGCCTGTGCCGGCGTCGATTACGTCCTGCATCAGGCCGCCCTCGGCTCGGTGCCGCGTTCGCTGGAAGACCCCATCACCACCAATACCGCCAACATCGACGGCTTCCTCAACATGCCAGCGTCATAGACTGGATGATGCAAGTGCCCAAAGAATTGCAAAATCAACTCTGGCAAGACATCGAACAACTGGAAAGGAACCGCACCATGCCCTACATCACCTCGGTAGAACGCATCGGCATTGAAAAAGGCATGCAACAAGGCATGCAGCAAGGCATGCAGGAGGAAGCCGGCAACCTATTGGGACGCCAACTCACCCGCCGCTTCGGCCCACCAAGCGCGGACACCCATGCCCGGCTGAAGGCTGCCACGCTCGAACAACTCGAACAATGGGCCGAAAATATCCTTGACGCGACCACGCTTGAAGATGTCTTCAAGGAACACTGACAACCTGACC
>JAURYL010000116.1 GCA_030653935.1 Pseudomonadota bacterium
CGCGAGCAGCCCCGGCATGGGCGTAGGTTGGGCAAAGCATCGCGGGCCCAACATGCAACGGTTATCTGTTGGGCACGCTACGCTTTGCCCAACCTACGTGGCTGCTGTTTCGCATTAAGCAATGCCCCCCCCGCAACCCACCTTGTCTGGAACACCCGCCATGCGTATCCGAACCTTCATCCTCTCGGCCTCCGCCGTTGTCGCGTTGGGTTTCTTCGGCATCAGCTATTTCACCGTCAGCCACATCCTCGACCATAGCGTCCGGGAAAACGCCCGCGCGGCTTCCGAAGTGCTGGCCGAGACCGCGTTTACCGGCATGGTTCAGGTCATGAGCACCGGCTGGAGCCGAAAGCAGGCCGAGGCGTACATCGCTTCCATGCAGGAGGCCGCCGGGAATTCCGGCACCTCGCTGCAAATCTATCGCGGCCCGGTGACGGCGGCCGATTACGGCGAGATCGCACAACCGGCGCTGGATGCACGGCTGCGCGAGGTGTTCGCGAACGGCCGGCCGCTGGCCGAATCACCCGCCGGCGGCGTGCGCCACCTCCGGCCGCTCCTGGCCGATGCCAACTGCCTGCGCTGCCATGCCGGCGCCAAGCAAGGCGACGTGCTGGGCATCATCGAAGTGAAGCAGGACTTCACCCCCCTGCTTGCCCGTGCGCGCGCAGCATTGCTGCGCTGGCTGCTGATCGCCGCGCCGCTGTTGCTGGCGGGTGCCGCCCTGGTGGTCTGGCGGGTCAACCGCCGCATCGAGCAGTCGATCGAAATCGTCGATGCCGCCGTGGCCGAAGTCGGCGCCGTCGCCGACCTGCGGAACCTCTCGTTCAGCGGCCGCGACCTCGGTTTCGAGGAACTCAATCGCTTGTTCAGCCACCTCGGACAACTGGTGGAGAAACTGCGCGCGGTGGCCGTGGACAAGGATGTGCTGCGCTTCGAGATCGGCCTCCTGGAGAAATTCGTCATCACCTCGGAAGTGGTGCGCGACTGGGGCGATTACATCGCCCGCCTGCTGGCCGAAATCAATACGGTGATGCCCACCCATGTACTGTTCTCGGTGTTTCAGGTCGGCGACGAGGTATTCGACCTGGAAATATTCTGGAGCCAGCCGCCCTCGCAAGCCACGCGGGAAATGATGGAAAACCACATCCGCGCGGTGGTGGCCGCCGACGTGCGCCTCTCCGGCCTGGCCCAGGTCAGCCTGCACCATCACCTGCCCTCTGGCGGTGGCGAGGAACTGGTGCTCGACCAGCGTTCCGTGGTGCTGGAGACCAAGGCGCTGATACTCGACCAGCCCAAGATCGGCGGCATCGTCGGCATTGGCGTGCATGCCTCGGCGGTGCATGACGAGACCCTGCGCCTGGTGATGGACAGTATTCTCTCGACCATGCTCAACGTGGTCGGCTCGGTGAAGGCGATCCACAAATACACCCACGACATGGAGTATTACGCCACCCGCGACCCCCTCACCGACCTCTACAACCGCCGCGTATTCTGGGAACTGTTCGAATATGAAGTGGCGCGCGCCAAGCGCGGCGGCTACAGCTTCGGCCTGCTGGTGCTCGACCTGGACAACTTCAAACTGGTCAACGACAGCCACGGCCACGCGGCGGGCGACCGCTATCTGCAAACCTTCGCCCACACGGTAAAACAGGTGCTGCGCCCGGGCGACATCTTCGCCCGCTACGGCGGCGATGAATTCGTCGTCCTGCTGCCGGAGGTGATGCCGGAAATGGCGGCGACCATCGCGCAGCGGATGCTGGCGGCCACAGACGCCATGCGGGTGGAAGTGCCCGGAGGCAGCATCTCCGGCGGCGCTTCCATCGGTATGGCGGTATTCCCGCTGCACGCGGACAACGCCAAAGACCTGTTCCTGTTCGCCGACACCATGATGTACAAGGCCAAGAGTGCCGGGAAAAACCAGATCGGCGCCCCCAGCGAAGAAGATGTCGCGGCCGTGTTCCGCGACATGACCGAGACCGCCGCGCTGGTGGTCAACGCCGTCAACGAAGGCCGCATCGAACCGTTCTACCAGCCGATCATGGACTTGCAGAGCGGCGACCTCATCGGCCACGAGGTGCTCTCCCGCCTGGTGCTGGAAGACAAACACATTGAAGCGGCGCGCTTCATCGAATACGCCGAAAAAGCCGGCGTCATCCACCGACTGGACACCATGGTCATGGAAAAGGCGTTGCGCGCGGCGGCCGTGCATGAGTATGGCGGCCTGGTTTTCATCAATCTGTCGCCACGCGCCCTCGCCCTGGCTGACTTCTTGCGCAACCTGAAGCGCATCGTCGCCGAGTGCGGCATCGAGCCGGGCCGGGTGGTGTTCGAGATCACCGAACGCGACACCCTGAAAAACATGGCCACCCTGGAACATCTGGTCGCCGAACTGAAGCTGGCCGGCTTCAAACTGGCCATCGACGACTTCGGCTCCGGCTTCTCCTCCTTCCAGTACCTGCGTCGCCTGCCCCTGGATTTCCTCAAGATCGAAGGCGATTTTGTCGTCAACATGCTGGATGACGAGAAGGATCGCGCCTTCGTCCAGAGCATCCACCAACTTGCCCTCAACCTCGGCATCCGGGTGATCGCCGAGCATGTGGAATCACGTGAAGTTATGGAAGCGCTGCGGGAAATGGGCGTGGAACTCGGCCAGGGCTATTACATCGGCCGCCCGGACAAGACGCTGGGCGGGCAAGCGACGGGGACGGGTGAAGCATGACCACTAACAATCATGTCTCAATGGACACCCCCGACGATGAAACAAGGCGGTAGGAGCGTCCGCTTGCGGCGCGACAACGAGCGTGCGTGGAATTGCGCGCGGCTCGCGGACGCTCCTACGCGGGACGTGTTTCACGTTAACGCAACCCACATCCCACTTACGCCATGAAACTCGTCTACAAGCTCTGGCTCGGCATCGGCGCGGCACTGCTGGCCGCCCTGGCGGTCATGGCCTGGTTTGGTTACCAGCACACCCAGCGCAGCGTGGAAGCCGCGCTGCTCGAAGAAGGCCGTTCGATACATGGCGTGTTGATGGCGATGCGGCGCACTTATCAGCGCCAGTTCCTGTCCAGTGGCCTGGAACTCGACGCCCGCACCGTCGGTTTCCTGCCCGCCCATGCCATGCCGCGCATCGCCCACGATTTCCAGGCCTTCGACCGGCGCGGCGTGCGCTTCAACAATGTCAGCGACCGCGCCCGCAATCCGGGCAACCAGGCGGATACGCTGGAAATGGGGGCCATCCGCCATTTCCGCGCCCATCCGGAGGCCAAGGAACGACTGACTTCCTACTCCGATCAGCAGGGTCGCCATTACTTCCACTACACCACCCCGATCTGGACTGAACCTTACTGCCTGAAATGCCACGGCAATCCCGAGGACGCCCCGGCGGCCATCCGGCAAGGCTACGAACTGGCCTACGGCTACAAGGTGGGCGACCTGCGCGGCATCCTCAGCGTCAAGCTGCCGGCGGCGGAAACCGAGGCGCGCATTCTTGGCCTGTGGTGGCATGAGCAAGCCATCCATCTTGCCGTGGTGGCATTGGCCCTGCTGCTGGCCGGTGGCCTGGTACATCTGCTGGTGGTGCGCCGGCTGAATCTGTTCCGCGTCGGCGCCCGGCGTCTGGCGGCGGGCGACTATGCCTGGCGGGTGCCGGAAGGCGGGACGGGCGAAACCGCCGAGCTGGCGCACAGCTTGAACGAGATGGCGCAGGCCATCGAGCACAGCCAGGGTGAGATGCGCCTGGCCGCCAGCGTGTTCGATCATGCCCGCGAAGGCATCATGATCACCGACGCCGCCGGCAATCTCGTCGACGTCAACCCGGCTTTCAGCCAGATCACCGGCTTCGCCGGCGAGGAGGTGCTGGGCAAAACACCGCGCGCGCTCAAATCCGGACGACACGACCCGGCGTTCTACACGGCCATGTGGCGGACGATCATCAAGGAAGGGCACTGGATCGGCGAAATCTGGAATCGCCGCAAGAATGGCGAGGAATACCCCGAACGCCTGTCCATCTCGTCCATACGCGACCCGGCGGGTGCCGTCAGCCATTACCTCGGCGTGTTCACCGACATCAGCCAGGTCAAGCAACAGGAACAACTGTTGCAGCATCTCGCCCAGCACGACGCCCTGACCGGCATTCCCAACCGGATATTACTGGCCGACCGGATGCATCAGGCCATTGCCCAGGCGCGCCGCAACGGCGATCTGCTGGCGGTCGGTTATCTCGATCTGGACGGTTTCAAGCCGATCAACGACACCTACGGTCACGATGCCGGCGACCGTCTGCTGGTGGAAATGGCCCGGCGCATGAGCGAAGCCCTGCGCAGCGGCGACACCGTGGCGCGCCTGGGCGGCGACGAGTTCGTGTTCCTGCTCCAGGGCCTCTCGGACTTGGCGGAATGCGAGACCACCCTGGACCGCTTGCTCAGCGTCATCAACCAGCCTGCCCTGATCGACGGACAGATCGCCAGTCTCTCCGCCAGCATCGGCGTCAGCCTATACCCCAGCGACGACGAGGACCCGGACACGCTGCTACGCCACGCCGACCAGGCCATGTATGCCGCCAAGCAAGCCGGACGTGGGCGCTACACCTTCCACGACGTGGAAGGCGACCGCCGCGCGCGCAGCCACCGGGAAACCCAGGAGCGTATCCGCCTGGCGCTGGAGACCAACGAGTTCGAGTTGTTCTACCAACCCCAGGTCAACATGCGCAGCGGCGAGATCGTGGGTGCCGAGGCGCTGATCCGCTGGCGCCACCCCGAACGTGGCCTGCTCAGCCCGGCGGCCTTCCTGCCGGTCATCGAAAACACCGAACTGGACATCGCCCTGGGCGAGTGGGTGCTGCAACAGGCGCTACGGCAACTGGCCGCCTGGCGTGAACAAGGGCTGGAACTCACCGTCAGCATCAACATTTCCGCCCAGCACATCCAGCGCCCCGACTTCGTGGAAAAACTCCTGGCCTGCCTGGCGGTGCATCCCGAGGTTTCGCCACGGCAACTGGAACTGGAAATTCTGGAGACGGCGGCCCTGGAAGACCTGGCGCGGGTATCCGAGGTGATCCGCACCTGCCAGCGGATGGGCAGCGACTTTGCCCTGGACGATTTCGGCACCGGCTATTCCTCGCTGACCTACCTGAAGCACTTGCCGGTGCAGATATTGAAGATCGACCAGTCCTTCGTGCACGATATGCTGCGCGACCCCGACGACCTGGCCATCGTCGAGGGCGTTATCGCCCTGGCCGAGGCATTCGGCCGTGACATCGTCGCCGAAGGGGTGGACAGCCTGGAAGCGGGCCTGCTGCTGCTGCAACTCGGCTGTGCGGTCGCCCAGGGCTACAGCATCGCCCGGCCCATGCCGGCCGCCGAACTGCCCGCCTGGGTGGCGAAGTGGGACACCCCGCACGCCTGGAGCGAGGAGAATTTCCGCCGCTGGCACCGCGAGGATTTCGCCCTGCTGTTGGCGGAATACAACCACCGCGACTGGATCGACAACCTGGCCGACCGCATCGAAGGCGAAGTGGGCAGTAAAACAGACGTTCCCCTCACCCTGGACCAGGAACTCTGCCGTTTCGGACGCTGGTATCACGGTTCCGGCCAGGTTCGATACGGCACGTTGCCTGAGTTCACCGCCATCGACCCAGTACATCGCCAGGTACACGAACTGGGCGCTGAACTCCTCAAGCTGCTCCACGTCGGCAAACACGATGAGGCACGCAAACGCCTGCCGGAACTGTTCGCGCTACGCGACGAACTGCTGGGCAAGCTGCGCTCGCTTCAGGATTTGATCGTCTCTGAAAGGTAAGCGGCGTAGGTTGGGCTGAGGAACGAAGCCCAACCTACGCACTCCTGTAGCGCCGGCGCCCCGCCGGCGTCTTTAACGCGTAGAGGCGTAGGTTGGGCAAAGCGCAGCGTGCCCAACATGGCGACGGGTTGTTGGGCACGCTGCGCTTTGCCCAACCTACCTTGCTGAGATAAGGAGCCGTAAGCCCGCGTAGGGCGGATGAGCCGGCGGCTTTTTGCCGGCGTTATCCGCCGAATGCCAACATACATTGGTCGGCGCGATAAAGCCGCTTTTCCGCCCTACGCGGGCGTAGCCGGCGCTACCGGGCCGCTTCCGGCCAATCGCCGTGCGCCCTTGCCGCCAGCCAGGCGGTCAGCGCTTCCGCCGACATGGGGCGGCCGAGGTGCCAGCCCTGCAGAATGTCCACGCCCATTTCCCGGAGCCGCTCGGCCACCGCCGCGTCTTCCACGCCTTCGGCCACGGTGGACAGCCCCAGGGCGTCGGCCATGCCGACGATGGTCTGGACCAGACGCGCGCCTTGCGGCTGCACAATGCGGCGGACGAAGGCGATGTCGATCTTGAGTTCGTGCACCGGCAGGTCATGCAACTGCGAGAGTGAGGAATAGCCGGTGCCGAAGTCGTCGATGGACAGGCGGAAACCGGCCTCGCGCAGTTCCTTGAGACGTTCGGCGGCGTATTCCACGTCGAGCAGGGCGATGGATTCGGTGATCTCCAGGGTCACCCGGCCAGGTTCCAGACCATGCACCTGGGTGTCTTCCAGCAGCTTTTCGGTAAAAAAAGGCATGAACAACTGGCGCTTGGAAAGGTTGACCGAAAGGCCGAAGTCGCCGAAGCCACACTCCCGCCAGCCTTGCATGTCTTGCAGCGCCTGATACCAGACCTGCTCGCCCAGTTCGCGGATCAGCCCGAGGTTTTCCGCCATCGGGATGAAGGTGGCGGGGCTGATCCAGCCCCCGTTTCCGTCACTATCCGGTTCGTACCAGCGCGCCAGGGTTTCCACGCCCTCGACGCGGCCGGTTTTGGCATCGACCAGCGGCTGATAGTGGTTGCTGATGCGTTTTTCCCGGATGGCGGCGGCCAGGCGTTGCTGGATGTACACCTCCTTCTTGCCCAGGCCCTTGTGCGCCATGTCGGCGAAGAATTGCAGGTTGTTGCGGCCCTGTGCCTTGGCATAGAACATCGCCCGGTCGGCGTGCGCCTGGAGCAGTTCGCCGTTTTCCGCGTCGTCCGGGAACACCGCGTAACCGGCGCTGATCGTCAGGTGAAACTCGCCCTCTTCCATCGTGAGCGGCGTCTCGGTGGCCAGGCGGAGTTTTTCCGCCACCTCGCGGATGGCCTCAATCGTGGCCATATCCGGCAGCAGCACGATGAATTCGTCGCCGCCCCAGCGCGCCAGGGTATCGCCGCTCCTGAGGTGCCGTCGTAGCCGGTCGGCGAGGGCGATGAGCAATTGATCGCCCATCTTGTGGCCCATGCTGTCGTTGACGTGCTTGAAGTGGTCGATGTCGATGAAGCCCAGCGCCACCTTGTGCCGGTTGCGCTCAGCCATGCGCATGGCGATTTTCATGCGGTCTTCCAGCAGCACCCGATTGGGCAGGCCGGTCAGGGCGTCGTGCAGGGCCATGTGGGTGATGCGGCGTTCCTGCAAATAGCCCTGGGTGATGTCGCGCAGCACGCCGCGCAGGCAGTCGCCGCCGCAGTCGTGGCCGCCGGCGCGCAGCAGACGCAATTCCAGCCAGCGCTCGCCCTCCCCCTCGCCCTGGCGGGCAAGGCGCAGACGGGCGCTGATCTGCTGCTTTTCGTGACGGGCCAGGGCAGCGACCAGGGCGACCAGCGCCGGCGCGTCCTCCGGGTCGAGATAATCGGCCAACATCTGGCCGGCGGCATCGGCGTCGATGCCGGTGACCTTGCGCCAGCCGGAACTCACCTGGGTGATGCGTCCCGCCAGGTCCAGCTCCAGTACGGCCTCTTCCAGCATGTCCAGGGTTTGCAGGTAGGCAGCCTGTTCCGCGTAGCGGCTCTCCGTCTCCTCCATGAGTTGGTCGAGGGCGGTGCCGAGCTGGCCCATCTCATCCTGGCGCGTGGTGAGCTTTTCCAGCACCTCCCGCACCCTCGGCGAGCGCCGGAACTGCACCAGGAAGGCGCCGGCGGAACGGCTCAGGGACTCGATCTCCTTGAGATGGCCGCGCACCGCGCGCCCGAGGCCGAACCAGAGCAGCACCAGCAGAAGCAGGGTGAGCAAGGCGGCGGCGACCATGACGTCGCGCGGTGAAACCAGGGAGTCGAGCGGGCGCTGGATGACCAGCAGCGGCGCGTTGCCGCCGCCCGCCTGAGCGTTCTCGCCGGCCAAGGGCAGGCTGACCCACAGCGTATCGCCGTCCCTGCCGTTCCGGTTGGCAGGGAAAGGCACCCGCAAGCCTTGCTCCCCTAGTGAACTCGCCACCGTGCGCCCGCCCTGGAGTAGAAACAGCGTATCCATGCCGCGCGCCAGGTGCGTGAGCAGGCCGTTATTCAGAGCGCGGGCAAACAGGGCGGTGCCGCGCTCCTCCGCGCCCAGCCAGATCGGCGTGCGGCTGATGGCATAGACCGTGCCGGCATCGGCACAATGGCTTTTCACATAGAGATCGTTCAGATTGAGGCTGTCCAGCAGCATGGCCTGGCAGCCGGCGCTGTACAGCGACACGCCGTCGGCGTTGACCAGCATGACGCCCTCGAAGTAGCGGTATTCCGCCTGGGCGGTGAAGAAGGCGCGCAGGCGCGCCAGGCGCTGCTCGCCGCTGAGTTCACCGATGCGCAGGAACTCGATCTGCGCCTTGTGGCGCGCCGCCGCCTTCTCGTTCTCGCGCGCAAAGTCGCTCAGCTTGGCCTGGTAATGGCTCAGGGTCTGCTCATTGGTGCGCTGCGCATAGGCGTTGGTCGCCCCCCGCCAGGCCAGCCAGGCCGCGCCCACGCCTAAGCCGGCGGCGAGCAGACCGACCATGAGCAGCAGGTAATTGGCGCGCGTGAGCAGGGAGCGGGGGTTACGCATGGCGGGGCGCAAACGGGGTCAGCGCGGCCCGCCGGCGAAATAGCGCAGCGTCAGGTTCACCCCCTCGGCCCGGTCGGCGCCGATCTTCTTCATGAGATCAACCGGCAGATGCGAAAGGTTGCCGGGACCAGCGGTGGCCAGGGTGATGGACAGGGCATCCGGCGCGGCCAGCGCCTGCCCGCTCACCAGCATAAGCGGCAACAGCAGGCGGATCGAATGGCGTGAGAGCAGGGTGAATACAGCGGTGTGGCGCATGGATGCTTCCTCGAATGGCTTATGGCTTATGGCTTATAAGTTCGCCGGCTGTCGGCATTTGGTGCGCGCCACTTTAACGGATCATGGCGCCGGCGCGGAAGCGCGCCAGTCCTCAGGTCTGGAACTGCTCCAGACGCGCGTTCAAGTCGCTGGTCAGCTTGGCCATGCGATCGGCGCCGTCGATGATGCCGGCGGCGGTGGCCGCGTTGGCGCGGGCGCTGGTCTGGATGCGGAAAATCTGGCCGGCGATGCGCTCGACACCATCCTGTACCTGAGCGGATACACCGGCGGTGCTCTTCACCATGTCGGCCACGCCGCCCACCCATTGCGCAGTGCTTTCGATGACCCCCTCGACATTGCGCGAGGCCTCGGACAGCCCGCGATAGACCTCCGACTGGCGGCTCATTTCACGGCTGGTCTCGGCCACCGACTGGTTGATCCCGCCCAGGGTGCCGCCGATTTCGTCGACGCTGCGCTTGGTGCGTTCCGCCAGTTTTCGCACTTCATCGGCCACCACCGCGAAGCCGCGCCCCTGTTCCCCGGCGCGCGCGGCCTCGATGGCGGCGTTGAGCGCGAGCAGGTTGGTCTGTTCCGCCACTTCCGAAACGGTGGTGAGCACCTGATTGACCTGGGAGGCGGAATCGGAAAGGTGGCTCAGCCGGCTCGCCAGCGCGTCACCGATGCGGATGCTCTCCGCCACCTGCGCGATCATGGCCTGCACTTCCTTGCGGCTGCGCGCCAGTTCCTCGCGGGCGGATGCCATGTCGCGCGAGGTCTTTTCGGCATCGGTGGCCAGTTCGGCGACGGCGGCGGCAATGGCTGCCGCGCTGTCGCCGGCCTGTTCGGCAAGCCCGATTTCTTCCTCCACATGCCGGCCGATCTCGCGCGAAGCCTGGCCGAAGGAAGCCGCGACAGCGCCGCTTTCACGCGAAGACAGCTTGACCTCGTTGAGCGCAACGCGAATGTTCTCGCGGAACTGGTCGATCACCACCAGCATCTCGTGCACCTCCTGGTTGAACGCGGCGTTGATGCGCGCCTCGCGCGAGAGGTCCTTGGCGGTGAAGTGAGCGAGATACGCCGACACCTGACGCACGGTATCCACCCCCCAGCGTTTTTCGTCGATGTCGTGCAACAGCACGACCAGCGCCACGACGTATTGCACGATGGAGCCGAACAGGTTGTCGGTGAAGAAGGCGGCGTTGCCCAGCAACAGCACCACACCCAGCCAATGCACCACGCGCATCCGCAAGAACAGCGATTTCATTTTTTTGCTCCCGGCAGGTTGAAGGGTTGGCCCTATTACGGCGGCGCTGCGGCGAACTTTAAGCGCCATTGCCACACGCTTCTCCCAACGCCTAAAATGGCCACCCAATAGCCAGATTAACCGCGCCAGCATGTTGGAAACCCCCATCACGGAAGCAAAAAACACCTTCACCGCCCTGGTGCATCAGGTCGAGGGCGGCGAAGTCGTGCATCTGACCCGGCATGGTCGGCCGGTGGCGGTGATTCTTTCCGAGGTCGAATACCAGGAATTGCGTCAGCACTCGGCGCCGCGCGGCGATCTGCTGGACTTCGTACGGGACTGGCGCGGCGATCTGTCGGGCGATTGGCTCGGCCTGTCCGACAGTGAAATCGACGCCGCGCGTGACCGCGCGCCGGGCAAGGACTTCGCATGGGAAGCCTGAGCTTTCTCCTGGACAGCAACGTGCTGTCGGAGCTCACCAAGGCCGAGGCCAACGCCGGGCTCATGCGGCAACTGGCGCAACATCGCGCCGCCTGCGCCACAACCACGGTGGTGATGCACGAACTGGCCTATGGCGTGGCGCGCCTGCCCGAGAGCGCGCGCAAGACGCGCTTGCGGGATTTCGTCAGCGGTCTGATCGACTGCGGTATGACGATCTTGCCCTACGACCTGGATGCCGCGCTCTGGCACGCGGGCGAGCGGGCACGCCTGGAAGCGGCCGGCTTGACCCCGCCTTTCCGCGACGGCCAGATCGCCGCCGTGGCGGCCAGCCGCAACCTGACCCTGGTGAGCCGCAATCTGGCCGATTTCCAACATTTCCAAGGCTTGTCCAGCGCAAGCTGGTTTTCGGAGTAACTCCCACCATGCTGATGACCCACGGCTGGTTTGGTATGCAGCATCAAGCCACCCGCCCCAACGCCGTCACCATCGGCAATTTCGATGGCATTCATCTCGGCCATCAGGCCATGCTGGCGCGGCTGACCTCGCGCGCCGCCTCGGTGGCCGCCGCGCCCACGGTGCTGACCTTCGAGCCGCATCCACGGGAAATTTTCACCCCGGAATCCGCCCCCACCCGCCTGACTTCCCTGCGCGAGAAGCTGGAGATTCTGCGTGGGCTGGGCGTGGCGCATGTCCATGTCTGCCGCTTTTCCAAACCCTTCGCCGCGCTCACCGCCGAGGATTTCGTGCGCCGCATCCTGGTGGACGGCCTGAAAGCACGTTATGTGCTGGTGGGCGACGACTTCCGTTTCGGCGCCAAACGGGCCGGGGACTTCGCCCTGCTGGAGCGCATGGGCAAGGAATTCGGCTTTCAGGCCGAAGCGCTGCACACCGTCGAAGCCGCCGGCCAGCGCGCATCGTCAACCGCCGTGCGCGAGGCGCTGGCCGAGGGTGACATGGCGATGGCCGCGCAACTGCTGGGCCGCCCCTATTCGATCTCCGGCCGCGTGGTGGGCGGCGACCAGTTGGGCCGCAAGATCGGCTATCCCACCGCCAATATCCAGTTGAAGCACAACAAGCCGCCATTGAAGGGCATCTTCGCGGTGCGCGTGCAAGGTCTTGGGCAGCCGGACTGGCCCGGCGTCGCCAGTCTCGGCACCCGCCCCACCGTCCACACCAACGGCCGCCCGACCCTGGAAGTGCATCTGTTCAACTTCGACCGCAGCATCTACCGCGAACACCTGCGCGTGGAGTTCCTGCACAAGCTGCGCGATGAAGCCAAGTTCCCCAACCTCGACACGTTGATCGCCCAGATCGATCTCGATGCGCAACAGGCGCGGGAATTGTTGAATGTCTGAGCTGGTGCCCACGCCCTTTGCTGATCGCATCCTGATCGTGCGCGGCCAGCGGGTGATGCCAGCAGCCTGTCGGACTTTGGATCGTCGGCTGCGAAACGGCCGCGCCGGCCCGGTTTTCGCCGGCTTCTTGGGAAATAGTCCCGGCTATTCCCCGGCGAAGCCGTCAAAAACCGACCTCGGCGGGGCCGTTTCTCGCTATCGACGCCCAAAGTCCGACAGGCTGCTGGATGCCGATCTGGCGGAGCTTTATGGCGTGCCGACCAAGCGCTTCAACGAGCAGGTCAAACGCAACCTGGCCCGCTTTCCCGTCGACTTCATGTTTCAACTGACAGCGGAAGAGTTCCAATCTTTGAGGTCGCAATTTGCGACCTCAAAGATTGAGGGCAGGTGGTCGCAAGATGCGACCACCTCACCCGGCCGTGGCGGCCGCCGCCACATCCCCTACGCCTTCACCGAACACGGCGCCATCATGGCCGCCACCATCCTCAATTCGCCCAAAGCGGTAGAGATGAGCGTGTTCGTGGTGCGCGCCTTCATCGAGCGCCGTAGGTTGGGCAAAGCGCAGCGTGCCCAACATCGCGGCGGTTCGTTGGGCACGCTTCGCTTTGCCCAACCTACGCCACTGGAACGCAAGGTTTCCTCCCACGACCAGGCCCTGGCCGGCGTCATCGACGCCATCCGCCAGTTGACCGCCCCTCCCAACCCGAAAAAACGTCCCATCGGTTTCGTCACCGACCCAGAAGAAAATGCCTGACTACAAATCCACCCTGAACCTGCCCGACACCCCCTTTCCCATGCGCGGCGATCTCGCCAAACGCGAGCCGGGCTGGATCAAGCAATGGCAGGAGAACAAGCTCTACGAAAAGATCCGCGCGGCAAGCAGAGGGCGGCCCAAGTTCATCCTGCATGACGGCCCGCCCTACGCCAACGGCGACATCCACATCGGCCACGCGGTGAACAAGATCCTCAAGGACATCATCGTCAAGACCAAGACGCTGGACGGCTTCGACGCGCCCTATGTGCCGGGCTGGGACTGCCACGGCCTGCCGATCGAACTGGTGGTGGAAAAAACCCACGGCAAAAACATGGAGCCGGCGAAATTCCGCGAACTGTGCCGCGAATACGCCGCCACTCAGGTGGAACGGCAGAAAGCCGACTTCATCCGCCTGGGTGTGCTGGGCGACTGGGAACATCCCTACCGCACCATGGATTTCCAGTTCGAGGCGGACATCATTCGCGAGTTGGGAAAAATCCAGCGCAACGGCCACCTCTACCTGGGCGCCAAGCCGGTGCACTGGTGCGTCGATTGCGGCTCGGCGCTGGCGGAAGCGGAAGTGGAATATGAAGACAAGGTGTCGCCGGCCATCGACGTCGCCTTCCCGGTGGCGGACCTGGACGATTTGGCTCGCCGTATCGGCATCTCCAACCTGGACACCCCCGCCTATGCGGTGATCTGGACCACCACGCCCTGGACCCTGCCGGCCAATCGGGCGGTGGCGGTGCACGCGGACTTCGCCTATGACGTCATCCGCACCCCGAAAGGGCTGCTGATCCTGGCGCGCGACCTGGCCGAGGCGGCGATCCAGCGCTACGGCTTCGAGACGGTGGAAACCGTGGCCCAGGTCAGCGGTGCGGCCTTGGCCGGCCTGCAACTGCGCCACCCCTTTTACGAGTACGAGGTGCCGGTGATCCTGGCCGACTTCGTGACCACGGAGGCCGGTGTCGGCCTGGTCCACATCGCCCCCGGTCACGGCCACGACGACTATATCGCCGGCCTGAAGTACGGACTGGAAGTCGCCAACCCGGTCGGCGACGACGGCAAGTTCTACGCCGACACCCCCATCGTCGGCGGCCTCTCGGTGTGGGATGGCAACAAGAAGGTGCTGGAAACCCTCACCGAGAACGGCCACCTGCTGGCGAAAGCCCATCTCAAGCACAGCTACCCGCATTGCTGGCGGCACAAGACGCCGATCATCTTCCGCGCGACGCGGCAGTGGTTCATCGGCATGAACACCAAATCCCCCCTGGCCCCCCTTTGGCAAAGGGGGGAAAACCCCGGCGCCGCAGCTGACGCGCCCCCTCAAGGGGCTGGGGATTTCACCCTGCGCGATCTCGCCATGCACGCCGTCGAAGAAACCGAGTTCTTCCCCGCCTGGGGCCGTGCGCGGCTGGAAGCGATGATGAAAAGCCGCCCGGACTGGTGCGTCTCGCGCCAACGCAACTGGGGCGTGCCGATCACCTTCTTCATGCACAAACAAACCGGCGAACTACATCCACGTTCGGCGGAACTGCTGGAGATTGTGGCCAAACGGGTGGAACAGCGCGGCGTCGAAGCCTGGTTCAGCCTCGACCCGAAGGAACTGCTGGGCGAGGAGATCGAGGATTACGCCAAGGTAAAAGACACCCTGGATGTCTGGTTCGACTCCGGCGTCACCCACGCCTGCCTGTTGAAGGAGCGCGAAGGCCTGGCGCACCCGGCCGACCTCTATCTGGAAGGCTCCGACCAGCATCGCGGCTGGTTCCAGTCGTCCCTGCTCACCGGCTGCGCCACGGACGGCATCGCGCCCTACAAGGCGCTGCTGACCCACGGTTTCGTGGTGGACGCCAAGGGCAAGAAGATGTCCAAGTCCACGGGCAATGTGATCGCGCCGCAGAAGGTGATGGATACCTACGGCGCCGACATCCTGCGCCTGTGGGTGGCATCCACCGATTACTCGGGTGAGCTGACCATTTCCGATGAAATCCTGAAACGCGCGGTGGACGGCTACCGCCGCATCCGCAACACCCTGCGCTTCCTGCTCGCCAATACCGCCGATTTCGACCTGTCGCAAAACGCCGTGGCGCTGGACGAGATGCTGGAAATCGACCGCTATGCCCTGGCGCTCACCCGAGCGATGCAGGAAGAAGTGCTGGCCGATTACCGCAATTACAGCTTCCATACCGCCGTGCAGCGCCTGCATGCGTTCTGTTCGGAAGACCTCGGCGCCTTCTACCTCGACGTGCTGAAAGACCGCCTCTACACCTGCGGCGTCGACTCCAAAGCCCGCCGCGCCGCGCAGACCGCGCTGTGGCACATCCAGCACACGCTCACCCGATTGCTGGCGCCCATCCTCTCCGCCACCGCGGAGGAGATCTGGACGCTGCAAGCACAATGCCAGGCGGAAAGCGTGTTCCTGAGCCTGTGGCACGAGTTGCCGCCACAAGCCGATGCCGACACGCTGCTCACACGCTGGAGCCGCATCCGCGAATTGCGCGCCCTGTGCACTCGGCACATCGAGGACTTGCGGGTGGCGGGCCAGGTCGGTTCCTCGTTGCAGGCCGAGGTCACGCTGTTCGCGGCGGGTGATGACTACACCTTGCTCTCCAGCCTGGGCGACGATCTCAAATTCGTGCTCATCACCTCCGCCGCGCGTGTGCTGCAAAGCGAAGGCGAAACGCGCGTCGAAGCCAGCGCCTCCAGCCACGAGAAATGCGAGCGCTGCTGGCATTACCGCGAGGACGTCGGCGCCGTGGCCGAGCATCCGGGGCTGTGCGGGCGCTGCGTGAGCAACCTGTATGGCGAAGGGGAAGCGCGTGAACATGCGTGATGGAGCACCTGATGTAGCGCAGGCATCTCTGCCTGCGAGAATGCAGGCTGGAAGCCTGCGCTACAGGGGCGCGCCATGAATGCCCCCCGCTCCGGCCTCGTCTGGCTCTGGCTCGCCGCCGTGGTGCTGGTTCTCGACCAGGCCACCAAGTTGCTGGTAATCGACAGCCTGGTTGCCTACATCGACGTCATCCCGCTCACCAGTTTCTTCAACCTGGTCCACGTCCACAACAGCGGCGCGGCGTTTTCCCTGTTCGCCGACCAGCCCGGCTGGCAGCGCTGGTTCTTCCTGGCGATCGCCAGCGTCGCCTCGGTCGTCATCATTCATCTCCTGCGGAAGACCGACAACCGCCCCCTGTTTGCAATCGCCCTGGCCCTGATTCTCGGCGGCGCCATCGGTAACGTGATCGACCGTGTCCTCTATGGCCATGTCATCGACTTCCTCGATTTCTACCTGGGCGCCTGGCACTTCCCAGCATTCAACGTGGCCGACAGCGCCATCACGGTGGGCGCCGCACTGCTGATCTGGGACAGTTTCCGCAAACCCGCGTAAACCCGTAGGGCGGAACGGCGATAGCCGGTTCCGCCGGAAGGTGGGGCGTCAGATCGAACGTGCCACCTTCCGGCGGATCGCCTTCGGCATCCGCCCTACGCCACTGGTGCAACATTCTTCCTAAAGTTCCCCCCCAGTTCGCCGCTAATGGTCAGGACATTTTCTGGGGTATTCCTGACCGTGAACCGCGCAGTGAACAACAACGCCTTGCATCGCCTCCTCTATATGGTGGTGGCGGGGCATCGTTTCTGTCTGCGCCTGGGTGATGTGGAGCGCCTGCTGCCGTTGATGCAGGTGCAGCGCGTGCCGGAAGGACCGGACTATCTGCTGGGGGTGATGAATCTGCGCGGCGAAGCGGTGCCGATTCTCGATCTGGCGCGCCGTCTCAATCTCCCCTCCAGCGCCGACTACGCGCTGGACACCCCGGTGGTGCTGGTGGCTATCGGCAGCCTGCGCGCCGGCCTGGTGGTGGACGAAGTGCAAGGCGTGCGGGCGGTACCACGCTCGGCCCTGCGGGGTGATGCCTTGTTCCGCGATGGCCTGCCGCCGGTGCTCTCGGCGGTCACCAGCAATGACGGCACCGCGCTCCTGCTCGACGCGCTGCGCATCCTGGATATCGACCTGTCCGGCCTGTCGCAGCCCCTCGCGCTTGATGAAGAACTGCTTTCCCTGTGCCGGGGAGTGAATTGATGCCGGCTCACCCCCCGCTCATCCGTAGGTTGGGCAAAGCGAAGCGTGCCCAACAAGCCGCCGTTGCAATGTTGGGCACGCTTCGCTTTGCCCAACCTACGCCTCTTTACCGGGAAGCGCATTGATGCCGGCCACCGCTCTGCCAGCCGCCATCGAAGAGCAGCTCTGCCTGCTGGTGCGCGAGCGCACCGGCATCCGCATTCTCGACCACCAGATGGACACCCTGCGCCGAACCGTGGCTGATGGCCTCACCCGTTTCGGCCATGCCGGCGCGACGGAATATCTGGCCGCATTACGCGCCGCGCGGGCGAGTTCGCCGGAGCATGAACACCTGATTGCCGGCATCACCGTGGGCGAGAGCTATTTCTTCCGCGACCAGGCGCAGATGGCCTGGCTGCGCGAGCAATGGCTGCCGCAACTGATCGCGCGGCGGCGCGCGGAAAACAACCTCTCCCTGCGCATCTGGAGCGCGGGCAGTTCCGATGGCCAGGAGCTATACAGCCTGGCGATGCTGCTGACGGAACAACTGCCCGACCTGGAACAGTGGAACCTGCACCTGCTCGGCACCGACATCAACGCCGAGGCGCTGGCGCGCGCCCTGCGCGGGCGCTACAGCGAATGGTCGCTGCGCGCCACCCCGGAAACCGCCCGCAAGCGTCATTTCCGCCAGGAAAAGGAGCGCGTGTGGTCGATCTCGGCGGCTTTGCGCGGCCATGTCCACTTCGCCTACCTGAATCTGCGCGAAGACAGTTTCCCGTCGATGCTGAGCGAGACCACCGCGCTCGACCTGATCCTCTGCCGCAACGTGTTCATCTATTTCGACCCGACCATCGTCGCCGAGGTGATGCGCAAGTTCCACGCCTGTCTGCTGCCCGGTGGCCATTTGCTGCTCGGCGCCTCCGACCTGATCGACAGCGGCACGCTGGACGGTTTTTCCCTGCACAACCTGGAAAACGCCTTCTACCTGCAAAGCCGGACGTTTGCCCCGGCGGCGGTCGAGCCGGCACCAGCCGCCGAACGAACACGCCCGCAAACGCCTCCCCTGGTCGTTTCACACGCTCTCCCGCCCACCGCCGCCGCAGCCAGTTATGAGGAAATCACCCGCCTGCTTGGCTGCGAAGCCTGGCGCGAGGCACTGGAGGCAACCACCAACAGCCGGATGCGGGGCGACGACAGCGCGCTGCTCCAGCAGTTTCGCGCCAAGGCGCTGGCCAACCTGGGGCGCGCGCGCGAAGCGCTGGAAGCTTGCGACGCCAGCCTGGCGCGCGACTCGGGCGACAAGCACAGCCACTTCCTGCGCGCGCTCATCCTGCTGGAACTGCATCGCCTGCCGGCCGCCGAGGAATCCCTGCGCCGCACCCTCTTCCTGGACCACAACTTCGTCGAAGCGCATTACCAGCTCGCCCTGTTGCAGATGCGTCGGGGTGCGCGCCCGAGCGGACTCAAGTCGATGAAGAACGCCCTGACCATCGCCGAGCGCGCGCAACCGGATCGCCGCCTGCACGACGCCGCCGGACGCGACCACGAACGGATGGCGGCCATCCTGCGCCATGAACTGCGCATGTACGAATCCGATAGCGGATACCGCAAATGACCACATCCGAAATACCCGACTCCCCCCATGCCCGCGCCGTCCTGCATCGCCGCGCGGTGCGCCTGGCGAGCGAAACCGATCATGCCCGGCAGACGCCGCGCGGCGATCTGTTTCTCGCGGTGCGTCTGGGCGCGCGCGAGCACTATGGCATTCCCTATCGCTGGCTGGATGAAATCGTGCGGCCGCGCGGTCTCACGCCGGTGCCCGGCACCCCCCCTTTCGTCGCCGGCGTGATGCCGCGGCGCGGCAAGTTGCTGGCCGTGCTCGACCTGGCGCGCCTCCTGCGCGTGGAGGCGGCCAATGAGGATGCCTCGGTGAGTAACGAAGAAACCCGGCTGGTGATGGTCAGCGCCGCCGGCTACAGCGTCGGCCTGCGCGTGGCCGAAGTGCTGGGCAACGATCGCTATCGTGCCGAATCGCTTGGCCCCGCCCTGCCCGGCGCCGCCGCCGGCGAAGAACACTGGATTACCGGCATTCATGCCGGCCGATTGGCCATGCTGGATCTGGAAGCCCTGCTGGGCGACCCGCGTATCAGAATCGAGGAACACACATGAATTTTGTTCGTAGGAGGCCCGCTTGCGAGCCGAAGCGGCGGCAGCCGCAAAGGGCAAACACTCGCTCAAGCGGGGGGGCCACCATTGCGCCCTGCCGGGCGCTTCGGCCCGCAAGCGGGCCTCCTACAACCTCGCGGGAGCATCCAAAACCTCTTCTGCCAAGCGGACGCTACCGCGCCGGTATTCAGGCGGCATCCCGGTGGTCACGGAACGCTCAACTGAGGAATCAAAAATGAACGAAATGCAAAGCACTCACGCAAGCGGCGGCCAGGCCCGCATTATGGTGGTGGACGACATGGCCACCAACCGCGCGCTGATTCGCGCCGTGCTCGGTTCACAGGAGTTCGAGGTACTGGAGGCGGATTGCGGCGAGGCCGCACTGGTGCGCATCGCCGCCCTGCGTCCCGATGTGGTGCTACTCGACGTGATGATGCCCGGCCTCGACGGCATCGAAGTCTGCCGCCGACTGCGCGAGCAGGAGGAATTCCGCCTGTTGCCGATCATCATGCTCACCTCCCTGGGCAGTCCGGACGATGTGGTGCATGGCATGGAAGTCGGTGCTTCCGACTACATCACCAAGCCGTTCAACGCGGTGGAACTGACCGCGCGGGTGCGTGCGGCGGTGGACAAGAAACGCCTGACCGACCGCCTGGACGATACCGAATCGGTGCTGTTCGCCCTGGCGCGCGTGGTCGAGGCCAAGGACGGCACCACCGGCGACCACTGCGACCGCCTCTCGCATCTCTCCGTGGTGCTGGGCGCAGCACTCGATCTGCCCTATGACGATCTGGAAGCGCTGCGCCGCGGCGGCATCCTGCATGACATCGGCAAGGTCGCCATCCCCGACGCCGTGCTGCTCAAGAAGGGCAAGCTGAACGAGGCGGAATGGGCGGTCATGCGTCAGCATCCCACCACCGGCGCCTATCTGTGCAGCGCCCTGCGCACCATGCGGCGCACCGTGGACATCATTCGCTACCACCATGAAAAATGGAACGGCGGCGGCTACCCCTCCGGCCTGGCCGGCGACGACATCCCGGTGCTGGCGCGCATCTTTCAGGTGGTGGACGTCTACGACGCCCTCTCCAGCGAACGCCCCTACAAGCCCGCCCTGCCGCGCGAGGACGTCATCCGCATCCTGCGCGAGGAAACCGCGCGCGGCTTCTGGGACCCGGAAATCATCGCCGTCTTCCTCGACATCCTGGAAAACGATCCCGCCCGCCTGACCATCCCCGCCAACGCCGTGCGCGGCCGCGATGCCGACCTGTTCCACAACATCAGCGGCGATGCGATGGAATGGAGAGACCGGAGATGAAGCAATTTCGGATGTCGGATTGCGGATTTCGGATTTTTCTCGCGGCTGCGCCGCGCCCGACTTCCCACATCCGAAATCCGCAATCCGAAATCCGAAATAGAAAGGGTGCTTGAATGATCGAAAAATTCCTGACCGACGCCGCCGGCGCCAATCTCTGCGAACTCATGAATCTGGGGCCGGAACAGCAGGCACAGCACAAGGCCTTCGTCGGGCTGACCGAGGCGGATCTGGCCTTGTTGGTGGAACTGGCGCCGGTGATCGAACGCCATGCCGATGCCGTCGTGGATGGTTTCTACGTCAACATCCAGCGCCACCCGGAACTGGAGCAACTGATCCGCGGCGTCGGTTCCAATTGGGAGCGCCTGAAACGCACGCAGCGCGCCTATCTGCTGGAACTATTCAAGGGCGACCTGGGGCCGGACTACTTCGAGCGGCGCCTGCGCGTGGGGGTGATCCATCACAAGATCGGCCTCACCCCGCGCTGGTATCTGGGCAGCTATTCCGTCTACATGCAGTTGCTGGCACCCATCATCTTCAAGCACTGGCGCTGGCAACGTGGGCGCGCCCTGCAAGCCGTGCTGGCGCTGGACAAAATGCTGTCGCTGGATGCCCAGCTCGCCATCGACACCTACATCCACGGCCTCACTTCCGAGCTCAATGTGGTCAACCTGTCCAAGGAAGAACTGGAGCAGCGCCTGAACGCCTACAACAATCTCATCGACCGCGTCGCCCATGGCGACCTGACCGCGCGGGTGGATGTGGTGGGAGGGTTGGCAGGTGAGGACGATCTGGCGCGTCTCGGCGGCAACCTGAACAAGATGGTCGACCGCCTGGCGGAAATGACCAGCGAAGTCGCGGAATCGAGCAACGCCATGCTGGTCAGCGTGGAACAGGTACGCGCCTCCATCGGCGCCCAGTCCAGCGGCGCCGCGCAGCAGGCCGCCTCGGTCAGCGAGACCACCGCCACCCTGGAACAGATCAAGGCCACCTCGCAGCAGAACCTGGAAAAAGCCACTGCCCTCAAGGAAGTGGCCGACCGCGCCCGCGCCGAAGGCGACCAGGGGGTCACCGTGGTGGAGGCGGCTGTGCAAGCCATGCGCCACACGCGTGGACAGGTAGAGGCTATCGCCGGCCACATCGGTGTGCTCAACGAACGCCTGCAACAAATCGGCGAGATCACCAATGCCGTCGGCGAACTGGCGTCGCAATCCAAGATGTTGGCGCTGAATGCCTCGATCGAGGCGGCCAAGGCCGGCGACGCCGGACGCGGTTTCGCCGTGGTGGCGGAAGAGGTACGCGACCTGGCCGAGCAATCGCGCCAGGCCACCACCCAGGTGCAGGGCATCCTGGCGGAAATTCGCAATGCCGCCGCGCGCGCGGTGCGCGCCGTGGAAGAAGGCAACGAGGGTGCCGACCGAGGCGCCAACCTGGCCGACCGCGCCGGCGAGACCCTGCACGGCCTCAACCGGGTGATCCACGACACCGCGATGGCCAGCCAGCAGATCGTTGCCGCCGTGCGCCAGGAAGCCGCCGGCATCGACCAGATCCGCATCGCCATGGGCGACATCAGCCAGGTCACCAGCCAGTTCGTCGCCGCCACCCACCAGACCGAGGCCGCCACCGACCAGCTCACCGACTACGCCGCCCTGTTGCAGAACATGGTGAAACTGTTCCAGGTGGGCGGCGCCCGCTTCGACTTCGACCGCGCGCGTACCCTGCACCGCACCTGGGTGGCGCGATTGGAGGCCTTCCTGGCCGGACGCGAGACCCTCGCCGAGGAAGAAGCCGTTTCCCACCACCACTGCCAGTTGGGGCTCTGGTATGACGGCGAAGGCCTGCAACGCTACGGCCACATTCCGGAAATGCTCGCCCTGGACGCACCGCACCGTGAATTGCATGAGTTGATCCACGACGTGGTGCAACAACAGAACAACGGCCATCGCCCCAACGCCGCGCAGGTGATGGGCCGGGTACGCGCCCTGTCGGCCCGCATCATCGAACTGCTCGACGTCATCGAAGCCAAGTCGCGCGCAATGGATAGCAACCGGGGGCGTGCGGAATGAGCGGACGTAGGTTGGGCAAAGCGAAGCGTGCCCAACATGCAACCGTTGCCATGTTGGGCACGCTTCGCTTTGCCCAACCTACGCCTCACCCTACGCCTCACCCTGCGCCTGACCTCGGGAGACTGACGTGATCAACGTGGAAAACCTCACCATGCGCGGCAAATTGATCGCCGTGCTGGTCTTGCCCCTGTTCGCCCTCGCCCTGTTTGCCGGGCACGCGCTCTGGCAGGAGGCCCGGCAGCAGGCCGGCATGGCGGCACTGGCGCGCGCCGGCACACTATCCATCGCCATCGGCGATCTGGTGCACGAACTGCAAGCGGAACGCGGCCGCACCAGCCTGGTCCTGTCCAGCCAGGGCGGCCGCTTCGAAGCAAAATTCGAAGCGGAACTGGGGCGTCAGCGCGCGAAGGCCGACCAGGCCTGGCAAGTGCTGGAATCACTCAAGGCGCGGGACACGACGCACGACCTGGGTCTGGCCGGCGGCCTGCTGACGGAACGCCGCGGCGAGCTCACCCGCTTGCGCGGGGAGGTCGATCACAGGACCCTCCCCGCCCTGCGCGCAGTGGAAAAGTACACCTTGGCGATACGTACCTTGCTGGGCACCCTGGAAAGTCTCGCCGCCTATTCGCCCGATGTCGATGTCTCGCGCCAGTTCAGCGCCTACCGCAGGCTGATCCAGGCCAAGGAAGCCGCCGGCCAGGAACGCGCCGAGGGGGGCCGCTGGTTGGCGGGAAACGCCGAGGCGAACCTGGCGAACCGGTTGATCGAGCTTGCCGCCAATCAAGCCCTGCTCCTCGACCTGTTCCAGACACAGGCGCCGGAACTGTTGCGCCTCGCCTGGCACGACGCCGAACAGACCGACTGCGTGCGCGGCCTGCCCGCGTTGCGCGCGGCCCTGCGCGACAGCCAGGCCAAATCACGCCCCAGCCCGGAAGCCTGGTTCGACAGCGCCAGTTGCCGCATGGAACGTCTGCACGACGTGGAAACCGCTTATGCGCGCTATCTCGCGGACCTGACCAGCGAACTGGACGCCAGCAGCCGCCGGCGTCTGGCACTGATCATTTTGTTGGCCCTGCTGCCGATTCCGCTCAGCCTGTGGCTGATCGTGCGGGTGGCGCGCAACGTCAGCGGCAACTCGCGCTGGCTGCTCACCGCCATGCACGGCATCGCCGGCGGCAACTTCAACGTCTCCCTGCCGCCGAGGAGTCGCGACGAACTGGGCGAACTGGGCCAAGGACTGGACGCTCTGCGTGGCCAGCTTGCCAAACTGGTGGCCGAACAGGGGCAACAACTGAAACGCGAACGCGACACCAGCGAGGAGCTGGAACGGCACAGTCTGGAAATTCAGCATTTCGCCCAGCGCATCGCCGCCGGCGACCTCGCCGGGCGGCTGAAAGAAGGCGACGATACCCTGGGTCGTCTCGCCGGCAGCCTCAACCACATGGCTGGAGGCCTCGCCGGCCTGGCCGGACGGGTACGCGAAACCGGCTCCACTCTACTGGTGACGGTCAGCCAGATGCACAGCGCGGTGGCGGCACAGTCCTCCGGCGCCAGCGAACAGGCCGCCTCGGTCACCGAAACCATGACCACCCTGGAGCAGATCCGCGCCACCTCGGGGCAAACACTGGAGAAGGCACAGCGCCTCGGCGAAATGGCGGAACGGGCGCGCAGCGAGGGCGAGCACGGGCGATCAGTGGTGGAGGAAAGCATCGTCGGCATCAGTGAGGTGAGCGTCAAGGTGGATGCCATCGCCCGCACCATTCTGTCCCTCAACGAACAGACCCAGCGCATTGGCGAGATCACCTCGGTGGTGGGCGGCATCGCCCGACAACTGCGTCTGCTATCGCTCAACGCGGCGATCGAGGCGACCCGCGCCGGCGAGGCCGGACTGGGCTTCGCGGTGGTCGCCAGCGAGGTGAAACAGCTCGCCGAACAATCTCAGGCTTCCACCGAACAGGTGCAGCACATCCTGGAAGAAATCCGCCATGCCACCGACCGCGCGGTAATGGCCACCGAGGATGGTGCCAAGGGCGTGGTGCGCGGCCTCGATCTGGTGCAGCGCGCGGGCGAGGCGATCCGTGGTCTGGAAGGCGTGGTGCGCGACACCAGCCTGGGCAGCCGCCAGATCGTCGCCGCCGTGCGCCAGGAAAGCGCCGGCATCGAACAGATCGCCACCGCCATGAGCGACATCCACGCCGTCACCAGCCGCTTCGTCAGCGCGACCGAGCAGACCCGCGTCGCTACCGACGAACTCTCTCACCTCGCGCAGCGGCTATCGGCCGTGGCGAGCCTCTATAAGGTGTAAACGGATGAACACGCATCGCCATCGTAGGTTGGGCAAAGCCGAAGGCGTGCCCAACATTTGCGGCACCTGCACGTTGGGCACGCTACGCTTTGCCCAACCTACGGTGCTCGCGCAACGGCTGTCGGCCGTGGCGAGCCTCTATAAGGTCTAGCGATGTCGGATTTGCTCAATTTCGGATTTCGGATTTCGGATTTCGGATTTGAAACCCGCAGGGCGCGCGCAAGCGCGCACCCCACATCCGAAATCCGCAATCCGAAATCCGAAATCTAATGCCCCGTTCCGACATCGACCCACGCCTGATGCAGCAACTGCTGCAAACCTTCAGCGCCCAACTGGAAGAGCGTCTGCAGGCCATCGTCGATGGTTTGCTGGCGCTGGAACAGGGGGCCACGGGAGAGGCGCGCACGAAACTCCTCGACGCGATCTTTCGCGCCGCCCACAACATCAAAGGCGCGGCGCGTGGCGTCGGTCTGGAGCGGTCGGCGGAACTGGCGCATGCCCTGGAAGACCTGTTCTCCGCGCTCAAGCGCGAGACCGTGGCCAACCAGCCCGGCCTGCTGGAACTGTGCCTCTCCGCAGTGGACGGAATGCGCCGCCTGGTCGAGGCGGACACGACGAACAGCCCCATCAGCCAGGCCAGCGTCGAATTGCTGCAACGCGTGCGCGCGGTCGCGGCGGGCGCCGCCCCGCCCCCCGCAAGCAAGACCACCCCGGCGGCGGCGGCGCGACCGCTGTCGGACACCATCCGCCTGCCGGTGGCGCGTCTGGATCGCATCGCCGACCTGGCGGAAGAATTGCAGGCCAGCAAGATCCGCGTCGACGACCATTACCAGGCCAGCCGCCACCAGCACGACCTGGCGCAACGCCTGAAACAGCTTTGGGAGCAACTGAACCAGAGCCGGCATGACCAGATGGCATACCCATCCGAAATCCGAAATCCGAAATCCGAAATTGCCCTGGACCGCCATCTACTGATCGAGGCCAGCGATCTGATCCTGGAAATCGAGCGTCTGGCCGATTCCATGCAGCGCGGCCTGCGCGCCACCGTGGCGCAGTTGCGCCCCTTGGCCACCGGCCTGCGCGAGGACGTGCGCGATCTGCGTATGGTGCCGGCGGAGAGCGTGCTCAAACCGCTGGTACTGACCGTGCGCGACCTGGCGCGCGACCTGGGCAAGCGCGCGGAACTGCTACTGGAAGGCGAGCGCCTGGAAATGGATCGCGCCATCCTGGACGCCCTGCGTGACCCCCTCATGCACCTGCTGCGTAATGCCGTGGACCATGGCATCGAAGCGCCGACGCAGCGCCGCCTCATGGGCAAAACGGAGACCGGCCTGATCACGCTGCGCCTGGAACGGGAGGGGCAGTCGGTGGTGATTACGGTGTCCGACGACGGCGCCGGGGTCGATAGCACCCGGGTGCGCAGCCGCATCCGTGAGCTTGGCCTGGCCAGTGAAGAGGAAGTCGCCGCCCTGCCCTCGCGCGCCCTGCTCGACTATCTGTTCCGCCCCGGCTTCAGTACCCGTAGCGTCGTCAGCGAGGTCTCCGGGCGCGGGGTCGGGCTGGACGTGGTGCAGGTGAATCTGCAAGCCCTGGGCGGGCGCATCGCGCTGGAGACCGAACTGAACGGCGGCACCCGTTTCCGGCTCTGCCTGCCGCTGACCCTGGCCAGCGACCACGGCCTGCTGGTACGCGCGGCCGGCCAGGTGTTTGCCCTGCCCAGCCTGTATGTGCAACGTATTCTGGAGCTGACGCCGGCGCAGATTCTGGAGGTATCGGGCAGCCAGGCGGTGACGGTGGACGACACGCCGGTGCCATTGCGCGACCTGGCCAGCCTGCTCGGGCACCGTGGCACGCTGGACGACTATGCCGAACTCATCAGCGTGGTGGTGATTCAGCGCGGCTGGCAGCGCGTGGCGCTGCGCGTCGACCACGTCCTGGGCGAACGCGAAATGGTGGTCAAGCCACTCGCACCGCCCCTGGTCGCGGTACGCCACATCGCCGGCGGCACCCTCGGCCGCGATGGCGACATCCTGCTGGTGCTGGCGGTGGCTGACCTGCTCGCCAGCGCACTGGGCGCCAGCGGTCGCGTGGTATCACATGCTCACCCCGAAGCACGCCCGGCGCCGCGCATCCTGATCGCCGACGACTCCATCACCACCCGCACCCTGGAACAGAGCATCCTGGAAAACGCCGGCTACCGCGTGCAGGTCGCAGCCGACGGCGAACAAGCCTGGGAAGCGCTGCACAGCGGCAGCTTCGACCTGCTCATCACGGATGTGGAAATGCCCGAACTGGATGGCTTCGAACTCACCCGCCGCATCCGCGCCGACGCCCACCTGGCCGATCTCCCGGTGGTCATCGTCACCTCGCTGGGCAGCGAAGAACACCGCCGCCGCGGCCTGGAAGTCCGCGCCGATGCTTATGTCGTGAAAAGCAGCTTCGAGACCCGTGAACTGCTGGAAGTGGTGGGCCAGCTTTTATGAGCGACTTCCGCACCACTGCCGTAGGTTGGGCAAAGCGAAGCGTGCCCAACGAACCGTCGCGATGTTGGGCACGCTTCGCTTTGCCCAACCTACGGCGCTGCGGCGCTCAATAAATCCGAAATCCGAAATCGCCCGCATGATCAACATACTGATAACCGAAGATTCCGACGTCGTCGCCGCCCTGCTGCGGGGGATATTCCAGTCCGAACCGGACATGCGAGTGGTCGGGCGCGCGCGCGATGGCCGCGAGGCGGTGACCCTGGTGAATGAGTTGAAGCCGGATCTGGTGACCATGGACATCCGGATGCCGGTGATGGACGGCTTCGAAGCCACGCGCATGATCATGGCGACACAACCACTGCCCATCGTGGTGATCAGTTCCAGCGTGGATGACGAGGAATTGCGCATTACCTTCCGCGCCATCGAGGAGGGCGCGCTGGCGGTCATCGAAAAGCCGCGCGGCTTGAGCCATCCCGATTTCGAACGGATACGGCGCGATCTGGTGGAAACGGTGCGGGCGATGGCCGAGGTGAAAGTGGTGCGCCGCCGCCGCCCACAGCCGAGCGCGGCGATCTTCCAGGCGCCGGCGCCACGCCGTGGCGGTGCCCGCTACGAGGTGGTCGGGCTGGCGCTGTCCACCGGAGGGCCGCAGGCGCTATCCACGCTGCTGGCCGGCATGCCGGTCGGCTATCCCCTGCCGCTCCTGGTGGTACAGCACATCTCGCCCGGCTTCGTCGGCGGTTTGGTCGGCTGGCTGCGCGGCCAGACGCTGCTGGAAGTGTGTCTGGCCAAGGCGGGTACACCCTTGCAAGCGGGCACCGTGTACGTCGCCCCTGATGCACACCATCTGGAAGTGGCGCGCCGCGATGGCCGCTTACATGCACGTTTGTCCTCGGAGCCGCCCATCGACCGCTTCCGGCCCTCGGCCACCGCCCTGTTCCATTCTCTGGCGCGCTGCTGCGGCGCGGCCGCGATCGGCGGCATCTTCACCGGCATGGGTTCGGACGGCAGCGATGGCCTGGTCGCCCTGCACCGCGCCGGCGGCCATGTCTTCGCCCAGGACGAGGAAAGCTCCGTGGTCTACGGCATGCCCGGCGCCGCCTGCGCCGCCGGCTGCGTCGATCAGGTCGTCCCCCTGGCACGCATTCCCACCCATCTCATCGAACTGGCAAGGAGTTGACCATGCCGAATTCCCAAGACGCCCCGCTGTCGCGTGAAGTCCTCCTGGATGTCTTCTGCAAGGAGACACGGGAACGTCTGGCGCGCGCACTTGCCAGCCTGGAACAAGGGCCGGAAGGCTGCGACTACGATCAGGTGCATCAGGAATTCGACAGCCTGCACGGCGGCGCGCGCGCGGTGGATCTGCCCTGGCTGGAACACTACAGCCGGGTGGTGGCGGGCTACGCGCGCTTGTTGCGCCACCTGAAACGCGGCGGCCAGCACGAGGAAACCCACGCACTGCTCACCCAGGCGGTCAGCGCGTTGGTGGAGCAGTGCCGCAAGACCCCGCTGGTCGAACTGCTCTCAGGGGATGAACCGGAAATGCCGATGCGCGCGATGCTGAACAGCATGCAGACCCTGATGCAGCGCGCCAGCCTGAACGAGCTTTCGCCCTGTGCGAAGCTGGCCGCCGAGCGGCCACTGGTGCTGCTGGTGGTGGATGATTCCTCCACCTCGCGCCTGCTGTTCCGGATTCATATGCCGACGGACAGCGGCCACGTCGTACATGAGGCGGAGGATGCCGAAAGCGCGCTGCGGGTGGCGCTGGAAGTCCGGCCGGACGTGGTGTTCCTGGACTACAACATGCCCGACTGCAATGGCGTGGAGATCGCCCGCAAGCTGCGCGCGGCGGGGCTCGATCCGTGTTGCATCCTGCTCACCGCCAATGTGCAGCAGGCCGTTCTCAACGAAGCGCGCGATGCGAGTTTCGCCGGAGTGCTGGAGAAGCCGGTGAGCCGCGACAAGATCGCCGGCGCGCTGCGCATGGCGACACAGGGCTGAAGCCGATGCACCTGTCGGACGCGCAACGCGACGTGCTCACCGAACTGGGCAACATCGGCATCAGCCGGGCCGCGCGCCAGCTTTCCAGTTTGCTGAACGAACCGATCCGCATCGCGGTGCCGCGCGTGGAGCTGTGTACCGCGAGCGAAGCCAGCGCCTGTCTCGACAGCAAGGGCCTGTCCATGGATAACTTGGACAATTATGGGTGTGCCGGCGGGATGCGATGTAAGGCGCCGGACGCGCAGCATGGCCGTTCCCTGCAAGCGGACGGCAACGCAGCAGCGCGCCCACCAGTGCAGCCAGAATGTTTAAGTTATCCATGGACAGGCCCCAAGGGCGGCGAACTGGCCTGCGTCTACCAGCGCATGTCCGGCGAATTGAGCGGCCGCATCGCCCTGCTGCTGCCTTCGGGCGGCAGCCACCTGCTGTTCCATGACCTGCTCGGGCACGCGGCGCCGCTACAGGGGCTGGATCTACGCGCCTTCGAACACGAGGCGATGACCGAAATCGGCAACATCCTCATTTCGTCCTGTGTCAGTGCCATGGCCGACATGCTGGAACTGCGTATCGACGTCTCCGTGCCGCGCTTCGCCGAGGCCACCGCCCACGACCTGTTCAACGACACGATGCCGGATCAGGAGGAAGCGCCAGCGTTGCTCATCCACACCCGCCTGACCGCCGCCCGGCGCGAGCTGGAAGGCTCGATCATGCTGCTGCTGTCGGCGGCGGCGGCGGAAAAGGTGATGTTTGCGGTTCAGGCCCTGATCCTGGCCGCGGATTAAGGCGGAAAACCATGCACGGCAAACCCTATGACCCCCTACCCATCGGCGTCCTGGTTCTGGATGGACAGATGCGGATACGTACCTGGAACCGCTGGCTGGCCGAGCACACCGGCATTCCCGACACCCGCGCCATTTCACAGCGCCTGGAAGACCTGTTTCCCGGCTTTCGCAATCCCCGCTTCCAGATGGCCGTGGAACAGGTTCTCCGCAACGGCGGGCCACAGATTCTGTCGCAGGCGCTGCATCGCTACCTGATTCCCATCGACTTGCCGCACCTGGCCCGGCACGGCTTCGGCCTGATGCGCCAGCATGTGCATATCGAGGCCTACTCGCGGGGCGACGAGCGCCTGGCCCTGGTCAGCGTGATCGACGTAACCGGCAGCGTACTGCGCACCGAGGCGCTCACCGACGTGGCGCAACGCCTGGAGCATGACGTCAACCATGACCCGCTGACCGGCCTGTTCAACCGCCGCTTCATGTGGGAATGGCTGGATCATCAGCAACGCCAGGCACAACGGCACCATTACCCAATCGCCGCCATGATGCTGGACGTGGACCATTTCAAGGAAATCAACGACCGCCACGGCCACCCCATTGGTGACCGCGTGCTACAGGACCTGGCGCGACAATTGACCATCTGGGTACGCGAGTCGGATGTCGTGGTGCGCTACGGCGGCGAAGAATTCCTGATCCTGCTGCCCTGCTGCGACCAGACCCTGAGCCAGGAAGTGGCCGAGCGCATCGTGCGGCAGACCCGCCAGAGCTGCCTGGGCAGCCTGCCCATCGGCGCGATCACTTGCAGCATCGGCGTCGCCCTGTTCGACACCGATCACCCGCTGCCCCCCGCCGACCTGCTCAACCTCGCCGACCGCCGCCTCTATCTGGCCAAGCAGGCTGGGCGCGACCGGGTCGTGACCAGCGGTTGAGGGGGTGGCCTCCCCCTTTTTCAAAGGGGGATTGAGGGGGATTTAGTCGTAGGTTGGGCAAAGCGAAGCGTGCCCAACATGGCGACGGGTTGTTGGCCACGCTGCGCTTTGCCCAACCTACGCCTCAAACCATGCGACTGCTGAGGCAGCCTGCAAATCAGGGCGCTATAGCCCCTTCGGATTTCGGAATGCACCCTTGGCGGGCGGTAAACTCGCGCGCTGTTCGCTTGTCTTGCCTCCTGCCATGAACCTTGATTCCACTGCCCTGCGCCTGGGTGACCAGGTCACCCTGCATTACCGCCTGTCCTGTCAGGACGAAATACTGGTCGACACCTTCACCGAAGGACCGGAGACATTCACCCTCGGCCACGGCGAGATCGACGCGCGCCTGGAAAGCCTGTTGCTCGGCCTGCGCGTCGGTGACCACCCTCTGTTCGAACTGCCCCCCGGCGATGCGTTCGGCCCGCATGATCCGACGATGATCTATCTTCTGCCCCGGAACGACTTTCCCGGTGACATGGAACTCGCCGTGAACAGCGGCGTCGATTTCACCCTGCCCAATGGCCAGAGCGTGACCGGCTCCGTGCTGGAGATCGACGCCGACGAAGTGCGCGTCGATTTCAACCACCCCCTGGCCGGACTGCCGGTGAACTTCGAAGTCCGGATACTCGCCATCACACCGAAATAACCATGCCGAAAACCATCCTCCTGGCCAATCCGCGCGGCTTCTGCGCCGGCGTCGACCGCGCCATCACCATCGTCGAACGTGCCCTGGAAAAATACGGCGCGCCCATCTTTGTGCGCCATGAAGTCGTCCACAACAAGTTCGTGGTGGATAACCTCAAGGCCAAGGGCGCGATTTTCATCGAAGACCTGGCCGACGTGCCGGCCGGCGCCACCCTGATTT
Organism: Pseudomonadota bacterium; assembly: GCA_030653935.1. Classification (GTDB taxonomy): domain Bacteria; phylum Pseudomonadota; class Gammaproteobacteria; order Burkholderiales; family Thiobacillaceae; genus PFJX01. The sequence continues at coordinate 31,878 of JAURYL010000116.1, forward strand.
ACAGCGCCCACGGTGTGTCGCTCGCGGTGCGCCACGAGGCCGAGGCGCGCGGTTTCAATGTCTATGACGCCACCTGCCCACTGGTCACGAAAGTGCATGTGGAAGTGAAGAAGATGCGCGAGGCGGGCCTCGACATCGTCATGATCGGCCACAAGGGCCACCCGGAAGTGGAAGGCACCATGGGCCAGTCGGACGCCGGCATGCACTTGGTGGAAACCCCGGAGGATGTCGCCGGCCTGAGCGTGGCCAACCCGGAAAAACTGGCCTACGTCACCCAGACCACCCTGTCGGTGGACGATGCCAGCCGCGTGGTGGACGCGCTGCGGGCGCGCTTCCCGGAGATACGCGGCCCGAAGAAGGACGACATCTGCTACGCCACCCAGAACCGCCAGGACGCGGTGAAAACGCTGACCGCGCAATGCGATCTGGTGATCGTGGTCGGTTCGCCGAACAGTTCCAACTCCAACCGCCTGCGCGAAGTCGCGGCCAAGGCCGGCACGCCCGCCTACATGGTGGACAACGCCGGCCAGTTGCAAGCGGAATGGCTGCAAGGGAAGCAGCATGTCGGCGTCACCGCCGGCGCCTCGGCCCCGGAAGTGCTGGTGGAGGGGGTCATCCAGCGCTTGCGCGAATTGGGCGCGAACTCGGTTGCGACACTCGATGGCGTCGCGGAAAACGTCAATTTCCCGTTGCCGAAGGGGTTAGCGTAGGGCGGAACGCCGAAGGCGGTTCCGCCGGAAGGTGGATCACCTGATCGAGCGATCCACCTTCCGGCGGATCGCCCTGCGGGCATCCGCCCTACAGCAGCACCAGCGTCGCCAGCCCCAGGAAAATCAGGAAACCCATGCTGTCGGTGATGAAGGTCAGCAGGACATGGGCGCCGAAGGCCGGGTCATGGCCGAGACGGACGATGATGATGGGCGCCACGAAACCGGCCAGGGCCGCCACAATCAGGCTCATCAGCATCGCCGCCGCCATCACCAGGGCCAGCGCCGGATTGTCATAGAGCAGCCAGGTAACCAGGCCCATGATGCTGCCCCACATGACGCCATTGAGGATGGCGATGCCGAATTCCTTGATCAGCAGACGCTTGGTGTTTTCCCGTGAGATCAGCCCCAGGGCCAAACCGCGCACCATCAAAGTCAGCGTCTGGCTGCCTGAATTGCCGCCCATGCCGGCGACGATGGGCATCAGCGCGGCGAGCGCGGCGAGTTTTTCGATGCTGCCTTCGAAAGCACCGACCACGCGTGAGGCGAACAGGGCGGTACACAGGTTGATGGCCAGCCACAGCCAGCGGTTCTTGGCCGCTTTCCAGACCGTGGAGAAGAGGTCTTCCTCCTCGCGCAGGCCGGCGGCTTGCAGCATGTCCTCCTCCGCCTCGGCGCGGATGAAGTCCAGCACCACGTCGACGGTGAGACGCCCGACCAGATTGCCGCGCGCATCGACGACCGGCGCGGTCACCAGGTCGTAACGCTCGAAAGCCTGCGCCGCCTCGGTGGCCGGGTCGGAGGGGTTGAACGACACCGGATCGTCCGACATGATCGCCGCCACATGCACGTCGGGGTCGTGCACCAGCATGCGTTTCAGCGGCAGGGTACCGATCAGGTGTTCGTTCCGGTCCACCACGAACAACTTGTCGGAATGGCTGGGCAATTCGCCCAGGCGGCGCAGATAGCGCAGGGCCACTTCCAGGGTGACGTCGGCGCGGATGGTGACGAAGTCGTAGTCCATCAGGCCACCGACCGAATCCTCGTCGTAGGACAGGGAGGACTCGACCTGGGCGCGCTTGGCGTTGTCCAGGGACTTCATCAACTCCTGGACGACATCCTTGGGCAGATCCATCGCCAGGTCGGCGATTTCGTCGGTATCCAGGCTGGCGGCGGCGGCCACCAGTTCGCGGATGTCCATCGTCGCGATCAGGGACTCCCGCACCGCGTCCGAGACTTCCAGCAGGATGTCGCCGTCGCGATCCGCCTTGACCAGGCTCCAGACCAGAAGACGGTCTTCCAGCGGCAGGGCTTCCAGGATGTAGGCCACATCCGCCGGGTGCAACTTGTCCAGCCGCTTCTGAAGTTCCACCAGGTGCTGCTTGTGCACCAGCGACTCAACCAGGTCGTGGCGCGGCATCTCCTGCTTGTGCACCAGGCCTTCCACCAGACGATGCCGCGCCAGCAGGTTCTTGACCTGCTTCAGGCTGTCCTCGACAGGCATTTGGGCGGGGAGTTCGTGTTGGTCGGACATGGGCGATAGGATGAAAAGCCCGCCGATTCTAATGGCTTGCGGGGGGTGGGCAAACGGCAACCTGGCCGGTCCGCGCGGCATATGGAAGCAAAGGGTGGAAATAAATCGTTCCACCCGCGCCATCTGGTAGCAAAAGACTAAAGAAGCAGCGCGACACGCCGATAAACACCCAATCTCAACGGGGGTATATCGCCATGTTCAGGAATCTCAATGTGACCTACCGCATCCTGGCACTCATGCTCGCTTGCGGCCTGCTGCTTCTATCGATCGCACTCATCGGCTGGCAGGGCATGAAAACCATGACCCGTAGCCTGGATACGGTCTATCAGGACCGCGCCGTGCCGATGCGCGATCTGGCGCGCATGCAGATGCTGCTCCAGAAGAACCTGACGGAAATTCTGCTCGCCTATCAGCACGACCCGAACTCCCCGGCCGCTCATCTGCACGACCACCCGATCGAGATGCACCTGGAGGCATTCGTCGAACGGCGCAAGGAAATCAACGCCTTATGGAACGATTACACCGCCACCCTGCTGACCGACAAGGAGAAGACGCTGGTCGCCGATTTCGAATCCCAGCGCCAGGCCTGGCTGGTGGCCTGCCAGCCGGCATTCGTGAAACTGGCGGCGCACGATTTCGAGAAGGAGGCCCTGATCGGCTTTCTCAAGGAGCGCAAGCACAGCGGCGAGGCCGCGCTGACCACCCTGGGCAATCTGATCCAGCTCCAGGCTGACGTCGCGAAAACACAATTCGAAGAGGGGCATGCCCTCTACCAGCGCAATCAGACGCTGTTTCTCGGCCTGATCGTGGGCGGCCTGGGCCTGACCGGCTTGTTCGCCTTCCTCCTGATCCGTTCCATCACCCACCCCCTCAAGCAGGCGGTGGAACTGGCGGAAGCCGTGGCACAGGGCGATCTGAGCCGGCCCATCGAGCCTGGCGGCACGAACGAGATCGGCCGCTTGCTGACCGCGATGGGCCGCATGCAGGAAGGACTGAAGCAAATGGTGCGCGCCAGCCAGATGAACGCGTTACGACTCAACGATGCCGCGCACGGTTTGTCCGCGTCCGCCGCCGAGGTCGCCCGCGCCAGCGAGGAGCAGAGCGAGGCCGCCTCGGGCATGGCGGCGGCAGTCGAGGAAATGAGCGTGTCCATCGACCAGGTGGGCGACCACGCGCGCGAGGCGCACGCGCAATCCCTGCGTTCCGGCGAGCAATCGCGCGAGGGCGGGCAGGTGGTGCATGCCGCCGCCAACGAGATCGGCCGCATCGCCGACGCGGTCAATACCTCCGCGTCCAGCATCCGCGAACTGGAAGGTTATTCCAACGAAATCTCGGCCATCGTCGGGGTGATTCGTGAAATCGCCGACCAGACCAATCTGCTCGCGCTCAACGCCGCCATCGAGGCGGCGCGCGCCGGCGAGCAGGGACGCGGTTTTGCTGTGGTGGCCGATGAAGTGCGCAAGCTGGCGGAACGCACCGCGAGTTCCACGCAGCAGATCGCCGGCATGATCGACAAGGTTCAGGCCGGCGCGCGCCGCGCCGTATCGGAAATGGAGGCGGGCGTGACGCGCGTCGCTGAAGGCGTGCAGTTCGCTCATCGCGCCGGCGATTCCATCATCGGCATCCAGGAAGGCGCGGCGCGCGTGGTAAGCGCGGTGGACGACATCGCCGCCAGCCTGCGAGAACAATCCATCGCCGCGCAGTCTCTCGCTGGCGGGGTGGAGCGCATCGCCCAGATGGCGGAGCGGAACAGCGCCGCAGTCGGCCAGACCGCGGCCTCGGCGCAGGAAATGGAAACCCTGGCGGGCGAACTCGGCGCTTCGGTGGCCCGCTTCCGGGTATAGATGCGGCAGGCCCTCAGCGCGGCACCGAGACTTGCCACATGCGCGCGGCGATGATGCCTTGGCGTTTCAACAGGCCGCGCGCGGAGCGGTGGCTTTCGTAGTAGCGCGGGTTGGGAATCATCGCCGCCAGATGCGCCGCCTGCCCCGGCCCCAGGGCCGCCGCCGAGCTCTTGAAATAGCGCCGCGCCGCGGCCTCGGCGCCGTAGATGCCGTTGCCCCATTCGATCACGTTGAGATAGACCTCGAGAATGCGGCGCTTGCTCCAGAGCTGTTCGATCATCACCGTGATGACGGCCTCCTGGAGTTTGCGAAACGGGTTCTTCGAGGCCGACAGAAACAGGTTCTTCGCCAGTTGCTGGCTGATGGTGGAGCCGCCGGCGGCGAAGCGGCCCTTCTTGATGTTCTTCTCCACCGCCTTTTCCAGGGCTTCCCAGTCAAAACCCTCATGGGCGATGAACTTGCTGTCCTCGGCGGCGATCACCGCGCGTTTGAGATGCGGCGAGATGCGCGGGTAGTCCACCCAGCGGTAGCGCAGTTCCGCCTCCGGGTTCTTCTCCTGCATACGCGTCAGGCCGGCTTCCATGAAGGCGGTGGAGGACGGATCGAAAGCCTTCCACCAGAGCACATGGCCGAGGTACCAGAACTGCATGAGCAGAAACAGAACCGCCAGCAGCAGCAGACCTTTCCAGATCAGGCGGAACATCAGCCGGCCCTCAGCATCGCGATCACCGCCGCCGTCTCCGGCCGCGCGCCGCGCCAGAGGCTGAACGCCGCCGCCGCCTGTTCCACCAGCATGCCCAGGCCATCGGCGCAACGCGCACCCTCGCCGCGGGCGAAGGCGAGGAACGGCGTGTCCTTGCCGTACATCATGTCGTAAGCCAGGGCGCCGGCGGCGAACAGCCCGGCCGGCAGCGGCGGCAGATCGCCGGCCAGGCTGGCGGCGGTGGCGTTGATCACCAGGTCGTATTGGCCGGCGATATCGGCGAAAGAACCCGCCCTGAGCCTGGTGCCCCCTGTAGCGCCGGCATCCTTGCCGGCGTGTTTGCCAGACGCCGGCAAAGATGCTCGCGCCACCAGTGCCACCGCCTTTTCCGGCGTCCGGTTGGCGATGAACAACTCCGCCGGCCCCCGCTCCAGTAGCGGCAGCACCACGCCACGGGCGGCGCCGCCCGCCCCCAGCAGCAGGATGCGCTTGCCGGCCAATTCCAGCCCGAGATTGCCGACGAGATCGTTGACCAGGCCGACGCCATCGGTGTTGTCGCCGAAAACCTCCGCCGCCGAGAACACCAGGGTATTCACCGCGCCGGCGGCCTCGGCGCGCGCGCTCAGGCGGTCGGCAAGCACATACGCCTGTTCCTTGAACGGCACCGTCACATTGGCACCCAGCCCGCCTTCACCGCGAAACGCCGCCACGGCTTCGGCAAACCCATCGAGCGGCGCGAGGCGCGCCTCATAACTCAGCGTCTGGCCAGTCTGCGCGGCGAACGCGGCATGGATGCGCGGCGACTTGGAATGGGCGATGGGGTTGCCGAAAACGGCGTAACGGTCAGTCATGGTCGGAGAGGGCGTCAATCAGGGTGGCGAAGGCTACCTGACGTTCGCGGTTCCAGAAACCCGTGCGCACGGACCAGTAATTGCACCATGATGGTGCGTCGCGCACCAATCGGGGGCACATCCCGCACCCACTTTTTCCCGGCTTTGGATCAGACCCTTGTGGCACAATGCTCTGTCACCTTTTTGGGGCATGGCATGAAACATGCTTAACCCCTCCCCGTGAATATTCCTCTCACGCAAACCTGCTCAAACAAGGAGTTCGAAATGGCGGTCGCCGATGTAATGAAGATGATCCAGGATAACGACGTCAAATTCGTCGATTTCCGTTTTACCGATACCCTAGGCAAGGAACAGCACGTCACCGTGCCAGTTTCCGAAAACGGATTCACCGAAGACAAGTTCACCGAGGGCCACGCCTTCGACGGTTCCTCGATCGCCGGCTGGAAAGGCATCCAGGCTTCCGACATGCTGCTGATGCCGGACCCCGACACCGCCAACATCGACCCCTTCATGGACGAGGCCACCCTCATCCTGACCTGTGACGTCATCGAGCCGGACACCGGCAAGGGCTACGACCGCGATCCGCGTTCCATCGCCAAGCGTGCCGAGGCCTACCTCAAGTCCACCGGCATCGGCGACACCGCCTACTTCGGCCCGGAACCCGAATTCTTCATCTTCGATTCCGTCACCTGGCATGACGACATGTCCGGCTGCCACGTCAAGATCAAGTCCGAAGAGGCCGCCTGGTCTTCCGGCGAGCAGACCGAAGTCGGCAACAGCGGCCACCGCCCCAAGGTCAAGGGTGGCTACTTCCCGGTTCCCCCGATCGACAGCCTCCACGATATCCGCGGCGCCATGTGCCTGGCCATGGAAGAAATGGGCGTGCCGGTCGAGGTGCACCACCACGAAGTCGCCACCGCTGGCCAGTGCGAGATCGGCACCAAGTTCTCCACCCTGGTGCAGCGCGGCGACTGGACCCAGATCCAGAAGTACGTGATCCACAACGTCGCCCACAGCTACGGCAAGACCGCCACCTTCATGCCCAAGCCCATCGTCGGCGATAACGGTTCCGGCATGCATGTGCACCAGTCGCTCTGGAAGGATGGCAAGAACCTGTTCGCGGGCAACGGCTACGCCGGCCTGTCGGAGATGGCCCTGTACTACATCGGCGGCATCATCAAGCATGCCCGCGCGCTGAACGCCATCACCAACCCCGGCACCAACTCCTACAAGCGCCTGGTGCCCCATTACGAGGCCCCGGTGATGCTGGCCTACTCGGCCCGCAACCGTTCCGCTTCCATCCGCATCCCACACGTGGCTTCCGACAAGGCGCGCCGCATCGAAACCCGTTTCCCGGACCCGATCGCCAACCCCTACATGTGTTTCGCCGCGCTGATGATGGCCGGCCTTGATGGCATCCAGAACAAGATCCACCCGGGCGACCCCGCCACCAAGAACTTGTACGACCTGGAGCCGGAAGAAGAAGCCGCCATCCCGACCGTCTGCCACAGCCTGGACCAGGCTCTGGAAGCACTCGACAAGGATCGCGAGTTCCTGACCAAGGGCGGCGTGTTCAGCAACGATTTCATCGATGCCTACATCAAGCTGAAGATGGAAGAAGTCAACCGTATCCGCACGACCACTCACCCGGTCGAGTTCGATATGTACTACAGCGTGTAAGTCTTCGCGCTATAGCAAAGGGCGGACAGGTTGACCTGTCCGCCCTTTTTTATTGCTCGCCGCGCGGGTGGTAATGACGACTACTTTGTATTTTTAACCGCCCCTCAGTTTCCGCGAGCGGCCGCTTCCAGGGTTTGCAGCCGTTGCTGTTCCACCAGCGCGGCGGCGTCCAGTTGTTGCTGGACACGCTCCTTGAGTTGCCGGCCCTGCTCGATTTCCTGTTTTTTCTCGGCGGCGACGATGGCCGTCGTCGCCACTGTCTCCGCGCCACAACCGAGCAATGCCAAGGGCAACACCAGAATGAACAACCTGAACATGATCACGCTCCATGAACGAACAAGTCGTCCATGATAATGCGGACGCCGATAGCCGCCGTCGGCATCCTTATAATGGCGGCTGATTCCTGACGGCTCCACCATGCTCAAATCTTCGCGCCCACGCCCGCACCCGCCCGCATCCCGCCATCTCGCGGCATGTTTGGCCTGCCTCGCATTCGCCTGGGGGAATGGCGCGCATGCCGAGATCTATAAATTCGTGGACGACAGCGGGCATGTCACCTACACCAACATGCCGCGCCCCGGCGCCAAGAAGCTCGACCTGGGGCCAAGCAGGAGCAGCACCGCCACGGCGGAAACGAAGACCACGAAGAAGCGCGGTGCCAGCGCCAACCCTACTCCGGACTATTTCCCCCGCGTCGACCCCGGCACTCAGAGAAAACGCGATGACATGCGCCGACAACTGCTGGTTGAGGAAATGGACAGCGAACGACGCAACCTCAGCGCGGCGCAATCGGCCTTCACCAGTGGCCGCCGTCTCCCCGCCGCGGAGCAGAGCCGCTTGATGGATTCCGTCCGCCTGCACGAAAAGAACATCGAAATGCTCAACAAAGAGTTGTCGCATATTCGGTAGCGTGCGCCGTGCGCACGATCCACAGCCAGTCGTGCGCACGGCGCACGCTACCGGCTGGCTTGCTTCTTGCTAACCTTGAAGCACCTCTCACTCCAACACGCCCATGACCCCCGCTGCCCCGAGCCTGGATTTGCTTGCCACCGCCGTGCTCCTCGTCGATGAACAGCGACTCATCAGCTATCTCAACCCGGCGGCGGAGAATCTGTTGGGCGTGTCCATACACAATGCGCGGGGACGGCCCCTGACCAGCGCACTGGGCGAATGCACCGATCTGGTGCGCGTATTGGAATCCGCGCTAAAGGAGGGCGTCAGCTATACCGAGCATGACCTGAACCTGCATCTGCTCGGCCAGAGCCTCACCCTCAGCGCCACCATCTCGCCACTGGAAAAACCTGCCGGATCCGCGCTGGTGGAATTGTGCGCGGCGGGCGGCGGCGCCCGTATCGCCCGCGATGAACAGGTGATGGCGCAAACCCAGGCCAGCCAGAACCTGCTGCGCCAACTGGCCCACGAAATCCGCAACCCGCTGGGCGGCATTCGTGGTGCGGCACAACTCCTGGAAGCGGAACTGGAAGAGAGTGACCTGAAGGAATACACCCAGGTCATCATTCAGGAGACCAACCGCCTGCAAACGCTGCTCGACCGCCTGCTGGCGCCGGCCAAGCGGCCTGTGGTGCAAACGGTGAACCTGCACGAAGTACTGGAGCGGGTGCGCAGCCTGCTCCTGGCGGAATACCCACGCCTGGAAATTCACCGCGACTACGACATCAGCCTGCCGAATCTGGAGGGCGACCCGGAACAATTGATCCAGGCCGTGCTCAATATCGCCCGCAATGCCGCTCAGGCGCTTGATGGTGGCGGCCGCATCGTGTTGCGGACACGGGTGGCGCGCCAGGTCACGCTGGCGATGAAACGCTGGAAACTGGCGGTGCGCATCGACGTCATCGACAACGGCCCCGGCATTCCGGAAGACATGCGCGACCAAGTGTTCTTCCCGCTGATTTCCGGCCGCGAAGGCGGCAGCGGACTCGGTCTCACCCTGGCGCAGACCCTGATCCAACGCCACGAGGGCGCCATCCATCTCGACAGCCGCGCCGGCCATACCTGTTTCTCCATCCACCTGCCGATCAAATGAAACCAGTCTGGATCATCGACGACGACCGCTCCATCCGCTGGGTGTTCGAAAAAGCCCTGGCGCGGGAAAACCTGCCGCACCGCATCTTCGAGAGTGCCGAGGCCGCCTTGCGCGCCCTCGACGAGGAAGCGCCCGGCGCGGTGCTGTCGGACATCCGCATGCCCGGCATGAGCGGACTGGAGTTCATGGAGCGCCTGAAGGCCGAGCACCCGCGCCTGCCCATCATCATCATGACCGCCTATTCCGACCTCGATTCGGCCGTATCGGCTTTCCAGGGCGGTGCCTTCGAATACCTGCCAAAGCCATTCGACGTGAACCACGCGCTGGAACTGATCCATCGCGCCCTGGAGGAAGGCAATCGCATCGACGTATCCGGCGGCCTGGAGGCCGGCCCCTCCGGTCAAGCCATGCTCGGCCAGGCACCGGCGATGCAGGAAGTGTTCCGCGCCATCGGCCGCCTGGCGCAAAGCCACACCACCGTATTGATCACCGGCGAGACCGGCACCGGCAAGGAACTGGTCGCCCACGCCCTGCACCGGCACAGCCCGCGCCGCGACAAGCCCTTCATCGCGCTGAACACCGCCGCCATCCCGAAAGACCTGCTGGAATCGGAACTGTTCGGCCACGAACGCGGCGCCTTCACCGGTGCCACCGCCTCGCGTCGGGGCCGCTTCGAGCAGGCCGACGGCGGCACCCTGTTCCTCGACGAAATCGGCGACATGCCCTCCGATCTACAAACGCGGCTGTTGCGCGTACTCGCCGATGGCGACTTTTATCGCGTCGGCGGCCATGCCCCGGTGCGCGTCAACGTGCGCGTCATCGCCGCCACCCACCAGAACCTGGAAGATCGGGTACGTGCCGGCCTGTTCCGGGAAGACCTGTTCCACCGGCTCAACGTCATCCGCATCAAACTGCCTTCCCTGCGCGAGCGGCGCGAAGACATCCCGCTCCTGGCGCGCCACTTCCTGCAGAAGAGCGCACAGGAACTCGGTGTGGAAGTAAAACAGGTGTCCGACGAAGCGATGCAGGCGATAGCCGCCCTGCCCTACCCCGGCAACGTGCGACAACTGGAGAATCTCTGCCACTGGCTCACCGTCATGGCACCGAGCCAGGTCGTCGAAGCCAAGGACCTGCCGCCGGAAGAGCATCAGGAAGCGGCCACGACGGCTATGGACTGGGCCGATGCCCTTGCCCAAACTGCCCAAAAACAGCTCGCGCGGGGTGAATCCGGCATTCTCAACGATCTCACCAGCGAATTCGAACGCACCCTGATCCGCGTCGCCCTGGCCCACACCGGCGGCCGCAAGATCGAAGCCGCCAACCTGCTCGGCTGGGGCCGCAACACCCTCACCCGCAAGATTCAGGAACTGGGCATGGAAGCGGGCGAAGATTGATGTAGCGCCGGCGTCTCGCCGGTATCGTGGGGCTGATCAGCGGTTGGCCAAGCGCGGCGTACCCAACCCGCGACGGTCGGAACTTCACGCCGCCAATCGCGGGCAAGCCCGCTCCCACGATTAGCCGAAGCAGACATGTAGCGCAGGCGTCTCGCCTGCTTCGTGGGCCTGATCAGAAAGACAAAGCAGGCGAGACGCCTGCGCTACATGCGAGCCTCCGGCGTCGCCCCGGCCAAAGGACGATTTTGGATTAGTCCAACTTCCGATTCCAGGTTAATCAGCACCGCTTGTCGGGTTACGCCGACATGAAGCCATCGGCTAACCCGACCTACGAGTTGGCTCACCATCATGGCGCCCGGTCAGATGGTCAAAGCCAAGGATCTACTTGGCCGGCGCCACAACGGCGCTATAGTTCGCTCATGTGTAACTGTGGGCAGACGCATGAAAAACCTGACTTTATCCCTGGACGACGAGGTTTATCGTCAAGCGCGCATCGCGGCGGCGGAGCGCGGAACTTCGATCAGCGCGCTGGTGCGCGACTATCTGCAAGCGCTCTCCCGTCCTTCCAGCGTCGTGATTGATCCTGCCGCGGCGCTGTTGGCGACACTGGATCAGGCGGGCGCATTCCGCGCGGCGGATCGTCTGAGTCGGGACGAGGCGCATGCCCACCACGCTGCTTGATACCAACATCCTGCTTTATGCCATCTCCTCGTCCCCTGACGAGGCGGCCAAACGGCAGATCGCGCGTGCGCTATTGAGCGGCGCCGACTGGGGCTTGTCCATCCAGGTCTTGCAAGAGTTCTACGTCAACGCCACGCGCGGCGCGGCGCCGGCCATGAGCCATGAACTGGCCGAGACGGCCATCCGGCAGTTTCTGCTTCGCCCACTGGCCATCAACGATACCGCGCTCATGCTGAGTGCCCTGAAGATCAGGCGGCGCTATCAGTTGTCCTTCTGGGATGCCGCGATCATCGCCGCCGCCCAAGTGCTTGGCGCTGGCGTGGTGTATTCCGAAGACCTCAATCACGGCCAGGACTACGCCGGCGTTCGCGTCGTCAACCCTTTCCTCCAGGCCGAACGCGTTCAGTGACCCCAGACTTCTTCATTCAACTCCTCCTGCAAGTCTGGCTACCCATCGCCCTGCTGGTCGCGGCCGGTGGCGCCTGGGTGCGCTTTCGGCCGCAATTCCCGGCCAACGCTCTGCGCGTCAATCTGAACCGCTTGGTGATCGACGTGTTTGCTCCGCCGTTGCTGTTCGCGCTGTCGGCGCAAGCCACCATCAGCCGCGAACTGCTCACCGTGCCGGTCCTGACCATCGCCGGCATCGCCATCAGCTTCGCCCTGCTCTATCCCTTGCTCTGGCATACCGCGCTGGGGCGCGGGTTGAAACGCGAGACGCGCGCCGCCATCCTGCTCGCCGGCACCTTCGGCAACGTGCTGTTCATGGGCTACCCCACGCTCACCTTTCTGTATGGCGACATCGGCGGCAGTTACGCGGCGTTCGCCGACGTGCTCGCCTCGACGCCGCTGGTCTGGACCTTCGGGGTCTGGGTCGCCACCCGTTTGGGGCATGAAGGGGGCCAAGGCATCAGCCTGTTCCGCACCGTGCTGGCGCTGCCCCCGATCTGGGGTTTTGTCCTCGGTTTCACGGTCAACCTCAGCGGCCTCGAAGTCGCGCCCCTGATCACAGCCGCCAAGTTCATGGGCCAGGCCACCATCCCCATCATGCTGTTCACCCTCGGCCTGTCGATTCCCTGGGGCGACCTCAAACCCACCCGCCCGGTGCTCGCCGCCGTCGCCGTGAAACTGCTGATCGCCCCGTTCCTGGTGTATGCCCTGGCGCGCGCCAGCTTCGGCGATCTGCGCCCGGCCCAGATCGGCGCCATCCTGGAAACCGCCATGCCCACCATGCTCATGGCCGCCTCCTTCGCCGACCGCTTCAATCTCGACGTGCGCGCGGCGGCCCTCACCGCCAGTTGGACCAGCCTGCTGTTCCTGCTGACCTTGCCGGGGTGGATCGCGTTTTTACGGTGAGGAACCGGGCAGCTTTCGCAACGCCGATCCTGGATGACACCTGCCCGGAAATGACCGTGCCCGGATGAATGTCCACGCTTATCATGTGAGCCGTGCTGATCTAGCGCTGTTTCCGCCAGATCAAACACGAATTATCATCTTTCACCCTAACCAGATCGCCGCTGCGCCGCAGCCGGCCCTTTTCACCGGCCACCCAGCCGAGATTTCAGGAGCAGACAATGAAAGGCCAAGAAGGCAAGAAAACCGCGAAGAAAGAGCCCGCCAAGACCATGAAGGAAAAGAAGGCGGATAAAAAAGTCAAGAAAGAGGAAAAACAGCGGCAATAGGCATTCGGCGGCCCGGTGGGCCGCCCTATGCGAATTGCTCTCCCCCCTCCCAATATTCGGATATCCAGCCCATGGCCGCCTGGCTCCCCGTTCTGAAAGCCGCTTTGCCCTATGTCAGCAACATCGTTGCGGCGGCGCTGCCCGTATTCACCTCGCGTCGTGGCCAGGATGCCACGGGGGATCTGGTCGGCCGCCAGATCGCCGAACTCCAGGCAGCGGTCACCAGCAATGCGGAGACCATGAAAGGACTCGCGGCTCAGCTTGAACAAACCCTCTCGGCGATCGCGACGGGTGAAACCGACCAGACGCAACGTCTGGCCACACTTCAGGAAGCGCTCGCGCGCTGCGACAGCACCGCCAACCTGGCGCAAGCCCAGGTCACCCGCCTGGAGAGCGTGGCGGCGGCATTGCAGGCACGCGTCGACGGCTTCGAACAGCTAGGTGAGGGTACCCGGCGCCGCGACACCACGGTCGCCACCATCGCCGTGGTCGCGCTGATCGTCGCCGTGCTCGCCTTGCTGCCGCGCTGACCGCGCGCGCCGAGGCATTCGGCCCGCAAGCGGAGCCTCCTACGCGCTGCGAATCACCGGGGAATGCGACGTAGGAGCGTCCGCTTGCGGCGCGCACCACCGCTGAAATCGCTTATCACCAATACCCATGTAGGCGCAGGTGCTTTTTTGCCCGATACATGACAATCATCAAGATATAACCCTCCCGAATGGTCTAAATAGTCTAGTGTGACAATTTGTCGCACCCCCTATCTCTTCCATTCCAGGAGGCACCATGAAGCGCGCTACCCTCCACGCCCTGTCGCTGCTGCTGGCGTCCGCGCTGGGAATGTCGGCCGGCACCAGCTGGTCGGCCGATTCCCTGCAGGACGTCATGAAGAAACGCGGGCTATCCCAGCAAGACCTGCTCGCCGCGGCGAAAACCTATGTGCCCACCGGCAAACGCGACGAATTCCTCGCCTTCAGTTCCGGTGGCCAGAGCGGTCAGGTGATGGTCTACGGCATTCCGTCGATGCGGATTCTCAAGTTCATCGGCGTGTTCACGCCCGAACCGTGGCAGGGCTACGGCTATGACGAGGAATCCAAGAAGGTGTTGAAAGGCGGCTGGATCAACGGCAGGGAAGTTACCTGGGGCGATTCACACCATCCGGCCATCTCCGAGACCAATGGCAACTATGACGGCCAGTTCCTTTTCATCAACGACAAGGCCAACCCGCGTATCGCGGTCATCGACCTGCGCGACTTCGAGACCAAGCAGATCGTCGCCAACCCGATTTTCAAATCCGAGCATGGCGGCGCCTTCGTCACCAGCAACACGGAATATGTGATCGAGGCTTCGCAATATGCCGCGCCGCTGGAAAACAAGTTCGTGCCGCTGGAAGAGTTCAACGAGAAATACCGCGGCGGTATGACGTTCTGGAAGTTCGACCGCCAGAAAGGCCGCATCGACGCGGGCAAGTCGTTCTCCTTCGAACTGCCGCCCTATAGCCAGGACTTGTCCGACGCCGGCAAGGGCCCGTCGGAAGGCTGGGCCTTCACCAACTCGTTCTGTTCCGAGCGTTATGTCGGCGGCATCGAGCGCGGTCGGCCACCGTTCGAGGCGGGCTGTTCCGCCAAGGACACCGACTACATGCACGTCCTCAACTGGAAGCTCGGCGAGAAGTTGGTCGCCCAGGGCAAGGCCAAGACCATCAATGGCCACAAGGTCATCCCGATGGACGTGGCGGTCAAGGCCGGCGCGCTGTTCCTGATCCCTGAGCCGAAGAGCCCGCACGGCGTCGATATCACCCCGGACGGCAAGTTCATCATCGTCGCCGGCAAGCTCGATACCCACGTCTCCGTGTTCAGCTTCGAAAAAATCATGGCGGCCATCAAGGCCGGCAGGTTCGAGGGCAAGGATCCCTACGGCATCCCCATCATCGGCATGAAGGACGCCCTGGACAAGCAGGTGCAACTCGGTCTCGGCCCGCTGCATACCCAGTTCGACTCCACCCCCTGCGAGGCCTACACGTCCCTGTACGTGGACTCCCAGGTGGCGAAGTGGGACTACTGCAAGGGCAAGGTGCTCGACAAGATCCCCGTGCATTACAACATCGGCCACCTGATGACCATGGAAGGCGACACCATGTCGCCCAAGGGCAAGTATCTGGTCGCGCTCAACAAGCTGGCGATCGACCGCTTCAACCCGGTCGGCCCGCTGCATCCGCAGAGCCACCAGTTGATCGACATCGCCAGCGACAAGATGCAGTTGCTCTATGACATGCCGGTGCCCCTGGGTGAGCCGCACTACGCCGTGGCCATCGCCGCCGACAAGCTGAAACCCGGTATCCGTTACAAACTGGGCACCGACAGCCGTACCGACACCAAGCACCCCGGCGCGGTCAGGGGCGGTGAGGAGAAGACGATCAAGAAGGGCAACAAGGTCACGGTCTACGCCACCATGATCCGCTCGCACATCACGCCCGAGATCATCGACAACGTGGATGTGGGTGACGAGGTGACCATCCACCTCACCAACCTCGAACGCGCTCAGGACGAGACCCACGGCTTCACGATCAGCGGCTTCAACGTGCATGCCTCGGTGGAACCCGGCAAGACCGCCACGGTCAAGTTCAAGGCTGACCGTGAAGGCGTCTTCCCGTACTACTGCACCGAGTTCTGCTCGGCGCTGCACCTGGAGATGCAGGGCTATCTGCTGGTCAAGCCCAAGGGCTGGAAACCCGGCAAGGTGAGCAAGGCGGAAACCAAGACTTACACCAAGGCCGACTACGACAAGCAGTACAAGACCAACCTGGACACCCAGGCGGTCATCGACCAGGTCGTGGGTTACATCACCAGCGTCAACTACAAGGACTTCCCGGAAGTCGTGGCGATGGTGGAAGACGCCTTCGACCAACTGGGCAAGACCAAGGACGTCAAGGTGAAGATGGAAGCCGCCGTCAAGGCGCAGGATTGGCAGAACGCCACCCTGTGGGCCGGACAATGGTGGCAGTACCAGGTCAAGACCGCCGACCTGGGCCTGCGCGCCAAGACCTATCTTGAGCAGAACGGCGCCAGGAAAGTGAAGTAAGCGTCTGACAGGCAACACGGGGGGAGCCGCGGCTCCCCCTTTTTATTCACGAAAAAGATTGATGATGGTCAACGAATTGACGTTCATCAATGCCGCATTCCCGGCTTTGGCATTCCATGGCGGCCAGGCGCCCGACGCCCGAAACCGCCCCCGCACAAACCCGGATACACGAACAAGGATCCCTCCCATGAAAACCGCAAAATTGCTCACCCTCTGCCTCGCCCTGGCCACCACGGCCGCCTGGGCTGGCCCGCATGGCGCGGGCGGCGGCGCCGATCCGCTCAAACTCAAGGGCGACGCCAAGAATGGCGAGGAAGTCTACGAGGTCTGTTCCGCCTGCCACCTGGCCAACGGCATCGGCCGCCCGGATGGCATGCTGCCGGTCGTCGCCGCCCAGCACAAGGCGGTACTGGTCAAACAGATGGTGGATATTCTCGTCGGCCATCGCGACAACCCCACCATGCTGCCGTTCGCCCAGTCGATGACGCCGCAGGAGATGGCCGACAGCGCCGCCTACATGCACACCCTCAAGCTCTCGCCGAAAAACGGCAAGGGCAGCGGCAAGAACGTGAAACAAGGCAACGCGCTGTACGAAAAGGACTGCAAGTCCTGCCACGGCGCCAAGGCTGAAGGCAACGAAGCCAAGCTCATCCCGATGCTGACCGGCCAGCACTTCAAGTACATGCAGCGCCAGCTCGTGGAAATGCGCGCCGGCAAACGCAAGAATGCCGACAAGGACATGCTCAAGGTCATCAAATCCTATAGCGACGCCGACATCGAAGCGGTCAGCGACGCCATGTCACGCCTGCCGATCGGCAAGAAGTAATCTCCAGCGCGGGCGCTCCGGTGCCCGCGCTCCTTCACCCCCATTTATTTCTCACGTTCAGGATTCCATGATGGCTCGCTCATCCACCCAGACCACCCGACTGCTCACGCTCGGCGCCCTGCTGGTGCTGATGGCGACCTTTTTCGCGCCGATCTGGTGGGTCTCGCTGACCGCCCCGAATTACCCGCCCGACGCCTTCCCGGACGGCATCCGCATCCATTTCCACTTCGATGGCGTGTTCAACGGTTGCAAGGGCACCGTCATCAAAAACAGTGACATCTATCAGGGCGACCTGGGCGATGAGCGCGAGGAGGAACTGCGCGGCAGATCCTCCCAGAAACAGTCGCTGGACTGCGTCCACGAGATGAACACCATCAACCACTACGTCGGCATGTACCCCATCGACGCCGGCGCGCCGGTGGAACGTGGTCTGTCGCGTTATTTCTTCGGCTTTTTCGCGGCCATGCTGGCGGCCTTTGCCTTCCCCGCGCGCAAGACCCAGGCCACCGTCCTGGCACTCGGCTTCCTCGCCGTGGCCGCGTGGATGGGCGGCGAGATGCTCGGCGCCGGGCGCCTGGACGCTCTGCTGGAACACTACCGCGTCGCCGCCGGCTCCTATTTCAACGAACCGGCCACCATCGCGCGCTGGACCGCCAACCTGGAACTGGCCCTGAAAATCAGCATGGCCGGCCTGGTGGCCGCGATGCTGGTCGTGCTCGCCGGGGTCTGGTACTCGCGTCCGTTCTCCCTCTTGTTGGCCCTGATACCGGCGCTGCTGCCGATCTTCTTCCTCATCGACTACGCCGGCTGGCTCTGGTTCTTCGGCCACAACCTGCACCCCTGGGGCGCGTTCACGGTCAAGGCCTTCATGCCCACGGTGTTCGGCGAGGGCAAGGTGGCGCAGTTCTCCACCTATTCCTACCCCTACATCGGCTACGGGATGCTGCTGCTGGTGACCGGCCTGTTGTTGCCGGCGATCCTGCTGCGGCGCAAGGCGATGCGCGAAGGCCAGGCGTGATCCTGCCGGATCGATGGCTCAGGCGTAGGTTGGGCAAAGTGCAGCGTGCCCGACATCGTGGCAGTTTGTTGGGCACGCTGCGCTTTGCCCAACCTACGGCGCTGCTCGCCGTCCTGGCCTTGACCGCCACTGCCTCGGTCGGCTTCGCGCCGGAACAGGAACCGGTGCGCGGCGAAACCGAGCACGCCGCCGTGCGCACCGAAGTGAACGCGCCCAAACCGGTCTTCCCGCTCTATCTGCGCGACAAACGCATTCACGGGCTGCAACCGTTCCAGGAGTTGGTGGATGCCGCCCCTGCCGGTTCCGTGCTGCGCCCACCGCCGGGCAACTACGCCGGGCCGGTGAATTTGACCAAGCCGCTCACCATCGAGGGCAATGGCAAGGTCCGCATCGACGCCGGCGACAAGGGCAGTGTGTTCATCATCGCCACCGACGGCGCCGTCCTGCGTGGCGTCCACCTCACCGGCTCGGGCGATGTGCACGACACCGAGGACGCCTGCCTGGAGATACGCGGCCACCGCAACGTCGCCGAAAACCTGATCATCGACAACTGCCTGTTCGGCATCGACCTGCGCCAGTCCAACGAAAACATCGTGCGCAACAACCACATCTCCTCCAAACCCGCCGACCTCGGCGTGCGCGGCGACGGCCTACGCCTGTGGTACAGCATGAACAACCGGATCGAGGGCAACAGCCTGATCGATACCCGTGACTTCGTGGTCTGGTATTCCAACGGCAACCTCATCCGCAACAACCTCGGCCGGCGCAGCCGCTATTCCATGCACTTCATGTTCTCCGAGAGCAACGTGGTGGAGGGCAACCGCTATTACGACAATGCCGTGGGCATCTATGTCATGTACACGGAAGGCATCACCATCCGCAACAACCTGATCTCGCACGCCACCGGCGCCACCGGCATGGGTATCGGCTTCAAGGAGGCGAGCAACACGGTGGTGGAGAACAACGACATCATCTACTGCGCCACCGGCATTGCCTCCGACCTGTCGCCCTACCAGCCCGACAGCAAGATATGGATCCGCAACAACCGCATCGCCTACAACGGCATCGGCATGCTGTTCAACAACGAGCGCGTCGGCAACATCGTCAGCGACAACGTATTCGAGGGAAATCTCACCCATGTCGCGGTGAACGGCGCCGGCAACGTGCGCGGCAATACCTGGCGGGGCAATTACTGGGACGACTACCAGGGCTTCGACCGCAATAACGACGGCCGCGGCGACAGCGCCTACGAGACCTACGCCTATGCCGACCGCATCTGGATGGAACGGCCGCATGCCCTGTTCTTCAAGAATGCGCCGCTGATGGAGGCCCTGGATTTCCTGGAACGCCTCGCCCCCTTCTCCACCCCCAACCTGATCCTGCGCGACGACACGCCGCGCTTCACCAAGCCCGCGCGTTATGGCAGCCAAACTCCCACATAAGGCGGAACAAGCGCGCCGCCGCTTCCTGCGCGCCCTCATCGGCGGTGGCGCCCTGCTTGCCGCCGGTGGCGCCGGCTGGCTGCCGCTGGCTTATGGCGGCGAAGTGCGGCTGCGTCCCCCCGGCGCCCTGGAAGAGGATGACTACCTCGCCTCCTGCATCAAATGCGGCCAGTGCGTCCAGGTCTGCCCGGTCAACGCCCTGATACTCGCCGACCTGGGCGACGGCCACGGCATCGGCGCACCCTACATCGACGCCCGCGCCCAGGCCTGCGATTTCTCCTGCGACGCGGTGCAGTGCATCCTCGCCTGCCCCACCGGC
This sequence comes from Pseudomonadota bacterium, assembly GCA_030653935.1. Classification (GTDB taxonomy): domain Bacteria; phylum Pseudomonadota; class Gammaproteobacteria; order Burkholderiales; family Thiobacillaceae; genus PFJX01. The sequence goes on from JAURYL010000116.1 coordinate 51,678, forward strand.
GCCCTGACCTACACCAAACCCGAACATCTGGACACGCGCGGCGCCATGCTCATGGCCGCCGCGCCCATCCTGCTGGCGAAGGAAAAAGACCCGGAGCCCACCCTCAACCTGAAGGAACGCATCGGCGTCGCGCGCCTGGCGCGGCCCGAACTGTGCCTGGCGCGCCAGGGAAAGGGCTGGAAGGGCGCGGCGCGGGCGGCGGAATATGAAGGCATGCTGCGCTTCATGGAGGTGGACCGCTGGCAACCGATTCCGCTCAACGACCACCCCTTCGACGTGGCGGTCTGCGACCTGTGTGTGCGCACCTGCCCGATCAAGGGGGCGATCACTTTGGAGGCGTTGGCGCCTGATCGAGCACCCTCACTGATGGAACTACCAGCCAACCGACTAGGCCGCCAAAAAACGTCGGCCAAGTCTCTGGCTGCCCCGGCCCCTCTCCCGCCTGCGGGAGAGGGGAGCAACAGAATGACCCCGGTGGTGCATGAACCCTGCGTCGGCTGCGGCGTGTGCGAAATGGCCTGCCCAACCGAACCGGCCGCCATCGTCATCGATCCGCGTCGCGGCTGGGAGGGGTGATGTCGCTACGTGAATCGGCACGGCTCCTGCTCGGCGGAGAAGTACGGAAACCCGCCCCCGAGGACTACACCCCCGGCGCCCGTCAGGTGCATGAACTCAAACGCATGGATGTCGAGCATCAACGCCAGCTCAAGGAACACGCCAAACTCGGCCACCCGCACCGCAACCGCTGGCGCAACCGGCGCTGGGCGGTGCTGATCGCGGTGAACCTGCTGTTCGTGTTTTCCTTCTGGCTGGACATCCAGATCCTCGAAGGCGCGCTCACCGCCTCGCGCTTCCTCGGCTTCCACCTCATCGACCTCAATTCCGCCCTGCAAGTGATGCTGGCGCACAAGCACATCCTGGTGAATCTGGTGATCGGCACCGCCACCGTGTTCGTGCTCTGGGTGCTACTGGGCGGGCGCGCGTTCTGTTCCTGGGTGTGTCCCTACCACCTGCTCGCGGAATGGGCGGAAAGCCTGCATCTGTATCTGGTGAAAAAGAAGAAGGTCAGCGACCATGCCTTCCATCGCGGCCTGCGTACCGTGCTCTGGCTGCTGTTCGCGGCCCTCGCCTTCGCCACCGGCTACACCGTGTTCGAGACCCTGTCGCTCACCGGCATCCTCTCGCGCGCCCTGATCTACGGCCCCGGTCTTGGCCTGCTCTGGGTGCTGTTCTGGCTGCTGCTCGAAGTGGTCTACTCGCGCCGCGCCTGGTGCCGCTATTTCTGCCCCATCGGCCTCACCTATGGCGCCGTCGGCTTGGCCACTCCGCTGCAAGTCGGCTACCGCCTGGGAAACTGCTTCCACGAAGGCGACTGCCGCAAGGTCTGCCTGGTGCCGCATGTGCTGGAATGCGTCATCAAGGGCCGCGCCACGGATGAAAAGATGGACATCGGCGCCGACTGCACCCGCTGCGGCCTGTGTGTGGACGTCTGCCCCAGCGGCGCCCTGAATTTCGAGGTCAAAGGCTTGAGCAAATGGCTGTAAACAAACCCGTAGGTTGGGCAGCGGAGTCGTTGCCCGCTTTAGCGGCTTACGAATCCGGCGTGCCCCTGGCGGGTGCAAATCGCAGCGTGCCCAACACACACCGGCAATGTTGGGCACGCCTTCGGCTTTGCCCAACCTACAGGAACCATCCGTGATCGAACTTCGCCACGTCAGCAAACAATTCAAGAAGAACCTCGTTCTCGACGACCTCAACCTCAGCGTCGCCTGCGGCGAGCGCATCGCTCTGATCGGCTCCAACGGCGCCGGCAAGACCACGCTGATTCGCTGCCTGCTGGGGGAATACGTGCATGCCGGTGAGTTGTCCATCCTCGACCTGAACCCGCGCCAGGACCGCGCCGACCTGTTGCGCCGCATCGGTTTCGTGCCGCAATTGCCGCCGCCGCTACGCATGAGCGTGGGCGATCTGCTGCGCTTTGCCGGTGAACTCGCCGGCACCGACCCGGCCCGCTTCGACGCCGTCGCCGCGCAACTGGGCCTGGACGTGGCGAAGGTGCGGCATCTGCCCTTCGTCAAACTCTCCGGCGGCATGAAGCAGAAGATCCTCATCGCCGTCGCCCTCGGCCGCGACTGCGAACTTCTGATCCTCGACGAACCCGCCGCCAACCTCGACCCGGAAGCGCGCCACGCCTTCTTCGACCTGCTCGCCGCGCGCCTGGGCCAGGCCACCATGCTGATCTCCAGCCATCGTCTCGACGAGGTAGCCCCCCTGGTCAACCGGGTGCTGGAACTGGATATGGGGCGCATCGTCCTGGACGACCGCGTCGCCGATGATGTCGCCCTCGCCGGAAAGGTGCGCTGCCGTCTGGTCTTGCGCCGCACCGAACCCGCCATCGCCAAGACCCTCGCCGAATGGGGCCTCGGCAACGCTGGCGACGAGATGATCTGGCAAGGCGCCATCGCCGGCCCAGACCGGCTGCGCTTCCTCGGCATGCTCGCCCGTTATGTCGGCGTGCTCACTCATATCGAAATGGAGGAACAGGCATGACCGCTTCCCGTCGCGACGCCCCCTGTAGCGCCGGCATCCCCGCCGGCAAGCGGGTCGCGGACCCGCTTTCAACGGGCAATGCCGGCGAGACGCCGGCGCTACAGCGTGGCCGCCTGCGCCTGCTCGCCGCGCTCGCCATCATCCCTATCCTCCCCGCCTGCACACGCGACCCCGGCCATGGACCGGGAAAAGTGCATTGGGACCGCGACACCTGTGCCCGTTGCGGCATGGCGGTGAGCGACCGCCACTACGCCGCCCAGATACGCGGCGGGCCGAAGCGCGAAGTGTTCAAGTTCGACGACATCGGCTGCGCCCTGTTCTGGCTCCAGGAGCAAAAGATTCCCTGGGCCGAAGCGGCGGACACCGAAATCTGGGTCAACAACTTCCGCACCGGCGAATGGCTGGATGCCCGCCAGGCGCATTACCTGCCCGGCAAGACCACGCCCATGGCCTACGGCTTCGGCGCCCTGGGAGGGGACACGCCCGAGGCCGGCAGCGTCGATTTCGACACCATGAAGGCGAACATCCTGGCCAGGGGCAAATAATGAGCAAGACCAACGATTTCTGGCCCACCCTGCGCCTGGAGATAAACACCTCCCTGCGCGCGCGCTGGTTCGCCGTGCATTCTCTGGTATTCGGCGGCATCGTCGCCCTGCTCTTCGTCTTCGGCCTGACCGAATCGCGGGTGCTCGGCTTCATCGGCCTGTCGCGCCTGCTGGTGACTTACATCCAGTTGGCGATGGCCATCCTGCCCATCTTCGTGCTCATCACCACGGTGCGTTCGGTCGCCGGCGACCGCGAGGCGGGCGTATTCGAGTATCTGCTGGCCCTGCCGGTGTCGCTCTCGGCCTGGTTCTGGGGCAAGTTCCTCGGCCGCTATCTGATGGTGTTCGCGCCGGTGTTCCTGGCCATGCTCGGCGCTACGCTGTGGGCCTTGATTCGCGACATCCCGGTGCCCTGGGGCATGTTCGGCTATTACACCGCCCTGCTCGCCGCCATGACCTGGTGTTTCCTCGGCATCGCCATGTTGATTTCCACCCTGGCGCGTTCCACCGACGTGGCCCAGGGCGCAGCCTTCCTCACCTGGCTCACGCTGCTGCTGTTCCTCGACCTGATCCTGCTCGGGGTGATGATCCAGGAACATGTCGCCGCCGAAGTGGCCGTCGCCATCGCCCTGTTCAACCCGCTGCAATCGTTCCGCACCGCTGCTTTGATGCTGTTCGACCCGCAGCTCATCGTCCTGGGGCCGTCCGCCTATGTCATCTTCGACCTGTTCGGGGCGCTGGGTTATCAAGTCTTCGCCCTGGCCTGGCCGACCCTGATCGGCACGCTGTGCGCTGTCGGGGGGTATCGAATGTTCAGACGTGGGGATTTGTTATGAACTGGAAAATCACAGGCTTTAAACATCGCGGCGGTTTGTTGGGCACGCTGCGCTTTGCCCAACCTACTTGGCTACTACTGGTCGGCCTGCTGGCTGTATCCGGCGCGATGGCGGAGGAGCCGATCAACTTCTACGCGGCGACCACCGCCGCCTTCGCGCAACCCGGCGGCGGCAGCCTGAAGATCGACAACCTCAAGGGGCGCCCGGCGGTGGTGAATTTCTGGGCCACCTGGTGCCCACCCTGTCGCGAGGAATTGCCGCTGCTGGTCAAGGTTCATGCCCGCTACACCAAGAAATACGGCGACAAGCTCGGCTTCCTCGGCTTGGCGGTGGAAGACAACGTCGAATTCGTCGGCGAATACGCCCGCGCCTACGGCCTCGAATACCCCATCGCCGCCGGCCGCGAACCGGCCATCGCCCTGATGCAGGCACTGGGCAACAAGCAGGCGGGCATGCCCTATACCGTGGTGCTGGATGGCGACGGCCGGGTGGTCTACGCCAAGCGCGGACTGGTGAAGGAAAAAGACCTGGACCGCGCACTGGCGCCACTGCTGCGGCGATGATTTGTAGCGCCGGCTTCCAGCCGGCTGTTTTCCAGTGCTTCGCAATAGCGCTGCTGTTCTGCCTGACCGCATCAGCCCAGGCTGGCCTTCCCACGCTACAAGCTCTGATCGACGCCACCCCGGCGGGCGGCACCCTGCGCCCCCCCGCCGGCCGCTATGCCGGCCCGGCGGTCATCGACAAACCCCTCACCCTCGACGGCGGCGGCCGCGTCACCCTGGATGGTGGCGGCCGCGGTTCGGTGTTGAGCGTGCGCGCCGGCAACGTCAGCGTGCGCGGCATGCACTTGAGCAACTCCGGCGCCACCCACGACGGCGTCGATGCCGGCCTGCTGATCGAAGAAAGCAACGGCGCGCGGGTGGAAGGCAATGTCATCGACGATGTGCTGTTCGGCATCCACCTAAAACAGGCCAGCCATACCATCGTGCGCGGCAACACGATTCGCGGCCGGGAAGCGGAACTCAATCTGCGCGGCGACGGCATCCGCCTGTGGAACAGCCATTTCAACCGGATCGAGGGCAACCGCCTCGACGGCATTCGCGACCTCACCGTCGCCAACTCCGCCGACAACCTGTTCATCCGCAACCATGTCAGCAACGGCCGCTACGGCATGCAATTGATCTTCTCGCCGCGCAATCGCATCGAAGGCAACCTCGTCAGCCACACCACCACCGGCATCGCCGTGCTGTATTCAGATCAGGTCACCCTGCGCGGCAACCGCATCGAACATGTGCGCGATGTCGCCGGCGCCGGGTTGGCCTTCAAGGGCAGCGCCGAGGCCGAGGTCACAGGCAACACCGTCCTGCATTGCACGGTGGCCGTTCAGGCCGACGCCCCGCCCTACCCCGACGCGCGCCATCGTTTCCAGAACAACCGCTTCGCCCACAACGTCACCGGCATGTTCTTCTACGGCGACAAGGGCGGCCATATCGTGCGCAACAACCGCTTCGAGAAGAACCTCATGCAGATCGGCGTCTCCGCTCCCAGCAGCGCGCGCGACAACGACTGGCGCGGCAATGACTGGGACGATTACGAAGGTTTCGACCGCAACGGCGACGGCATCGGCGACACTCCCTACGCGCTCCATTACTATGCCGACCGCATCTGGATGGAGACGCCGCAGGCGCGCTTCTTCCGCAACTCGCCGGCGCTGGAATTGCTCGATTTCCTGGAACGACTGGCGCCGTTCTCGGTGCCGGAACTGATCCTGAAAGATCCGCAACCACGCTGGTCACGAAAATGAATCTGGAACGCAGAAACCCAATGAAAATCAAATGGCTCGCGCTCGGCCTGCCGCTGCTCATCGTCGCAATCACCGCTTTGGTGCTCTGGCGTGAAGCCGAAACGTCGCCCCCGCTCGCCGTCAACCTGCCCTGCCCCACCCCGGCCGCCGGCTGCACCACGCAAATCGGCAACCGTTCCATCACCATCGGCCTGGACGACAAACTCAAGGCGCTGCAACCGTTCCAAGTCTGGGTAAAAGCCCCCGGCACCGACAAAGTGCAAGCCAGCTTCACGATGGTGGACATGAACATGGGCTTCAACCTCTACACCCTGCGCCCGGACAAAGACGGCGTGTTCCGCGCCCAGGTCACCCTCCCCGCCTGCGTCAGCGGCCGCCGCGAATGGGTAATGACCGTGGACATCGACAAGGCCACACGGCTTGCCGTGCCGTTTTCCACGGAGTTGTAGATTTTTGTGGGGGGGGGTGCGCTGCCACTGATAGCGACTACTGCGTCGACGGCTCTGTTCATGCCGGAGGGAGCGGCGGGAATACGCGAGCGCCGTGGACCATCCAAGCAGCCATTTCCATTGCGCCCTGTCAACAGGGGCCAACTGCGAACGGATACCCAGCCCAGCAAACCAAGGTACGTCCCCAATTACTCGCGACGCACGCGTGCGGCTAACCGATAGTAAATCTGGCTACCCAGTGACTTGGAAACCAGCTCCTGCAAGTCTGGCTTGCCCATATAGTCAGTGAAAAGCGCCTCGTTCAGTTCCATCCGTTCGATGAACAACGCCTCTAGCGCTTGCCTGAACACAAGCTGGAACTTGTCCAATGAATTCACCGCCGCTGCCTTCTGTAAGGCCTCGATCTTGCTGGCTGCTTCTGCTATCTGATCGAAGAATAATTGGTCAGCTTCATTCAACTCACCACCAAAGCGTTCATTGATGATGTCGATTAGACGTGACAGCGAGACGTGCTCCTCGCGCACCATGCCGGTACCTACCTCCCGCGGGCCATCCAGCGGCTTGATGTAGCCCTCATTGAGACTAATAGAACCTTCACTGATTTTCTGCAGCCGGTAGTAGTCCAACTCGACTTCCTCGTCGAATTGGTAACCGGGCCCAGTTTTTCTCTTTGGCAGCTTCAGAGCAAGATGGCGCAGGTAGGTGAACAGTTTCTCAAGGTCGCTGTCCTGATATGGAATCACCTGGCTAAGAAAGCTGTATAGGTTTCTGAAGGCTTGTGTCTTGCCCCGCCACAAATCAGCCTCCTCCTCTGATCTGGCTTGCAACTGCGTGAAACGCGCGACCGCTTGGTCGAGTATCGCATTCATGGTCTTGTGATCTGACGGGCTCTGGCGGCGCTTTGGAGCAAAAAATACTTTCGTGAAATCATCAATCTCGCTTTGCAGATAGATCGCCGAAGCGTCGAGCTCCGCCTTTACTTCATAAAGCTTGTCTGGGTCTACCTGCTCGCCCATTACTGAGCCTTCGTAGTATTGACGGAAGGCCTCCTGGATCTCTGCGGGGTCATTCACAAAATCAAGCACGAAGGTCTCGTCCTTGAGTGGATGAGTGCGGTTCAGGCGCGAGAGTGTCTGCACGGCTTGAATACCGGAGAGCCGTTTGTCTACATACATGGTGTGCAACAGCGGCTGGTCAAAACCGGTCTGATATTTCTCAGCCACCAACAACACGCGGTAGTCAGGCTTGGCGAATGTGTCGGGCAACTCTTTTTCTTTTACCCCATCGTTCATTTCGACTTCGGTGTAGGTTTTCTCGGCCAGCTTGTCGTCTTCCACGGTTCCCGAAAAAGCCACCAAACTCTTGATTGGGTAGCCCTTCTCGGCGATGTATTCATCGAACGACTGCTTGTAGCGGACCGCCTCCAACCGTGAGCCGGTTACCACCATGGCCTTGGCGTGACCACCAATCTTGTGTCGGGTGAATTGCTGGAAATGCTCGACCATCACTTCGGTCTTTTGGCCGATGTTGTGCGGGTGCAGGCGCATGAATCTGGCTAGCGCTTGCGCGGCCTTCTTGCGCTCGACGTTCGGATCGTCCTCAGCCTTCTTGATCAGCTTGTAGTAGGTCTTGTACGTCACATAGTTGAGCAAGACATCCTCAATGAAGCCTTCCTCGATGGCTTGTCGCATCGTGTAGCGGTGAAAGGGCTCACCGTTGCGACCAAAGATCGCCAGCGTCTTATGTTTGGGCGTGGCGGTAAACGCGAAGAAACTCATGTTGGGCTGGTGGCCGCGTTTGGCCATTGAACGAAACAGCCGCTCCAATTCAACTTCGCCTTCTTCTTCGGCCATTTCCTGCGCCTTCTTGCGCAATTCGGCGCCGCCCAGCACACCCTTTAACTCGGTGGCGGTTTCACCCGACTGCGAGCTGTGCGCTTCGTCGATGATCACCGCGTATTTGCGTGTCGGCAGATGGCTACGACTGCCTTCGCCGCGCTCTTCGGCGAGCTTCATCAACTGGACAGAAACAAAAGGAAACTTTTGTAGCGTAGTAATGATGATCGGCACACCGGATTCAAGCGCCTCGGCAAGTTGCCGCGAATCCTCATCAATCTTCTGCACCACGCCTTGGCGGTGATCAAACTGGTAAATCGTATTCTGCAACTGCCGGTCCAGTACCACGCGGTCCGTAATTACCACCACGCTATCGAAAATCCGCTCGTCTTTCTCGTTGTGCAGCGAAGAAAGCCGGTGCGCCAGCCAAGCAATCGTATTGCTCTTGCCGCTACCCGCCGAATGCTCGACCAGGTAGTTATGCCCCACCCCTTCGGAAGCGGCAGCACCCACAATTTGACGCATGGCTTGAAGCTGGTGATAGCGCGGAAAGATCATGATTTCCTTACGCACTTTTTTACCGTCCTCAGCGATATTTTCTCGAATATCCAGATGGAGGAAGCGCGCCAACAAGTCCAGCAAGCTGTCGCGCTGCAAGACTTCTTCCCACAAGTATGCTGTCTTGTAGTTGCGACCGGCCTTGTCGGGTTCATTACCAGCCCCGCCATGGTTGCCACGGTTAAATGGCAAAAAATAGGTTCCAGAGCCAGCGAGGCGCGTGGTCATATGCACCTCTTCCGTGTCTACAGCAAAATGCACCAGAGTACGTTTGGTGAACTGGAATAGCAGTTCGCGCGGATCGCGATCATGGCGATATTGATGAATGGCGTTGGCCGCCATTTGGCCTGAAAGCGGGTTTTTTAATTCCAGCGTCGCCAATGGCACGCCGTTTACCGACAACACCACATCCAGCGATTTCTCGTTCTTTGGGCTGAAATGCAGTTGCCGAGTCAGGCCAAGCCGATTGGCCTGGTAGCGTGCCGCCAGTGCTGGATTGAGCCCATGCGCCGGGCGAAAAAAGGCAATGCGCAGCGTCTTGCCGAAGCACTTGAAGCCGTGGCGCAAGGTTGATAACGCCCCTTGGGTGTCCAGCCATTTACACAGCGATTCCAGCACCCGCTCGCCGGTTTGATCGCCATGCAGGGCTTCCAGCTTCTCCCACACCTTGGGCTGGGTTTCCCGGATAAAGGCCAGCGCCTCAGCCGGAAAGATGGCCCGTTCACGGTCGAAGCTGTTGCCGTCTACGCGGGTGTAGCCATTCGTCAGCAAAACGGATTCGATGGCGGTTTCGAAGGCGGCTTCACTGGTGGATTTCATCTGGTGGCTCTTGCTTGCTTTTTCCTAAGCCAGTAGACAATGACCTGCGCGTACTCCGGAAGGTCGCCTGGTTCTGACCCGTCCCATTTGGGAAGTTCTCGTGCCGGGTCAATGCGGCGACCGTGTTGCAGGCGTTGCTGGAACGCATCCAGTACAGCCCTCCGATTGCTGGTCAGCCGAGGCCAGTTGAGGTTAAGCACTGAATTCAGAGCCTCATTGATGGCAGCATCGTCCGACGTGATCTGACCATTACCCAGCAACCGAATCTGCCGTTCGATAAGGTGGGCTGGATCACAGACACTAAAGCACAGGTTGGAATTGCCCTTGCGCGTGTCGCAATGCTGCTCGCGTTCTGGGTGGCCCTCGCGACCCAGGCAGGCGCCCAGCAGGTTGGTGAAATCGAGCTGCCGTGCCGGGTAGCCGGTCTGGCTCTGCCAGTGCTCAATCTTCATGTATTTGTTTGTTGGCTTGCCTTCTGCGTCGATTGCCCTGATCCGCGATTGGCAGTAGCAACAAACCCCGCGTTGCTCGGCGACCAGGTATTGACGCAGCTTGTCCTTGTCGGCGTAGTTGTCGTAATTGGCGTGCGGCTGCTGGCGGTGCCACGTCAGAGATTGGGGTTCCTGTACCTTCTGGATCGTCCGCATTACTCGGTACCCTCCAGAAAGCGGATCAGTGAGCTGGCACGGGTTAGCTCCGGTTCATCCTGACCCAGCTTCTGTTCCAGCTGCTCAATCGCGGTGCGTGCATCGTCGAAACGCTCTTCGTCAATCAACTCAAACAGGTGTTTCAGCTCGCCATCCACCTGCCGGTTACGAACAGGAGCGCCCATGAACTCTTGCAGGATGCGGTTGGCGTCCATGCCGTAGGCCTCGGTCGGCACGGTTACGCATACCTTGCCATCTCGGAACTCCAGGAAGCGCACGCAGCGCGCCTCGACTTCGCCTAGCACCAGCGGTGAATGCGTGGTCACCACGAACTGGCAGGCCCGGAATATGTGCTGCAAACGTTGCAGCACATCCCGCTGCCACTTGGGGTGCAGGTGCAGTTCAATCTCGTCGATCATCACCAGCGCCACGCCCTCGGCAATCGGGTTACCGCTTTCCGGGTTAGCAATCGCAAGGCGGCGGGTTAGATCGAACACCAGGGCCAAGAGGCCGCGCTCGCCGTCCGACAATTGGTGCAGATAGAACGGCTGGCCGCGCTTGTCCACCACGAAGCCGAGCCGGGGCGCTTCAACGATGCGCAAGTTGTTGAACTCGGGCACCAGATCAGTGACCACTTGGCGCAGAGCCTCCAGCACTTTCAGGCGTTGCGGATGGCCTTCTGCCCCTAACTTCTCCTGCGTGCGGAACCAGTGCATGAACTCACGTAGCTCCACTTCACGGTCTTGGAGCGCCCGACTATAGGCGATGGATGGCTCGAAGGGCTTGGCTGGTGGCAGGGTGCGTGGTTGGCCCGGCAACTGGCGTTTGGGCGAGAAGTACACCGCTAGCGGTGGGTGGCGCGATGCTTTGAGGCTGGCCAGCGCTGCGCGGGTTTCCTGCATACCGGCATGTAAATCGCCGGTCAAAGTACGCGCCTGCAATGCCTGGGCGAAATCGTCGCTGCTCCCGCTGCTTTGGTCCTGTCGCAGCAACACAAAGCGATCACTTTCGTCCTCAGCCGCACGTACACGCTGAACGCCGACGTTCAAGGCCTGGTCGGCCACGCGCAGGCGGGCCGACACCTCCAGCGAAGCCTTGTCACTATGGATATCGTCGTCAGTGAAATACAGGGGCGCGGAACGCGACGGGGTGAACTCAGGCATGGCGCGCGACAGCAACACCGCCAGCGCGTGCAGCACGGTCGATTTGCCCACGCCGTTAACGCCGGCGATCAGCGTCACATCCGGTTCAAAGGTGATATCGAGCTGTTCAAAGCCGCCACAGTGCACGAGGGTGAGGCTATCCAGTTTCATCCGGTCATCACCTCTAGCGGAATCTGGCCAGTGACGGCGGCAGTGATTAGGGCGACGCGGCGCTCTTTGAGCAGTTCGGATGACCGCCGAATGTGTTTGCGGATCGGATTCGATGTCTTGGCGTCGTCGTCAAGAAAGCAAACGATTTTCTCCTGCTCGTCGACTGGCGGAAGGGGGATATGAATTTCACCGTAGCGCGTCGGACTCAGATTGGCCTGGCCGATAGCCGGAATGGCGTTCTTGCGCGCGTATTCCAAAAACTGGGTTGAGTTCAGCAGATAGACAAGAAAGTGAGGTATGGCGCGATGATTAACGCGAAGTCGTACAAGGTAAGAAGCAAAGGTCAAAGTATTTTCCGGTTCAAAGTCAATGACACCCACCTTTGCAATTTGGTCGAGGCTGTTCGTTCGATTGAAAAGCAAGTCGTTTCGCTGAAGCAGGAGCGATTCATCGACCTGCGTGATCGTTCCCGCTTTGGTGACATCGATTCTGCCATCGGCGATGCAACTCATTCGAAGCACTGAGATATCGCCTTCATCGCGAATGCTTTCTGATAAGCCGTAGTCGGATGAGGCCCAAGTTCGTTTCAGCTGGCAAACATCCCAAGTCGCAGGAACCGAGGGGAGCCACTTCATCTGAGATAGCTTCATCGGTGCATCGGGATTGAGGCCATGAGTGACGACGCGACTGATAAGGGCTGCGCGCTTTTCTTCCAGCAGCGCCAGCATGCGTTCCTTCTCCGCAATCAGACCGTCAATGCGGGCGGTTTCGAGGTCGAGGTAGTCGGCGATCTGACTTTGGATGCTCAACGGAGGTAACGGCAGCAAAGCGGAGCCTATGGCCCCTTTGGGCAGTCCGTATCTCGTCACGCCTGTCGCTTCTAGCTCCAGTTGGAGTGCCACTGGTCTGGACTGAATGCAACGGAATAGAAAGCGCCCGTCTAGAACATTTTTATCTGGACGAATAAACGCGAGGTGGTATCCGCACACAAAATCATCAGCGGTTCCCTCCACGTAGGCAGGTATAGCGATGTCGTCCCACGATTCCGAGTCTTTCGTGATAACAACATCACCTACCTTAAGGCGGAAGCGATCAATTTCCTCCTTCGTGGCGGTGGCCACCATAAGGTCCATGTCCGGAGATACCCGGTCATTCTTATAGACATCGGTGTAGTTGCAGAGTCGAACTGGCAACTCGCCATCAATGGAGTGCTTATCCACATTGCTTACCGTGTAGTAGCAAGCAGCCTTCAGTGGCACTCGGCTCCAGTTATCAGGGAGTGTGGCGAGTAGCTCCGTGGCGTTCACTCCGTCACCTCGCGCAGCAAGTCCAATATCCGCTTCTCTACACCGGCCAATTCAGCATCAATCTCCTTCAACGGGCGCGGCGCCTTGTACTGGAAGAACTCACGGTTGAAGTTGATCTCGTAGCCCACCTTGCCGATGCCGCCGTCCTGTTCGTCGAGCGTCTCCCGGTCGATCCAGGCATCGGCCACATACGGCCGTACCTCACGCAAGAAGTAGCTGACGATGTCTTCCTTGAGTGGGATGTTCTCTGTGTCCTTGAGCGCCGGGTCGGCCTCGTATTCGATGTGTTTACCTTTGCCATCAGCATGAAGGCCCAGCAGTGCGTACAGAGCGGCGTCGCTGAGGTCATCCACCATGATCGGCTGGGGAAACAGGGCCTCGTCGTCCAAAGCATCGACCTTGGTGTGCTTGGCAATCACGGCCTCGGCCTCGGGGTCTACCGTGGTGAAGCATTCGCGGAAGATCTTCCTCTGGGCCGTGCCCTTGGCTCCGGGCGTCCAGGCTTCCACGTCGTCAGGCAGGCGCTTGAAGGTCTTTTGTACCTTTTCCCAAGCTTTGTTCCAATCGAACTGGGGCTCGGCGCCCAGGGCATCTTCCACGGCCTGCAGGGCGTCGTAGAGTTCCGGGCAGGTGTTGAGGAAACGATCTTTAGCGTCGGCGGTGAGCTGAAAACGCAGGCGCAGTGGACGGTTGACGGTGATGCGGCGATAACCAAAATCAGTGTTGTCGAACACTCGGCTGGTGGTGCTGCTTTCCATGCTGCCGTGTTCGCGGGTGATGCCATCGATGGCGGCCTGGTCCAGGTAGCGGCGCTTGTCCCCCAGGCTGCGTTTCATCGGCGACCAGCGTTCGCGGGCGTCGATAAGTTGAATCTTGCCCTTGCGGTGGGCTGCCTTGCGGTTGGTGACTACCCAGATAAAAGTGCCGATACCGGTGTTGTAGAACATCTGCTCGGGCAGCGCGACGATGGCTTCCAATTGGTCGCGCTCGATGATCCAGCGGCGGATTTCACTCTCACCACTGCCAGCGCCGCCGGTGAACAGGGGTGACCCATTGAAGACTATGGCCGTGCGCGAACCGGGCTTTTCTCGTTTGCCGGGCACGTAGCCCTGAAACTTGCTCATCATGTAGAGCAGGAAGAGCAAGGCGCCATCGTTGATGCGCGGCAGCTTGCCGTTATAGCCACGGAAGTTGGGCCAGAGGTCGATGATCTTTTTTTCGGCCTTCCAGTCCACCCCGAAAGGCGGGTTGGCCAGCAGATAGTCGAAATGATTGTTAGGAAAAGGATCATCGGTGAGCGTATTGCCAAGTGCGACCTGGCTGTCCTTGTGACCCTTGATGAGCAGGTCGGAAGCGGCCACAGCGTAAGAGCGCGGGTTGTAATCCTGGCCGTAAACCTTGACGGTGGCGTGCTCGTTATGGGCGCGAATCCAGTTCTGCGCCTCGGCCAACATGCCACCGGTGCCGCAAGCCGGGTCGCAGATGGTGACGATGATTCCTTCCTGTGTGAGCACCTTGGTATCGGGTTCCAGCAGCAGGTTGACCATGAGCCGGATGACCTCGCGCGGGGTGAAGTGGTCACCGGCCGTTTCGTTGGCGGCTTCATTGAAGCGGCGGATCAGATCCTCGAACACCAGGCCCATGGTGATGTTGTCCACCCGCTTGGGATGCAAGTCCATCTCGGCGAATTGCGCAACGACCTGATAGAGGCGGTTGGCTTCTTCGAGCTTTTCAATTTCCTTCTCGAACTCGAAGCGCTCGAAGATTTTGCGGATGTTCTCGGAGAAACCGTTGATGTAGTCGGCGAGGTGGCGGCCAATGTTGTCCGGGTCGCCTTTGAGCTTGCGGAAATCGAGTTGGCTGTGATTGTGAAAACCCAGCGGCTTGCCATCTTCATCCTTGGCCAGATTGTTCAGGATGGCATCGATGTTGGGTTGCCCCTTGGCCGTGAGCTCCGCGTGCCTTCTGAGCACGGCCTCCTTGGTAGGCTCCAGCACCCAATCAAAGCGACGCAACACCGTGAGCGGAAGCATCACCCGCTCGTATTGAGGAGGACGGTAAGGGCCGCGTAGCAGGTCGGCCACGGACCAGATGAAGTTGGCGAGTTGCTGGAAGTTGGTTGGGGTCATGTTCTCGTTGTTACGAATAGCCGATCAAAGCCAAGCGCGCATTGTATTCACGCTACCTGGTAGGACGAGGCCTGATTATTAGGTTGGAGCCATGGGCCAGCGGCCACGCACAACAGACGAAAGACTGCTGGCAGGACATTTCTGACATTCAGTCCCGTCTATAGAAACCTCATTTCAGTCCAAGAAAGAGACGGTCGTCGCCCCCTGCCTGAACTTCCGTAGCAAATCGAACTCAGCGTCTCAGGTGGCCGAGTACCCACGTGGATTAGCCGATCCCCGCTGTTTTTTCTGTTGCTCCTCAGCGGCCAACTTCGCACAGCCCAAGCGCCAGCAGCCCCCAGTTCCTGTTCAGGCCGGCGTATCCGGCCCGCAAAGTGGCGTTCACGGGCAAGCGCGTTCGCGCTACAACCGAACCTGCCGCGAACCATCGCGCATGAATTTGCTCCACTCATTTTTCATGGGAAATGCTCATGCGCCGGAAAGCCACGACACGATACGCCGGGCTCATCGCGCTCAGCCTGACCGCCTGCGCGCCACACGCCGACGAGGCCGTGGACAGAAAGGCCATCCAGAAGGCCGGCTTCCTCGATCTCTATGTAGTCCGCATGGACGGTGAGCTGTTCTATAGTGCGCGATTGCATGCGCCATCCACATCACCCAGGTCCAATAACACCCGCGCCGATGCACACGCCCTGTCAGCCTTGTTCAACAGCGCATCAGCTTCTCTCACAGGCGTATCCCCTCACGGGCAATGTTTTCCAGCAAGCGCGGGTTGTCCCCGGTTTCCGGGTGTTCCCATTCGTCCAGCCAGATCGGCATGGGGGAAATATCGATGCCGGTTTCCAGCAATACATCGAACGCGATATCCGCCATCGCCAGTTTGGTCGTGAGAAACCGTTGATGTTCGCCGCGCAGCAACACCGCCACGTCGGCATCGCTGTCCGCTCGGTGGGTTTGCCGGGCGCGGCTGCCGAACAGGTAGGCGCCCGCCACGTCATAGCTCGCGCCGGCTTGCTCCAGGAACAAGCGCAATGCACGTTCGGTGGCGGGATCGATGGTCATGACATGGGTGGCAATGAGGACGAACGAAGAATAGCAGTCCAGGCCTGGCGAGGTGAGGCGGCCTGCGCCGTACCCCGAATCAAACCGCCGGTCCTTCGATCACCGCTACCATGTTGGGCCGCGTACCTCAGCCCAACCTCTAATACATTCGGCCATGTAGTCCCAACTCGCACGATCAAGGCAGGCGCCAGAACCTGCCATCAAATGGAGGTAGATCATGCACGCACAGCAGTTCACCCCGTTCCATGACTGGAAGCGGGATTTGCTCCATCGCCCTGCCCCACCCCGGCCGCCGGCTGCGCCACGCAAATCGGCGGCCGTTCCATCACCGTCGGCCTCGGCGACAAGCGCAAGACACTGCAACCGTTTCAGGTCTGGGTAAAAGTCGCCGGCGCCGATCAGGTGCAGGCCAGCTTCACGATGGTGGACATGAACATGGGCTTCAACCTCTACACCCTGCGCCCGGACAAAGACGGCGTATTCCGCGCCCAGGTCACCCTCCCCACCTGCGTCAGCGGCCGCCGCGAATGGGTGATGACCGTGGACATCGACAAGACCACCCGGCTTGCCGTGCCGTTTTCTACCGAGCTGTAGGGCGGCGGCTGAGCAGCTGGTTGCACGCGCTTTCTTCGTTTGCAAGCTAAACTGACCATACTAGTCAGATTGAAACGAGGAACATATGCACATGTGGCAGATACAGGAAGCCAAAGCCCGCTTGAGCGAGGTCGTGCGCCAGGCCGAACAGGAAGGCCCGCAGGACATCACCTGGCATGGCCGTTCCGTGGCCGTGCTGCTCTCGCGCAGTGACTATGAGCGGCTGACCGGCGGCAATGAATCGCTGGTGGATTTCATGCGCCGCTCGCCCTTGTTCGGTCTGGATGAGCCTGAATTCAGCCGCGACCCGAGCCTCACTCGCGAGGTATCGCTTTGAGCTATCTCATCGATACCAATGTCCTTTCCGAACTACGCCGCAAATCACCCCATCCGGATGTCGTGGCCTGGATG
Source organism: Pseudomonadota bacterium (assembly GCA_030653935.1). Taxonomy (GTDB): domain Bacteria; phylum Pseudomonadota; class Gammaproteobacteria; order Burkholderiales; family Thiobacillaceae; genus PFJX01. The sequence continues at coordinate 68,537 of JAURYL010000116.1, forward strand.
CGGCAACGTCGGCCGGACAGCCTCTATATCAGCGTGCTGACCCTGGGCGAATTACGCAAAGGCATCGAAACACTCGCCGACGGCGACAAGAAATTGCAATTGCGCGACTGGCTGGAGAACGACCTACCGGTGTTTTTCCGTGGCCGGGTGTTGCTGATCGACGCGGCCGTGGCCCAACGCTGGGGATGTCTACAGGCAGAGATGGGGCGGCCGATACCCGCCGTCGATAGCCTCCTTGCCGCCCAGGCACTGCATGCCGGGATGAAGCTGGTCACCCGCAACGTCAAGGACTTCGCTTACCCCGGGCTCGAAGTCATCAATCCCTGGAGCGGTTGAACCTGGCTGGCCCGCCGGTCACGAGGAACAACTTTTCCCGCTACAGCCACTGCCGGCGGTACACGAACCGCAACCCTTGTCGCTGTTGCGAAACGGGCCGAGTTGCGGGTTTTTTCTGGCAAACCCGCGGTAAAGACGGTCGACGCCGATGCCGATGAGGCCGATGCCGAGGATCAGGGCGATGGTGATGAGGTAGGTCATTTGATTTCGGATTTCGGATTTCGGATTTCGGATTTCGGATTTCGGATTTCGGGCGCGCGCAAGCGCGCGGACTTCAAATCCGAAATCCGAAATCGCAAATCCGAAATCGTCTCATTCTCCCGCTCCCAGGCCGGCGAAACCCATGAAGGCGAGCGAGAGCAGGCCGGCGAGCATCAGTGACAGGGCGGTCCCCTGCACCACGTTGGGGACGATGGCGAGGTTGAGGCGCTCGCGCAGGCCGGCCATCAGCAGCAGGGCCAGGGTGAAACCGGCGCCGCCGGCCACCGCGAAGGTCACCGACTGGAGAAAGTCGTAATCGCGCGCGGTCTGGAATAGGGCCACACCCAATACGGCGCAGTTGGTGGTGATCAGCGGCAAATAGATGCCCAGCGCCCGGAACAGCACCGGGCTGTACTTCTTCAGCACCATCTCCACCAGTTGCACCGCCGAGGCGATGATCACGATGTAGGCAATCAGGCGCAGAAACTCCAGGTTGAAAGTGGTCACCAGCCAGTTGAGGCCGAAGGCGCAGAGGCTGGCCACCAGCATCACGAAAGTGGTCGCCGCACCCATCGGCAACGCGGTGTTGAGGCGCGCCGAGACGCCGAGGAACGGGCACAGGCCGAGGAACATGGCCAACACCAGGTTGTTGGCGAGCAGGGTGCCGATGAAGATTTGCGACAGGGATTCAGACATGAGCGTGTCCCTCCACAGGTTTGACCGGCGTGGCCTTGCGACTGTTCAGCCAGTTGAACAGCAACAGCCAGGCGCCGAGCACGAAGAAGCCGCCGGGCGGCAACACCATGATCACCCAGGGCTGGAAATCCGGCCCGAACAAGGCGAAACCGAACAGCTTGCCGGCGCCGAGGATTTCCCGCACCGCGCCGATGGCGAACAAGCCGATGGCGAAGCCGACACCCATGCCGAGGGCGTTTAGCAACGCCCGCCCCGGCGGGTTCTTCGAGGCATGCGCCTCGGCACGGCCGAGGATCATGCAGTTCACCACGATGAGCTGGATGAAAGCACCCAACGCGTCATACACCGCCAGGCTGATGGCCTGGATCAGGTAATCCACGACGGTGACGAAGGTGGCGATGATCAGGATGTAGGTGGCGATGCGCACCTCTCGCGGCACGACATTGCGCAGCAGCGACACCAGCAGGGTGGAACCGAGCAACACGAACAGCGTCGCCAGGCCCATGCTCAAGGCGTTCACCGCCGAGACCGAAACCGCCAGCACCGGGCACATGCCCAGCACCATGACGAACACCGGGTTCTGTTTCCAGATGCCTTCGAGCAGTTCTTCGAGGCTGGAGAGTTGTTTCTGGCCGGGGATCATGATGAAGCTCCCTTTGCATGGAACGATGCCCTGCTCCCCCCTTTCTCAAAGGGGGGCTGGGGGGGATTTAGCCGTTGGGAGGAAGCGCTGCCGCTGTCAAATCCCCCCTGTCCCCCCTTTGATAAAGGGGGGGACGCTTCGGCATGCGGTGTGGGGGACGCGGGCTCACTCGCCTTCAGTTTGTCGAGATTCGGCACCAGCAGCGGCAGCAGTTTCCTCGCGCTCTCGTTGATGCCCTTGCCCACCGCCTTGCAGGTCACCGTGGCGCCGGCGATGGCGTCGATCTCCCAGGGGTTCTGTTTGCTGCCGTGCTTCACCACCTTGACGGCGTTGGCCAGCGATTTCAGGTCGGCGCTCAGTTTGACGTCGAGTGCCTCGAAGTTCTTCAGGAACGCCGCGTCGGTATGGATCTTGTCGCCGATGCCCGGCGTCTCGCGCATGGAAACCACGCCGATGCCGGTAATGGCCTGTTTTTCCGGGTCGTAGGCATAGAGCACCCGCACCGTGTCGGCGTAACCCTTGGCCGCGCCCTCGGCGGCCAGACCCTTGAGGGCACCGGCCTGGTCATAGGCGGCATAGAGTTTCACCGCGCCTTCCGGCACGCCGTTCCCGGCCGGCTGCACGCCGCCACTGCTGACGACAAACTCCTTGACGCTGGAAGCGCCGGGGATGACCTTGAATACCGCCCGTTCCAGGGCCAGTTTCTTGTTGGTGGCCACCGCTTCCAGGGTGCCTTCGTAGGTGGAGACGATGAGAATGCCGCACACGGTCGCCACCAGGCCGAGGGTGCGAATCATGGCGGCGCTGGGGGTGGTGGGTTGGCTGGGGTTCACAGACGCGGCGTTCATGTGCGCACCTCGGTGGAACACTCCCCCCTTTTCCAAAGGGGGGCGGGGGGGGATTTAGCAGCAGGTGATACCTGGATGCGCGAACAAATCCCCCCCGGCCCCCCTTTGATAAAGGGGGGAGTTGAGGGCGCGCGGCTTGTCATGTGATTCATGCGCCCTTCCCCTTGATTGTCTTCACCTCGCCGAACACCTTGGGCTGCGTCACCTGGTCGATCAGCGGCGCCAGGGCGTTGCCAAGCAGGATGGCGTACATCACACCCTCGGTGAGGCCGCCGAAGTAGCGGATCATCACCGTCACCACGCCGATCAGGGTGCCGTAGATCCACACGCCTTTCGGGGTCACCGGCGAAGTCGCCATGTCGCTGGCCATGAACACCGCGCCGAGCATCATGCCGCCGGAGAGCAGCACGAACAGCGGGTCGGGGTAGCGCGCCGGGTCGATCATCTGGAACAACAGCGCGGTGAGCGCGGCGCTGCCGAGTATTGCCACCGGAATGCGCCAGTCCATGAACTTGCGAATGGCCAGATAGGCACCGCAGAGCAGGATCAGGATGGCCGAGGTTTCCCCCGCCGAGGCGGTGACCGCGCCGCTGAGAAAGTCGTGTGGCGTCGCCAGCACGTTGTCGAATTTCCAGCGCGCCAGCGGCGTGGCGCCGGTGAAGCCATCCAGCGCCGATTTTGCCCAGGCGGAGACGTCGGGCGGAGTCATCAACGGCGCGGTGAACGTGGTCGGTACGAATTCACTGAAGCGATTCGGCGCGAAGGCCGGCACCCAGGTGGTGATGGCGACCGGGAACGCCGCCTGGACGAAGGCGCGGCCGACCAGGGCCGGATTCATCACGTTGTAGCCGATGCCGCCGAACAGCGCCTTGCCCAGGGCGATGGCCATGAAACCGGCGACCGCGCCCATCCATAGTGGGAACGACGGCGGCAGGGTCAGCGCCAGGAGCAGGCCGGTGATGGTCGCGCTCCAGTCCGACAGGGTGCTGTACTGGCCGCTCAGGCGGTTGAACAGGCGCTCGCTGGCCAGACAGGTAAGCGTGATGGTAACGATCAAGGCCAGCGCGGAAAGCCCGTATTGCCAGACCGAGAAGGCAGCGATGGGCAGCAGCGCCAGCACCACGTGGAACATGATGCGTTCGACGCTGGAGCCCTTCACCACATGGGGCGAGGTGCGCAGTTCGATGCGTGCGGTCATGGGATTCAGGTGCAAGAGGCAAGGGACAAGGTGCAAGGAAAGGCGTCGGTCTCGTATCTTGCCTCTTGCCCCTTGCCCCTTGCCCCTTCCATGTCCAGCCAGGCACGCAGCACGCGATCCAGTTCGCGCGGGCTCAAGGCACGTCCGACCAGCGGCGTGATGCGCTCGGTGAGTTTGCGGCAGCAGGCATGGAAACGGCCATAGGCGAAATCGAAATCGGCCAGCGCCAGAAAGCCGCAATCGCCTTCCATGAGCAAGGCGAGCGCGCTGGCGATGCGGCTGTCGTAGACGTAGAACAGTTCCGGGAAATGGAAGTGCAGGTACTTCGAGGCCAGCGAACGCGCCGCCTCTTCGTTGATGTCGTCGAACACCCCCATCAAGCGCTTGTGCAACTCCAGAAGCAAGCCGGAATCGAGTTGCTCGGCGGTGGAGAGCGCGCCAAACCAGTGGTCCACTGGCGACTGCGACAAGCTGTGCGCGGCGGCCTCGGCGGAGAATGGCTTGCCCGGCCAGGCCGGCGAATCGTTGTATAGGTACGTGCTGTGCAGTCGCGTGATCAAACGCAGTTTGTCGACCACGATCTCGTTGCGCATGTGGTGCCGACACATGAAGCACAGGTCATAGAGCGCGCGCACCTTGGGGTCGAGAACGGAGAACGAGAGCGCATCGGTGATGAATTCGCGGGTCAGGGTGAGTTTCATGGGCTTGGCTTGAAGAGCTAAAAGGAGTGTACGGACGAACGGCGACTCAGGTCGCCTTCCCCCGCAGAATGCCCTTGGCCACGCGGAACTGCTGGACCAGGGGGATGTGGGAAGGACAGACATAGGTGCAGCAACCGCATTCAAAACAGTCGCCCAGATGATAGTGGGCGCCCATCTCTTCATATTCTCGGCGCCCGGCGAGCATGCCGAGCATGGAAGGATTGAGGCCCATCGGGCAGACCTTCACGCACTCGCCGCACTTGATGCAGGGCCAGATTTTGCGGTCGCTTTCGACCCGCAGCTTGTCGAATACCAGGATGCCGGAGACGCCCTTGGTCACCGGCACGTCGAGCGAAGCGACGGCCTGGCCCATCATCGGGCCGCCGAGGATGATTTCCTGTTCGCTGGCATCCTGCGCGCCGGCCCATTTCAGCACCGTGCGCATCGGCGTGCCCAGGGGCACCCAGTAATCGCCGGGCTTCCTGATGCCGGGGCCGGTGACGGTGACGACGCGCTCAGTCATGCCCTTGCCCTCGGGCAACAGGCTGCCGAGCAGCGCCAGGGTGCCGACGTTGTTGACCACCACGCCAATGTGCATGGGCAGGCCACCAGCCGGGACTTCCACCCCCAGCAACGACTTAACCAGCATCTTTTCCGCGCCCTGCGGATATTTGGTCGGCACCGCCTGGACCGTGATGCCGCCATCGGCCGGGCCGAGTTTTTCAATCGCGGCCTGAATGGCCGCCACCGCGTCCATCTTGTTGTCTTCCACACCGATGATGGCGCGCTTGGCGCCGACCGACTTCATGGCCAGGCGAATGCCGGTCATGAGGTCTTCCGGGTATTCCAGCATCAGACGGTGGTCGCAGGTGAGGTAGGGCTCGCACTCGCAGCCGTTCACCACCAGGGTGTGGATCTTCGTTCCTTCCGGCACCGCCAGCTTGGCGTGGCTGGGAAAGGCCGCGCCACCGAGGCCGACCATGCCGCTGTCCTGGATGGCTTGCAGAATCTCCTGGGGTTCCATCGCGTCGATGTCGCGCGGATGGCTCCAGCCGACTTCCTGGGTGGAGCCCTCGTACACGCGCAGGACGATGGACTCGACCCAGGGGCCGCGCGCGGAGGGTTTCAGTTCAATGGAGTCGATGACGCCATCGGCGGGCGCATGAATGGGGACCGACAGAAAACCGTCGGCCTTTGCTATGGGTTGGCCACGGACGACCTCCTCGCCGGCCCGAACAAGGGGCACTGCCGGCTTACCGATGTGTTGCACGAGGGGGAGGATCATGCGCGACGCAAACGGCATCCGACGAATCGGACTGCCGGCAGTGCTCTTGTTCGCGTCGGGGTGAACCCCGCGCGCGAATGTGTTGTTTTTGAAGAAGGGAAACAGGCTCATGACAGCTTAGTCGTAGGTTGGGCAAAGCGAAGCGTGCCCAACAGGTACGGCGTGCGGTTGTTGGGCACGCTTCGCTTTGCCCAACCTACGTGACTCATCTCTCGATAGCCTCAGTTGTACTTCGCCGCCCGGGCGATCAGCTTGTCGATGTTCGGCTCGCTCATGTTCCAGGGCGTGCCGGGATGCAGGCAGCCGGAGGTGCACTTCTCGGCGGCCTTGACCAGATCGGCGAACTTCGTCCCCTGCGGGTTGATGACGATGGCTTTCTTGTCGCTGTTGTAGGCGAAGGTCTTCGGTGCGATCGTGGTGCACTCGTCGCAAGCGGTGCACTCCGGCGTGTCGATGTAGACCCCGTCACCCTGTGGCGCGGGCGTCTCGCCTGTCTTTGCGGCGGGGGCAGGCGAGGACGCCTGCGCTACGACACCGGTGCCGAAGCCGGCCAGGCTGGCGCTGATTTCGCCCAGCAACTCGGCGCGCGCCCGCTCGGCGATGGCCTTCTCGTCCACCTCGGGCGTATTCAGGCCGGCCACGTCCTTCAACTGCTGCCAGAACTGCTGCCGTTCCTCGCAGGAGTTCACCAGTTCCGCCGAGACGATCACGCGCATCAGGTGCTGCTTCTTGTCCACCGCCCAGATGTAGGGGAACCTGCCGTCGCGGTCGTCAACGCCGAGCTTCAGGAAATCGCTCAGCAGCACCATGTCGTCATTCCAGGTGTCCGGCGGCGCCTTGCGGAATTGCTTGGCAAAGCGGCCCTCGCCCAGGGCGAAGTCGGCGAAGGTCATGGCCAGTTCCATTTTCTTCTCGCTGCCGTCCTCTTCCAGATAGGTCAGGGTGTAGGTGGGCCACTCGGCATCCATCTCCGGGTTGCCTTCCAGGCTGACGCATTCGCTGAAGGTGGTGCCCTGGTCGGGGTCGTAGCGGAACAGCGGGTAGGCGCGCGATTCCACCGCCAGCTTCGAGCGTTCCACCGAGGTATCGTCGCCGACGCCGTGTTCCGGCGGGCACACGGCGTAGATATTGAACAGCGCCGGGCGGCGGGAATTGAGGCCGTCGATGTAGCTCTCGATCAGGTGCGTGGGGCTGGAAATGGCGCTCTGAGCGACGAAGGCGGAACGGTGCGCCATGCCGATGACGCTGATTTCCTTGCGGATCTCCTTCTTGCCGTGGTCCTTCTTGCCGTAGGGCGACATGTCCGCCACCTGGCCGATGAAGCCGGAGGTGCAGGCCTGGCCGCCGGTATTGGAATAGACCTGGGTGTCGACCACGAGAATCTTCACCGGCATACCGGTCATCAGGGCACGGGACAGGTTCTGGAAGCCGATGTCGTACATGGCGCCGTCACCACCGACCGAGACCACGGGCGGGCACAGATGCCATTCTTCCTCGGAGAATTTCTCCCAGTTGAAGTAGGTGAACTCGGCGTCATGCACGACCGGGTTGTAACCCCCGTTCAGTTCCAGTTCCGCCATGCGCACGGCCTTGAAGCCGTCCGCCATCTTGGTCATGTGGCCCTCGAACAGGCCCATCGCCACCGAGGGCGAATCCTGGAACAGGTGCGAAGTCCAGGGGAACGGGTAGGGGTTGTACGGGAACGTGGCGCCCCACACCGAGGTGCAGCCGGTGGAATTGACGATGCCCATCTCGGCGCGGCCGCGCTTGGTCGGGCCTTCCACGTAGCGCCATTTCAGGTCTTTCAGGCGCGCCAGCAATTGCGTCACCCACTTCAACCATTGCGGGTCGATCGGCTGCGCCATCTGGTCGGCCATCAGGCTTTCCGACAAATTGGCCAGGGTCAGGTCGCCGCCCTCCGGTTTGGCTTCATAGGCGGCCACGGCGCGCATCATGGCGCCGGTGTCGGACAGGTTCACCGATTCGGTGAGCTTCATGCGCAGATGCTTCTCCAGGCCGTCGATGAGGCCGTCCAGCTTTTCCACGAAACGGGCGACACGCGGCTGGATCAAGGCGGTGACCGTGCTGGTGAAGATATGGATGGCGGTTTTCTCGCCGCAGCCCAGGCAGGCGCCGTCGCCGCAGACCATGCTGCCGTAGTTCTTCTTGTCCAGCAGCAGGGTTTCCAGGGCGCCGATCTTCTCGTCGAGGTCGTCGATGCGGCTGAATTCCGCGGGGGTGGTCGGCAGGTCGAGCCAGAAATCCCATTCGCGGCGCAGTTGCACAATGCTGTCGTCGGTCTGGGTGACCATCTTCAATGCGTCGTCGTCACACACCGCCACGCACAGGGCGCAGCCCTTGCAGGTGTAGGGATTGACGGTGATGGAGAAGAGGCCGCCGCTGCCCTTGCCTTTCTTTTCCTTGTTGGTCCAGTAAGGCTTGGTGGTGGCGAATTGGAACTCGCCGATTTCCTTCTCCAGGAGGTGGTATTCCTCCTCCATCACCGCGTTGCCCTGACTGGCATCCTCATGCATGGCGTCTTCAATCGCCCGCTTGAGCAGGGCGCGCACGTCGAGGCCGTCTTTTTCCAGCACGCCGCGCAGCTTCTTCTCGATGGCGCGAGCGCCCTTGCGCAGGAAGCGGGTGATGCGGCCGCCCATTTCGATGTTGCTGATGGCGGTGCCCAGCACGTCGCCCACTGTGGAGACCAGGCCGGGAATGGCGGAGTCCGGGCATTGCGTGTAGCAGTTGCCACAGGCCGTGCAGTTTTCCGCGATCCACACCGGATGTTCGAAGCGGATCTGGGTCATGTCGCGATAGACACCGGTCATCGCCGGCAGTACCGCCATGCCCATGAACGGGTCGGCGAGGTTGTCGGAACCCTTGCCGGAAATATAGAAATTGCCGGTCTGTTCCCAGAAACGATGGGTATCGGCGGTCTTGCTCAGCGCGCCGTCGTTTTCCGGCAGGCGCTTCAACATGATGGGCAGCGACGCCGTGGCCTTGAAGCCGGCGGGTTCGCGCGCGCCGATCTTTTTCGCCTCGGCGGGAATCTCGTGGATTTCCGTGTAACCGCGCTTGACCACGCGCAGGTTGTCGTCCACCACGCGCTTGCCCTTCTTGCCGAACTTGTCGTTGAGCTGGTTTTCGATGGCCTTGAACAGGGTTTCCTCAGTCAGGCCGGCGCGCTGCTGCACATCCGAGGCGTGGAAGAAGGCGCCCTGGAAGGCGATGCCCTGCATTCTGAGTTGCAGGTCGGGGTTGGAGGATTCCTCGCGGGCGATGGTGAAGGCGTCCAGATAGAACACCTTGATGTCGTTGCCGGCGATGTACTTCTGCGCGTGGATCGGGAAGGTGGCCCAGACGGCGGCGGCATCCGGCAGGTTGCTCTGGATGATGAGCACGCCATTCTTCTTGAGACCGGCTGCCGCGTTGGTGTGCAGGAACACCTGCGGGTCGGGCGAGAGCACCACATCGACCTGGGTGTATTCGCAGTTGACGCGGATCGGCTCGGGCGCGGCGGACAGGAAGTAGGTGGTGGGCTGGCCCTTCTTCTCGGAACCGTACTTCGGGTTGGCCTTGATGTCCCAGCCGAGCAGCTCGTACAGGGTCATGGCCAGGTTCTTGCCGGTGGTCACCGCGCCCCAGCCGCCGACCGAGTGCATACGCACGGCAATGGCCTGTTTCGGTAGCAGGTTGGGGTTCTCCGAACCGCGCAACGCCAGTTCCTTGATCTTCGGATAGGCGGCGAGGAGTTCCTCCTGATGGATCTCCTGCTTGGGATTGGCCGCCTTGTCGCGGAGGAAATCGATGGAGAGGTAGTAGAACTTCTTGTGCGCGCCCGCCTTTTCGCCTTTGCCACCCTCCAGCATGTTCTCGACCGCCGCGACCAGCCCCTCCGGTTGCAGGTCGCGCGAACCCAGGCCGTAGCAGCCGGAGTAAAGGCGCGGCATGTCCTTGGCGGAAGCGTAGACGGCGTAGCCGGGATAGGCATTGGCGTCTGTAGAGTTTTGGCTTCGCCGAAACTCTGCATCCGCCCCGTTTTCCATGCACTTGCTCATGGTCGCGCGCACTTCGCGCATCAGCGGCAGATCTTCGGACAGCGGCTGGTCGGTGCGTTCCAGCACGGCAACGCCTTTCTTGCCCTTGAGAATCTTGCCCAGCAAGTCGCCGGGGAAGGGGCGGAAACAGGTCAGGTTGACCACGCCCACTTTCAATTTGCGGTTTTCCCGCAGCCAGTCGGCGACGGCCGCCGCCTGCACGCACATCGAGCCCATGCCGAAAATCAGGTAGTCGGCATCGTCACAGAGATAAGTATCGACACGGCTGTAATGGCGGCCGGTCAGATCAAAGTACTCGGCCATGCACTGATCCATCAGCGCCGGAATGTGGTCGAAGAAATACGGACGCTGCGCGGCGGTGGCCTGCATGTGCGCGTCCTGGTTGGCGACGGCGCCGGACACCATGGGCGAATCCATGTCCCAGAGCACCGGCACGCGGCGGCGCTTCGGCCCGTAGATCATTTCCTGCGCCGGGGTCGGGGTGTCGATCAGATCATCCGGGCGTCCCAGAAATTCGGCCACCAGTTCCTTCTCCGGCACCAGCACCGGCTCGATCAGGTGGGTGGTGAGAAAGCCGTCCATCGCCACCATCGCCGGGGTCAGCGACAGCTCGGCGGTCTTGCGCGCGATCAGGTTGAGGTCGGCGGCTTCCTGCGCGTTCTTGGCGAACACCTGGATGAAGCCGGTGTCGTCGGCGCAGTGGTAATCGTCATGGCCGCAATGCACGTTGAGCGTGGCCTTGGTGATGGCGCGACAACCCAGGTTGAGCACATAGGGCAGGCGCTTGCCGACGGCGGCGTAAAGCGACTCGTGCATGAAGGCGAGGCCCTGGGCGGAGGTGAAGTTCACCGCGCGCAAACCCGTCATCGACATGCCGGCGGTGACACCGGCCGCCGCGTGCTCGGATTCCGGCTCCAGGAAAATCAGCGGCCGGCCGGACATGTTCACATGGCCGGCGGCGGCGGCCTCGGCCCAGTATTCGCCCATCTGCGTCGAGGGCGTGATGGGGTAGGCGCCGGCGGCGTCGGAGGCTTCGCGCTCGACCAGGATCACGGCGGTGTTGCCATCGATGGCGTCGCGCACACCGGGATACTTCACTTTCTTGGTGGTGGCCTTGGCGGCGGTACCCGGCTCCATGAGATGCATGTGGCCGAGGAGTTTGGAGATGGGGTTCTTGATCATTTGGAAATGCCTCTCAGACAACGTTGGCGTCCACGGGGAGCGCCGCTTTGCGGATGATCTTCTTGGCTTCACGCCCGCTCAAAGGCTGCTTGCCTTCCAGCCAGACGATGGCCCCGGTGGGGCAGCGTTCGATTGCCACGGGAGACGCCAAGGGGTTCAGGGCGTAGTCGACCACCGCCAGGTTGTTGTCCAGGCGGATCAGACCGGGAGCGGCGTCCATCACGCACTTGCCGCAGGCGGTACAAGCCACCGCGCATTGCGCTTCGGAAATATCACCATCCGCCCGGCTCTTGCAGGCCACCCAGAGCTTGTGGCTCACCGGCTGCAAGGAAAACAGGTCCTTCGGGCACACCTCGACGCAATCGCCGCAGGCCGTGCATTTGTCGGCATCCACCACCGGGAGGCCGTATTGATCCATGACGATGGCGTCGAACTCGCACGACACCTCGCAATCCGCCAGGCCCAGACAGCCCCAGGCGCAAGCCTTGCCGCCACCGGAGACGGTGGCCGCCGCGCGGCAGGTATTCAAACCCTTGTAACTGGCGCGCATCTTGGCGACATGGCTGCCGCCGGCACAGGCCAGACGCGCCACCTGCTTTTCCACTTCGCCCATCGCCACGCCGAGAAAACCGGCGATGTACGCATTCATATCGGGGGAATTGACCGTGCACTTGGCAGGCAGAATCTGCCCCGCCACCACCTGCTCCGCGAAGTTGCGACAGCCGGCGGTGCCGCAAGCGCCACAATTGGACTTGGGCAGCATCTCCTCGACCTCGCCGATGCGCGGGTCTTCGTAGACATAAAGGCGCTTGTTGGCGAAGGACAGGAGCCAGGCCAAGGCACCGCCCAGGATCGCCATGAAGCCCCCCGCCATCGCCACGCCCACAATCGTATCCACCGTTACTCCTTTTCCCGGAACCGTTCGGCCAGAAACTTAAAGACCATTAAATCCTTAAATGGTGCGGTGCACAGTGTATGGATATGACACCCATGTGACCGGCCAATAATTTCAATCTTGAACATTGGCTGTATTAATGATGCAATGCACAAACAGCCTACCGAGCGCAACGCCCATGCCCTCCGACACCCAGCTCTACTACAAGAATAACCGCCTCAAGCAGCTACGCGCCTTCTATCAGGTCGTCCGCTGCGGCAGCATCTCGAAGGCGGCGGAAAAACTGTTCCTGTCGCAACCCTCGGTTTCCTTGCAGATTCAGGCACTTGAACGAGAACTTGAAGTGGTGCTGTTCGAGCGGCGCGGCCCCCACCTCAAACTGACCCCGGAGGGCGAGGTGCTCTACCAACTTTCCGAGCCTCTGGTAGATGGTATAGACAAGCTGCAGGAAAGTTTCGCCGCCCACTTCGGCAAGCTGGAATCGGGCGACCTCAACATCGGCGCCGGCGAGTCCACCATCCTCTACACCCTGCCGGAACCGGTGCACCGCTTCGTGGTGGCCTATCCCAAGGTGCACCTGAAGATGCACAACGTCACCGGCCGCGACGGCCTCAAGATGTTGCGTTCCGACGAGATCGACTTCGCCGTCGGCTCCATGCTGGAAGTCCCGGAAGACATCGAATACCAGCCGGTGGTGAGCTACGACCCGGTCCTGATCACCCCGCTCGACCACCCACTGGCGGCAAAATCCGCCTCGGGCGAGGAAGTCACCCTGGAAGACGTCAGCCATTTCGGCCTGATCCTGCCGCCGGCGCACCTGTCCACCTGGCGCATCGTCAAATACGTGTTCCAGCAACACAACCTGACCTTCGAAGTCACCCTGGAAGCCGGTGGCTGGGAAGTCATCAAGAAATACGTGGAACTGGGCATGGGCATCTCCATCGTCACCGACATCTGCCTCACCGGTGCGGAAAAACTGGTCAGCATTCCACTCGGCAAATACTTCCCCAAACGCAGCTACGGCCTGGTCATGCGCCGCGGCCGCTTCCTCTCGCCGCAGGCGCGGCGCTTCATCGAAATCATGGAAGAGGTGTATCGGGCGTAGGGCCTGGAGACGCGGCTATACTTTTGCGCCGTCTTACCCACGAGAGCCATGTAGCGCCGGCATCCTTGCCGGCATGCCAGGGCAAGCCAATAACACCGCGCTACCGATCAGACGCGTTCAACCAAGGAGTCCAGGTTCATGGGCCTGCCGCAACCCGCGCCACACTTCAACCTCGACGGCTACATGGCCTGGGAAGCCAGGCAAGCCGAACGCCACGAATACGTTGCTGGTGAAGTATTCGGCAGAGAAGGCGCAAGCTCAACGCACAACATCATCAACGGCAATCTGGCCATCGGATTGCGTTCCGCACTGCGCGGCACGCCCTGTCGCGTCTTTCTCATCGACATGAAGCTGCGCGTCGACGCCGCCGACGCGGTGTTCTACCCGGATGTGCTGGTGACCTGCGACCCCCGCGACAAGACCCCGGAAGCCGATACCGCCAAGCGACACCCCAGCCTGATCGTGGAAGTGCTCTCGGATTCCACCGCCGCCTACGACCGCGGTTTCAAGTTCGAGCAGTACCGCGCGATCGACACCCTGAGGGAATACCTGCTGGTAGAACAGAACCGCCGCCATATCGACCTGTTCCGCCGCGGCGAGGAGGGCCGCTGGGTGCTGGAACCGATCAGCGACACGAACAAGATCGCATTGCTCGACACCCGCGTGACGCTGTCTCTCGACGAGCTATACGAGGACGTGGAGTTCGCCGAGCAGGCGGAATAGGCGGTACGGGGCGGATACGCAACGGCGCGGTATTCAACGTATCTCTTGGGATGAGCAGGGTTGCCATTCAAAAACCCGGGGGGTTGCTGGATTATCAGTTTTTGCAGACCTCATTCATGGTCTTGGTTTGGCTGCCGGCATGGCCATGCCGGCAGCCAAAAAACTGAGGGCGGAAGACACGGAAGTCCTGGCCTCCATGGCCAGCCGCTGCGCCGACCCACTTCTTTTCGAGGCGCGTCTCCTGGCGATCGCCGAGTTGCTCGATAGGAGACGCTGGACACCCTCGAATTGACGAATGGCCAGGTGCTGGAACAGAAGACCCAGCCCCACTATCTGGAAGAGCGGATCATCGGCCGCGTCTATACCTACACCGACACCACCCAGCGCCGCCAGGAAGAGACGGACCGCCGCGTCGCCGCCATTGCCTTCGAGTCACAGGAGGCCATCGCCATCACTGATGCCAATCAGGTCATCCTCAAGGTTAACCAGGCCTTTACCCGGATCACGGGTTACAGCGTTGGGGAGGCGGTTGGCAATAATCCTGGGCAACTACTCAAGTCCGGCCGCCACGATGCCGCCTTCTACCGGGAAATGTGGGCCCACCTCGAGTGCGACCGGCACTGGCAGGGCGAGATATTGAATCGGCGCAAGAATGGCGCGGTGTTCCCGGAGTGGCTCACGATCACCGCCGTAATGGATGAATCTGGTCAGGTCACTCACTATGTCGCCGCCTTTTCCGACACTTCCCGCAACAAGAAGGCCGAGGCGGAAATCCACAATCTGGCCTTCTATGACCCGCTCACCGAACTCCCCAACCGGCGTCTCCTGCAGGATCGCCTCGACCATGCACTGGCCGCAAGCGCGCGCAGCCAGCGCTTCGGCGCCATCCTGCTCATCGACCTCGACCACTTCAAAGAGCTGAACGACACCAAGGGCCATGCCATCGGTGACCTGCTCCTGATCGAGGTCGCCAACTGTCTGCGCGCCAGCGTGCGGGAAGAAGACACCGTAGCCCGCTTGGGCGGCGACGAGTTCGTCGTCATCCTGGCCGATCTCGGTCTGGAAACCGACCAGGTCGCGACCCAGGCCGAGGCCGTTGCCGAAAAAATAAGAGACGCACTCACCCAGCCATTCCAGTTGCAGAACCACGAGCACCGCACTTCGCCGAGCATTGGCATCAACCTCAGACTTCCTGATCCCGGCCGGGTTATGGCCGTGCTTTCAGGAAACATGAATGGCACGAAGCACGAGCGTTTCCAGGTAGCCCCCGGATGCAGCCCGCCCACAGAAGGTTCAAGCGGGAACCCCCCTTTTCCAAA